>JALCRQ010000024.1 GCA_022652655.1 Oscillibacter sp. | reverse complement strand
CTCCCGCTACGGCGACACGGTGAAGGTGGGCGCCGGCAACGTGGTGGACGGCGAGGGCTTCCGTTTCCTGGCGGACGCCGGCGCCGATTTCGTGAAAATCGGCATCGGCGGCGGCTCCATCTGCATTACCCGGGAGACGAAGGGCATCGGCCGCGGACAGGCCACCGCCGTCATCGATGTGGCCCGGGAGCGGGACAAGTACTATGAGGAGACCGGCGTCTATGTGCCTCTTTGCGCCGACGGCGGCATTGTGCAGGACTACCACATTGCCCTGGCGCTGGCCATGGGCGCGGACTTCTGCATGCTGGGGCGGTATTTCTCCCGCTTTGACGAAAGCCCCTCCGCCAAGGTACTCATCTCCGGCAGCTATATGAAGGAATACTGGGGCGAGGGCAGCGCCCGGGCCCGGAACTGGCAGCGCTACGACCTGGGCGGGGATAAAAAGCTCAGCTTTGAAGAGGGCGTGGACTCCTACGTCCCCTACGCCGGCTCCCTCTCCGACGGGATGTCCACCACCCTGTCCAAGCTCCGCTCCACCATGTGCAACTGCGGCGCGCTGACCCTGCCGGAGCTGCGCCGGAAAGCCAAGCTGACGCTGGTGTCCTCCGTCTCCATTGTGGAGGGCGGGGCCCACGACGTCCTGCTGAAGGACAGCGTCCAGTCCGACCGCCGGAAATAAGCGCGGCATTTTTCCCCGCCTGGCTTCAGGCGGGGAATTTTTACGGGTTTTTGGGGATGTTAATCGTTTTCTTTGTGACATTTTACGCATACATCCCCCTTGTGTTTTCCGGGAGAATTTCATATAATTTTATTCACTGCGGATGCGCAGCCATTTTTGGAGATTCCGGATCGGAAAAAGGAGGACCCCCCTCATGGTAAAAAAGCCAACGATTCTCGTCGCCGGCAGTTTTGTAATGGATCTGATTGCCACCGCCTCCCGGGCACCCGGAGCCGGTCAGACCGTAATCGGCAGGGCTTTTCATATGGCTCCAGGCGGCAAAGGGATCAACCAGGCCGTACAGTGCGCCCGGCTGGGCGCCGACGTCACCATGGTCGGCTGCGTAGGCGGCGACCTGTTCGGCCAGCGGATGCTGGATACCGCCAGGGACGCCCGGGTCAATGTGGAGCACGTCCTGGTGGATCCCCAGACGTCCTCCGGCGTGGGCCACGTGCTGCTGGAGGTGACGGAAAACAGCGCTCAAAACCGGATCACCGTGATCCCCGGCGCCAACCGATCCTTAAAACCGGCGGACATTGCCTGGCTTCAGACGGAGATCCGCCGGTACGACATGGTCATGCTGCAGATGGAAATCCCGACGGAGGTCAACCGTCAGATCGCCCTCTGGGCGAAGGCCGCGGGTGTGCCTGTGATGCTCAACCCCGCCCCCGCGGGAGAGCTGGACGGAGAGCTTCTGGACTGCGCCGACTATCTGACGCCCAACGAGCAGGAGGCCGCCGCGGAAACCGGCTGCCCCCTGGCCGCCGGCCCCGACGGCTTCAGCCGGGAGGATCTGGCGGCCGCCGCCGCCGTTCTGCGGGCCAAAGGAGCCCGGGGCAGCGTCATCATCACGCTGGGGGCCCAGGGCTGCGCCGTTGCGGAGCCGGACTCCGTCCGGCAGATTCCCGCCGTGCAGATGCCCCGGGTGGCGGATCCCACCGCCGCCGGCGACTCCTTTACCGCGGCGCTGTGCGTGGGGCTGTGCGTCGGAATGACCCAGGCCCAGGCGCTGTGCTTCGCCAGCCACACCGCCGCCATCACGGTCTCCCGCATGGGGGCGATCCCCTCGCTGCCCTCTCTGGCGGAGGTTTGGGAGCTGCTGGAGCAGCGCGGCTGCGGCGAGGTTCCCCTCTCCGCGCTGGACGCCCTGCGCTGAGAACGGGGCAGCCGCTTTCGGGGCCTTTACAGAATTCAGGAGGACGGCACAAACGTGCCGCCCTCCTCTTTTGCTCTTATCCGCCTGCCGGAGCCGGAACGCGTTTATTTCTTCTCCGTCCCGCCGCATTTCCCCCGGTGATACACTGAGCAGCGGTGTTTTCCGCTCCGCTTGGATTGATACATCGCCTCGTCCGCGTGGTGGAACGCGGTTTCAAACTTCCGCAGCGCACCGGACACCTCCGCGACGCCGATGCTGCACTCCAGGAATTTCGCGCCGCCCGCCGGTATGGTGCGAACCGCCTCCAGCACCCGGGCGGCCTTGTCCAGCACCACCTGCAGGCTCTCCGGCGCGACCATGTAGACCAAAAATTCATCCCCGCCGAATCGCGCCGCCACATCGGTAGCGCGGAAATTTCCCTTTAGAATCGCGCCGAGCTTCGTGAGGATGCGGTCCGCGTCCAAATGGCCGAAGGTATCGTTGATGCCCTTGAAATTATCGATGTCCAGGAAAATCATGGCGTCCCTCTGCGCCCTGGGGCGCCGCGCCATCAGCTTTTCCACGGCGGCACGGCCGGAATCCTTGTTCCGCAGGCCGGTGACGCGGTCGATCTGGGCCTCCTCCAGCTTGGCCTCCTGGGCCAGCACCACTCCGTCGAAATTATCGACCCGCCCGATAATGCGGTACACGGCGCCGTCCTGGGCCAGGCTCAAAAACTTGGTGTGGTACCAGTGACGCCTGCCGTCGGGCCCCAGGGCCCGGAGGTCCAGCTCGCCGTGCACTTCCCGCTCCAGCGCGGCGTGCAGCGCCCGCAGCAGCGCGGGCCTGCTGGACGGATCCACCCGGCTGCGGCCGCTCTCCGCAAAGTGCACATAATCCGGGTACTGCCGCTCCGTCCGGATGTTTTTCTGATTCATAAACGAAAGCCGCAGCAAGTCCTTCCCTGCGGAATAGTCGAAGGTGATGGTCTCCGTGGATTCCATCAGCAGCCGGTAAAGCTCCTTCAGGGAATCGGCCGACTGCTCCGCCTCCACCAGATTGCTCACGTCGAGCATGGTGGCGTAGCAGAGGGTGGCGCCGCGGCTGTCGGTGACCAGCGAGGCGGTCAGCCGGAGCCAGAACCGGGAGCCGTCGGCCCGCCGGGCGCGGACGCGGGACAGATGCAGGGGCCTGCCCAGTTTCATGGCGGCCAGCCGCTCCTTCGACAGCGGCTGCACGTCCGCCAGAAATTCCATGGGACTCCCGGCCGCGATGCGCCGGTCACATTCCTCCCGGGTAAAGCCGAAGATCTGACAGGCGTGGTCGCTGATGTACAGCGGAATAATCCGTCGGGGCGAATCCAGCCGGTAAATGCCGATGCCGGAGGGGATGTTGGAAATGATGTTTTCCAGTTGGGCGCTGGTTTCCTGCAGCTTTTCCTTGGCGCGCATCTCGTCGTCCAAATCCGCCAGGGTGCCGATGGTGCGGCTGGGTTTTCCGTCGGCGGTGCGGAGGGAATTGCCGTGGATCCGCGTCCAGCGGTAGCTGCCGTCGGTCATGCGCAGGCGCAGCGTAGCCTGGGCGCCGCCCTTTCCGGATCTGCTCTCCCGGAAAAAGCGGTTCAGGGTGTCTGCGTCGTCCGGATGCACCATCGTTGTCTGCCCCTCGTTCCGGAGGATTGTCCGGGGATCGCAGCGGCTGATGGCATAGTTTTCATAGCCGCCTGAGTGGAAAAACTCACCGGTTTTATGATTCCACTCCACCACGGACGCGCCGGTCTGCTCCACAATAATCCGGTAGCGCTCCTGCTCCTCCAGGGTGGCCTGCAGCACGGCGATCTCCTCGGCCTGCCTGGCGGCCTGCTTTTCCTCTGTGACGTCCCGGCAGCAGAGGAGGAACCGGTGCTCATCCACGGAAACCGCGGAGGAACGGATCTGCCTCATCTTCCCGTCCGGCAGAATAATCCGGTAATCCACCCAGGGGATGGTCTGGCACGCGCAGGCCCGGCGCAGGGAATCCGCCGTCAGAAATTCCGCCGTTTTCTCCCGATCCTCCTCCTGGACATACCGCGTGATCCAGCTGCGGTTCATTTCGTCCAGGCCATCCACCGTCTCACCGCTGCTGGCGTAAGGCTCAACGCCCTTCAAAATCCGGCAGCGGTCGGCCTGATAGTCCAGCAGAAAGACCTCGTCGAAAATAGTCAGCAGCAGTTTGCCGTACTTCTGCACCTCCTGCTCCCGGCGGTCGCTGATGTCCATAAAGACGCCCTGCAGCGTGTCGCCGCCGGCGGGGTCGGTCCGATAGTGCAGACGGATCTCTGTGGGAAAATAGGTTCCGCCGGCACGGGCCATGCGGCACTCCAGTATGGTATAGGCCCCGGTTTCTGCGGCCTCCCGCACCTTTTTCAGCAGCATGGGAAGATCGTCGGGGTGTACCATGGAGCAGCCCCGGGACTTTCCGTAGTTCCGCTCAAATTCCTGCCGGTTCCGGAAGCCGCTCATCTTCCACGCCGTGTCGTTGAAGTTGGCGATCCGCAGCTTTCCGTCCTCCGCCAGATAATCCACAATCCCGCAGGGTACGCCGTTGTAAAGCCGGCTCAGCAGACTCTTCTGCCGGGACAGCTCCTCCTGCGCGGCTTTTTCCGCCGTAATATTCTCCACCAATACGTAAAAAATCTCACTGGCTCCGTTTTTCGCCAGGAGCTTTGCCCGGTTGCGCGTCCAGTCCCGGTGTCCGTCGGACACCGGAAGGCTGCGCAGATCGCATCTGGCCTCCTCACCCCGGGCGGCCTTGTCCAGCATGGCGTTATAGGTCTTTCGGCCGTCCGGCGAAAAGCGCCGCCAGACATGCAGCATGGCCGGCAGATAGTCTTCCCGGGTGGTATGCAGGGTTTTAAAGAACTCGTCGTTGGCACGCAGCATCTCCAGTTCATCCCCGGTGCGCTGCAGGATCACCGCGCCGCCCACATAGCTGTTGAAGATCAGCGCCGTCTGCGTGGAGGCGTCCCAGAAGCGCTCCGCCGTGCTGATGTCCGTATGGCAGTATTTGTCGGTTTTGCCCAGGGCGCGGCACTGCAGGAAATTCTCGTACTCCTCCGGGGAAATAGGCTTTGAAAAATAATAGCCCTGCATGTAGAGACAGCCGATGCTGCAAAGGTAATCCGCCTGCTGCTTGGTCTCCACGCCCTCGGCAATGACCGGCAGCTGAAGCCAGCGGGCCATGCGCACCACCGAGCTGAGGATGTTCCCGCTGCGGATGGAATTTTCCGTGTCGGAGAGGAACTTCATGTCCAGCTTGAGAATATCCACCGGAATGTCCTTGAGCATATTCAGTGAGGAATACGCGCTGCCGAAATCGTCCATCTCCACGGTGAAGCCCGCCTGGGAGAGCTGCTTGACAATGCCGCCCAGCCGTTTGGCGTCGCCCACATAGGCGCTCTCGGTGATCTCCAGGCGCAAAAGCTCCTGGGGAAGTCCGTATTTCCGCACCAGCTCGGTCAGCCGGGCGCACAGATCCTCGTCGTAGGTATCCACCCGGGAGATGTTGACGGAGACAGGCGCCACCCGCCCGCCGAACCGGTTTCTCCAGAGCGTCAGCTGACGGCAGACGCTCTCCCATACAAAGTTGTCCAGCTGGGTCACAAGTCCGTTGCGCTCAAAAAGGGGCAGAAAAACCGACGGCGGCAGCATGCCCTTCTTCGGGTGATTCCACCGGATCAGCGCCTCCGCGCCGATAAGCTCGCCGCTGGAGTAGTTCACCTGGGGCTGATAGTAGATGACAAATTGGCCGCTCAGCAGCGCGGGCAGCATCTCATCGGTCAGTTGCTGCTCCTCCAGCAGTTTTTGACGCAGAGAGTCGTCATAGCGCGCAAAGCGCTGGGTGAAATTTCCCTTGGTGGAGCGCAGCGCCAGCAGTGCCCGGTCGCACATCACCGCGGGATCCAGCGTGGGATCCGTAATGGGATAGACGCCGAAGCGGCAGTTGGGACAGGAGTCCGCCGCGTTTTTGGCCAGCCAGCCCTGCACACGGCTGAAAAGCTCCTCCGCCGGCTGCTTTGCGGGATTGTGCAGCGCCGCGAAGTGGTCTGCTTCAATGTGCCCCGCCACCGGCGTCTCGGTGGTAAAATCGCCGTAGCTCAGGATCTCATGCCCGATTTTGGCCAGCAGCCGGTCTCCGGCTTTGACGCCCATCAAGTCGTTTACGGTGGAAAAATTGTCCAGGTCAAAGCGGATCATCTCCAGCTGCTGCCCGGGATGGGCGTCCAGATATGCCCGCACATGCCTGTAAAATGCCTGACGGTTTAAAACCCCCGTCAGTTCGTCGCGTTCCATGGTGCGCAGTTCTTCTGCCTGGAGCTTCATCTGCAGCCGGTCCCGCCTGCTCTGCTCCGCAGCGCGGGCGGCTGCCTGGAGGGCCAGCAGGTTCCGCACCCGGACCCTCAGGATATGCGCTGCAAACGGCTTGCGCACCACATCCACCGCGCCCAGCCGCAGCGCCTCAATCTCATTTTCCGCATTTCCGTCCGCGGTAATCATGATAACGGGAACAGAGGCCAGCGTCTCATCCGCCCGCATAGCCCGCAGCAGCTCCAGTCCCGACATCTTCGGCATCAGAATATCGGACAGCACCATGTTCACACCGCCGCCCCGCAGAATTTTCAGCGCCTGCTCCCCATCGGCGGCCTGCAATACGGTATAGTCGGGAGACAGGAGCCTGTCCAAAATTGCGCGGGAAACCGGCGCGTCATCCGCCACCAGGATGCGGTACGACGTTTCTCCGGAGCTGCTCTCTCTGCTGGCGTGCTGTGACTGGTCTGCCATGACCGAATCCCCCTCAGTGCCGGGCATTGCCGGCTTTTTTTCAAATTTTTCATCCGTCAGACGTCCGGCGTACGCATTTCCGCCGCTACGCTAATTGTAAGGCGAAGTTTCCAACTTTACAATCATTTTGTCGATTTTTCAGGACTTTGGAATCGCCCCGAAAAAATCCGCCGGAAAACCCTTCCCGGGGGCGGATGCGGCTTGTGCCCAGGCCGTTCCGGGAGTATAGTCTTAAGAAGGATCACACCGCCGCGGGCCGGAGCCCGCGGGAAAGAGACGGAGGAAGGGACATGCTTCTATACTCTGCCCCGCTGCAGGGGATCACCACCTGGGTGTACCGAACCGTCCACAGCCGCCTGTTCGGCGGCGCGGACCGGTATTTTACGCCGTTTTTCTCCCCCACCAAGGAACACCTCTTTACGCCCCGGGAGCTGCGGGAGCTCCAGCCGGAGCACAACGCGGGACTTCCCGTGGTTCCGCAGATCATGGCCCGGAACCCGGCGGACTTTCTCTGGGCGGCGGAAGCTCTGGCCGCCATGGGCTACGAGGAAGTCAATCTGAATCTGGGCTGTCCCTCCGGCACCGTCAGTGCCAAGGGCAAGGGCGCCGGGTTTCTGGCCCGGCCGGAGGAGCTGGAGCGGTTTTTTGAAACGGTGTTCTCCGCCGCTCCGCCGGTGCGGATCTCCGTCAAAACCCGGCTGGGTATCCGGGATCCGGAGGAATTTCCCCGCCTGCTGGAGCTGTACGAAAGCTATGACGTCTCTGAGCTGATCATTCACCCTCGGCTCCAGCGGGACGGCTACGGGGACCCCGTGCGGCCGGAGGCGTTCGCGGCCGCCTACCGGTGCTGCCGCCTGCCGCTGTGCTACAACGGTGACCTGGCCCGGCCGGAGGATTTTACGGCGCTGGAGGCGCGGTTCCCCACGCTTCCGGCCGCCATGGCGGGCCGGGGCCTTGCGGCGGATCCGGCGCTTTTTCGAAAGCTGCGGGGCGGCGGCGCCGCCGGGCGGCGGGAGCTGCAAACCTACACGCAGACGCTCTACCGGGCCTACTGCGAATCCTACGGCTCGGCGGGCCCCGCCGCTCAGCGGATGAAGGAGCAGTGGGCATATCTCATCCGCCGCTTCGCAGGCGGAGAGCGGTACGCGGGGAAAATGCGCCGCATCGACCGGCCGGGGGACTACGAAACGCTGGAAGCGCGGATTTTCGGGGAGCTCCCGCTGGCTGAGGAGGCGGGAGCACCGGAAAATAGAACGGGCGCAGGCACTCAAGGATGAAGTGCCTGCGCTCCGCACGGGTTAAGCTTTCTGCTTGGAATTTTACTCTCCCAGGAGCTTTACGATGGATTTGGTTGACGCCGCATGCCCGCTGACCACAAGCTTCCCGTCCACCAGCAGGGACGGCGCGGTCATGACGCCCAGCTTGACGATTTCCATCAGGTCCTCCACCTTTTCGACCTGCGCGTCAAGCCCCAGCTGCGCCACAGCAGCCTGCGTGTTTTCATACAGCTGCCGGCATTTGTCGCAGCCCTCGCCCAGTACCTTGATAATCACCGCAACGCCTCCTTAATTTTTGAGCCTCATGGGCAAGCCCACTTCCTCCTCCCAGGCCGGGAGGATTTTTTTGATGATGCCGGGCCCGATTCTGGAGATGAACACCAGCTCGGAGAGCTCCTTTTCCGGGCAGGGCTTTACGTCAATTCTGCGGCCCACCAGATCGATCTGGCTCCAGCCCCTGCCGGAAAGGCGGAAAAAGCCCTTGGCGCGGTAGAGATCGTCCTGGAGGCGATGCAGGAAACGCTCCAGCTGCGCCAGTTCCACTTCGCCCTCAAAATTCATAAAGAGGGTTTTGGGCTTGGTCTCCTGGGAGTTGGTCGTCTCCTCTCCCTCGGCCCAGCGGTACCGCATCAGGTCCTCCCGCAGGAAGGAGAGATCCAGGTCCCCGTTGGCGCTGGTTCTGATTTCGCATACCGGGTTAATCTCCCGGATCTTCTCCTCCAGCTGCCGGATCCGGGCCTCATCCACCAGATCCACCTTGGTCAAAACGGCCAGATGGCAATGCTTCAGCTGCCGGTACACGGTCTCCAGATCACCCAGCTGATCGAAGAAATTGACGGCGTCCACCAGGCAGATCGCACCCTTGAACTCATACGCGTCTCCGCACAGGGCGGCGGAGGCTTTCAGAATTTCCTCCACATTGGAGGGATCACCCAGGCCGGAGCTCTCCACAAAGAGGTAGTCGAATTTCTGGGCTGCCATCTCCGTCAGTGCCCGGACGAAGGAAAGCCGCAGGCAGGAGCAGAAAATAGATCCCCGGTTGATCTCCACCATCTGAATATCGCCGCTGCGCAGAATGTCGCCGTCAATGCTCAGCTTGCCGAACTCATTTTGAATAACTCCCACCCGCTTGTCCCTCAGGCTCTCCAGCAGCCGCAGCAGGACGGTCGTCTTTCCGGAACCCAGAAACCCCGTGAATACAAAAAGCTGTGTCCGATCCGCCATGATCTGATTCCCTCCATAAACGTGATTGAGCGGGCCGTCCGTCCGGGCGCCGCCCCCCGAAAGGCATGGTTCCCCGCCGCAGCCGCGCCCGTCCTTTTGCGCCGGGGCGGGCGTCGTCAGATGCCGCAGCAGGGCCGCCGCAGCCGCGCTGCCCGCCGCGCTGAGAGAATAGTGCGTCCACTTTCCCTCCTGCCTGCCGACAACGATCCCCGATTCACACAGGATTTTCATGTGGTAGGAGACAGCAGACTGCCCCATGCCCAGCTGACCGGTCAGCACGCAGGCACACTTCTCACCGGTGCGGAGAAGCTCCAGAATGGCAAGACGCCTGGGGTCGCACAGCGCTTTAAAAACCCGGGCGTTTTTCTGATGAACCGTCTCCACTCCCATCGCCTCACATCAAAATAACTTGATGTTTATTATAAACCGTTTGGCCGGATTGTCAATGTGCTTCTTTGGCCGAATGGCGCAGCAGGCTGGGCGCACTCAGACGCAAAGGCGGGCTTCTTTGCGGGTTCGCAAAAAATAAAAACTCCCCTGAAACCGCAAGGGTTTCAGGGGAGTTTTTGGTGGAGGTGGGGGGAGTTGAACCCCCGTCCGAAAGCACTTCAACAGGATCTTCTCCGGGCGCAGACGGTTATTGCGGGAGGCCGAACCTCCCCGTTCCCCTTGATGCAGGCAAGCCGACACGCCGGCATCTCAGGTGAGCTTCATGATGTGTGGCACGGGCAAAGCTTACCGTACGCACATTTACCGCTAAACGACGCCCTTCCCGGCTCGCGGTCCTTCCGGGTCGGACGGCTGCCTTAGTTAGGCAGCAACAGCAACAGTGTTGTTGTTATTTAATTTATAAATTGCCCGTTTTATGGCGGTCAGGCGCCGCCGCCCGCTAATCCTGCCTCTATACCCCCGTCGAAACCGGTACACCCCCATATGGGGATCAACCGGTCGCCCCAATGGGGCGGCTGCTCAGTGATCCTCATTATAACACGTCCCGGCGTCGGATTGTGTTACAGTTCTGTGACGATTACGTCCCTGTCAGCTTGACCATCAGCTGCTGGGGCACCAGTTTGGCCGCCGCGCGGTAAAACTTATAGAACGCCCGGGGCGTATAGACTCCCCGTCCGGCCCGGGCCGCACGCAGCGCCCCGCCGGCCACCCGCACCTGGTCGCAGTACGGCAGCAGCTCAAAAGTCCTGGAGTTTCCGGTGATGCCGCCGGCGTCCAGAAATTCCGTGCGCATGGGGCCGGGACACACGGCGGTAGCCGCGGCGCCCCGGGCCTTCAGTTCCTCCCCAAGGCCCAGCGTGAACGACGAGACGTACGCCTTGCTGGCGGAATAAACCGTCATGCGGGGATTGGAGCAGAACGCGGCGATGGAGGACACGTTGAGAACCCGGCCGCCCCGGGGCAGATAGGGCAGCGCCATGGCGGTAACCGCGCTGAGCGCCCGCACGTTCAGATCGATCATGCGGCACTGGTCGCTCAGGGCCATCTCCCCCACTCTCCCCAGGTACCCGCAGCCGGCACAGTTGACCAGCAGCGAAAGCTCCGGTTTCTCCGCGCTCAGCCGCTCCTGAAGGGCGGCAAAGCTCATGGGGTCGCACAGATCCAGCGTCAGGCAGAGGGTGCTCAGTCCCTCCGGCACCTCCGCCGCCAGCTGTTCCAGCTTCTCCCTCCGCCGGGCAATAAGCCAGAGGCACTCAACTTCCGGAAAAATTTCCGGGATCTGCCGTACAAATTCCGTGCCGAGACCGGAGGAAGCCCCGGTGACGACGGCGGTTTTCATCGCTCCGCCCGCTTTTCCGGCGCGGGATACTCCACGCCCTGGGTATCCACCCGGATGGAGCGGATCACCACCGGCGCCTTGGGCTTATCCCGGGAGTCCGTGGAGACCTGGGAGATTTTCACAGCCTCGTCCGCGCCCTCCGTCACCTTGCCGAAGGCGGCGTAGTCCCCGTCCAGATGGGGCGCATCGTCCACCATGATGAAGAACTGACTGCCCGCGGAATCCGGGTGCATGGCCCGGGCCATGGAGAGCACGCCCAGAGTGTGGCGCAGATCGTTTTTAGCAAAGCCGTTGGAGGCGAACTCGCCCCGGATGGAGTAGCCCGGGCCGCCGGTGCCGGTGCCCAGGGGGCAGCCGCCCTGAATCATAAAACCGGGAATACAGCGGTGGAAAATCAGTCCGTCGTAAAACTTGCCGTTGGCCAGGGCAATAAAATTGCTGACGGTGTTGGGGGCTTTGTCGGGATACAGCTCGCCCTTCATCACAGCTCCGTTTTCCATTTCAATGGTCACAATGGGATTCTTTGTCTCAGACATGGAAATCATCCTTCCTTTTTATGAAAATTCCTTACCGCCGCTCCTTCAGCGCGCGGTCTATCTCCCGCTCGGCATCCCGCCTGGCGGCGGTATCCCGTTTGTCATAATTCTTCTTGCCCTTGCACAGGCCCACTTCCACCTTGACCCGGGCGTTCTTGAAATAGACGCTCAGGGGGATCAGCGCATAGCCCTGCTGCTGAATGAGGGCCTGCAGCCGCCGGATCTCCCGGGAGTGCATCAGCAGCCGCCGCACCCGAAGGGGGTCGCGGTTGAAAATATTGCCCTTTTCATAGGGGGAGATGTGCATCTGATTGATGAACAGCTCTCCTCCCCTGACGGCGCACCAGGCGTCCTTCAGATTCAGCGTTCCGGCCCGGACGGACTTGACCTCGGTGCCGAACAGCTCGATTCCCGCCTCAAATTTTTCCTCCACGAAATAGTCGTGGTACGCCTTGCGGTTTTTCGCCGCGATTTTGATTCCCGCGCTCTCCGTATCCGCCGCCTCTTTTCCGCTCCGTCATTTGAAAGCCGCCCCGCGTCCGGTTCTCCGGGCGGCGCGGCACTGTGCGCACATCATCGCCGCTTCCCGGCTATTGTAGCATGCTTTTTCCCGCTCCGCAAGGAAAACAAGCGTTGGCATTTTGGGGCGTATATGGTATAATCACCGCAGTACGGTGATGATGCCATAAATTGCCCGCCCTGCCCGCCGATTCGTGCCGGGCGGCGCAGGAGCACGTGAATTTGGATGAGATAGGCGAGGTGTTTTTCATGGACGAAGCCAAGGACCTGACTGAGCGGACACTGTCCCGGGAGGAAAAATTTCAGGGCCGCTTTCTCAGCGTACACGTGGATCAGGCCATTCTGCCCAACGGTCGCCAGGCGCAGCGTGAGGTTGTGGAGCACGTCCCCGGCGCCGCAATCCTCGCACTGGACGACCGGAACAATGTTCTGACGGTGACGCAGTACCGCTATGTCTTTGCCAGACCCCTTCTGGAAATTCCGGCGGGAAAGCTGGAATCCGGCGAGGATCCGGTCAGCGGCGCCCTGCGGGAGCTGCGGGAGGAAACCGGCGCCGTCCCTGACGAATTTCTGCCCATGGGCCGGATCATTCCGGCTCCCGGCTGCTACGGCGAGGTGCTCTATCTCTTTCTCGCCAAGGGCCTCCAATTTCAGGAGTGCCGGCCGGACGAGGATGAGTTCCTGATCCAGGAGCGGATTCCCTTTGAGGAAATGGTGCACCGGATTATGAGCGGTGAAATCGAGGACGCCAAAACCATTGCCGCCGTCCTGAAGGCGAAGCTCCTGCTGAATCTCTGAAGCGTGACCCCAGATCTCATACCGAAGGAGGATTCCGATGGAATCAAAAAGAAACGTTCTGATCGTCGAGGATGAGAAGAACATTGTGGATATTCTGCGCTTTAATCTCCAGCGGGCCGGCTACGACACCATCGAGGCCTACGACGGGGAGGACGGCCTCGCCCGGGCCATCGCGGACCGCCCCGATCTTATTTTGCTGGACGTGATGCTGCCCAAGAAAAACGGCTTCGACGTCTGCCGGGCGCTCCGGGAGCGAAACGACAATGTGCCGGTGATTATTCTCACCGCCCGGGAGGAGGAGGCCGACAAGGTGCTGGGACTGGAGATCGGCGCGGACGACTACATCACCAAGCCCTTCTCCATGCGGGAGCTCATCGCCCGGGTGGGGGCCAACATCCGCCGCACCGCCATCGCGGCGCCCGCTCTGCCCTCCGCCGCGGCCGCGGCCATGCCGGTATCCGGCGACCTCTCCATCAATACGGACAGCCATCAGGTGTTCCGGGGCGGAACGGCCATCGACCTGACCCAGCGGGAATACGAGCTGCTGGTCTTTCTGGCCAGCCATCCCAACAAGGTCTACTCCCGGATCGACCTGATGGAGCAGGTCTGGAACTACGGCTACGTGGGCGACGACGCCCGCACGGTGGACGTGGCCGTCCGGCGGCTGCGGGAAAAAATCGAGGAGGATCCCGCCAACCCAGTCTACATTCTCACCCGGCGGGGCGCCGGTTATCTCTTCAGCGTCACCCGGCCCTGATCCGGTATTCACTCCACTTGCATTGAGAGGTGATCCCCTTGTTCCGCAGTCTGCACATGAAGCTCACCATGATTCTCCTGCTGCTGGTGACGTCCCTGATGGCCGTGATGGGCGCATTCCTGGCCACCAGCGTCTCCAACTTCTACGTCAACTCCTTTTATGAGCAGATCGACGATGTGTTCAGCAGCGCCAGCTTCTTCTCCTCCCTGCGGCAGGCCGCGGCTCAGTCCGACGGGATGGAGCGCGTCCGGGAGATGATGGATGCCAACGCCGGCTCTCTGGGCATCGACTACCGCACCCGGAACTACTATATTCTGGACGCCGACGGCGGCTATCTCTGCGGCTCCGACGACGAGGGCGGCGGCAAGCTGGAATCCACGCCCAATCTCCTGGCCGCCGAGCTGGGAAAAACCGGAGAGGACAGCGACGTCACGGCGGATTATATGGACGCCGCCATTCCCCTCACCGCCGGGGACAGCGGCTCCATCGCCTGCATCGTCTATATTCTGGACAACAAGGACACCGTTTCAAACCTCAATTCCCGCCTGTTTCTGATTATTATCCAGGCCCTGGTGGTGGGACTGCTTATTTCCCTGCTGCTGAGCTTCCTGCTCTCCAAGGCCATGGTGATCCCCATTGAAAAGCTCACCGCCGGAGCGGAGCGGGTGGCCTCCGGAGAATTTGGCAGCAAGCTGCCGGTGGAGTCCACGGATGAGATCGGCGTGCTCACCGGCACGTTCAACGAGATGGCCGGTGTGCTGCAGGAGACGCTGCAGGCCGTGGAAAACGAACGCAACAAGCTGGACACGCTCTTTCTCCACATGACCGACGGCGTGGTGGCCTTCGACCACGACGGGCTGCTGATTCACTCCAATCCCGCCGCCCGGGAAATGCTCCGCCGGGAACTGGATTCCTCCTGCACCTACGACGAGCTCTTTTCCTCTCTGTACCCCTTCTCCCAGATGCTGGCGCTGCAGCGCCCCAACTACGCGGAGGGCGACATGGTGGTGGAGGGCCGGACGCTGGAGCTGTACCTGGCGCCTTTCTCCGACCAGGAGCGCGGCGGCGTGCTCATCGTCCTCCACGACATTACGGAGCAGCACCGCAACGAGGAGCGGCGCAAGGAATTTGTAGCCAATGTGTCCCACGAGCTGCGCACGCCGCTGACCAATGTCCGCAGCTACGCGGAAACCCTCCGGGACGCGGGCGGCGACATCCCCCGGGATACCGCCGACGGCTTTCTGGACATCATCATCAACGAGACGGACCGCATGACCCACATCGTCCAGGATCTGCTGACCCTCAGCCGCCTGGACACCGGCAACGCGGCGCTGAATCTCAGCCGGTTCGACTTCCGGGATGCCATTGAGAATGTCTGCCGGTCCAACGCGCTGGCGGCGAAGCGCCGGGATCAGGCGCTGAGCTTCCGGCCGGACGGCGACCTGCCGCTGATTACGGGGGACCGCTCCCGGCTGGAGCAGGTGATGATGAACGTCATCGGCAACGCCATCAAATACACCCAGAACGGCGGGCACATTCTCGTCACGGCGGGAACCGCCGGCGAGCAGGTATGGATGGAGGTCTCCGACGACGGAATCGGCATCCCGGAAAAAGACCGGGAGCGGATTTTCGACCGCTTCTACCGGGTGGACAAGGCCCGTTCCCGGGAGTCGGGCGGCACCGGGCTGGGCCTCTCCATCGCCCGGGAAATCGTGGAGCGCCACTTCGGCGTCATCGGCCTGGTTCCCCATCAGGGGCCGGGCACCACCATCCGCATCGCGCTGCCCATCGTCCCGCCGCAGGAGGGCGAGCGCCCGGACCGCTGAGCGGTCGGAGAGAAAGGAGGAGACCTATGGACAAGCACCGGCACGTCGGCCGGAATCTCATACAGAATCTGGCCATTATCCTGCTGTCCGTCTCCGCCGCGCTGCTGTTTATCTGGACCTACGCGCTTTCCAGCAAGGCGGGCAGCAGCTACCTCTCCAATCTCCTCTCGCCGGGAATCATCGCCGGCGAAACGGCCGCGGCACCCACTAGGCTCACGGAGCTCCCGGCGCCGGTCATTCTGGCGGTGACGGGAAAATACGGCCGCAGCGGCAACATCAGCCTGTGCACCACCGACCAGGAATTTGCCGCCCCGGGCAGCCTCCTCCGGGAGGCGCTGGGCTCCGCGGGCACTCCCGCGGCCTGTACGGAAAAGGACTTCCGCGCCGCTTTGAATCTGACCTCCGTCTACTGTGATTTCCGAACCTCGCTCCCCCTGTCCCTGCTGGGCAGCCTCCTGGGTGCGGACGACGCGCCTGCCGCCGGCTCCGCCCGGCGGCTGCTGCTGTCCGCGGGAGAGGACGGGGCCCGGCTCTACCTGACGGATGGGGAGACATACAGCTGCTGCACCACCCGAGTGACGTCCTCCGCCCTCTCCAAGCTGGCGGGAAGCTATCAGCTGGGCAGCGCCTCCTTTGCCTTTGAGCTGGAGGGCGGCGCAGACCTGGCCCCCTACTCCCTTCTCCTCACCGGCGCCCAGCCGGCTCTGCCGGCTCTCTCGGCGGCCAGCGCGTTTTCCGATTCCTCCGCGTCTTTGACGGCGCTGGGCTTCAATCCCCACACCAAGTCCCGCTACACCGAAATCGACGGAACGGATCTCATTCGGGACGGAGACCGGACGCTCCGGCTCCGCCCCGACGGACGTCTGCTCTACGACAGCGGCGGGGATGACGCGGTACAGCTCTCCGCCGCCGGAGAAACGCTCACGGCGGAGGAGGCGGCGCTGGGCTCCTATCGCCTGCTGACGGGTCTGCTGAGCGGCGGGGACAGCGGCCCCACCCTGGCCCTGTGCGGCATGGAACAGCACGGGGACGCCCGGACGCTTCTTTTTGATTACCAGCTGGACGGCATCCCCATCCGCCGCAGCGACGGAACCCCCGCCGCCCGGATCACGCTGACCGGTGCGGTCGTCTCGTCCCTTTCCCTTCAGGTGCGGCAGTATTCGCCCACCGGCGGCGAATCCCTTCTGCTCCCCCTGACTCAGGCGCTGGCCATTGCGAACCGGCACGCGGGCGCCGAACTGGAGATCTGTTACACCGACAGCGGCAGCTCCGGCGTCAGCGCCGGATGGCTGGCGGACTGAGCGCCGGATTCCCGGCTGAAAGGAGCCTTCGCCTGTGGAACGGTCCCGCCTCAAAAACATTATCATCGTCATTCTGGCGTTGGTGAACGCCTTTCTGATCTTCTCCCTGTCCATCCGGCATTTTTCAGGTCAGGCCGCCCGGAACCGCACCGTCTCGGAGCTGTCCGCCCTGTTCCGGAACGACGGCGTGGAGCTGAACACCGACGGCCTGCCCGATACGCTGCCCCCCGCCGGCGGCACGCTGACCCGGGATCTGGCCGCCGACAAGGCCGCGGCCGTCTTTCTCCTCTCGGACGTGACGGACATCCGCAACGAGGGCGGCGGAATCTACACCTATTCCGGCTCCGGCGGCCGGGCCACCTTCCGCTCCGGCGGCAGCTTCGATGCCTCCGGCACCCTGGCCGGCACCGGCGCGGAAACCCTCTGCCGGAAATTCTGCAAGACCTTCGGATACGAGGAGCTTGCCTTCTCCCTGGACGACAGCGGCAGCGGCACGGCCTCCGCGGTGCAGTTTTTCAGCGGCCGCCCGGTGATCAACGCCACCGTCACGTTTATTCTGGAAAACTACACGCTGATTTCCGTCAGCGGCATCCACCTGCCCAGCACCTTCTCCGCCGCCTCCGGCGGCGGCTCCATGACCGCCGCCACCGCGCTGACCCGCTTTCTCAGCGCCCGGCGGGAGAGCGGCGCCGTCGTCTCCGCCGTGACGGACGTGCAGCTGTGCTATCAGCTGCAGGGCGCCACCGCGTCCACCGTGCTCCTCTCTCCCGCCTGGCAGATCACCACTGACATTGGGTATTATTATGTAAACTGTTCCTCCGGTCTTGTCTCCCGTAGCTGAGCCGGGGAAACTGCCCGCTCTGGGGCAGTTTTTGAAAAATTTCTTGACATTTTCGGGAAAGCAAGTATAATAATAAGGCTCGCAGTCTGCGGGTAAATCCTTGCCCTCATCGCGAATGAGGGCCATTTGTCCAAAAGGAGGTGCAAATATGGCAAAGGTTTCTGCCAATTATGAGGTCGTTTACATTATCGACCCCGCACAGGGCGAGGAGGGCACTGCCGCTCTCGTCGAAAAATTCAAGACCCTGGCTGAGCAGAACGGTTCCAACGTGGAGGTTGAGGAATGGGGCGCGCGCAAGCTGGCCTATCCCATCAACTTCAAAAACGACGGCTACTACGTGCTGATGAGCTTCACCAGCGAGCCGGCTTTCCCCAAGGAACTGGATCGTGTGCTCGGCATTACCGACGGAATCATGCGTTCTCTGATCGTCTGCAAGGGCGAATAAGGAGGCTGGCTTTATGCTCAACAGGATTGTTTTGATGGGACGCCTCACCAAGGATCCCGAGCTGCGCCGGACCCAGAGCGGCACGTCCGTCACGTCCTTCTCCCTGGCCGTTGACCGGGACTTCAAGTCTCAAAGCGGCGAGAAGGAGACGGATTTCATTGACATTGTCGCCTGGCGCCAGACCGCGGAATTTGTCAGCAAGTACTTCACCAAGGGCCGCATGGCTGTGGTGGAGGGGCGGCTGCAGCTCCGGGACTGGACCGACCGGGACGGCGGAAAACGCCGCAGCGCCGAAGTTGTCGCGGACAACGTCTATTTCGGTGACTCCAAGCGGGACAGCGCCGGAGATTCCGGCTACGCTCCCTCTTACGGAACCAGCGCTCCGGCCGCACCCCGCGGCGCGGCGCCTTCAGAGGATCATTCCGACTTTGCCGAAGTCGGGGAAGGGGACGGCGAACTGCCGTTCTGATACGCGGAAAAACGTCATTTTTCAAAAAGGAGGAACCTATCCATGCCCATGGATCGTGATAACAGGCCTGCTCGCCCGATGAACCGCGGCAAGCGCCGTAAGGTCTGCCAGTTCTGCGCCGAGAAGTGCGAACAGATCGACTACAAGGACGCCGCCAAGCTGCGCCGCTTTGTCTCTGAGCGCTCCAAGATTCTGCCCCGCAGAACCACCGGCACCTGCGCCATGCATCAGCGTCAGCTGACGGAGGCAATCAAGCGCGCCCGTCAGATTGCTCTGCTGCCCTACGTGACTGACTGAATCATGCGAAAGTCCCGCCCAAATGGGCGGGACTTTCTTCTGCTCTCAGCCGGCCGGAACGCAAAAAAAGCAGGGCGCGGAAGCTCTCCGCGCCCTGACCTCTGCGTTATTCCGCCTCAAATTCGGACTTTCCGGCGCCGCACAGCGGGCACACCCAGTCGTCCGGAAGGCTCTCCCACTTGGTACCCGGGGCAATTCCGGCGTCGGGGATCCCGGCCGCCTCGTCATAAATATAACCGCACAGAACGCATCTGTATTTTTTCATATCGGTTTTCCTTTCCGTTTTGTTTTCTTGAGTATAGCACGATTTTTCCAAAATTTCCTGTTGCATCCGTCACATTCCGGTAAAAATTTCAGCCGAAATTTTGCGCCGCTCCCCTATTTTATCCGAAGCCGTGGAATAATAACCGCGGGGCGGCAGGCCCGGGATGATCCGCGGTCTACGGAGCCCATCCCCGCGGAGCTCCCCGTCCCTCTGGGAAATGAAATTCTGCGATTTAAAAAGAAGCCGGAGGTTTTTCAATGAAGCAGCTTTTTTACAACGGTGAAATCGTCACGCCGGAGGCCTCCGGCGCCGAGGCCGTGCTGGTGGAGGACGGCGTCATCCGGGATGTGGGAAGCCGGGAATCCCTTTGGTGTCAGGCCGGGGACTGCCGCATCGTGAATCTGCACGGAGCTGCGCTCCTCCCCGCCTTTATCGACGCCCACAGCCACTTCTCCCAGGTGGCCGCCCGGCAAATGCAGGCGGATCTGGCAGACGCCGGCACGCCGGAGGAGATTGCCCGGCGGATCCGGGCCTTTCTGGCCGCCGGCGGCACCGCCCCGGGAACCTGGGTGCAGGCCGCCGGCTACGACCACAATCTGCTGCCCGGAGGGCGGCAGCCGTCGCTGGCTCTGCTGGACAGCTGTGTGCCGGATCATCCGCTGATGCTCCAGCACAAGTCCGGCCATTCCGGCGTGTGCAACTCGGCGGCTCTCAGGGCCCTGGGCATCACGGCGGACACGCCCGATCCCCCCGGCGGGAAAATCGGCCGGGACAGCGACGGCGCGCTTACCGGCTATCTGGAGGAAAACGCCTTCTTTGAGGCCCAGAAAAAGGTGCCGCTGCCGGATCTGAACACGTTTCTCCGGGCCTACCGCGACGCCCAGGGCGTCTATGCCTCCCACGGCATCACCACGGTGCAGGAGGGGATGATGGTGCCGGAGCTGCTCCCCCTCTGCCGGGCACTGGTGGACTCCGGCCTTTTGAAGCTGGATCTGGTGGGCTACGCCGCCGACGGCGCCCTTTCAGAAGCCGCCGCCCTCTTTCCCCGCAGCGTGGGACGGTATGACCGGCACTTCCGGCTGGGCGGGCTCAAGATTTTTTTGGACGGCTCTCCCCAGAGCCGCACCGCCTGGATGCGGACGCCCTACGCCGCAGGCGGCGGCTGCGGCTACGGCACTCTGGACGACGACGCCGTGCTGGCCGCCATGGAAACCGCGGCCCGGGGCGGCTGGCAGCTGCTGGCCCACTGCAACGGCGACGCCGCAGCCGCCCAGTACCTCCGGTGTCTGGCCCGGGCGGAGGAGGCGTACCCCGGCCTGCGGGAGCTGCGGCCGGTGCTGATCCACGCCCAGCTGCTGGGCACGGATCAGCTGGACGAGGTGCGCCGGCTGGGCGTCATCCCCTCGTTTTTCGCCGCCCATGTGTTCCACTGGGGCGACGTCCACATCCGGAACTTCGGCCCGGAGCGGGCGGCGTCCATCAGTCCCGCCGGCTCCGCGCTGCGCCGGGGCATCCGCTTCACCTTTCACCAGGACGCCCCGGTGATCCCGCCGGATATGGTGGAGACGCTCTGGTGTGCCGTCAACCGGCGGACAAAAGGCGGTGTCCTCCTGGGGCCGGAGGAGCGGATCACCCCTCTTGCGGCACTCCGGGCCGTCACCGTCAACGCCGCCTGGCAATACGGCGAGGAGCGCCGCAAGGGCGTCATCACCCCGGGCAGGGCCGCGGATCTGACGGTGCTCTCCCAAAATCCCCTGACCGTCCCGCCGGAGGAGCTGCGGGAGCTGCAGGTGCTGGCGGCCTATAAGGACGGGGAACCGGTCTTTGGCGAATGAGCCTGTCCGGCGGAACTCAATCAAAAGGACGCGGCCGAAAGCCGCGTCCTTTTTTTCTTATTTCAGCTTTCCGCGGAGCTTCTCCTTCAGCTCCGGCGAGAGGAGCCGGGACGCGGCCCGCACCGGCAGCGGCGGCAGCCGGAAAAATTTCCGCCGCACCTCCCCGAAGGGCTCCAGCGCGTAAGCGGCGAAAAACGCCGCCCGGTCGGGGCAGAAGGCGGTGGGCGACGCCAGACGGGGATTCCCCGCCACGGCCCGCTCCGGCGTATAGACCTTGCAGCCGATGGGCAGCCGGTCGAAAACGCAGCTGCCGTGGGGGGTGTTTACCAGCAGCAGCGAGACGCCCTGCTCCTGCTGATCCGCCAGCTCGTCCGGCCGCAGGCCCCAGAAATCCCCCAGGGTAAAGTCCCCCGGCCGGGACATGGAGGTGTAGGGGCAGCGATAGCAGCTGCTGCGCAGAAACAGCGACCTTCCGAAGGCCCGGCCGAATTCCGTGCGGAAAAGCGGCGCGCTGTCCACGGAGCCGTCCCGGTACAGCAGGGTAAAGTGACTGTCCTTCCAGCCCGTGACCTTGTTTCGGAACCGGACGGTCTGAAGCTGTTTTTTCTTCTTCTCCTCCTGGGCGCGGACAAAGTCCTCCCAGACGCCGGGGGAGGGTACGCCGTGGCAGACCAAGTCACAGGTGGTGAGATTTTCCGGCCGGCAGCCCAGGAAGCGGTACAGCCCGTCCACCTGGCAGGGGGTGCCGGAAAACAGCACCGGCCGGGTTTTCAGCAGCTCCCGGATCTCCCGGAACGTGCCGCCCAAGTCGCTTTGGACATACTTGGCCCCCCGGAAATGGCGCAGATCCTCCGAGCGGAAGCAGGCGGTGTGCCGCAGGTGCAGCTTGGGGTCGAAGGCGGCGCCGAACACCACGCCTCCGCCGGAGAGGGTGTCCTCCGCCAGAAGGGAAAATACGCCGCCGGAGGTGGAATCCCGCCGGACAGGCTCGTCTTTGTTCCAGGCGGCATAGACCGCCGGCATGGGCCCCGGCTCCCGCCGGTGCAGGATGGGACAGATGGCCGTACAGTGTCCGCAGCGGACGCAGGCGTCGGCGTGAATCACAGGGCGGAGGAAGCCCTCCTTGTCCCGCTCCATGGTGATGGCGTTTTGAGGGCAGCCGCTCATGCAGGCGGTGCAGCCCGTGCACTCGGCAGGGGCGGCCAGCTGCGGGAGCTTCTCCGCCCGGTTTTCGGGCTGGGCGGCGGGCTCCTCATAGGGCTCGTCAAAAAGGGCGCAGCGCAGATAGCGCAGCGACTGCTCCCGCTTCTCCGCCAGACGGCGGCCGGCGTCCTGCCAGTCCACAGGGCTGTCCAGCGCCGCAGTGTCGCCCTTGCCGATAATCCGGCAGTCCAGGCCCAGCGCGGAGAGCAGACTGTACGTCCGGGAGCACTCCGGCTCCGCCATCTCCGCCGGCGCCACCGACGTGAAAAAGGGCTTTTCAAACTGTACGGAAAAAACCGTCCCGTGGAAGGAGTTGGTACACACGTACGCCGCGTTCCGGAACAGGCCCAAAAATTCCGCAGGCCCCGCGTCCAGCACGCAGCGGGCCTGAGCGCAGACCTTCCGGCGGGTGCCGCACAGCTGCACCACCGGCAGCCCCGTCTCCGCCGCCAGCTTTTCCACGTACGGCGTCAGAGCCCCGGGGGCACTGATGCAGTAAACCAGGATATACCCGCCGGAAAGGGCCGGGGGCGCGACCAGCTCCTCCCACTGTTCCCGCTTTAAAAGCAGGGTGGGATCCAGCACCACCGGCACGTCCCGTCCGGTCACCTCCCGGATAATCCGCTGTCCCTGCCGCTCCCGGACGGCGATGTGGGAAAACGGCGCCAGGTAGCCCCGCAGCTCCTCCTCCATGCTGTCGGGCACGTGGGGAATCCCGAAGGACGGCGCGTAGGCAATCTTCCTGCCGGAGGCGAAGGCGCTGAAAAACACCGGATCGAACCGGCCGTCGGGGAAAATCCGGGGGTTCCAGATCTGGTCGCTGCCGGAGAGGTACGCGTCGTAAGCCGGGCAGTCCCGCTGCAGCTCCGCCTCGCTTCCGTAGCGGTGGGCGGTAATGCGGAGATTCTTTCGGGAAAACGACTCAAACCGGTCGCTTCGCAGCCGGAGCGCACGATAGTGCAGCGCCGTGTGGGCGTCCGCCGCCGCCGCGCCCAGCCCCGCAGGCTTTTTGAAAAGGGTGTTGTTCTGGTTTACATAATAATTGATGATCTCACATTCGCCGCCCAGGGCCTCCACCGCCCGCTCCGTTGCACAGGCCTGCAAAAACGCGCCGTAATGGTGGATGTGATAAAATGTCACAAGTCCGATTTTCAAAAGAGGGTTCTTCCTTTCTGCCGGCAGACGCCGACAATTCCGGATTTTGGGCAGTCAACTCCGGTTCAGCGCCTCATCCGGGTCCCGGGGCAGCAGCAGGTCGTCCTCCGCCACCCAGTCGCTCACACAGACGCTGACAAACTCCGCGGCGGTGCGGCGGATGACCACCTTCTCGATCCCCGCGTTGATGATCAGGCGCCGGCACATAGGGCAGGAGGTGGCGTCGGAGAGCAGCTCCCCGGTCTGGCCGTCTCTGCCCACCAGGTAAAGCGTGGCGCCCACCATATCCCGCCGGGCGGCGGAGATGATGGCGTTGGCCTCGGCATGGACGCTGCGGCACAGCTCATACCGCTCTCCCCTGGGCACCTGCATGGCCTGGCGGGAACAGTAGCCCATGTCCACGCAGTTGGCCCGTCCCCGGGGGGCGCCGTTGTAGCCGGTGGAAATAATCTCGTCGTTGTTCACGATCAGCGCGCCGTAAAGGCGCCGCAGGCAGGTCGCCCGCTCCAGGACGGTTTCCGCGATGTCCAGATAGTAGTTTTCCTTTCCGATCCGGCCCATGGACGTTCCCCCGTTTCCGGCTGCGCAGCCGCGTCAGCCATTAAATGATTAGGGATATTGTACACATTTTCCCCGCATATTGCAAGAACTCCGTAAATTCCCGCCGGATACGCACCCCCCTTGACTTCCGCCCCCTCTTTGCCTACAATAGGACAATCAAATCAATGTGGGGGGAGCGGAGCATGACGGAAAACAGCGAGCGGACCATGCTGGTGCAGGGCGCCATTCTGGCGGCCGCGGGATTCGTCACCAAAATCATCGGGTTTCTCTACCGCATTCCCATGGCCAATCTGCTGGGGAACGCGGGAAACGGCATCTACTCCGTATCCTTCGGCATTTACAACATCGCCCTGACCCTCTCCTCCTGCTCCATGCCGCTGGCGGTGTCCAAAATGGTCTCCGCCCGGACGGCCCGGGGCGACGAGCGCAGCGCCCGCCGCGTCTTTGCCGACGCGCTGGTTTTTGCCGTTCTGCTGGGCGGCGCCGCGGCGCTGATCCTCCATTTCGGCGCCGGCGCGCTGGAGGAGCTCTACCACCGGCCGGGTCTGGCCAAGCCGCTGCGGGTTCTGGCCCCCACCACATTTGTGGTGGCGCTGCTGGGCACCTTCCGGGGCTGGTTCCAGGGGCACGGCAATATGGTGCCCACCGCGGTGTCCCAGATTCTGGAGCAGATCGTCAACGCCTTCGTCAGCGTGATCGCAGCCTGGCAGCTGATGCGCATTTACGCCGCGGATCCTCAGGCCGAAGCCTGGGGCGCCGCCGGCGGCACGCTGGGCACCCTGGCCGGCGCGGCCGCGGGGCTCGCCTTTGTGATGTTTCTCTTTTTCCGCACCCGCCGCCCCCGCTCCGGGCTGCGCTCCGCTCCGGAGGCCCACTTTCTCATTTACCGCCAGCTGATCCTGACCGTCATCCCCGTGGTGCTGAGCCAGACCATCTACCAGATCGGCTACACGCTGGACGACTTTCTGTTTGGAAATGTGATGGCCCTCCGGGGCTTTGCCGACGCCGAGGTCAGCGCCCTTCAGGGCGTGTTCAACACCCAGTATAACCAGATGGTGAACCTGCCCGTGGCCATTGCCACGGCCATGGCCGCCTCCGCGGTGCCCAGTATCGTGGCCGCCTCCGTGGGCCGGGGCAGCCGCCGGGAGCTGCAGCGGAAAATCACCGCCGTCATCAAGCTCAACATGGCGGTGGCCATCCCCTGCGCGGTGGGGCTGAGCGTGCTGGCCTTTCCCATTATGCACCTGCTCTTTCCCTCGCTTGGAAACAAGGAGCTGCTGGCCGTCCGCCTGCTGCAGACCGGCTCCTCCGCCGCGGTTTTTTACGCGCTGTCCACCATCACCACCGCCGTTTTGCAGGCCGGGGATTTCATGC
>JALCRQ010000023.1 GCA_022652655.1 Oscillibacter sp. | reverse complement strand
CTCCCCTCTTTTATCTGCGCCAAAGCTCCGACCGCTCAGGGCGTCACCTCGAAAAGGCCGTGGCGGGAGCAGCAGAGGTACAGCTTTCCGCCGTACACCCTGGGGATCCGCAGCTCGCCGCCCTGCTCGGGATAGAGGCGCACCAGCACCAGCCGCTCCACGCCCACCCAGGCAAAAAAGCGGATAAAATGATCCTTCTCCATGGGATGGCCGAAGGTCACATACCACTCGTCCTCCACAGGCTGAATCCGAACCGCATGGGCGTCGTCCGCCCGCCTGGGTTCCAGGGGCAGGAGCTTTCTTCCGCAGCAGGCAAGCTCCGCGCTCCCGGCGGCAGTCAGCAGATTGCCGCAGCTGGGGCAGACATAAAATCTGAGCCGTTTCATATTTCCGGTCTCCTGTTCGTTGGGGTCCAGCGCGCCGGCCAGCAGCCGCTCCACGCCCACCCCGAAAATTCCGGCCAGCGCCGACAGCAGTTCCACATCCGGGCACCCCAGGCCGCGCTCCCATTTGGACACGGCCTGAGCGCTGACG
This sequence comes from Oscillibacter sp., assembly GCA_022652655.1. Lineage (GTDB taxonomy): Bacteria > Bacillota > Clostridia > Oscillospirales > Oscillospiraceae > Oscillibacter. The sequence goes on along the minus strand of JALCRQ010000023.1, from coordinate 24,622 downwards.
CCCAACTGTGCGGCCACCTGCCGCTGGGTCATGGCCCGTTCGGCCCGGAGGGCAGCCAGCAGCGCCCCCGTTTGTCTCTGATCCATTTTGCGCTCACCTCGTCTTTCAGAATAACCGCCGAAGCGCGGAAAAGCAATCAACGCGCCGTTGACTTTCCCTTTCTACCCTTCTCAGAGCCTTGATTTACCCGTCCACCGTACCACAATCCGGGGCCGTCGGCAACAAATTAGCGGCTGCCAGCGGGCAGCCCGGCCAAAAAACTGGAAAATTTTCCAAATTTGCAGGATTTACCCGCTTTTCCTGCAAATTTTCTTTCTTTGCGCCGGTCGATGTGCTATCATAGTCAAAAGCGTTCGGAGTCACCTTCAGGGCTGCTCTTCCGCCGCAGCTTTTTCTCCGGGCGTCTCTCTTTTACTTTTTTTCAGGAGGTATGCTCCATGATTACCCTGCATAACAAGGGCGTCTACCTTGTAGACGGCGTCCCCTGCGACGCTGCTCCCCTCTCCCCAGAGGACGGCCGGAAACGGACGATGGCCTATGGGATTCTCCAGGCTCACAACACCTCCGGCGATCCCGACCGCCTCAAAATCCGCTTCGACGCCATGGTCTCCCATGACATCACCTATGTGGGCATCATCCAGCAGGCCCGGGCCTCCGGCATGCGGGAGTTTCCCATCCCCTACGCCCTGACCAACTGCCACAACAGCCTTTGCGCCGTAGGCGGCACCATCAACGAGGACGACCATATGTTCGGTCTGTCCGCCGCGAAAAAATACGGTGGCATCTATGTTCCCGCCAATCAGAGCGTCATCCACTCCTACGCCCGGGAGCAGATGGCCGGCTGCGGGAAAATGATCCTGGGCTCCGATTCCCACACCCGCTACGGCGCCCTGGGCACCATGGCCGTCGGTGAGGGCGGTCCGGAATTATGTAAACAGCTTCTGAAGAACACCTGGGATCTCAACTATCCCGAGGTGGTGTTGGTCTATCTCACGGGCACGCCCCGCCGGGGCGTAGGCCCCCACGACGTGGCCATTGCCCTGGTAAAGGCCACCTTTTCCGGCGAGTTTGTCAAAAACCGGGTGCTGGAATTTGCGGGCCCCGGCATCGCGGGCCTGCCCATCGACTACCGCAACGGCGTGGACGTGATGACCACCGAGACCACCTGCCTCTCCTCCATCTGGGAGACGGACGGAGTGACGGAGGAATTTTACAGGATTCATCAGCGGCCGGAGGACTTCCGTCCCCTGCATCCCGCCGACGGCGCGTACTACGACCGCATGGTCACCGTAGACCTGTCCGCGGTGGAGCCCATGATCGCTCTGCCCTTCCACCCCTCCAACGCCTACACCATCCGGGAATTTCTGGAGAACGCGGGAGAGATTCTCTCCGGCGTGGAAGCCGACGCCAAGCGGCGCTTTCCCCTGGCCCAGCCCCATCTGACGGATCGGATCCGCGACGGCGGCGTATGGGCCACCCAGGGCGTCATTGCCGGCTGCGCCGGCGGTCTTTTCGACAACATCGACGAGGCGGCTCAGATCCTCTCCGGCGGCAGCATCGGCAGCGATGTTTTTTCGCTGGACGTCTACCCCACCTCCGTGCCCGTCTCGCTGGAGCTGACCAGACTCGGCGCCGCATCCTCCCTGCTGGAATCCGGCGCCGTCATCAAGCCCAGCTTCTGCGGCCCCTGCTTCGGCGCCGGCGACGTGCCGGCCAACAACGGTCTTTCTATTCGGCACACCACCCGGAACTTCCCCAACCGGGAGGGCAGCAAGCCCGGCGAGGGGCAGTTTGCCGGCGTGTGCCTGATGGACGCCCGCTCCATTGCGGCCACCGCCCGCTGCGGGGGAAAAATCACCGCTGCCACGGATCTTTCCTATGAACCGGCGCACCACGCATATCATTTCGACAAGACGGTCTACGACCGCCGGCTCTATTACGGCTTCGGTCGGCCCGACCCCTCCGTTCCGCTGCAAATGGGGCCCAACATCACGGACTGGCCGCGGATGCAGCCGCTGAGTGAAAACCTGCTGGTGGAGCTGTGCGCGGTTTTGCGGGATCCCGTCACCACCACGGACGAGCTGATCCCCTCCGGGGAGACGTCCTCCTACCGCTCCAACCCCCTGCGCCTTTCGGAATTTACGCTCTCCCGCCGGGATCCCCAGTATGTGCCCCGGGCCAAATCGGTGGCCGCCGAGGAGTCCGACCGGCTGGAGGGGAAATCCCCCCTCAAGCTTCGGGAGCTTCTCTCCCGGGTGGGCGATCCCGCCCGGCTGATGGGCGTCACCCAGTACGGCTCCTGCGTTTTTGCCAACAAGCCCGGCGACGGCTCCGCCCGGGAACAGGCGGCCTCCTGCCAGAAGGTGCTGGGCGGGCTGGCCAATATCTGCTACGAGTTCGCCACCAAGCGCTACCGCTCCAACTGCATCAACTGGGGTATCCTGCCCTTCACTCTGGATCAGGACGCCTCCTTCGACTATGATGTGGGGGACTGCGTGTTTGTCCCCGGCATCCGCACGGCCATTGAAACGGGACTGGAGGATATTCCGGCCAAGGTGATCTGCCGGGACGGCAGCGTCCGGGAGCTTCTGCTCCACGTGCGCGGCCTCACCGGCGACGAAAAGGAGATCATTCTGGACGGCTGCCTGATGAACTACTATGCAAAGAGGAACGGCTGATATGGAAAAAATCAAAATGACCACGCCCCTGGTGGAGATGGACGGCGACGAGATGACCCGGGTACTCTGGGACATGATCAAGACCCGGCTGATTCTCCCCTTTGTGGAGCTGAAAACCGAGTACTACGACCTGGGCCTTCTGCACCGCAACGAGACGGAGGACCGGGTGACATCGGACGCCGCCAACGCCGCCAAAAAGTACGGCGTAGGCGTCAAGTGCGCCACCATCACCCCCAACGCCCAGCGCATGGAGGAATATCCCCAGCTCACGAAGATGTGGAAATCCCCCAACGGCACCATCCGCTCCATTCTGGACGGAACGGTGTTCCGCACGCCCATTGTGCTCCCCTTCATCAAGCCGGCGGTGCGGAACTGGAAAAAGCCCATTACCATCGCCCGCCACGCCTACGGCGACGTCTACAAGGCCGTGGATCTGGAAACGGAGGAGCCCGGCACCGCCACCCTGACCTTCCGGGGCGTCAGCGGCCGGGAGCAGTCTGTCACCGTGCAGAGCGTGGACGGCCCCGCCGTCTTTCAGGGCCAGCACAACAAGGAATCCAGCATCCGCTCCTTCGCCCGCTCCTGCTTCCAGTACGCCATCGACACCCGGCAGGACCTGTGGTTTTCCACCAAGGACACCATTGCCAAGGTCTACGACGGCGTGTTCAAGCGCATTTTTGAAGAGGAGTACCGGAGCACCTACCGGGCGCAGTTTGAAGCTCTGGGCCTCACCTATTTCTACACGCTCATCGACGACGCGGTGGCCCGGGTCATCCGGTCCGAGGGCGGCTATATCTGGGCCTGCAAGAATTACGACGGCGACGTGATGAGCGACATGGTGTCCACCGCCTTTGGCTCTCTGGCCATGATGACCTCCGTCCTGGTCTCCCCCGACGGAACCATGGAGTTTGAGGCCGCCCACGGCACCGTCACCCGCCACTACTACCGGTATCTCAAGGGCGAGCAGACCTCCACCAACCCCATGGCCACCATCTTCGCCTGGTCCGGCGCTCTGCGCCGCCGGGGCGCGCTGGATCAGCTGCCCGACCTGGTTCGCTTCGGCGAAGCGCTGGAGAGCGCGTCCCTGGAGACGCTCTCCGCTGGAATTATGACCAAGGATCTGGCGGGTCTGGCGGACGACGGCTTCCCCGTCCGCGCCGTCACCTCCGGAGAATTTCTGGACGCCATCGCCATCCGGCTCCGGGAAAAGCTGGCCTGAACTGCGTCCCCTCTCTGTTCCGCTCTTTGCAAGGCGGCCCCGCCGGGGCCGCCTTTTCCCATCTCCGGCAGTCCGCAGCTGCCGGTTTTTCCCGGGATTTCCAGACTTTGTGGGTTGTTACTTTTTGTAACTTTTTGTATACTTTTTAGTATCAACCGGTACAGAAAGGAAGAAACGCCATGAAACGAACACTTTTGACAGGCTTTACCGTCCTTGTGCTCTGCCTGTGTGCCGCGCTCCCGGCGCAGGCGGCCCGGACGGTGCCGGTAACCGTGGACGGGGTGCTGCTCTCCGGCACATCCTATGTGGATTCGGGCGCCACCGCCGTTCCCCTGCGGGCGCTGTGCCAGGCGCTGGGCGGATGGAGCGTCTGCTGGGACAGCGAGGCCCGGTGCGCATCGGCGGAGCGGGACGGCGTGCGGATCACAGCCGTTCCGGGGCTCCGGGAGATCCGTGTGGACGGCACGGCCTACGTCTCCTCCTGTGCCGTCCGGGTGGAAAACGGCTGTACTTACGTTCCCCTGCGGGCGCTGTGTGAGGCTCTGGGCTACCAGGTCTCCTGGGACAGCTCCCTGGGCGGCGCTGCCGTGACCACAGGCGCGGAAGCCGTCTCCTATTCCCAGGAGGATCTGTACTGGCTCAGCCGGGTCATCAGCGCGGAGAGCCGGGGAGAGTCGTCCGCCGGGCAGATCGCCGTGGGCAACGTGGTACTCAACCGGGTGGCCTCCCGGGAATTTCCCAACACCGTCAAATCCGTGGTATTTGACACAAAGGACGGCGTGCAGTTTGAGCCCACCAGCAACAGCGCCATCTACGATACGCCCACCGCTCAGTCCGTAGCGGCGGCGAAGGCCGCTCTGGGCGGTCAGAGCGTGGTGGGAGCCTGTCTCTATTTTTATGCTCCTGCGCTGTCCCAGGGGAAGTGGATCAACGCCAACCGCGCCTATTTCACCACCATCGGCTGCCACCGCTTCTACCTCTAAAACGGGGCGCATTGACTTTTGGAAACAGCTGGGCTAGAATGATTGTGAATCCAGAAAAAAGGAGCATGTGCCATGCTGTTTTCCAATCACCCCCGGACTGTATACAGAAAGGCCCCTGTCCATGAGGTCATCTGCCAGCTCCGTTTTCCCGCCATTCTCTCTATCAACAACACGGAGCCCGCCGATTTTCAGGAGGCCATCCGCGCCGCCTTCCCCCAGTACGTCAAACGGGAGGACACCGTTCCGCCGCAGATCGTCGGCCTGGGCGGCCCCAATCCCCAGGTGCGCCAGCAGCCGCCGGTGGCCAACTACAACTTCATTTCCGCCGACGGCTTTTGGAAGCTGAACCTGACGGAGAACTTTATCGCCCTGTCCACCCTGCACTACGCCGGCTGGGAGACCTTCGCCCGTCAGCTGGACAAGCCCCTGGCAGAATTTATCAGCATCTACAAGCCCGCCTATTTTGAGCGGGTGGGCCTGCGCTACGTCAACATCTTCTCTCGGGAAAAGCTGGAGCTCCGGGATGTACGCTGGGCGGAGCTGTTTGCCCCCGCCTATACCGGCGCTCTGAACGAGCCGGACGTCCGGGAGGAAGATCTGCTCAACTGCTCCTCGGACCTTCTGGTGAAGCTGGATTCCAGCTGCCAGGCCAAGATCCACGCCGGTCCCGGAAAGCTGAAGGTCAACGGCTCCAATGCTCCCGAAGATCCGGAGGTCAAGTTTGTCTTTGACATGGACCTGTCCATGGGCGCGGGGCAGAAGCTGCCCTGCACGCTTTCGGCCGGTGCGCTGGAGACGCTGCACGCCCATGCCACGGAGCTTTTTGAGGGGGCGCTGACCGACCGGCTGCGCGCCGCCATGGCGGCGGAATAACCGTTTCGGACTGCCTGCAGAAAAAAAGAGAAGCGGAGGAGCATTGTGCTCCTCCGTTTCTCTTTTTTAGGTTCTGTGCATGAATTCTTTGTTATTTTTCGGCAAACATAGGGGTGGACAGATACCGCTCGCCGGAATCCGGCAGCAGCGCCACGATGATCTTCCCCCGGTTCTCCGGCCGGCGGGCCAGCTCCGCCGCCGCCCATACGGCGGCTCCGGAGGTGATTCCCACCAGCAGGCCCTCGCCCCGGGCCAGCTCCCTGCCCGCAGCGTAGGCGTCCTCGTCCGTAACGGTGAGGATCTCATCCACCACGGAGGGGTCGTAATTTTTCGGCACAAAATTGGCGCCGATGCCCTGCAGCCCATGAGGCCCGGAGCGTCCCTGGGAGAGCAGCGGCGACGAAGCCGGCTCCACCGCCGCGATGCGGATCTCCGGATTTTTCTTTTTGAGATACCGCCCGGTGCCTGTGAGGGTGCCGCCGGTGCCCGCCCCCGCCACGAAGATGTCCACCTCGCCGTCCGTATCGTTCCAGATCTCCGGGCCGGTGGTCAAAAAGTGAGCCTCCGGATTGGCGGGATTGTCAAACTGGCCCGCGATGATGCTGCCGGGGGTGGAGGCGCGGAGCTCCTCCGCCTTTTCCACCGCGCCGGTCATGCCCCGATCGCCGGGAGTCAGCACAATCTCCGCGCCGTAGGCGGCGATGAGGTTCCGCCGCTCCAGGCTCATGGTATCCGGCATGGTGAGAACCACCCGGTAGCCCCGGGCCGCGCCCACGGCGGCCAGGCCGACGCCCGTGTTGCCGGAGGTGGGTTCAATGATGGTGGCGCCGGGCTGCAGCCGTCCGTCGGCCTCCGCCGCGGAAATCATGTGCTCCGCCACCCGATCCTTGGCGCTTCCCGCGGGATTGCTGCGCTCCAGCTTTCCCAGGAGCGTGGCGGGCAGGCCGTGACGCTGCTCATAGTTGGTCAGCTCCAGCAGCGGTGTGCGGCCGATCAGATCTGTAATGCTGTGTGCGATTTTCACAACGGATTCCCCCTTTTTCTTTTGGGACATATCATACAATATCAGTAGGAAAAATGCAATAGAAAAGAGGCAGGGAGCACTGCCCCGCCTCTTTGTCCGAATATCTTTACTTGGTGATCTCAAACTCCACCTGGCCCATGGCACCGATGGCCACGGTGGCCCGGGGGAACACCACCACCGGGTTCCCGGCCGCATTGATATAGAAACCGGTGGTTTCATCCACTGTCTCAAAGCCGCCCATAGACGCGTCAAAATAGACGGAGGGATCCTCGCTGGCGGCCATCTGCGCCTTAATGGACTTGTTGCAGACGTTTACCCAGTCATCGCCCAGCAGGTCGGCCAGGGTCAGCTCCCGGTCCTTCTTCAGATCCAGGTTGTAGTAGTAGTCCTGCTGATCCCCCACGGAGGTGGAGATCATGGTGTGAAGCACAAAGGAGACGGTGTCCTCCGTCTGGGACTCCACGTCATAGGTGACTGTGACCTTGTTGTCATGTTCCGCCCACTCATCCTCGGTGCCGCCGGTGGCGAGGAACGCCTCCTTGTACTCGGCCACTGTCTTTTCGCCCTCGGCTACCCGGGCGTCCACCCGCTCCCGGATCTCCTGGTTGACCTTTTTGCTCAGTTCGGGCATTTCGCTGCCGGAGCCCTGGGCCGACACGGCGGGCTGATCCACATGCACCACCAGCCCGTCGCCGGTGCGTTCCCAGCTCCGCACAGTCAGCACCTGGAAAAATCCTCCCACCACGGGAACATCCGCGGCGGCCGCCGCGAAGGTGGGAAAGAGGTTCAGTCCCGCGAACAGCACCGCGAGACAGGCCGCTGCGCTTCCCAGGGAGCGGCGCAGCGTCCGGACACGGCGGGCGCGGCGGGCGCCCTCCTTCATTCCCGCCCGGACGCGGCTGTCCAGCTCCGCCGGGATTTCGGCGGACTCGTAAACACGCTTGGCTTCGTCAAAATTTTTCATAGTTGCTCCTCCAAAGATACTCTCAGCTTTTTGAGGCCCCCGTACAATCTGGTTTTCACGGTATTGAGATTCCATCCGGTGACCTGCGCGATCTCCTGCAGCGACAGCTCCTCGTAAAACCGAAGCTTCACCACGGTCTGGATCTCCGGCGGCAGCGCGTTTACCTGCCGGTACAGGCTGTCGTCCGGGGCGGGATCGTCGTAGCTTCCGGTGTCCAGTGCCTCGGGCGGCACAAAGATCACCCGCTTGCGGCGCCGGAGCTGGTCGGTACAGATGTTGACCAGAATCCTGTAAAACCAGGTTGCCACCGCGTCCTCGTTCTTCAGCTCTCTTTGTTTTTCCAGTGCCCTGCAGACGGCGGTCTGTACCGCGTCCAGGGCGTCTTCCCTGCTTCCAAGATAGCTGTACGCCAGACGGTAGAACCTGGACTGGTTCTCCAGAAGATAGGACGTCAGTTTTTCTTCTTTCTTATTCAACGCCTTTGGGTCCTTTCTTTCTTCGTTCTGACTGATAGACGCGGCGGGGGCCGGAAAAGTTTTATCCCGGCGGATTTTTGGGGGGAGCACAGCTTTTTTTGGGGCGGCTCTCGCGCATCAAAGCCCGCGCCGCTGAAAGGCGGTGCGGGCTTTGCGGGGCTTTATTCCGTTATTCGTAGCGCAGCGCGTCGATGGGGTTCAGCTTGGCCGCCTTGTTGGCGGGCAGATAGCCGAACAGGATTCCGATACCCACCGACACGCCGAAGCTGACGCCGATGGCCGCAGGCGTGGGGACGGCGTTGAACGTGCCGCCGCCCATCTGTGCGCTCATGTAGCCGCCGATGGCCATTCCCGCCGCGGAGGCCAGCAGGATTCCCAGCAGAATACCCAGCAGGCCGCCGATGGCCGAGGTGGTCCCGGCCTCGATAATGAACTGGCTGCGGATGTCCCGCCGCTTGGCCCCCAGGGACTTTCGGATGCCGATCTCCCGGGTGCGCTCGGTCACGGACACCAGCATGATGTTCATAATCCCGATGCCGCCCACCAGAAGGGAGATGGCCGCGATGGCCACCAGTACCACCATCATGGTGCCCACCATGGCGTTCATGGAATCCATCATCTCCGACGCCGTCACCACGAAGTAGGCGTCGGTGTCCTGAAACGTCCGGAAAAGCCGGTTTTCGATGAGGCCCTTGGCCGCCGCGGCCGTATTGCGGTCGGTGCTGGTGACCAGATAGCCGTCCACGGAATAGGTACCGCCGGTGCCGCCGGTTATGCCTGCGGCTGCCGCCTTATCCGCCGCGGCCGCCGCGTTGATCCGGATGGCGTTGCTGTACGGGATATAGAGCTGGTCGTCCTGGCTGCCCTCGGCGGAATCCGCCGACTTGTTCAAAACGCCGATCACCGTATAGGGCACTCCCCCGATGGACAGCGTCTTGCCCAGCGCGTCGCCGCCCAGGACCTGATCCGCCAGAAAGGTACCCACCACGCAGACATTCTGATGGCGGCTGACGTCGATATACTGCAAAAACCGGCCCTCCCGGAGAGACTCGCCGTCGATGGTGTGGCCCTTGTCGCTGTTGAACAGGATCTCGCTGACGCCGTAGATACTGGTGTGCTGATAGTCCTCCCCGTTGAAGCGCACCTTGGTCTGGGAGATCACGTAGGGCGACACGCCGGAAATGTACTGGGGATATTTTTTTGCCAGAGCGTAGAGATCCTCCGGCGAGACGGTCCGGGTACTTCCGTCTCCCGCGCCGTAAATCCGCACCTGAATCAGGTTGGCGCCCAGTTTGTCGAACTGCTGGTTCATCATCCCCTCCATGCCGTGGCCCAGGGAGATGATGACAATCACCGCCGCCACGCCGATGACGATGCCCAGCATGGTGAGAAACGCCCGCATCTTGCTGGTGCGCAGGGACTTGACCGCCAGTTTGAAGGCCTGTGAAAAGTTCATATGCGCACCTCCCCGGCATCCGCACCGGCGCCGCTGTCCGCGGGCTGCACCACGGCTCTGGGGTCGGAGGCGTCCCCGTCGTAAATCACGCGTCCGTCCTGCAGCCGGACAATACGCTTAGCCCGGACGGCGATGGAGTTGTCGTGGGTGATGAGCACCACCGTGTCCCCCTCGGCGTTAAGCTTCTGAAGAAAGCCCAGCACCTCCCGGCCCGTGTGGGAGTCCAGCGCGCCGGTGGGCTCGTCCGCCAGGATCACCGACGGATGTCCCGCCAGCGCCCGGGCGATGGACACCCGCTGCTGCTGTCCTCCGGAGAGCTGGGAGGGCAGGTTGCGGATCTTGTCCGCAAGGCTCACCCGCTCCAGGGCCTGAACGGCCCGCTGTCGCCGCTCGCCGGCGGGCAGGCCGGCGTAGAGCAGCGGCAGCTCCACATTTTCCAGCACGTTCAGCTTGGGAATCAGGTTGTACTGCTGGAATACGAAGCCCAGCAGCTTGTTGCGGATCACCGCCTGCTGATCGTCGTCCAGGGTGGATACGTCAATGCCCTCCAGATGGTAGCTGCCGGACGTGGGTACGTCCAGGCAGCCGATGATGTTCATAGCCGTGGATTTGCCGGAGCCGGACTGGCCCACGATGGCCACAAACTCCCCCTGGTCGATGGCCAGGCTGACGCCGTCCAGGGCGTGCACCGCCTCCGTTCCCATCTGATAGATCTTATAGACGTCCCGAAACTCAATGAGATGGCCCATGGGATCAGCCTCCCATCATGGAATCCATGGCGCTGGAGGCCTGATTCCGGGTCAGCACGGTGTCCCCCTCGCCGAGCCCGTCCGTTACCTCGATGTACTCGCTGTCGTTGCGGCTCACCTTGACCTGCACCTTTTTGATTTTGGACGCGTCCACGACGCCGGTGCCCTTGGGATTCATGGCGCCCTTTTCAGGCACCAGCACCGTGTTGCCGCTCTCCACCGCGTCCACCGGGATGCACAGCGCGTTGGGCACCGTCTCCCCGATGATGGTGGCGGACACATTCATGCCGGGCAGCAGCTCCCCGTACTCCCGAATGGTGATGGTGACGGGGTAGGTGGTGACGCCGTCGGTGGTGGTGCCGTTGATGCTCACCTTATCCACTACGCCGTAAAAGGTCTTGCCCTCCACGGCGTCGGCGGTGATCTCCACCTTCTGTCCCACCTGAACTCTGCGGATATACAGCTCGTCCACCTTCATGGAGAGCTTGAGATAACTCAGATCGTAGACCACGGCCAGAGTGCCGGAGTCCATGCCCTTGATCATATCGCCGGTTTTGACGTTTTTCTCGATGACCTTGCCGGAGATAGGCGCCTTGATCCGGTAATCCTTCATATTCTGCTGGGCGCTGCTCTGGGTCAGCGCGGAGGAATCGATGGCCAGCTTGGCGTTTTTGAGCTGCGTCCGGTTGGACTCCGACTCCACCGTGCACAAAACCTGTCCGGCGGAGACGCTGCTGCCGGCCATTTTGGAAAAGCCGGTGACAGTGCCGCTGCCGCTGGCGTAGACCGTGCCGGAGGAGGCCAGGGACACGGCGGCGCTGCCGTAGTTGAGGTTGCCGCCGATATTGGCCTGGGCGGTGCAGCCGTCCGCCACGGCGCCGGGATTTTTGACCTTGACCCGCACCGTCCGCAGCCGCATGCCGCCGTCGGCCACAGTGGAGCCGTCGGACACCGAGGCCACCGTGCCGTTGACGGTTCCCGCGTAGCCGCTGAGATAGATCATGGCGGTCTGCCCCACGTAGATGCTGTTGGCAGAATCGAAGGAATACAGGAAATCAATGGTCAGATCGGTGCTGGCTGCGATCCGGCACAGCTGGGAGCCGGCGGAAACCGTATCCCCGTTTTTGACGTAGGTCTCGCTGATTACGCCGGACAGCGTGGCCGTGGGATACATGGCCTCCTTGGCCTGCGCATAGCTGTTGCGGGCCTGCTGCACAGCCACCGCCGCCGTGCTGGCGGTGTTGGCCGCGTCGCTGGCGTCCACCGAGAAAAGCGGATCGTCCTTCTCCACCTGGTCGCCCTCCTCGAAGGGCGCGCTGAGGACCTCCCCGGACACCAGGGTGGTCACATTGTAGGAATCCGCCGGTTCCAGCGTCGCCGTGCCGGTCACCGACTCCGTCAGATCCCGGCGGACGGCGGTGGACACCAGATAGCTGCTGTCCACCTGCCCGGCTTTCTTCCCGGTCAGCCGTGGAACCACCGCCACCGCAGCCGCGGCCAGTAAAGCCACGATCACCAGCACGCGGATCAGCCTGCGTTTTTTCCGCTTTCCCGGCAGCTTCAGCCCCTGAACGGCGGTCTTGTCCCCAATTTCCCCGCCGGCCGCCAAGGCGTCCGGCTCTTTTTTCTCTCTTTTTTTCAATCCAATCACGTATACCGCTCCTGTCCGTAAACAACCCCGCGGCGGACCTCTCCCTCCCCCCGCGAACTGTCTTAATAATCTAATACAATAGCACAAGTTTTTTGTTTGTCAAGCGATTTTCCCATTCTTTCAAAAGTGTTAGATTCTCCCCCTCCTCAGTACGGAATGACAGCCGCGGCGGCGGCGTCCGCCGGATCCAGGAACGGGCCTGCCGCCGGTGGAAAGAGGGTAAAGAGCAGATAGGCGGCGCCTACGGCCGCCGCCAGCACCAGCCACACGGCCCGACGGCGGGAAATCCGCTCCTGATTGGCCAGTGCCAGACCGATCACCGTGGCCGTGACCCAAGCCACCAAGGTCACTCCAGCCCGCTCCGTCACCGGTGAGACCGCCCAGAGCACCAGACACAGGGCCAGAGGCGTGACGGCCAGAGAGGGCGCGGCGGCGCAGAATGTCTTTTTCATGCCGCCGGACAGACCGGCGGTGAGGAGCAGCACGGCCAGCGACGGCCAGTAGAACAACTTGGACATCTCCCAGGGAGACGCGCACACCGGCGCAAAGAGCTGTCCCACGGCTCCGCCGTGCCCATGGAGCAGCAGAAGGCCCAGCCCCAGCAGCAGCGCGGCGGTCAGGCGGACAGCAAACCGACTGAACGGATCTTTCACGGTAGATCACCTCCGTGGTACCCTATGCCACGGGGCAAAAAAACAGAACGGAGAGGCTCTCTCCGTTCTGTCATATCCAAAAAATGATCGCGGCGCCCTTGCGGGAACCGGGCAAAGCGTCCCGGTTTTCTCTGTCTGCCCGGCGGCTCAGCCCGCCATCGCCTCGAATTTCACCACGCCGTTGACATTGGAGACCTCCGCGATCAGCGTCTCCAGCGTCTCCTCCATCTCGGAGGTCTCGGCGGAAATGGTCACGGCGGCGCAGCCGTTGGTGGGAATACTCTGGTTGATGGTGAGAATATTGGCGCCGGTCATGGCGAACACGGACAGAACCCGGGACAGGACGCCGGAGCTGTCCTTCAGCATTCCGTAAAAGGTGATGATGTGCTCTGCCTTCATATCGTTGAAGGGCTGCACGGAATCCTTGTATTTATAGAACGCGCTGCGGCTGATGCCCACCAGGCGGGTGGCGGCGCCCACAGTGGAGGCTTCGCCCGTCTGCATCATCCGTTTGGCCTCCGCGACTTTAATGAAAATCTCAGGCAGCGCCTCCGCCGCCACGATATAATATTTTACATCCTTGCTCATTCTGCCGTCCTCCTGTGGCCAAATGTCTGAGTTTTTGCCATCATATCATGTTTTTCGCCGCTGTGCAATTCAATTTTTCCATCTTTCCCCTGTAAAAACGAATTTTTTCGCAAAAATTCCTTCAAACGGAGGCATACGGCGGATATTTTCCCAAAAAACGCAGCGGAATCGGCGCCGGTTCTCAAGATCAGGGTGTTTTTCCGCTGTCCTGCTTGGCAGTTCCGGTGCCCCACAGATTGTTCCACCAGTTGGCGGGATCCTCCTCGGGCTGAGTCTCCTCCCCCGGCTCTGTGGGCGTCGTGGTATCTCCGCCGGGCTGCTCGGTATTCCCGTCCTCTCCCTCGCCGGGGGCCGGAGCTTGGCCGCTGTGCACCGGGCACGCGCCCACGGCCTCAACAGAGCTGAGAAGATAGGCGTTATCGTCGGCAAGAATACCGTAATCCGTGCGGTGATAGTCCAGGAACGACCGCTGCTCCACGCTCTCCGCCGGGCAGCTCTCTCCGGCCAGGCACTTGCCGTCCTTGCAGTAATTTTTGATGACATGCAGGTTGCAGGTTTCCGTCGGGCCGGTGCCGGCGGCGATTTCCACCGTGCGGACCCGGCTGCCCCGCAGATCGCAGGCACAGGCGTCGGTGGCCAAAAGGCCGCTGTCCGCGCAGACGTTTACCGTGGCAAGGCCGCTGGAGGGCTTGGTGAAGTCCCGGTTCTCCAGATTTTCGTGGATTTTGCTCATGACCTTCTTCCACATGGTGATGGAGGGGTTTCCGGAATACACGATCTTCTCGTTGTTCTTATAGCCGGTCCAGACCGCGGCGCAGTAGTAGGGCGAATAGCCAACAAAATAGCGGTCGTAATTGTCGGTGGTGGTGCCGGTCTTGCCGGCCAGGGCCATTCCGGAGAATTTGGCGGACCGGCCGGTGCCGGAGTTCACCACGCCCTGAAGCAGCTCGTTCATGAAATACGCCGTGGATTCCTTCATGGCCACATGGCTCTCGGTTTTGTTCTCCAGCACGGTCTTATCGCCGGCGTCCGTGACCTTCGTATAGAGGCGGGGCGAGTTGTACACGCCGTTGTTGGCGAAGGAGGCGTAGGCCGCGGCCATCTCCTCGGTGGTGACGCCCTCATGGAGGCCGCCCAGTCCCAGCGCGCCCTCCTGCTCCTTGTCCTGGTCGGTGAGCGTGGTGAAGCCCAGCTTCTCCGTCAGGAAGGAATAGGATGCGCTGAGCCCCAGCTTTTCGATGGTGCGCACCGCCACCGTGTTGATGGAGTTGGCCACGCCGGCAGACAGCGTCACAAAGCCGGTGTAGCCGGCGGGGGAGTTCTTGGGCCAGGGCTTGCCGTTGAGCAGGCGAACCGGGTAGTTGTCAAAGGAGGACGCCATGGTAATCACACCCGCGTCCAGCGCCGGCGCGTAGACGGAGACGGGCTTGATGGACGAGCCGCACTGCTGCACGTCGGTGGCGAAGTTCCAGACCATGTCGCCGGTTTTCTTGCCCATATCGCCCACCATGGCCACCACGCTGCCGTTGGTCACGTCCACAATGGTGATGCCGGAGCGGAGGGCCTGGCCCTTGGCGGAGGTCACGTGGAGATAGTCGTTTTCATACACGTCCTCGGCGATGCCCTGAATCTCGGGATCCACAGTGGTATAGATGTGATAGCCGCCGTAGTACACCTTGTTCCGGGCGGCCTGTTCGGAGATGTTCAGCTTCTCCTGCAGATCGCTGACCACGTCCCGGATCACCTGATCCACAAAAAACGAGTTGTTGGCGGAGCCGGTATCCTCCTCCGTCTCCTCGGGAGCGGAGACAGCCGTCTCGTTGAATGAAAGGGTCTGGGCCGCGGCCTCGTCGTAGCCGGCCTTGTCCAGATATCCCTGTTTTTCCATCTGCTCCAGAATACTCTCCTGCCGGTCCTTGTTCTTCTTGACGTGGGCGTCATCCCGGAGGACGTGGTTGTTCTGGCTGTCCGTCCGCATGGGGGAGTACATGGAGGGGTTGTTGGTAATACCGATGAGGCAGGCGCACTCGGCGGTGGTGAGCTGGCTCACGTCCTTGCCGAAGTAATACTGCGCCGCCGTCTGGACGCCGTAGCAGCTGTTGCCCAGATAGATGGTGTTGAGATACAGCTCCAGAATTTCCTGCTTGGAGTATTTCTTCTCAAACGCCAGGGCGCGGAAAATTTCCGTCACCTTGCGCTTGACAGTGCCCTGGTTGTCCTGGGTCATGTTCTTGATGAGCTGCTGGGTGATGGTGGAGCCGCCGTAGGTGTTGCGGCTCTTGAAGAACATGTTGAACGTGGCGGTGGCCGTCCGGCTCCAGTCCACGCCGTGATGGGTGAAAAACCGCTTGTCCTCAATGGAGACCGCCGCCTGCCAAAGGGCCTTCGGCATCTGGTCGTAGTCCACCCAGACCCGGTTTTCCTTGCTCTTCAGCGTCTGGAGCTCCTTCCAGTCCCCCGTGTCCCGATCCTTATAATAGATGATGGAGCTGAGGTTCATGGAGTACTCGCTGGCGTCCACGTCCAGCGACGGGGCCAGCGTGGTTTTGACGTAGATCATGAAGATCCCGAAGACCATGGCGCAGGTCACCGCGCCGATGAGCAGGATCGTCCCCAGAACAAATCCGACCCTTGAGTGCTTCCTTCCGGTGCTCTGACGCTGTCTGGATTCCGGACGGCGCGGGGTTGGCGCGCTTTCATGCCTTCCGTGTTCCACTGCAGGGCACCTCCTTTTTTCAAAATTCCCGGCCCGTGCCGGTCTGTGCAGACCCGGCGGGCAGCCCTGCGGGCCGGACGCCGGAAAAGTTTGCAAAACAATACAGTCTATTCTAACACGGGTTGTCAACTTTTAAAATGGTTTGTTTCCGCCCAAAATGTTTGGGATTTGCGCTCCGGGCCCGAAAAACGGCGGGAAATTTTTGATCCGGCTTCCGGCGATTCCCTCTTTACCCATCTTGCGGCCCTTGCTTTTTTTCGGGAAATCGGGTAAACTGACTGCATCAAGGCAGAATGGGAGGGATGGTTTTGAGCGATGAGTTCGGCCCCACCTTTGTAACGGTGACCGGCGAGGATGGACAGGAGCTTGTCCTGGAGTATGTGGCCTCCGCGGAGGTGAACGGTCAGGAGTACCGCGCGTTTTTCCCCACAGAGGAAGAGGATTCGGAGGACGAGCCGGACAGCGGACTCATCATCCTGAAAATCATTGAGGAAAACGGCGAGGAGCTGCTCTCCACCTGCGACAGCGACGAGGAACTGAACGCCGCATACGATGCGTTTATGGAAATTCTTTTTGACGACAGCGAGGAGAATTCCTGATTCCCGATCCCCGCTTTCGATTGCTTTGCCCCTTTGAATATGATAACGTGATAGCTGCCCTGCGCGGTGCGTGATAGATCTTTTTTTAACCCACATTTCGTTATAAGGGACACCGGATCAGTTCGTGGTTCGCAGGCCTCCCGGCTGCCGTTCGCGGCCGGAAGTTGGAAGCGATAAAACGGACTGGAGGCAACCCACCTGGCCTTTTGGTGCAGGTTATAACGGGTCTACACGGCCGGGCGGGGCATGTTTTGTCCCCAGGGATGGTCTTTTTTCCGTGGCGGCTGACGCCCCGCGGATTTTTTTGCGGCATTTTGCCGCTTTTTTGCAAAAAACCCGTGGGATTGGGGCAAAAAGCAGTTGACCTGCCGGTTTTCATGTGCTAAAATTAGCTTTACCTGTGAAAAAGGGTTTTGTTGTCATGCGCATTTTCGCTTTTCGGGCAGGACGGCAGACGTCTTTTGCATGCAGGGAGGCAGTCGGCGTCTCCGGCCGCGAGCCGGACCGGACGCCAAAAATAAGGAGGTGCCGTTAGATGCGCGTAAAAGTCACACTGAGATGCAACGAGTGCAAACACAGAAACTACAATACGATGAAGAACAAGAAAAACACTCCGGACAAGCTGGAACTGAACAAGTATTGTCCCTTCTGCAGAAAGCACACGCTCCATTCGGAAACCAAGTAACTGGCGAGAGAACGATTGAGAAAGGGCGTGTAACGTTATGGCAGAAGAAGTCAAGAAGAAGAGAGACCGCGGCCTGTGGTTCCGCGAGATGAAAAGCGAACTGAAAAAAGTCGTGTGGCCCGACAGAAAAACGGTGGCTAAAAATACCGGCACGGTGCTGCTCTGCTCCCTGATGATCGGCGCCTGCATCTGGATCTTCGACTACGTGGCCGTTTCCGCCGTACAGATGCTGATCAGCGTTCTAGGCTGAGGGGCAGACGATGGCAGACAGCGCAAAATGGTATGTCGTCCATACCTATTCCGGGTATGAAAATGCCGTAAAAACCAGCATTGAGAAATTTGTCAGCGGCCGCGGCATGGAGGATATGATCCTGCGGATCGAGGTCCCCATGGAAACCGTTACGGAAGTAACCGACTCCGGCGCCACCCGAGACGTGGAGCGAAAGGTTTTCCCCGGCTATGTGCTGATCAAAATGATCATGACGGATGACACCTGGCATCTGGTCCGGAATATCCGCGGCGTGACGGGCTTCGTCGGCGCCGCCAACAAGGCCATTCCCCTGACGGAGGAGGAAGTCCTGGCCATGGGAATGGAAAAGCACGAGATCATCGTCAAGTATGCAGTGGGCGATCACGTTCGGATTATCGACGGCCCCCTCTCCAGCTTCACCGGCACAGTGGAGGAGATCGAGCCCGAAAAGAACCGTGTGTGCGTGATTGTCTCCATGTTCGGCCGCGAGACGCCTGTCGAGCTGGAGCTGGATCAGGTCGAGCGGCAGAGCTGAATACCGTTCCGCCGGCTTCGGGCCGGCAAAAGTGGGAGGAGCTGCGTCTCCGCCAAAGACGGCACCGCCGTTGGGGCGGCCGTCACCACATTTTTAAGTAGGAGGTGCTACTGAAGTGGCACAGAAGAAAATTACCGGATATGTGAAGCTGCAGATTCCTGCAGGCAAAGCAACCCCCGCACCCCCCGTAGGCCCCGCCCTGGGCCAGCACGGCATTAACATTGCGGCATTTACCAAGGAGTTCAACGAACGGACCAAGGCCGACATGGGCATGATCATCCCCGTGGTCATCACCGTGTACGCCGATCGTTCTTTCTCCTTTATCACCAAGACGCCCCCCGCGGCCGTTCTGATCAAAAAGGAATGCAACATCGAGTCCGGCTCCGGCGTTCCCAACAAGACCAAGGTCGCGACCATCACCAAGGCTTCCCTGCAGAAGATCGCCGAGATCAAGATGCGGGACCTGAACGCGGCAAACGTGGAATCCGCCATGAGCATGATCGCCGGCACCTGCCGTTCCATGGGCGTCACCGTAGAGGAATAAGAGAAACCTGGAAGCGGCCGCAAGCCGGCCGCCGCAGACAGTGGGAGGATTTATTCCGAAGACCACTATGAGGAGGAAGTAACATTGTTTAGAGGCAAGAAATATAAGGATAGTGCCAAGCAGATCGACCGCAGCGTCCAGTACGAGGCCGCCGACGGCATGGCGCTGGTTTGCAAAACCGCAACCGCCAAGTTCGACGAAACCGTCGAGCTGCACGTGAAGCTGGGCGTGGACTCCCGGCACGCGGATCAGCAGGTCCGCGGCGCCATCGTGCTCCCCCACGGCACCGGCAAGACCGTCCGTGTCCTGGTGTTCGCCAAGGGCGACAAGGCCGACGCCGCTCGGGAAGCCGGAGCGGATTACGTGGGCGATATGGACATGGTGGAGAAGATTCAGAAGGAAAACTGGTTTGATTTCGACGTGGTGGTCGCCAGCCCTGATATGATGGGCGTCGTGGGCCGCCTCGGCAAAGTCCTGGGCCCCAAGGGTTTGATGCCCTCTCCCAAGGCCGGCACCGTCACGCCTGACGTTGCCAAGGCCGTCAAGGAGGTCAAGGCCGGCAAGATTGAGTACCGTCTGGACAAGACCAACATCATCCACTGCCCCATCGGCAAAGCCTCCTTCGGCCCCGAAAAGCTGACGGAGAACTTCAACGCCATCATGGGCGCCATCGTCAAGGCGAAGCCGGCCTCCGCGAAGGGCCAGTATATCAGAAGCTGCGTGGTGGCCACCACCATGGGCCCCGGCGTCCGGATGAGCTCCGCGAAGCTGGTCTGATTCCAATCCGTGCGGTATCCGGCCCCGGAAAAAGTTTTCTTGACAAATTCCGCGGGTTTGATATAATTAAAAATGCGTTCCAAAGACAGCAGGTGGGTTTTCCCGTAAATCCTGCCGAGGATGGCGAATCGTAAGATTTCAGCTCCGTCCCTGTGTCTTTGTGCACAGGGACGGTTTTCTTTTGAACGCACCTATTTCTCTCTGGAGGTGAAACCTAGAATGCCGAATGCAAAAGTCCTGAGTGAAAAGCAGGCGATCGTTGCCCAGTGGACGGAAAAGCTGCAGAATGCCACCGCAGGTGTGATCGTGGACTATGAAGGCATTACGGTCGAGGAGGATACGGCTCTGCGCAAGGAGTGCCGTGAAAACGCCATCGACTATTCTGTCGTCAAGAACACGCTGCTGCGTCTGGCCTTCAACAACGTCGGGCTCACAGAGCTGGACGGTCTGCTGAACGGCGCCACTTCTCTCGCCCTGTGCGACAGCGACGTTGTCGCTCCCGCCCGGGTCATGTCCGACTTCGCCAAGAAGCTGAACGAGAAGTTCACCATCAAGGGCGGCTTTATGGAGGGCAAGCCCATTTCCCTGGATGTCATCCAGGAGCTCTCTGCCATTCCCGCTCTCCCCGTTCTGCGCGCGCAGGTGCTGGGCACCATGCTGGCTCCCATCACCGGCCTGGCCGTTGTTTTGAAGCAGATTGCCGAGAAGCAGGGCGAGGGCGCCGCTGAAGCGGCTGCTCCCGCTGCCGAATAACCCCCGCATCCTTTTCATTTAAACAAATCATTTCATAGGAGGCTTATTAAAATGAGCGAAAAAGTTACCGCTATGATCGAAGAGATCAAGGGTCTTACTGTTCTGGAACTGAACGAGCTGGTCCATGCTCTTGAGGAAGAATTCGGCGTTTCCGCCGCCGCAATGGCTGCTCCCGCCGCCGGTGCCGCCGCTCCCGCCGCTGAGGAAAAGACCTCTTTCGACGTGGTTCTGACCGGCTTCGACGCCGCTTCCAAGATCAAGGTCATCAAGATCGTCCGCGAGATCACCAGCCTGGGCCTGGCCGAAGCCAAGGCCGCAGTCGAGGGCACGCCCAAGACGCTGAAGGAAGGCATCTCCAAGGCCGACGCCGAGGCTCTGCAGAAGCAGATCGAAGAAGTCGGCGGCAAGGTCGAGCTGAAGTAAATTTCCACCGTATAAAAAGAAGAAGCTCCGAGGAGCTTCTTCTTTTTTTGATTTATTTTGAGCGGCTTCTTCGCAGCACGGGAAATGCCGGCGGGCCTCGCTCCGCCCCGGCGTCCGTCCTTCGTCACATCATCCGGCACAGGAGAATGGGCAAAAGGCAGGCGGGCAGCAGGTTCATAACCCGGATTTTTGTGATACCCAGCATATTAAAGCTCAGGCCGATGATCAGAAGCGAGCCCACACAGGTCATCTCCGCGATTACCGCCGTCCCCAGAAACGGTGAGATCAGGGAGGCCAAAAGCGCGATGGCGCCCTGGTATACCAGCACAGCTGCGGCGGAGAAGATCACGCCGATTCCCAGTGAGGAGGCAAACACCACCGCCGAGATCCCGTCCAGCAGCGCCTTGGCGAACAGCGTGGAGTGGTCGCCGGTAAGGCCGTCCTGCAGCGCGCCTACCACAGCCATGGCCCCCACGCAGAAAAGGAGCGAGGCGGTGACAAACCCCTCGGAGAGCGGCGTCTCCCCGCGGCTGAGCGGCAGGGCCTCCATCACCTTCTGGAGCCAGTCCCCCAGCCTGTGCATTTTCCCGTCCAGATCCAGCAGCTCGCCGATGATGGTGCCCAGCACCATGGAGAGGATCGTGATCAGGGTATTTTCGCCCTTGAGACAGCCGGAAAGCCCGATGTAGAGGACGCACAGCGCCACCCCCTTCATCATGCTCTCCTGAAGGCAGGCGCCCACGGCTCTGCCGGAAGGGGCCGAAGCCGGGGCTGAGCCCCGAAGCTTTCCCGGAAGCCACCGGAGCAGCAGGCCCGCCAGCGAACCGACGATAATGGCAGCGGTATTGACGAGGGTTCCTGTCAGCATACTTCCGGTTCCTTTCTCTCCAGTAAATCCCGCACAATGGCGCTGCCCAGCAGCAGACCGGCCGTGGCCGGCACCCAGGGATTGCTGGCCGGCACGCTGCGCCTGCCGGGGGGCGGAGTCTCCAAATTCTCGCTGAGGTGCGGCTCCTCCGGGCTGTACACCACCCGCAGGTGGACGATTCCCCGGCTGCGCAGCTCCCGGCGCATCACCCTCGCCAGCGGGCAGCCGTAGGTTGCGGACAGATCCGTCACCTCCAGCAGCGTGGGATCCAGCTTGTTTCCTGTGCCCAGCGCGGCGATCAGCGGGATGTGCAGCCGCTCTGCCGTCTCGGCCAGATCCAGTTTGCAGGACACCAGATCAATGGCGTCCGCAATGTAATCGTACCGGCAGCCCTCCTGAAAGAAGCGCTCCCGGTGGGCTGCGTCATAGGTGGCGCAGACGGGATGCAGCCGAAGCGCCGGATTGATGTCCAGCAGCCGCTCCGCCTCCGCGTCGGTCTTGTTCCGCCCCACGGTGGAGTGCAGGGCCTCCAGCTGGCGGTTTCGGTTGGAGACGCTGACCGTGTCGTTGTCCACGATGGTCAGCTCTCCGATTCCGGAACGGGCCAGGCACTCCGCGGTATAGCTGCCCACACCGCCCAGGCCAAAGAGAATCACGTGGGCCTGCTCCAGCCGGCGCTGGGCGTCTGTTCCCCAGAGCATCCGGTTTCTTAAAAACAGATCTTCCATCTTTTATCCCGCTCCTTTAAAAAAGAGAGGCCGGCCACTCAGGCCGGCCTCTCCGCGGATCGCATCAGGCAACGAACTGCATCCCGAACTTATGCTGTTTCGCCGTATAATTCTTGGTAGCCGCAGAGTACCATTCCTTGTAATCGGTACTCTTCAGGGAATTTGTCACGCGGACCTTCCAGTAAGGCAGATCCTCTTTGACAAAATACATCACATGGTAGCCGTAGGAGGTCTCCACGATACCGGTGTCCCCCTCCCTGCGGGCGGGATCAAAGCACCAGCTTTCAAACGCCTCCACCATCTGGCCCTTGTGCACCTGCTCATAAAGCCCGCCGTTGGAGCTGGAACCGGTGTCGGCAGAGTTCTTGGTAGCCAGCTCGGCAAAGGAGTCCTCGGTGGCCTTTCCGGACTTCCACTCCTCCAGCAGCTTCTCGGCCTTCGCCTTGGCGGCTGCCTTCAGCTCCGCCTGCTCCTCATCGTAGCCGTCCTCGCCGCTCTTTTTCGTGCCCTCTGCGGGCTGAATCAGAATGTGGCGGACATCCACGGTATTGTACTCGTCCCGGGCGCGATTCTTAAATACCGCCACATAGTAGGCCGAGCCGTCCTTATCCTCCAGGACGGTGGCGTCGCCTGCCTTGCGGCTGTCGTCAAAGAGCCAGTTCATCAGAACGGTGTCCGTATAGGTGCCGTTCTTGCCGTCAGTATAGGAAGCCGTGTCGTCGGTCTTGGCCAAATCCGACAGGCTCTTGCCGCTCTTCCAGGAGGCGTAGAAGGAATCCGCCAGTTTCTTGGCCGTCTCCAGCGCCGCCGTTTTTTCCGCGTCGGTGGGATCCACAGTCTTGCCGTCCTTGTCCGTGGTGGACTTGGCGGCGCCGCTGATCTCCACGCTCTCATAGCTCACGCTGTCAAAGGACTTGGGGTCTTTCTGATAGGCCTTTGCCAGCTCGTCGTCGGAGTATTTGAGCGTTGTAACATAGTTGTTGGAATAAGACTGGGAGAGAATGCTGAGCTTCAGCTGCTCCTCATAGACGCCCTTGGTCATAATCTTCCCATAGAGCGCCTTGAGATACTCCAGCGTGGTCAGTGAGGCGCCGTAGGAGGAGTTATACTGCTTTCTGGCGGAATCCAGATCGCTCAGCGCCTTGTCGTAGCTCTCCTGCATCTCGTCGTTCCACTTGTAGCCATCCTTGTCGGCTGCGTCGCACAGCGCGTGAACGGCGGCCATCTGATCCAGTGCCTGATCCATAAAATAGTTGTACCAGTTCCCGGCGTCCTTGCTCATGGCACATTCCTGCTCCTTGAGGTCCTTGCTGGTGTCCAGACCCAGGTACTGGAGATAACTGGAATTGTTGCTGACAAAATTCTGGTATACGGTCCGGAAATAATACTCCACCTCGGCGGAGGAGTAGTTCTCTCCCTTGATGGTGGCGGCGGTGGCCGATCTCTGGACAATGCCGGACTTCCAGGTGAGGGATACCACGGCAACAACCACAAATACCACGGCGATGAGGCCGTACAGGATATTGCTCTTTTTCTCCTCCTTGCGCTGCCGGGCCTCCCGCTCCGTTTTGGGATCGGTCCAGCCGTCGGTCATCTGCGCCTGACGGTTCTTCTTTTCTTTTGAAGCGCTCATTCGATTCAGTCCTCTCAATCATAAAAGACGGTGGTGCGTCCTTCGGCACATAGCCGCAAAATACACTTGTACATTATACTTGATTCGCGGTGATTCTGCAAGGGCAAATTGCAAATGATGCGCTTTGGGGCCATTTCGTGCAAAACCCGCTTGTCTCCGGCGGAACAGCATGGTATCATAGCCGCAGAAGCGGCTGTGATGCCCACCCGGCAAAGTACTTTGCGGCTGCACAGCCGGATCTTTTGCAAGCATACCGCCGGTTCTTGAAATCTGTCTGAAAAGAGGGAGGCGCCGCGATGCGCATTATGGCCATTGACTACGGCGACGCCCACACGGGCGTGGCCATCTCCGATCCCACCGGCTTTTTAACCGGCTACTCCGCCACCATTGATACCTGGCGTCCTGATGCGGCGGCGGAGCAAATCGCGGCTCTGGCCCGGGAATACGGCGTCACGGAGCTGGTGCTGGGCTATCCCCGCAATATGGACGGCACGCCGGGCCCCCGGTGCGAAAAGGCGGAGGCTATGGCAGAGCTGCTCAAAAAAGCCGCGGGGCTGCCTGTGACACTCTGGGATGAGCGGCGCACCACCATTGACGCCCATCAAATTCTGGCCGCCAACGGCAAAAATGCCCGGAAGCGGAAGAAAACCGTGGACGCCGTGGCGGCGTCCCTGATTCTGGAGGGCTACCTGACCTATAAAAAACAGCAGGGCTGAGCGTTCCGCTTCGTGTGCGGAACCCAGGATATTGTCAGAGGAGGCGGGCGCCGCAGGCGCCCGCCTCCGCGTTCTTTCGCT
>JALCRQ010000022.1 GCA_022652655.1 Oscillibacter sp. | reverse complement strand
CAGTCCTGCGGCGCGCCCCGGCTGATACCTGATTTCCCCGCACTTGTCGGGTGCGTTCTTATTTTATCTCCGCTGCATTGCGGCTTTCGCCCTGCCGCAGCATTTGCCGCGGGCCGCTGTCGGAGAGATCCGAGAGGTTATGCGGCGGTGTCGTTTCCGCTGCGGCCTGTGCCGCTGCCCGAGCTGCCGCCGTACTGGTTGAAGAAGTAATCAAACAGGCCCTGCATATCCTGATCCTGCTGGCCGTTCTGAGAATTCTGCCCATTCTGGGAGTCCTGAGAATTCTGCTGGTTCTGCGCGGTGCTGCCGGAGGATTTGGAGGCGGCGGGCTGACTGCCCCAGGTCACGGTGACCTTGACGCTCTTGCCGCCGCGGTAAACGGTGAAGTCCGTCTGATCGCCTGCGGAGTAGGATTTTTTCGCCGCGGTCAGATCCTCCATGGAGGAGATGTCCGTGCTGCCCACCTTGGTAATGACGTCTCCCACCTTCAGCCCGGCCTTTTCCGCCGCGCCGCCGGCTTCCACGGAGTAGACATACACGCCCTGGGTCAGATTGGTCTGCTGGGCCATCTGCTGGTTCATGGTGCCTGCGGTGATGCCCAGATAGGGCTTGTTGGTCACGTATCCGTTGGTCATGATATCCTGGATCATTGCCGCCACATCGTTGATGGGAATGGCGAAGCCCAGCCCCTCAATGGACGCGCCGGAAGAGGAGGAGCCGCTGGAATATTTGGCGGACACAATGCCCACCACCTCGCCGTACTTGTTGAGCAGGGGGCCGCCGGAGTTGCCGGCGTTGATGGACGCGTCGGTCTGGATCATATTGAAGGGCGTGCCGTCCACGTTGATGGCGCGGTTTACGCAGGAGACCATGCCGCCGCTCATGGAGAAGGTCAGCTCACCCAGCGGGTTGCCGATGGCCAGGACCTGGTCGCCCACGTTCAGGGTGTCGGAATCGCCCAGGGTCACGGCCTGGAGGCCGGAGACGTCGATCTTCAGCACGGCGATGTCGTAGTCCTCATCGCTGCCCACCACGGCGGCGTCGTAGGATTTTCCGTCGTGGAGCGTGACCTTGACGCTGTTGGCGTCGGCGATTACATGGTGATTGGTGGCGATGTAGCCGTCTGAGGTGATGATGAAGCCGGTGCCGGCGGAGGCCTCCTCCACCGCCTGACCGAAGAAGTTGGTGGTGGTGCCCGAGGTGTTGATGGAGACGACGCTGCTCACGTTGGCAGCGTAGTTTTCGGCGTCGGACATCTCGTCCTTGCCGTTTACGGTTTTCAAAGAGACCTTGCTGGCGGTGCGGTTGCTGACATTGATGGTCTCCTCGCCGCCGCCGGTATGGGTGACAGCCGCGGTGATGCCTGCGCCGGCTGCGCCGCCCACCAGGGCGCACGCCAGGGCCAGCGCCGTGAACTTTACCGCCGCCGAGCGGCGCTTTTTCTCCCGCACCGGCTTGAGATTCTGCACCGGGGGCTGCGGCCCGCCGGGCTCCGCCGTCTGCTGGCCGGACTGGCGCTCCCGGTAGCTGTGAAGCTGTTCGTCGATGCTGGGGGAGCCGGAGGAGCTGTTCTCCGCCCGGGCGCCGTTTTCGCTTCCCGCCTCGCTGCCGTCCTTGCGGTACGTGTAATGATACAGGTTGTTCTCGTCGTTGTACATGATAGTACCTCCTATTGAGACTCCCGCCGACCGTGCTTGTATGGCTTATGATCCTAGCGGGTATTTGTGTACGGATGATGAAGGAACTTTGCACAAATTCTGAATTTTTCCGCCGCCGGCGGGTTTGGGAAAAATCCGGAAGATCCAGGTGCTCCTTCTTGAACCTTTGAGCGAAGTATAGTATTGTTAGCTTAAAAGAACTTGAAAAGGAAGAAGAAAATTTGCTGAAAATCGAAAATCTTAAACTGGCGCCGGGCGCGGACGCAGCCGCGCTGCGGGCGGAGGCCGTCCGGGCGCTGCGGGGCGGAGAAATATCCTCCCTCCGAATCCTGCGCCGGAGCCTGGACGACCGGGAGGACGTGCGGTTCGTCTATACGGCGGCGGTGGAGGTGCCGGATGAACGGGGGGCGCTGCACCGGGCGCGCTCTGCCAATGTCTCAAAGTATGTGCCGGAGCCGGAGTATGCCCCGCCCGGCCCGTTTTCACCGCCGGCGCTGCCTCCCGTGGTGGTGGGCGCCGGCCCCGCGGGACTTTTCTGCACGCTGGTGCTGGCCCGGGCGGGACTGCGGCCCATCCTGCTGGAGCGGGGACGGAGCGTGGAGCGGCGCCAGGAGGACGTGGAGCGGTTCTGGGCCACGGGACAGCTGGATCTCCGCTCCAACGTCCAGTTCGGAGAGGGCGGCGCCGGGGCGTTTTCCGACGGAAAACTCAATACCGGCACCAAGGACCCCCGCCACCGCTTTATTCTCGCCCAGCTGGTGCGCTGCGGCGCGCCGGAGGAGATCCTCATCGACGCCAAGCCCCACGTGGGCACGGACAAGCTCCACATCGCCCTGCGCTCCCTGCGCCGGGAGCTGCTGGAGCTGGGGGCCGAGATCCGGTTTGAATCGCAGCTGACGGATCTGCACCTTGAAAACGGCGCTGTGACGGCCCTGGCGGTGGACGGGCCGGAGGGCGGATACACGCTGCCCTGCCGTGCGCTGGTGCTGGCACCGGGGCACTCGGCCCGGGATACCTTCTCCATGCTGGCTGCCCGGGGCATTCCCATGGAGGCCAAGCCTTTCGCCGTGGGCGTGCGCATCGAGCACCGGCAGGCGGACATGGATGCGGCGCAGTACAGGCAGTATGCCGGGCACCCGGGCCTGCCCGCGGCCAGCTACAAGCTGGCCTGTCATCTGCCCTCCGGCCGTTCGGCGTATTCATTCTGCGTCTGTCCCGGCGGACAGGTGGTAGCCGCCGCCTCCGAGAGCGGCCGGGTGGCCACCAACGGGATGAGCGCCTTTGCCCGGGACGGGGAGAACATCAACGGCGCGCTGCTGGTCAATGTGACGCCGGAGGATTTCGGCGCCCAGGGGCCGCTGGCGGGCATCGACTTTCAGCGCCGGCTGGAGTCTGCCGCCTTCACCCTGGGCGGCGGAGGCTATGCGGCTCCCGCCCAGCTGGCGGGGGATTTTCTGGCCGGGCGGCCCTCCGTCCGGGCGGGACGGGTGCAGCCCACCTACCGCCCCGGCGTGACCTTCACCGATCTGCGGGCCTGCCTGCCTGCCTTCGTGGCAGAGACCCTGGCGGAGGCCCTTCCGATCCTGGGCCGGAAGCTCCGGGGCTACGACGCGGCCGACGCGGTGCTCACCGCCGTGGAGAGCCGGAGCTCCTCGCCGGTGCGGATCCTCCGGGACGGCGGCTATCAGTCCTCCGTCCGGGGACTTTATCCCTGCGGAGAGGGAGCGGGCTATGCCGGCGGGATTCTCTCCGCCGCCGCCGACGGGATGCGGGCCGCGGAACAGGTCTGCGCGGGATTTGAAAAAGAGGAAGCGTAACGCCATGGAAAGAACGATCTGCGTGTATCTGGAGTATCTCACCGACGAGCTGCGGCGGAAAATCGCCGACACCGCCGGCCGGTGCGGCTTTTCCGTCCGGTTTTGCGGCAGCCCGGAGGACGCCCGGGCAGCGCTGCCCTCCTGCGAGGTGCTATTTGCCCACTCCCCGGAGCTGGTGCGCGCCGCGCCTGCGGCGCTGCGGTGGTACTGCTGCGCCTTTGCGGGGGTGGATCCCTACTGCCGGGGCGACGGAATTTTCAAAAATCCGGACTGTATTCTGACCAATTCCGCCGGCGCGTACGGCGTGACGGTGGCGGAGCACATTGTGACGGCGGCTCTGATGCTGCTGCGGCGGATGCCGGAGTATGCCGAGATCGTCCGCCGCCGGGACTGGGAGAACGATCTGCCCATCCGTTCCCTGTGGGGCAGCCGGATCACCGTGCTGGGCGCGGGGGACATCGGCTCCGCCTTTGCCCGCCGGGCCCGGGCCTTCCAACCGGCGGCGATTACCGGCGTCTCCCGCAGCGGAAAAGCCCGGGAGCCGGTGTTCGACACGGTGGTGCCCATGGACCGGCTGGACGGGGTGCTGCCCGAGACGGAGCTTCTGGTGATGGCGCTGCCCTCCACCGCCTCCACGGTGGGGATCATGAGCCGGGAGCGCATCGCCCTGCTGCCCCGGCGGGCCGTTGTGATCAACGTGGGCCGTGGCACGGCGCTGGATCAGGACGCGCTGGCAGAGGCGCTGAACAGCGGCGCACTGGCCGGGGCGGCGCTGGATGTGATGACGCCGGAGCCCCTGCCGAAGGACCACCCTCTGTGGGAGACCCGGAATCTGCTGCTTACGCCCCATGTGGCGGGCAATATGACGCTGGGCTACACCTGCCGCAGGACGGTGGAGCTTTTCTGCGAAAATCTGGAGCGATATGCCGCGGGCCGGCCCATGAGCCATGTGGTGGACCGGACGCGGGGATACTGAGAGGCGGATATGGAAAATTTTACGTTTTACTCCCCCACATTATTTGCCTTTGGGGACGGCCAGGAGAAAAAGACCGGAGCACTGATCCGGCGGTTCGGCGGAACCCGGGCCCTGCTGATCTCCGGCGGCGGCAGCGTGCGGAAAAACGGTGCCTACGGCGACGCGGCGGCGTCCTTGCAGGCGGCGGGCGTGCCTTTTGCCGAGCTTGACGGCGTGCAGCCCAATCCCCGCAGCGGAAAAGTCCGGGAGGGCATCGCCCTGGCCCGGGAGACCGGAGCCGATTTCCTGCTGGCGGTGGGCGGCGGCAGCGTTATCGACACGGCCAAGGCCGTGGGGCTGGGCATCCTGTACGACGGGGATTTCTGGGACTTTTTCCGGGGCGCGGCCCCGGTGGAGAGAACCGTCCCCGTAGGCGTGGTGCTGACCATCGCGGCCTCCGGCAGCGAGGGAAGCGACAGCGCCGTTATCACCAACGAGGAGCTGGGGCTCAAATGGGGCATGCCCCACAGTGATCTGATCCGCCCCCGGTTCGCGGTGCTCAACCCGCGCTACACCTGCTCGCTGCCGCCCTACCAGACGGCCTGCGGCGCGGTGGATATTATCGCCCATGTGCTGGAGCGGTACTTTACCAACACCCCCGATGTGGCGCTGACCGACCGGCTGTGCGAGGCGCTGGTGAAAACCGTGCTGGACGCCGCGCCCCGGGCTATGGAAAACCCCGGAGATCTGGCCGCGCGGGCCGATCTGATGTGGTCCGGGATGCTGGCCCACAACAACCTCTGCGGCACGGGACGGGTGCAGGACTGGGCCAGCCATCAGATAGAGCATGAGCTCTCGGCTTTTACCGACTGCGCCCACGGCGCGGGACTGGCGGTGGTAATGCCCGCGTGGATGGAATATGTGATGACGCACGATGTGCCGCGCTTCGCGCAGTTCGCGGTGCGGATGCTGGGCTGCGAGATGGATTTTGCCGCGCCGGAGCGCACGGCCCGGGAGGGGATTGCCCGCCTGCGGCGGTTTTTTGCCTCGCTTGGGATGCCCGCATCCCTGGAGGAGCTGGGGTTCCGGGCCGACCAGATTCCCGCCGCCGCGGCTAATCGGGCGAAGAAGCCGGGCGGTTTCCCCTTCGGCAATTTTGTGAAAATCGGACAGCCGGAGGCTGCGGCAATTCTGCGTCTGGCGCTGCGCAGGGCGTAATAAAACTCCGGGAAGCCCGCGGGCTTCCCGGAGTTCTTTGTTGAAAGCAAGAATCAATCCGCGCCATCAGTAGCGGCGCACCACCGCGGCCACCTTGCCCAAAATCTGGGCGCGGGTTCCGTCGATGGGGGAGTAGGCGTCGTTTTCCGGCAGCAGCCGGATGTGCCCGTTCCGCCGGGAAAACCGCTTGACGGTGGCCTCTCCGTCGATCATGGCCACGGTGATCTCCCCGTTCTGCACCTCCGGCTGGCGGCGCACCACCACCAGATCGCCGTCCAGGATTCCCGCGCCGATCATGGATTCACCCCGGACACGAAGCGCAAAGTACTCGCTGCTGCGGCCGCCGGTGTCGAAGGTCAGGTAGTCCTCGATGCACTCCTCGGCCAGAATCGGGCTGCCGGCCGCCACATTGCCCACAATGGGAATCTGATCCCCGGCAGGAGGCTCCGATGCCGCCGGAGCGGCGCTCTCCGAATGGGCCAGCGCCAGAGCGCGGCCCTTTCCGGCGCCTTTTTCAATATAGCCCGCCTCCTGCAGGTGCTTCAAGTGGAAGTGGACGGTGGAGGGAGACCGCAGGCCCACCGCCTCCCCAATCTCCCGGACGGAGGGGGCATAGCCCTGCCGGCGGATACATCCCGCGATATACTCGTAGATCTTTCGCTGCATTTTGGACAGCTCCTGCATCAGCGCGCTCCTCTCCGCCCCGCTGGGGGGCACCTCCGCTCCGGGCCGGACGGGCCGGCAAACGCCATGCGGGCGGCCGGCCTGCTCTTTTGGAGTCAGTATAACACGGCTGAGACAAAAATGCAACATTTGTTCCATTTTTTGAGAAATAATTTTGGAAAACGGAGGCCGGAATTTCCAGCCGGCGCGCCGGGGAATGAATTTTTTCCGGGGAAAAACCGCAAAAAGCAACTTTCCTCTTGAAATGAAAAAATAATTGTGGTACTATTAAGCCCTGTGAATAAGGACGATTTCCCGGAGCGGGTCGTTGAATAATCTGGAGGTTCCCTATGGTTACATTGGTGATTACGATTCTGCAGCTTCTGTGCGGCGTAGTTTTGACACTGGTTGTGCTGTTCCAGTCCGGAAAGAGCGCGGGACTGTCCGGCGCCATCGGCGGCGTGGCGGATTCCTTCCTGTCCAAGAACAAGGCCAAGACGGCGGATGCCAAGCTGGCCAAGGCCACCAAGTGGGTCGGCGCCGTTTTTGTGGTGCTGACGCTGGTGCTGAACGTTCTGGCCGAGCGGGGCCTGTAAGCAGAGCTTTAAAAGACGCCCGATGCAAAAGCTGCATCGGGCGTCTTTTTTTGCGCCGGGGCCTGTCCCTTGCGCCGGAGCCGGCCCTTACGGAGGGGAGCAAAAGAGCACGGCGCCCCGGGCTTTCCCGGAGCGCCGTGTTTTTTTAAAAATTTGCGGGAGGGGCGACGCCCCGGATCCCGTTACCGCTCCTCGCGGAAATAGGCCAGGCCCAGGCTGGCGGGCGGCTGGTTCTCCTTGCGGTTGCGCAGAGAGACGATAATCAGCACGGCGATGGTGACCAGGTAGGGCAGCATTTTGAAAAGCTCGATGGTGCTGCGGGCCAGTCCCGGGATGTACAGATACACCCAGAACAGAAGGCCGAACAGATAGGCGCCCCAGATGGCGTTTACCGACCGCCAGGTGGCGAAGATGACCAGCGCCACGGCCAGCCAGCCCAGTCCCTCGATGGTGCCGTCGTTGGCCCAGGTGCCCTTGGTATAGTCCATCACGTAGTAGAGGCCGCCCAGGCCGGAAATGCCGGCGCCGATGCAGGTGGCCAGGTATTTGTTCTTTGTCACGTCGATGCCCGCGGCGTCCGCCGTGCCGGGATTCTCGCCCACGGCCCGGAGGTTGAGGCCCGCCCGGGACCGGTTGAGGAACAGCTGAACGGCAATAGCCACGATCACGGCCAGGTAGGCCAGGAAGCCGTAAGAGAACAGCAGCTCGCCCACGGGGCCCATCTTGGAAAGGGGCGTCACGGCGCGATAGCCGGAGGAAGCCACGGACACGGAGATCTGGCCCACGCCGCCGGCCAGCTTGTTGAGGCTGCCGCCGAAGAAGTTGGCCACGCCGCTGCCGAAGATGGTAAGCGTCAGGCCGGTGACGTTCTGGTTGGCCCGGAGGGAAATGGTCAGGAAGCTGAAGATCAGCCCGCCCAGAGCCGCCGCGGCGAAGGCGCAGAGCAGGGAGATCAGCACCGCCACAAACGGAACGGGATGGGCGGCGGAGGCCTCGTAGAAAAACGCGGAGACCAGACCCGCAATACCGCCCAGATACATGATGCCGGGCACGCCCAGATTCAGGTTGCCGGATTTTTCCGTCAGAATTTCACCGGTGGCGCCAAAGAGAATGACGGAGCCGAAAACGATGGCCGATGTAAAAAGGGAAATCAGTTCTTTCATATCGCTTTACCCCTCCCTCAGTTGTGCCTGCGGCGGAAATTCACCTTGTAGTTGATAAAGAACTCGCTGCCCAGAATGAAGAACAGGATGATTCCCGTGATGATCTGGGAGGCGTAGTCATTCAGATTGTAGCGGGAGGCAATCTCAATGGCGCCCTTTTCCAGGAAGATCAGAAGGAAGGAGATCAAAATCATCACAAAGGTGTTGAATTTGGCCAGCCAGGCCACGATGATGGCGGTGAAGCCCCGGCCGCCGGCCGTGGAGGTGGAGATGGTGTGGGACGCGCCGGATACGGCCAGGAAACCCGCAATGCCGCAGATGGCGCCGGAGAGCGCCATGGTGCGGACGTAGACCTTTCTGACGCTGATGCCGGCGTAGCGGGCGGTATTCTCGCTGTCGCCCACTACGGCGATCTCATAGCCGTGCTTGGAGTATTTGAGGTAGATGAACATCGCCACCGTCAAAGCCATGACGATGATGACGTTCAGCGTGTACGGCTGCCCGAAGATCGCGGGGAACCAGCCCTTCTGAGTCAGCTGGTTGATAATGCCCACGGAGTTGGAACCGTAGGGATTTTCCCATTTGGAA
Source organism: Oscillibacter sp. (assembly GCA_022652655.1). Lineage (GTDB taxonomy): Bacteria > Bacillota > Clostridia > Oscillospirales > Oscillospiraceae > Oscillibacter. The sequence goes on along the minus strand of JALCRQ010000022.1, from coordinate 17,010 downwards.
ACGCAGAAGCTGGTCAGCTGGATGGCCACGTAGTTCATCATCAGGGTGAACAGCGTCTCGTTGGTGTTCCATCTGGCCTTGAACACGCCGGGGATCATGCCCCAGACCGCGCCCGCGGCGACAGAGGTGACCAGCATCAGGGCAAACAGCAGCGGGGTGGGGAGCGCGGCCTTTCCGCCGTAAATCATGCAGGCGGCGGTGGCGATGCCGCCCATCAGGATCTGCCCCTCGGCGCCGATGTTCCAGAAGCGCATTTTGAAGGCGGGGGCCAGGCCGATGGCGATGCAGAGCATCATCATGGTGTCCCGGATGGTCACCCAGCTGCGCTTCGGCGTGCCGAAGGCGCCCTCAAACATGGCGATGTACACTTTCGTGGGGTTCAGCTTTACAATGGCAAAAATCACCAGGCCGGAAACCACCAGCGCCATCAGCAGGGCGATTCCCCGGATGATCCAGGCCTTCGGTGCGGAAATCCCCGTCCGTTTGGAAATCCGGAACAGAGGCTCACTGTGTTCATGGGAATTGGTGCTCATTGTTTTCCCTCCTTGCCGTGAAGCTGCGTCATCATGAGACCGATCCCGTCCTTGGTGGCGGTTCTGCCGTCCACCAGGCCGCTGACCTGTCCGCCGCACAGCACCAGGATCCGGTCGCACAGCTCCAGCAGCACATCCAGATCCTCGCCCACGTAAATCACGGCCACGCCGCGCATTTTCTGCTCAGTCATCAGGTTGTAGATGGTATAGGACGTGTTGATGTCCAGCCCCCGAACCGCATAGGCCGACATCAGCACGGAGGGATTCATGGCGATCTCGCGCCCCACCAGCACCTTCTGCACGTTTCCGCCGGAGAGCTTGCGCACCGGCGTCGTAACACCGGGCGTCACCACCTCCAGCTCCTTCACCACCTGCTCAGCCAGCTTTTTCGGAGCCTTCCGGTCCGCAAAAGCGCCCCGGCCGTTCAGATAGCTGCGCAGCAGCATGTTGTCCGTCAAATCCATGTTGCCCACAAGGCCCATGCCCAGGCGGTCCTCCGGTACGAAGGAGAGCGCCACGCCCATTCTGGAGATATCCAGCGGATTGCGTCCGATCAGCTCATGCTCCCGGCCGTCGCTGTCCTTATAGAGAATATGGCTGCCCGCTTCGGGAGTCTGCAGACCGGCAATGGCCTCCAGCAGCTGCTTCTGTCCCGAGCCGGAGATACCGGCCACGCCCAGGATCTCACCGCCGTAGGCGGTGAAGCTCACGTCCGTCAGGCGGTTGACGCCCTCCGGATCCTTCACGGTCAAATGCTGCACCTCAATGCGCTCGGTGAGCTTCTCCATTTTGGGGCGGGCAATGTTCAGCGTCACGCTGTGTCCCACCATCATGTCGGTGAGCTTCTGGGGATTGGTGTCCCGGGTTTCCACATCGCCGATGTACTCGCCCTTGCGCAGAACGGCCACGCGGTCAGATACATCCATTACCTCGTGGAGCTTGTGGGTGATAATCACAAGCGCCTTGCCGTCGTCCCGCATATTCCGCATTACCGCAAACAGCTTATCCGTCTCCTGCGGCGTCAGCACGGCGGTGGGTTCGTCCAGAATCAAGATGTCCGCGCCCCGGTAGAGCACCTTGACGATCTCCACGGTCTGCTTCTGGGAGACGGTCATGTCGTAGACCTTCTGATTGGGATCAATATCAAAACCGTAGCGGCTGCTGATCTCCCGGACCCTGGCGGCAATGACCTTCCGATCCAGCCTGCCGGCCTCCTTCAGGCCCAGGACAATGTTTTCCGCCGCCGTAAACACGTCCACCAACTTGAAGTGCTGGTGAATCATGCCGATGCCCAGCTCATAGGCATCCTTGGGCGAGCGGATGGACACCTCTTTTCCGTTGACAAAAATCTCGCCGCCGTCGGGGTAATAGATTCCGGCCAGCATGTTCATAAGAGTTGTCTTTCCGCTGCCGTTTTCACCCAGCAGGGAGAGGATTTCGCCGCGGTCCAGTTCCAAATTGACCTGATTGTTCGCGATAACGGTTCCAAACCGCTTGGTGACGTTCTTCATTTGGACTGCTGCAACTGTTTCCAAGAAAGACCATCCTTTCCTTGCCAAATGTGGCGCAGTAAGTAATAAATGAGAATATGGGAAGCCGGCGCTGCGCGGCCGGATGGTTTAGACCAGCCGTGGATTCGACGGATCCCACTGGAGCGAAGTATACCATAAAACCCTCTGGATGTAAATTGGATTGCTCAAAATTTTTGTTAGTATTGCACACAAAAAATTTGATAAAAAGTTGTAGAGATCGTCGATTTAACAAAGAACAGCAAAAGGGGACTGCCGGAGGGCAGTCCCCTTTTGCGGATGGAAAACGCGGTTTATTTCGCGTTCAGTTCCTTGATGCCGTCGATCCGCAGCGTAAAGGACGGAGCGGACTGGAAATAGGATTCGTGATAGTAGCCGTCGATGATGGCCTCATCCGCATCGGGAGTGAAGTCGCCGTCGGTGTCGGTGGCGAAGGCGTTGGTGACTTCCTTGCCGCCCACGGTGAAGGTCTTGGTGTCAAAGACATGCAGGCTGCCGTCCTTGATGGCGGCGATGGCGGTGTTCACGGCTTCCTCCGTGCCGGCTGCGCAGGCCGTGCCCAGCTTGGAGATCTGGACGGCGTCCTCAGAATAGCCGCCGCAGTAGTCGGTCTTGAACTCGCCGCCCTCCATGGCGGTCTTGATGAGCTCGGTGTACAGGACGCCCCAGTTGTTCTGGGGAGAGGTCAGAGCCACGTCGGGAGCGACGCTGAGCATGTCGACGTTATAGCCCACGGAGAAGACGGTCTTGCCCTGCTTGAAGGCGGACTCGACAGCGGAGGGGGCGCCGGTGGAGTCAGCGTGCTGGCCGATAATGACGCAGCCCTTGGCCATCAGCGCGTTGGCGGCCTCACCCTCGGCGGTGATGTCAAACCAGGAGTTGGTGTACTGGACGTCCATGTGCGCATCGGGAACGATGGAGCGGATGCCCAGGAAGAATGCGGTGTAGCCGGAGACCACTTCCGCGTACGGGAAAGCGCCCACATAGCCCACATAGGGATCCTTGACCTTGCCGGCGTCCATCAGCTCCTTGAGCTTCAGGCCGGCGACGATGCCGGAGACGTAGCGGGCCTCGTAGATATTTTCAAAGTAGTTGCAGAAGTTCTTCAGGCCGGCCGTGCGGGCCTTGGTGCCGGTGGCGTGGCAGAAGATGACGTCGGGATTCTCCTGCGCGGCCTGGAGGATGTAGGACTCATGGGAGAAGCTGTTGGCAAAGATGACTTTGCAGCCCTGCTCCACCAGGTCGGTGGCGGTGTCGTAGCAGGTCTCGTCCTCGGGGATATTGTACTTGTAGATGATCTGGTCATCCGTGAGGCCCAGGGCCTGCTGAGCGGCCTTGACGCCCTCGATATGTGCGGCGGTGTAGCCCTCGTTCTCATCGCCGATCAGGATTACGCCCACCTTAAAATCACTTTTTCCGGTGTCTTTGCCGGACGCAGCAGCAGAACTGCTGGCCGTGCCGCTGCCGGAGTTGCCGCAGGCAACCAGACTGAGAGACATCAGGGCTGCCAGAAGCAGAGCAAGGAACTTCTTCATTCTTGTATCCTCCTTAATAATATAGTGGCAAGTTGCAGCAGGCGAGGTCTTACCTTCCTGCGCCTGCCCTCATCATACAGGGTTGGCGCTGAAAATTCAACTCATAATTTGAAAAAAACGGAATAACCGGGGCCATTTTTCGGGCGGCCTCGCGTCCCGGGGCGGTGGATTCCCACAGACATGGAAACACAAAAAATGTGGATGCCTAAAAATTTTTTAGAAAAGCGGTTGATTTTCACAGGAACCATGGTATGATAAAAGTATATTCCAGGTAAAATGCTGACGAAAACACCGTGCGAAAGTGAAAATTTGGCCGCTCAGCCCCGGAAACGCGGGATTCGAGCGGCGGTGGAGAGGTAGACGCCATGCAGAACGACCGAATCGGAATTGCGGCCATTCAGATGGAGCCGCAGATTGGACAGCGAGAGAAAAACTGGGTGCGGATCGAAGCTCTGGTGCGGGAGGCGGCGGGCCGCGGCGCGCGGCTGATGGTACTGCCGGAGCTCTGTACCACCGGCTATATCTTTCAATCCCGGCAGGAGGCCTTCGGCCTCGCCCAGCGTATTCCGGACGGGGAGGATACCCTCCGGCTGGCCGCCCTGGCCCGGGAGCTGGACGTCTACCTGTGCGCAGGCCTGCTGGAGGCCGACGGCCCGCGCTGCTACAACTCCGCCGTGCTGGCGGGGCCGGAGGGCGTTCTGGGAGTTCACAGAAAGCTTAACCTGTGGGCGGACGATTTTCAGTTCTTTGAACCCGGCAATCTGGGGTATCAGGTGTTCGACACCGCCCTGGGCCGGATCGGCATGCTGATCTGCTATGATATGTGGTTTCCCGAAAATTTCCGGATGCTGACGCTGCTGGGAGCCGATCTCATTCTGTGCCCCACCAACTGGCTGATTCTGGCCGGACACGAGAAGGAGAGCATGGGCCGCATTATGGCCATGGCCGCCGCCGGCGCAAACCACGTCTTTGTCGCCGCGGCCAGCCGGATCGGCGTGGAGCGGGGCGTCACATTCTGCGGCGGCAGCACCATCGCCGGGCCGGATGGCTGGTGCGTCTGTCCCTCCGCGGCTTTTGACCGGGAGGAGACCGTTCTCGCTCAGGCGGATCTGATGGAGAGCCGGCGGGTAAACGTCAACGGACACAATGCCATCCTCCGGGACCGGCGGACCGATTTGTATGGAAAATTTCTCGGGCATTTGAACAAATAATGGTTTTTCCTGGGGTTTATTGACTTTTTCACCAGGGGGAATAGGTTGACCTTTAGTAAATGTAACTAAACGACTGACTAATTTTGAGGGAAATAAACAAAATTTTTGTTTGCCATCCTAAATTCTTGTAATTGCCACCGGCGCCGTGCTATAATTAGCTTGCAACCGCAAGTGAAAACCAGCATGTCCCTTTTGGGAAACGCGAAGAGATCATGCCGAAAAGAATTGAAAACAGCGATATTCAGGCAGTTATGGCCTGCTCGAGTTTCAATTTCTGCATCTTGATTTCTTCGCCTTTTTCAGCGGCGGACCGTTCCTCCAGGCAGGTTTTTTCGTCCCTCCGCAGGGAAGAAACCGCCTTCCTCAGGGAAATGGACGCCGTCCGCCGCGGCAGAGGTATCCTCCGCGACTTTGGGCCTGTGAAGCACGTGACAGTCGGCGGATATTCCACAGTTATGAGAAGAAAGGGGGTGCAATCGGTCGTCGAGTCAGCAAAAGCGGGATACAGCACAAAACGAGAATCATAAGGAGGAAAGTGTTCATGAAAAGGAAGTTTTCAGCAGTTTTTGCTCTGATCCTGGCCTTCTCCCTGGTTATGACGGGCTGCGGATCCAAGGGAGCAAGCGGCTCCGCTGCCGCCTCGGGCAGCAAGGATGACGCCATGAAGGGCAGCGTCGCAATGGTGATGCCCGGTCTGATCACGGACGAAGCGTTCAACCAGTATACATATGACGGCATGGTGCGCGCCAGCAAAGAGCTGGGCATCAAGACCGCTTACAGAGAAGAAGTTTCTCAGGATGAGCAGGTCGAGGTCATTCGTCAGTTTGCACAGCAGGGCTATGAGATCATCATCGGCCAGGGCGGCCAGTTCGGTGAAGCGCTGCAGACCGTCGCAAAAGAGTATCCCGACAAGCAGTTCGTGTTCTCTGTGGCCACCGACACCGGCGGGGTTCCCAACCTGACGGCCGCTACGGTCAGCTACAGCCACGCCGGCTATCTGGGCGGCATCATGGCTGCTTACACCACCAAGACCAAGAAGGTCGCCATGGTCACCGGCGAATGGTATGACCCCCATCGCCAGATGGAAGCCAGCTTCAAGAAGGCTGTCGCCTCTGTCGATCCCAGCATCCAGGTCACCGCTATCACCACCGGCTCCTGGTCTGACGTGACCAAGGCCAGAGAGGCTTCCCTGGCTCTGATTGCAGACGGCTATGACGTGCTGTTCCCCTGCCTGGACGCTGCGTTCGTCGGCGTTCTGGCCGCCGCACAGGATTCCAAGGATGTCAAGGTCGTCGGCGCTGTTACCGATATGTCCAAGGTTGCACCGGACGTGACGGTGGGCAGCGTTGTGTTCAACTGGGAAGAGCTGGGCTATCAGGAGTCCGCCGGCAAGCTGCTGGACGGCAAGTCTCACGTCCTGGGCATGGCTGAAAACGGCATTACCCCGGTGATGAGCGATATGCTCTCCGCCGACGGCAAGGCTGCGGTTGACAAGGCTGTTGAGGCCCTGAAAGCCGGTACGGTTGAAATCGATCCCTAACACCTTTTAGAATCGTGACTTCGCTCACTGAGTGCCCGGCCGGGCACAGATCACGATGCTATCAGGCTCCACTCAGTGAGCGAAGCTCATGTAATTCTGATTTTCTGATGATACTATCAGAAGGAGAGAGAGTTTTTTATGGTTGAAAATGAATTTGCATTACAAATGCAAGACATAACGAAACGCTTTCCCGGTGTTCTTGCAAATGATCGAATCAGCCTGGATTGCAAAAAGGGTGAAGTCATGGGCCTGCTGGGCGAAAACGGCGCAGGCAAGACGACCCTGATGAATGTTCTGTACGGCCTTCATCAACCGGACGGCGGAAAGATCCTCATTGATGGAAAAGAAGTACAGATTACATCGCCTTCCGCGGCCATTCATTATGGCATAGGCATGGTGCATCAACATTTCAAGCTGGTTGATACACTGACCGCTCTGGAAAACATTGTTCTCGGTATGCCGACAAAGAAAGCATTTTTGGACCTTGCACCCGCCAGGGAGCGCTTGATGCAGCTCAGCGATGAGTACGGACTGCACGTGGATCCGGATACGGAGATCTGGCGTCTGCCCGTTGGTCAGCAGCAGTGGGTGGAGATTTTGAAATCTCTTTACAGAGACGCAAAGATTCTCGTACTGGATGAACCCACGGCGGTTTTGGCTCCCGCCGAAAGCGACCAGCTCTGCCAGGCCATTCACCGGCTGACGGAGGAGGGACGCTCGATTATCTTCATCAGCCACAAGCTGCGCGAGGTAATGGAGATCACCGACCGTGTGACCATCATCCGCGACGGCAAGTATATCGGTACGATCCAGACAAAGGAAGCAACACAGTTGAAGCTGGCGCAGATGATGGTCGGCCGCCCGGTTTCCATTGTGAGACAGCCTCGCCCCGTGATCGAGAAGAAAGAGCCGATCCTGGTTATGAAAGACGTAAACGCCAACGATGACCGTGGGGTTCAGGCACTTAAAAACTTCAATCTGACAGTGAACGCCGGTGAGATTGTCGGCGTTGCAGGCGTGGACGGCAACGGCCAGCGCGAACTTTCAGAGTGCATCTCCGGCTTGAGAAAGCTGACAAGCGGATCCATTACTGTCAAGGGCAAGCAGGTCACTGATGTCGTGGCAGATCCGTCCTTCATCGGATTTATTCCGGAAGACCGTCAAAAGACGGGACTCGTGATGGATTTTAGCGTTGCTGAAAACCTGATTATAAAGGATTACTATAAAGAACCCTATGCCAAGAAGAATATCCTGCATCATCCCGTCATCAAAAAGCACGCCAAGGAACTGATCGAAAAGTACAACATCAAGACCCCCTCCGGGGACGTCAAGGTGCGCAATCTGTCCGGCGGCAACCAGCAGAAGGTGATCATCGCCCGCGAGTTGGACGCCGAGCCGGTGCTGGATGTGGCGTCTCAGCCCACCCGCGGCCTTGACATGGGCGCCGTGGCCAACGTCCACGACATTCTGCTTAAGGAACGCAACCGCGGAGCCGCGATTCTCTTTATCTCCGCCGAGCTGCAGGAGGTCATGGCGCTCAGCGACCGCATCATCGTCCTGTTCCGCGGCGAGGTCATGGGCGTGCTGGACGGCGATAAGGCGGACGCGTCCACGATCGGCCAGATGATGCTGGGCCAGAGTCCGGAGGTGGCAATATGAAATCGGTAACCAAATCCAAGATGATCCGGATGCCGCTGATCGGCGACGTCATGATGTCCGGCGCCCGGACGGTGATCGGAATTGTGATGGGCCTGGTGGCGGGCGGCATCCTAATCGCCCTTTCGGGCGTGAACCCGTTTGCCGCGTATGCGTCCATGCTGAGAGGCGCCTTCGGAAGCCTTCCCGCATTCAGCAACGTGCTGGTTCGTGCCTCGCCCCTGCTGCTGGGCGGCATCGGCGTGGCCATGGGCATTAAGGCCGGCGTCTGGAACACCGGTATCGAGGGCTACATGTACCTGGGCGCCATCGGCGCCGCGGTGGTGGCCATCCAGCCCCTCTCCATTCCGCCGATTCTCCACGTGCTTTTGTCCTTCGTGGTCGGCATGCTGTTCGCGGCCGTCTGGGGCCTGATTCCGGGCTACCTGCGGGCCTATAAGGGCGTCAACGAGGTTACGTCCACCATCATGCTGAACTACGTGGCCATCTACCTCACCAGCTGGCTGGTATCCTCCCCGCAGCCTCTGGCCGAGGAGGGCGCCTTCTATCCGATGTCCAAGCTGTTTCAGGAAAGCGCGCAGCTTCCCATTCTGATGCGCGGAACCAGCCTGCATCCCGGCGCCTTTATCGGGATCGCCATCTGCCTTCTGTTCTACTTCATCCTGAACTACACGCCCTTCGGCTTCCGTACCAGGATGCTGGGCAGCAACATCAACGCCGCGCGTTACTCCGGCGTCGACACGAAAAAGCAGGTCGTGTTTATCATGGTCATCGGCGCAATCCTCGGCGGACTGTCCGGCGCCATTGAGGTCACGGGCCTGAAGCACCGTGTGTACATGGAGTTCGTCACCGGCACCGGATATCAGAGCGTCGCAGTGGCGCTGCTGGCCGGCGGCAACCCCCTGGGCGTTATCCTCACGGCCCTGTTCTTCGCGGCTCTGAAGGCCGGCGGCGCGACGATGTCCATTGAAACAGGCGTCGGCGCATCCATGACAGACGTTATCATCGCCCTGTGCGTGATCTTCGTCATCGCCGTTGGTGTTGACGGACGCCGCCGTATGAAGAAAAAGACCGCAAAAGCCGAAACGGCTGTAACGACCGAGGGAAAGGAGGACGAACATGTCGTTTGATTTAATCATAGACTGGCTGCAAGCCACTCTGCGGTGGTCGGCACCGCTGCTTCTGGTCTCCATCGGCGAGGTGTTTGCCGAGCGTTCCGGTATTATCAACATGGGGATTGAGGGCATCATGCTCTCCGGCGCCCTGTGCGGAATCGCAATCTGCTATCTCACGAAAAGCGTTACGCTGGCCGTCCTGGTGACCCTGCTGCTGGGCGCCGTCCTGGGAATGGGCGTTGCCTACCTCACGGTTTCGCGGCGGACCAACCAGGTCGTGACGGGCCTGATGATCAACATGCTGGCGCTGGGCGCCACCGATCTTCTGTTCGGACTTCTGTCCGGTTCCCGCCACGTGCGCGTCGCCACGTTCCCCACGCTGTTCCCCAAGAGCTTCCACAGCATCCCGGTGGTCGGCAAGATCCTTTTCCAGCAGCCGGTGAGCACCTGGGTTGCCTTTATCCTGCCGTTCCTGGCCGCTCTGGTCCTTTACAGGACGACCTGGGGCCTCAATGTCCGGTCGGTGGGCGATAACCCCCAGGCCGCCGCAACCGCGGGCCTGTCCGTTATCAAAATCAAGTATCAGACGGTCATTCTCAGCGGCATCTTCGCCGCGCTGGGCGGCTGCGTGCTGACCCTGGGCGAGGTCGGTTATTTCGCCTCCGGCGGAATGACGGGCGGCCGCGGATTCATCGTAATGGCGGCCGTCGTGGTCGGCGGCTGGGATCCGCTCAGAACCGCAGCTGCCTGCATCATCTTCGGCGCGGCCGACGCCGCGCAGCTCCGCTTCCAGGCTGTCGGATCCGTGATCCCCTACCAGTTCCTGCAGATGCTGCCCTACGTCATCACGGTGATCTCGCTGACCATCATGGTCAAGCGCTCCCGCGTTCCCAAGACCTGGGGCGCCGCCTACGATCCCGAGGATGTCTGATCTGGGCGGAGAGCAATCCACATACGCGCCCGCGAAAGCGGGAGCAAAGCAGATGGAAACAATCGCGTAAGAGAGAGTTTCTCTGTTTTCTATGCCGGTCTCTATGCCTGAGAAATGGGACCGCCCGGCGGCTGGGAACTTCCCCCGCCGCGGCGGTCCGGCATTTCCCGGGCCGGGCGGAGACCTACGGAGGAATGGAACAATGAAGAAGCTGCTGGTAATCAACCCCAACTCCTCGGAGCAGATGACGCAGGATATCCGCAACACGCTGTCCTCTGCGTCCGACAATGAGTTTTCAATCACTGTGACGAGAACCGAAGGCGCTCCCAACGTGCTGGAGAGTTTTTCGGACTACACCAACGCGGGCTACCATGTGCTGCGCCGTCTGGAGCAGCTCAAAACGGACGGCATGCCGTATGACGGCGTGCTGCTGGCCTGCATGGGCGACCCCTGCCTGTACGCCGTCAAGGAAGCCTGCCCGGTTCCCCTGATCGGCATTGCGGAGGCCGCGCTCTCCACGGCGCTGCTGCTGGGATCCAAATTTTCGATCCTGGCTTCCTCGGCGAAAGCCAAGCCCATGATGGAGTCCATGGTTCAGACATACGGGCTCAATGACCGCATGGCCTCTGTGGAGACCTTTGACCTGCCCATCGACGAGTTTATGGCGGATCCGGAACTGCTGCGCAAAAGCATCCGCAAGACCGCGAAATCCGCGACCGACCGGGGCGCCGAAGTGCTGGTTCTGGGCTGTGCCGGAATGACGATGCTCAGCAACGAGCTGGAATCCCTGGCGGATCTTCCGGTAATCGATCCGATTCTGGCGGGTATGGAACAGCTGAAGGCGGTTCTGAGGGGGAACTTCCGGGTTTCCCGGGCAGGACTGTACAAATAAACTGACGAGATTTCTCCCCGGATGCCCACGCACCGGAGAGAGGAAATGAGGAGGTTTTGTCAATGCTGGATCTGATTGTCAAAAATGGTACTCTTGTCACCGCCGACGCGACTTTTCAGGCTGACATCGGCGTTCAGGACGAGAAGATTTCCGTAGTAGCGGCCCCCGGCACATTGAAAGAGGCCAAGCGCGTTGTCGATGCCAAGGGCAAGTATGTGATGCCCGGCATGATCGAGCCCCACATGCATGTGGCGGCGCCCTTCGGCGGAACCATCGACGTGCTGGACTTTTATTCCGCCAGCAAGTGCGCGGCCTTCGGCGGCGTGACGTCCTTTATGGACTTCAGCTCCACCGTAAAGGGCATGTCCGTTCTTCAGGCGGTGAAGGACCGCCGGGAGGAGATGTCCCACGCCGCGCTGGACTACGGCGTTCACGCCAAGTTCGTAGAGGCCAACGAGCGTGTCATCGGCGAGGTGAAGCAGCTCATCGACTACGGCGTGCCCACCTTTAAGATGTTCACCACCTATCCCGGCGTCATGATTGAGGATCGGGACATTCTGGAGGTCCTGAAGGAAGCGGCGGCCAACGGCGGCCTGTGCGGCTTCCACGCGGAGAGCAACCCCATCGCGGAATTCAACCGCGACAATTTCGCCCGGGAGGGCAAGCTGGACTGGAAGTACTTCCCCGAGGCCAAGCCCAACGCCTGCGAGGCGGAGGCCGTGCAGCGCATTTTGACCTTTGCGGAATATCTGGACGCACCGGTCTACTTCTTCCACCTGTCCACCAAGGAATCCATGAAGCTGGTACGGGAGGCCAAGGCCCGGGGCGTCAAAGTCCTGGCCGAGACCTGCACCCATTACCTGACCCTGACCAAAGCCAAAAACGACGGCCCCGACGGCGTTCTCTATCTCATGAGCCCCCCGCTGCGCACCAAAGAGGACCAGGCGGCCCTGTGGGGCGCGCTGCAGGACGGGACGCTGAGCCTGGTGACCTCCGACAACGAGGCCTTTACCCGGGAGCAGAAGGAGTCCTTCCTGGACAAGGACGCCAACGGCAAGCCCATCATCGACTTCCGCAAGCCGGTCAACGGAACGCCCGGCCTGGAAGAGCGCTTCGGCCTGATGATGGCCGAGGGCGTCAACCGCGGCCGGATCGGTCTGAACAAGCTGGTAGAGCTGTGCAGCACAAACCCCGCTAAGGTATTCGGCTGCTATCCCCAGAAGGGCTGCCTGGATGTGGGCAGCGACGCGGACATCATCCTGGTGGATCCGGACAAGGCAGTGAAGCTCACCAAGGAAAATCTGCACTACGGTCTTCAGTATTCTCTCTACGAGGACTTTGAGGCAAAGGGCTGGCCCGTCATGACCATCCGCCGGGGCGAAGTCCTGGTGGAGGACGGCAAGTTCCTGGGCAAGGAAGGCACCGGCCGCTTCCTCAAGCGCGCGATCAGCCGCTGAGCAGGCCGGGAAACCCGCCGAGCCGGAACGGCCCCCAGGGCCTTTCCGGACGAAATAACCGATCAGTACCAATATGAAGAAATATAAGGAGGCAGCAAACAATGGATTTTGAAGCAATTAAGAAGGCAGCCAAGGGTTACGAGGCAGACATGACCAAGTTCCTGCGGGATATGATTGCCCTTCCCAGCGAGAGCTGCGGCGAGGAAGCCGTCATCAAGCGCATCGCCGAGGAGATGAAGAAGGTCGGCTTCGACAAGGTCGAGATCGATCCCGAGGGCAACGTTCTGGGCTGGATGGGCCACGGCAAGAAGATCTACGCCTATGACGCCCACATCGACACCGTGGGCATCGGCAACAAGGACAACTGGAAGTTCGACCCCTATCAGGGCTATGAGACGGACACCGAGATCGGCGGCCGCGGCGGCTCCGATCAGGAGGGCGGCCTGGTTTCCTCCGTTTACGGCGCCAAGATCATGAAGGATCTGAACCTCATCCCCGACGACGTGACCGTCCTGGTCACCGGCACCGTTCAGGAAGAGGACTGCGACGGCCTGTGCTGGCAGTACATCCACAACGAGGACAAGGTTACCCCGGAGTTCGTCATCTCCACCGAGCCCACCGACGGCGGCATTTACCGCGGCCACCGCGGCCGTATGGAGATCCGCGTGGATGTCCACGGCGTCAGCTGCCACGGCTCCGCTCCCGAGCGCGGCGACAACGCCATCTACAAGATGGCCGACATTCTGCAGGATGTCCGTTCCCTCAATGAGAACGACGACGCCGACACCACCGAGATCAAGGGCCTGGTGAAGATGCTCAATCCCAAGTACAACCCCGAGCATTACGAGGATGCCCGTTTCCTGACCCGCGGCACCGTCACCGTCTCCCAGATTTTCTACACCTCTCCCTCCCGCTGCGCCGTGGCGGATTCCTGCGCCGTGTCCCTGGACCGCCGCATGACCGCCGGCGAGACCTGGGATTCCTGCCTGAAGGAGATCGAGAATCTGCCTGCCTGCAAGAAGTATGCCAAGGACGTCAAGGTCTCCATGTACATGTACGACCGTCCCGCATGGACCGGCCTCAAGTACGAGACCGAGTGCTATTTCCCCACCTGGATCAACAAGGAGACCGCTCCCCACATCCAGGCGCTGGTGGACGCGCACAAGGGACTGTACGGCGACAAGCGCGTCGGCACGCCCTCTGCCGAGCTGGCCGCTGAAAAGCGCAAGGCTCCCCTGATCGACAAGTGGACCTTCTCCACCAACGGCGTTTCCATTCAGGGCCGCTACGGCATCCCCTGCGTTGGCTTCGGCCCCGGCGCCGAGTCCCAGGCCCATGCCCCCAACGAGATCACCTGGAAAGAGGATCTTGTCTACTGCGCCGCCGTCTATGCCGCTGTTCCCGGTATGTACAAGGGCAAGAACGGCGAGGATGTCTGCGAGTATCGCGGCGGCAAGACCAACAACAATATTAAATAAGAAAACCGACCATTTGAAAGGAGAACATGACTATGTCTAAGGCAACGGAACTTGCAAGACATCTCGAAACCCTGCACATCAACAACATGTACAAGAACGACTTTTACTGGACCTGGGATAAGACCGACGAGGAGATCGACGCGATCTTCACGGTGGCCGACGCTCTGCGCGACCTGCGCGAGCACAATATCTCCACCAAGATCTTTGATTCCGGTCTGGGCATCTCCATCTTCCGCGACAACTCCACCCGCACCCGTTTCTCCTTCGCTTCCGCCTGCAACCTGCTGGGCCTGAAGACCCAGGACCTGGACGAGAAGAAGTCCCAGATCGCCCACGGCGAGACCGTCCGTGAGACCGCCAACATGGTCTCCTTCATGGCCGACGTCATCGGCATCCGCGACGATATGTTCATCGGCGAGGGCCACAAGTATCAGAAGACCTTCATGGACGCCGTGTCCGAGGGCTATCGCGACGGCATCCTGGAGCAGAAGCCCACTCTGGTGAACCTGCAGTGCGACGTGGATCATCCCACTCAGTGCATGGCCGACCTGCTGCACGTCATCCATCAGTTCGGCGGCGTCGAGAACCTCAAGGGCAAGAAGGTCGCTATGACCTGGGCTTATTCTCCCTCTTACGGCAAGCCCCTCTCTGTCCCCCAGGGCGTCATCGGCCTGTTCACCCGCTTCGGCATGGACGTGGTTCTGGCTCATCCCGACGGCTACGATGTGATGCCTGAGGTTGAGGACATTGCCCGCAAGAACGCGCAGGCCACCGGCGGCTCCTTCACCAAGGTCAACACCATGGAAGAAGCCTTCAACGGCGCCGACATCGTGTATCCCAAGTCCTGGGCTCCCTTCGCCGCCATGGAGGAGCGCACGAAGCTCTATTCCGCCGGCGATCAGGCCGGAATCGACGTTCTGGAGAAGAAGCTGCTGGCGCAGAACGCCGAGCACAAGGACTGGACCTGCTCTGAGGAAATGATGAAGCGCACCAAGGACGGCAAGGCGCTCTATCTGCACTGCCTGCCCGCCGACATCAGCGGTCTGAGCTGCAAGGAAGGCGAAGTCGACGACTCCGTGTTCGACCGCTATCTGGTGCCCCTGTACAAGCAGGCTTCCTTCAAGCCCTATATCATTGCTGCCATGATCATGATGTCCAAGGTCAAGGATCCCGCCAGCGCGCTGCTGGCTATGGAGCGCAACGGCCTTCTGCGCAAGGCGTTCTAAGCACGTCCCCCCTGATTTTCCCAGTTTTGGCGGGAATATTCTCAATATTCCCGCCAAAACTATGATGAAATCATTCTTGGAAGTAAGAGGCGACATTTTCTTTTATGGGTAAGAGAATTGTAATTGCCCTGGGCGGAAACGCACTGGGCAAAAACCTGCCGGAGCAGATGGTTGCGGTGAAAAAGACGGCAAAGGCTATCGCGGATCTGATTGAAGAGGGGCACGAGGTGGTCATCGCCCACGGCAACGGCCCTCAGGTGGGTATGCTCCAGGAGGCCATGTCCCTGCTCACCAAGGCCGAGCCGGAAAAGTACGTTCCGTGCCCGCTGTCGGTGTGCGTGGCAATGAGCCAGGGCTATATCGGCTACGATTTGCAGAACTCCCTTCGGGAGGAGCTGCTGGACCGCGGCATCGACAAAGGCGTGGCCACTGTGCTGACGCAGGTTGCCGTGGATCAGGGCGATCCCGCATTCAAGCATCCCACCAAGCCCATCGGCGCCTTCATGGATAAGGAAGAAGCCGACAAGATGGCGCGGGAACACGGCTATGACATCGTGGAGGACGCCGGACGGGGTTATCGCCGCGTCGTGGCTTCGCCCCAGCCCAAGGAGATCGTGGAGCTGTCCACCATCGACGCGCTGGTCAAGTCTGACCACGTGGTGGTGGCCTGCGGCGGCGGCGGTATCCCGGTTTTCCGTCAGGAAAACCATCATCTCAAGGGTGCGGCGGCCGTCATCGACAAGGATTTTGCCTCTGAGCTGATGGCTGAGGATCTGGACGCAGATGTGCTGATTATTCTGACGGCTGTGGAGAAGGTGGCAATCAACTTCAACAAGCCCGATCAGAAATGGCTCAGCGAGCTGACGCCGGACGAGGCCCGGAAATATGCGGACGAGGGACAGTTTGCCCCCGGCTCCATGCTGCCCAAGGTGCAGGCCGCGGTGAAATTCGCGGAGTCCAAGCCCGGCCGCACGGCGCTGATCACGCTGCTGGAGAAAGCCAGAGATGGTATCGCCGGCAAAACCGGAACAACGATTCATCTGTAAGCTTGAGGGAAACGGAGGCGATATTGTTGGAGGCAAACAGGCTGGAGCTGCTGGAACAGATAGCCCAGGGAATTGCGACACAATTCGGAAAGAGCTGCGAAGTGGTCGTGCATGACCTGGACAGACATCCGGATCACTCCATTGCAGCCATCGTAAACGGAGAGGTCACAGGGCGCAAAGTGGGGGACGGTGCTTCGCATGTTGTGATTGAACAGCTGCAGCACCAGGACCTTCAGCCCAAGGATCATCTCTGTTATCTCACAAAAACGCCGGACGGCAAGATTCTCAAATCCTCCAGCATTTATATCCGGAACAGCAAGGGGCGGGTATGCGCGATCCTTTCCATCAACTACGATATTTCCAGCCTGCTGATGGTGGAAAACGCGGTAAGCGAGTTGGTCACTACCTGTGAACCCCAGCAGACCGAACCGGAAAAGATCATCAACATCAACGACCTTTTGGACGATCTCATCTCGCAGTCAGTAGCGCTCACGGGGAAACCCGTGGCGCTGATGACCAAGGACGATAAAGTCCGGGCAATTCATTTTCTCAATGAGAACGGCGCGTTTCTTGTCACCAAATCCGGTGACAAGATCGCAAAATACTTTGGTATCTCAAAGTATACGCTCTATTCCTACATCGATGCGAAGCAGGAACATAAACGACAGGAGGGTAAATAAACCATGATTGATTTAACCATCAACAAAAAGGGCCTGGAGCATAATATTGCCAAGGCCCGCGAAAACCACATCGCCATCCCCACCATTGCCCAGATGCAGCATCCGGAGACCATCCCCGGCAAGGTCCAGGATAAGCTGAAGAACGTGGGCCTGTGGGATGTGAATCCCCTGAACCTGTTCC
>JALCRQ010000021.1 GCA_022652655.1 Oscillibacter sp. | reverse complement strand
TGCTGGGAAAGATCCAGCGCATCCTCCAAGGAAATTTCTTCCGGCACGGCTTCAAGCATCGCCTTATAGGTTGAAAGACTGCGCTTATCTGCCATGCGCCGAAGCTGCCGAGCCAGCTCATTGACCAGACCGTAGCAGTCGCCTTCCGAGGCATACAGGGCGTTGTTTATTTTGTCAGTCAAAAAGGGCGCCATGCAATCCTCCGCAGAGAATGCATATTCCTCCGGGGAGGCCGCTCCGACAGCATCAACCGCCTGCAAAAGCGCTGCATCACTGGCAGGGAGCTTGAGGAAGACAGCCGTGTCATTGTCATGGGCGGGATCGTTAAAATGCCCCTTGGTGATACGGAGAAGCACGGCATAATCCGGCTTGTCAAGGGGGCTGGCATCGCCGCTGTGGTAGCAGACGGCAATCTCGCCATTCTGCACCACATAGCCGCATGGTGTAAACACGCCGCCCTCGCCCTCACGCATCTCCTTGCCGATTTTACCGAAGTCCAGATATGCGTAGACTTCATCCGATACCTTTTCCAGTGCCGGTACAAAGTCATTATCCGCGTAAAATTTGCCGAGAGCTTGGTCGTCATGAGCTTCGTAAGCAACTTGGCAATGCGTCATGCTGTGTGTCATATTGATGAGCCGCTCCGCCGAAATGGGTGCGTATTGAGTCTGGACGGCATCCATCATCACCATGCCCTCGAAGCAGTCCAGTTCCCATGCACTCAGGGAGGACAGCCGCTGGGCGAGATGATTCAGCTCATGCAGATTGGCATCGGGGGCGATAAATTGCGGCAGATAGTCCAGCTTGCAGCTTAAAACCTCCGCGGAATAAACGGTGTCCCCGGTGATTCTCGCTTTTTCTAACGCATCCTCCAGCTCATAGGGTGTGGCGGGGAGTGTGATTTCTGCCGACGGATTTATACCGGAAGGGTTCCACCGGCTGAGTTCCACTGTGAAAATTTTTTCTTCTCTGGCGTTAACGCTCATCTTGATACCTCCGTTTGATTAATCACTGCAATGCACATCCGGCGGTTACACGAAAACCGCTCCGTCGCACCACTTTTTCATGGCGTTGTACAGTAGCAGTACCTTGGTTTGATCCGATACCTCCTGCCATGTGGCCGGTTTGAACTGCCGAAGCCCGTATTGGTGTTCTCCCTCAAAATATGCGAGGATGCCGATGTGGGCGGGAACTTCCCCGGCGATTCTGACGGCAAGGGTTTTCGGCACGCAGTAGTAATTTTCGTTCCCATGAAAGTTATGGCCGTTTCTGCTTTTGAAATCCTGATAGGTGATTTTGACTTCAAAACAGGTGACCATCATGCCGATATGCCAGTTATGGCACCGCAGGACGCAGCCGTGGCATTTCTGTGCATTCTTATCTTTACTGCCATCCCGAAAGCACCTTCCGGGTTCGTGCGTCCGCCCAGTCAGGCACGGTTCCTTTTCGGAAAATCGGTCCGCATCCAGAAGCCTGCAGAGATATTCCTCATCCTCGTAATAGTCCTCAAAGCGGAGGCTGTCTACAATCCCTGACGGCGTCCATACCTCATCCGCCCACCGGATGGTTCGCTTTTCGGTGTGCAGCTTTGGACGGTAGTGATGGGTCAGCGCCTTAATCCGTTTTGTTAATTCGGTTTCCATGTTTCATCTTGCACCTTCCTTTCTGCGTTTTGCAATTTTTTGCATATCCGTTCTAAGGCAATCTCCCTCAGCGCTGTAGCAGATGAAGCCGTGGGACGGGTATGGGCAGTCGCCGCAGCTTTGGAACGGACCGCGAGGTCGTTCGTCCGGTGGTGTCCTGCCGAGAGTAGTTAGATTGTCCGAGTCGTAACAGGCAGTTTGCTTATTTCTCTTATAGCGTACCAACATGGCTACTCCTTTCCAGAAAACAAAAAAAGCCGGAGAATAAAGGGCATTCCTGCACTCCAATTCTCCGGCTTTCCGATGCTTTCATTTTTAATGTGATTTTGGTGTATATATAAAAAAGGGCGCTAACTTTATCGGCTTTCAATTAGCCTTAAAAATCAGCGCCCTTTTTATTTTGAGCTTGTTTTTTTGATTGCATTTTGAGTGGCGCCCTTTTCCATTTCACTCTGTTCTGAAAAGGGTGCCATTCCCATTCGTTTTTACTTGTAGGTTTGAATCCTGCCTGAGTGAAGCTTTTACCCTAATAAATCTACGAAAAAAGAGCTTCCACTTTTCATCGTGGAAGCTCTCGAAAGGCTTGGATTTACTGGCTTTGTAAGCAATAAATCTTTTTTACCTTTTGTTTTTGGTCCGAGTGACAGGGTTCGAACCTGCGGCCTGATGGTCCCAAACCACCCGCGCTACCAACTGCGCTACACCCGGATATTGACTTGCCTATTCACTTTTCGCCGGTTCTCCCAAACCACCCGCGCTACCAACTGCGCTACACCCGGATACCCGGTCTTTTCATTGTAACACAAAGCTCGTTCAATTCAAAGGGTTTCTCTGTCTGTGGTCATTCCTGTGGTCAAAGGCAATTTCGATGCAACATTTATCCGGCGGTCAAATCCCGCAAACGCCCGTGTTTCAACAGTCCCCGGCGTTTCAGTTTCGCACAGGCAGGCACCCGCCGCCCCGTAAAATCAGCTGATGCCATTCTGCGCATTTGCCCTTTCAAAACGGATGAATCCTGCATTGGAATCCGCGGCGGCAGTCTGTGTTGGGAGGCCTGCCGCGCATGGCTTACCGACGGCGCTCCGCGGTCTCCCCTGCCCCGCCCCGCCTTCTCTTACTGCTCCGCAGGCGCCGGCTCCGCGGCATCAGCAGCCGCCCCCACCGCTCCGCGGCAGACCTTCACGCCGGCAATCGCCAGCGCAAACACAAACCAGAACATGCTCATCACTCTGGGATAGTTCCACAGATAATCCGCCAACCCCGCCACCATGGCTCCGCACAGAGAGGCGGCGCAGGCCGCCGTAATGGTGCGCGCCGCGGAATCCTGTGAGTGGCGCACCTGCCGGGCGGCGTTTTTAATATTCCAGAGCATGGAGGCGAAAAAGCCCGCCAGCCCCAGGATGCCGGTTTCCACCCAGACCTCCAGATAAATATTATGGGAATGGACATAGGGGGCCTTTGCGTGGTAGAGGTTCCAGTCCGCAATATACCGCTGCACCGCAGCGGTACCCAGTCCGGCGCCGGAGACCGGCTCCCGCCGAATCACCCGCACAGCGGCCTCATAAAGTGGGACCCGACTGGCGGTGGAGGAATCGGACGTGTTCGCAATCGTGAGAATACGGTTCCAGATTGTGGACGGCAGCAGCGGCACACAGGCCACGCACAGCACGATAAACGCCGGAATCAGCTTCGGCTTCCACAAAAACACAAACACCGCCGCCGCCACGGCAATTCCCACCCAGCTGGCCCGGGAATAGGTCATGCCCAGCGCAGCCGCGCCGATGAGAAAAATTCCGCCCGCCGCGACCTTGGAATACCAGTGCTTTGCGCACAGCGTCAGCGCAACCAGCAGCGGCAGCAGCAGAATCAGCACCTCCGCAAAGGTGTTGGGATTGTCAAAAAAGGACTCCACACGGCCGGGCATCCCCTCGTTAAGCGTGACGTCCACATAGGACTTGTTCACCGCCACGCCCTGAATCCGCTGATAAATTCCATAGGCGGAGGACACCAGAACGACAAAGCCGCCGCCCGCCGCCAGGCGCTTCAGATCCTCCCCGCAGCGCACAGAGCTGACGGTCACCAGGACGCACAAAACACAGATCACGTGGTACATGAGAAACCGGAGGGACATCGACGGATACGCGGAAAGCGGCACGGCCAGGCAGACGGCGCCGAAAAACACCACGGAATAAAAGCCCGCCGCACGCACATCCAGCCGGGCCTTCTCCTCCCGCATGCCGCGGATGTAAAAAAGCGCCAGCAGCAGCAAAAAGCCCAGCAGGTTATACGCGTTGTTCCAGTGGGAAAATGGAATGACCCACAGCAGCAGAATGATCCAGGACTCTGCAATAGCCGTCTCCGCGCCCATCTCAAAGGCCAGATTCGCAAAAAAGCTCCCGTCGAAGGCGGTTTGAAACGCGCAGTACAGCCGGTGGAGCAGCCAACCGGGCAGATTGACCGCCGCCGTCAGAACGCGGCAGGTCAGGCTGCCGCCCCAGCTCCGGGCCACGACGCCCTCCCGGCACAGCGGCTCCAAAATGAAAGAGTCATCGATCTGCCGGCTGCACCAGCCGCCCGCGGCCTTCAAAATCCGATGGAGCAGCGATTCCTCATAGAGGGAACAGACCGCGGCCCACAGGCTGTATAGATTGCTTTCCCGAATATTCATAGGCGGGATTCCTCGTTTCTGCTGTAAATTTTCAAGTGCGGTTTTTCAGGCGGTACAATAGATCCAGGGCGGCAAAATGCCGGCCCCGCACCAGCCGCGCCACAATCTGCTTGTTTCGGGAAAGTCCCCCCGGCGTCAGCGCGGCAATGGCCTGCGCCATCTCGGGCCGGGCGCACAGCGCCCGAATGGCCGCCCGGCGCTGTGCGGGCGTCTTGGCGTTCCCCGGCGCATATTCATTCCCCACGGCGATCAGGATTCCCGCCCAGTTGGAGTTCTCCCGCCAGAGCGGGCGGAGCGCGCTCAGCTCGTATCGCCGGGCCAGAGACTCCTTGCGCTCCATATACCGGCCGAACACCTTCAGAAAATCGGCCATATAGCGGTGCGTGGCGGAGGCCGGATTGTAGTCGTAGCGGTAGAGCGGTTCCTCCGTCACGGCAAGGAGCCGGGCGCTGCAGAAATACTCCATCAAAAAGAGCTCGTCCTCCAGATACGCCCCTTCAAACGTAAGCCCGATCTGCCGGAGCAGCTCCGCCGAATAGAGATAGCGCCAGATAAATCCATTGAACACCGGCTGGGCCAAACGGTCGCCCAGCAGCGGACAGACGATCTTCTCCCGGATGGCGGCCTGATCGTAAACTCCCGCGGGCAGCACCGGCTCCGGCTGTACGGTCCCGTCCGGCCAGAGGTTCAGGTGTGCGCAGGCCGCGCTGTCGGCGCCGGCGCGCTCCCGGATGTCCCAAAGCGTCTGGAGGCACTGGGGCTCATAGCCGTCGTCTGCGTCCAGAAAGGCGATCCAATCCCCCGCCGCGCTGGAAAGGCCCAGATTGCGGGCGGAGCTGACGCCGCCGTTGGGTTTGTGGAAAACCCGGATCCGGCTGTCCCCGGCCGCCAGACGGTCGCAGACGGCGCCGGATGAATCCTTGCTGCCGTCGTCGATCAACAGCAGCTCCCAGTCTGAAAAGGTCTGGTTCTGCACGCTCTTCACGCACGCTTCCACACACTTCTCCCCATTGTAAACAGGGACGATGACCGAAATTTCAGGCATGGAGTTTCCCCTTTCTCATTTTGCGGCAAGCCGACGCGGGGCACGTCCTTTTCAGGAACGCACGCGGCGCAGACGGTTCGGCGCGCGGGTACAACAGCCGCTTTGCGGTTATTGTACCCCATTCGCCCCGCCAGGTCAAGGCGTCAAACGCTGCGGCGCGGCCTTTTGCCGGCAATCTTCGGCGGACCGCGAAAAAAGGGCTGTCCCGGCAGATTCGGGACGGCCCTTTCCAAAACGCGTTCTTACCGGACGGCGGCCTTCAGCGCCTCCGCCTGATCGGTCTCCTCCCAGCGGACGCCCAGATCGGTGCGGCCCATGTGGCCGTATGCCGCCAGGGCGCGGTAAATGGGCCGGCGCAGATTCAGCGTCCGGATAATGGCGGTGGGCCGCAGGTCAAAGACCTTGCGCACCGCCTTTTCCAGCACATCGTCGCTGACCGTGCCGGTGCCGAAGGTATCCACCAGAATGGAGACAGGCTGGGCCACGCCGATGGCGTAGGCCAGCTCCACCTGGCAGCGCTTGGCAAGACCGGCGGCCACAATATTCTTGGCCACGTAGCGGGCCGCGTAGGCGGCGCTGCGATCCACCTTGGTGGGGTCCTTTCCGGAGAAGCAGCCGCCGCCGTGGGGCGCGCTGCCGCCGTAGGTGTCCACAATAATCTTCCGGCCGGTCAGGCCCACGTCCGCCGCCGGGCCGCCCTTCACAAAGCGGCCGGTTGGGTTTACATAATATTTCGTATCGCCATCCAGCATACCGGCGGGGATCACCTTTTTGATGACTTCCTGGATCATGTCGCGGCGGATGGTATCCAGGGAGACGTCGGGATCGTGCTGGGTGGAGATCACCACGGTGTCCACCCGGACGGGACGGTTCTGCTCGTCATATTCCACCGTGACCTGGCTCTTGCCGTCGGGCCGCAGATACCGGAACTGCCCGTTCTTGCGGACCTCCGTCAGCCGCTGGCACAGCTTCTGGGCCATAGTCAGCGGATAGGGCATCAGCTCGGGCGTCTCGTCGCAGGCGTAGCCGAACATCATGCCCTGGTCGCCGGCACCGTTGGACAGCTCCGCGTCCCGGCCCTCTTTGTTTTCCAGGGACTTGTCCACGCCCATGGCAATATCGTCGGACTGCTCGTCAATCGAGGTGATGACGGCGCAGCTGTCGCCGTCAAAGCCGCTCTCCGCCGTGTAGCCGATATCCTTGATCACCTGACGGGCGATTCTGGGAATATCCACATAGCAGGAGGTGGTGATCTCGCCCATGACGTGGATCATCCCGGTGCAGGCGGTGGTCTCGCAGGCCACGCGGCCGTCGGGATCCTTCTCCAGGATGGCGTCCAGGACGGCGTCAGAAATCTGATCGCAGATCTTGTCGGGGTGTCCCTCGGTCACGGACTCAGAGGTAAAGAGGTAGTATCTTGCCATTGTCTTTTTCTCCTTTTCTTTTCCCTTACCGGAACATCGGGCCGCAAAAAAAGGGCACGTTCATCAAAAGACGAACGCGCAAAAAATTCTTTTGCTCCTCATCTTTCGGGTCTCCGTCGGAATTGGCACCTTACAAAGCAGGTTGCCGTGGTTTCATTGGGCCGTTCCCTCCGCCACTCTTGATAAGGGATATTTTGTTGTACGCTTATAGTAACGCTTTCCCCGGCAGAAAGTCAATATACACTTTCCCGGGCTGTGTCTAAGGCCGAACGGGGCGGCGTTTTTGAAGCGGCTGCCCATTATTTATAAAAAGGACATGACAATTTCCCGACAGGCGGGTATAATGCCTATCATGTGGGAGCCGCCCGGGACGGCGCCCATGCGATTGAAGATTTTGGGAGGGTTCCGTTTTGAAAAAACTCAGCGACGCCGTGGAGCGGTTTTGTGCCGCGCATCCGCGGTTCGGCATTCCGAACCTGATGCGCTACATTGTTATCGGGAATGTGATCACCTATTTCCTGGCTGTATTTTCCTCCGGGGGCTTCAGCGCCATCCGGTTTCTCGGCTTCAACTGGGACAAGGTCTGCAGCGGCGAGCTTTGGCGGCTGGTGACGTTTATTTTTGTCTCCGGCTATGCCAGCGGCCTGGATGTGATCTTCCTGGCGCTGTTTTTGTATTTTTACTACTGGATCGGCAGTACGCTGGAACGGGAGTGGGGCACCCCGAAATTCACGCTCTACTATCTCTCCGGCGTCATCCTGACGCTGATTACGGCCATTATCGTCTCCGCGGCGTCCGGCCAATCCTTCTATCTTTTCGGAACGGACTATGTGAACCTGTCCATGTTTTTCGCCTTTGCGGCGCTGTTCCCGGACGCCCAGGTGCTGCTGATGTTTTTCATTCCGGTAAAAATCAAGTGGCTGGCCTGGTTCGACGGCGCGTTTTTCGCCCTCTCCTCCGTACGCTCACTGCTGTCGGGCGACTTTCTGGGCGCGGTGCTGCCGATCATCGCCCTGGCCAACTTCTTCGTGTTCTTCTGGCCGGATCTCTCCAACAGCGTGAGCTACCGCGTCCGGCGGGCCAGGCACCAGAACTCCCATCAGACCATTCAATTCAAATCCGCCGTGAAGCAGGAGGCGCAGAAGGCGCGGGAGCAGGGCTACCGCCACAAGTGCTGCGTGTGCGGCCGCACGGATGCGGAGTACCCCGATCTGCAGTTCCGCTACTGCTCCAAGTGCGCGGGCTACCACTGCTTCTGCGAGGACCACATCTTCAATCACGTTCATTTTACCGAGTGACGCAGCCCCCGCCGCAGCCGGGGATAAAAGCCCCGGGGAACGGTTTCGTTCCCCGGGGCTTTTCCTGTTTCTTCCCGCTCTTTTTGCCCTCAGCCCGCCGGGCTTACGAATCCGGGTTCCACGCGGGCAGCAGCATCCGGTAGACGTTCTGGGCGCCGATGAGCTTTCCGAACTGGAACCGGCGGCTGGCGGATTCAAACATCACAAAAAGCCAGTCGTAGGAGTATACCGTCCCCTCGGAATAGGGCGGCAGCGGAATAACCGACACGCTGCTGTCCCGATCCAGGTAATAGAGCGGCACCGCCGTGCCGCCGGTCCAGAAGATCCCCTGCCGGGAGGCAACCGCCGCCCGGTCGTAGAGCAGCAGGCGGGAGCTGGCCTGAAAGCTGGAGGCGGAGAGAATAATCCGCCCATCATCTGTAAAGCTCATCCCCTGTACACGCTCTGGTACGGAATAAGCGGCGTCCGGCGTCTGAAAGACGCCGAAGGGCTGGTCGCCATCCAGCGGATAGGACAGCACCACCGCCGTATTGCCGTCGCCCGCCGGAGTGGTGATGTGGTGGGAAACGGAGGTCTTGAACCGCCCGAACTCATACTCTCCCACCAGCAGTCCGTCGTCGCTCATGCAGCAGAAGGAGGCGGAATTGTCGGTTTTGATAACGCCCAGGATATTGGCCTCCCGGGAGGCGGGGTCAAAGAGGTCGGCGGAGGAGAGCACGTAGCACTTCCCCTTTCCGCCGGCAAGATATGTGAAGGGGCCGTTGGTGCAGATCCCGCCGGAATGGCTGATCAGCGTGGTGCCGTTTTCGTCGCAGACGCGGACGGAGCGGGAGGTTCCGTCCGTCCCCATATAGTAAATGCGGGAGGAGCCGGTGCTGGCGATATAGCCGCTGAGCAGAAAGCTCCCGTCGCCGCAGGCCTCCAACCCCTGCGGCACAAAGCCGTCCGAGAGTCCGGGAATCCGAAACGCCGGCTGGGCGGAGGAGAAAAAGGCCCGGTAATAGAGCCGGAACCAGAGTCCCGTCAGAATCAGCGGAAGCAAAATCGCCGCGGTAATCCAGAGGCGGCGCCTGGCCCTGGCCCGGGGCGACACGGCTGTCTCTTTCTTTTCTGTCACGGCGTCTCCCCCCTTCCCGGCATTGCCGGCCCACGGCTCTTTTTTACAGACTATGCGAAAAAGCGGAAAGGCCCCGGCAAAGGCCGAGCCCTTTCCGCTTTTATGAGGCATCATACCATAAATCGCGAAATTTTACCAGATGGTCACGCGGTCTTTCGGCGCAATCCACATGCCGTCGCCCTCCGTAATGCCGAAGGCGTCGTAAAACTGCTGAAACTGCTGGAGCACCAGGCTTCCCCGCAGCTTATCCGGTGCGTGGACATCCCCCTGCGCCAGATACTGCTTCATGGCCCGGGGCGCGCTGGAGCACCAGATCTGCGACATGGCGGTATACAGCGCCCTGTAATCCGGTCGGGCCTGCCTGCTCTCCATCTCCGTGATGCACGCGGCGGAGCCCAGGTCGGCGATGTTCTCGGAGAGGGTCAGCGCCCCGCTGCAGGTGATGCCCGGCGCAATCTCTTTTCCGTCGTAGGCCGCCACCACCTTGTCGCACAGTTTCCGGAACGCCTCGTAATCCGCCGGCGTCCACCAGTCGGCGGCGTTGCCGTTTTCATCGTATTTTGCGCCGTTGTTATCAAAGGCATGCGTGATCTCATGGGCAATGACGTAGCCGATGCCGCCCAGATTCTTTTCATAGGAGGCGTTCACATCGTAATACGGGGACTGCAGAATCCCGGCGGGGAAATTGATGGAGTTGGCGC
The DNA here is from genome assembly GCA_022652655.1 of Oscillibacter sp. Classification (GTDB taxonomy): domain Bacteria; phylum Bacillota; class Clostridia; order Oscillospirales; family Oscillospiraceae; genus Oscillibacter. The sequence goes on along the minus strand of JALCRQ010000021.1, from coordinate 16,035 downwards.
TGGGATCGTAGTAGGCGTTCACCGTGTACACGCTCATGCCCCATTCGTCCTTGTCCACGGTCTGATCCTGTCTCTTTATCATCAGATCCCGGTAGGCTTTGGAGATGGCGGCGGTATTGTCCAGGAAGCTGCCGCCCTCCTCCGCCGTGCGGATGGGCGTATCCCGGAGAACATCGTCCCAGGCGTCGGGATAGCCGATGTGCAGCTTCATGGTATCCAGCTTGCGGATGGCCTTGGCCTTGGTGGCGGCGCTCATCCAGCTCAGATTGGCGATCCGCTCCTTGTAGACGCCGAGAATTTCCCTGACCATCCCCTCCGCGCCATCCTTCGCCCGGGCGGAGAAATAGCGGGAGACATAGGCCTCGCCCAGATAATCGCTCATCAGGCTCTGGACATACTGGGCCGCCACCGCCTCGTCAGAGAGCGTGCCCTCCGTGCCCACATAGGCCTTCTGGAAGGCGTTGGACGCGTCGGTAAATTCCCGGTTGAGCAGCGCGCCGTAGCTCGCCGCCAGGTACATCCGGAAGTAGGCCTTCAGCAGTTCCAGATGCGCGTCGTCAAAAAGGGCCGCATTGGCCTTCAGGAGGCCCACATCCCTGACCAGGATTTTGTCCGTCTGCCTGAATCCCGAGGCGGCAAACAGGGTGTCCAGATCCGCATGGGGGAAAAGCGCCTTCAGCTGCGCCATGGTGTAGAGATTGTAAGTCTGATCCACGTCGCTCCGCTCCTGATTGGTCAGCGACGCGGCGGCCAGCTTGGCGTCCGCGTCCCAGATCATCTGCGCCTGCGCGGCGGCGGCCTCATCGCTCTGCCCCTCCAGCTTCAAAAGTGTTTTCACATAGGTCGTATACGCGTCTTTCTGCGCCCCGGAGGCGCCGGCGTAGCCGGCCTGGCCCAGTCCGGGCTGCAGGCCGGAGAAGCTCAGGATATAGTGCTCGCTGTCCCTGTCATCGGTGGTGAGGCCGAAGCCCAGCAGCAGCTCTCCGCCCAGATCCCGGTAAACGTCGTTCTGCACCTGGAGCAGTTCTCCCACGCTCTGCGCGCTGTCAGCGGCGGTGAGATAGGGCCGGAGCGGCGTGATGCCCGCCTTGTTTCGGCTGTCCATGTCCAGAATATTGTTGTACAGGGCCGAAATCTTTCGCTCGCCATCCGTTTTGGGATTGGCCGCGGCCTCCCGGATGAGGCCCGCCACCTGTTCGTCGACCTTGGTTCCCAGATCGTAGATGGTGCCGGTTCCGTTGTACCCCGGCTGGATGACGCTCTCGTCCAGCTGTTTTTTATTGACCGCCGCGTAGAAATCGTCCTTCAGATTGCTGCCCTCCAGCGCGTAGACCCGCTGGATAAAAAGCTCCATCTGATGTTGGGTCACATTCGCGTTGGGGGAAAACGTGGAGGCGGTGGTACCCGCGACAATGCCGGAGGCGAGCACACTCTCCAGCTCCGTTTTCGCCCAGGCGGGCACATCGGTGAAATTCTCGGCGCTGTACCCGCTGCGGGCGTTATCCCCCGCGGGCTTGGGCAGCGTGCCGAAGGCCCGCTCCAGCATGACCAGCGCCTGGGCGCGGGTGACGTATGCGTTCTCATGGAGCTGTCCGTCGGCATAGCCCTTGAGAATATCCGACCGCTTCACGCCGGGATTGTAGCTGTCCGCCGCAGCCACCAGCAGATCGGCCACCTGGCCCCGGGTGGCATAGACCGGCGAGACCGCCAGTGCCGCAGGCGCCGCCGCAGCCACCAGCACCGCTGCCAGCAGCGCCGCCAGGGTCCTTCTCAGTCTTTTCATCATTTGCTCCTTCTTTCTCTCCCCGGCTTCTCACCGCGGATGTTGTATTACCACACTAGTACAGTAATACATTCCTGTCAAGTCGTTTTTGCAGCACCTGAGATTATTTCTTGTCCGATCCGTCAGTCCGGGCGGGGCTTACAAAATCACGGGGCCGGCCCGCCATTCGGCGCCGGAGGCCGCGGCGCCCAGCTCCGGATAGGCCAGGGTGTAGAGGTCGGTGGCCCGGACCTCCAGAGCGAAAAGCTCCCGGGCACTCTGGGACAAAAGGCGCACGTCGGCGGGCTTGGTCAGCACGGGAACCGCCGCGCACCCGCGCATCCGGGCCAGCAGGGCGCAGCCCGCGGGATTGGCGGCCAGAACGCGCAGATAGGGCGGCGTCCGGGGAACATCCGCCCGGGTCAGCCCCAGGTAAGCCCACAGCACCATTCTGCGCAGCCGGGCAAAGGCGTAGCGCTTTGTTTTGACGGCGCTTAAAAGCTCCGGAAGGCTGGCCGCCGTCCGGGACATCTCGTAAAACCGGTTGCCCAGCCCCTCGCCGCTCTCGTCCAGCGCCGCGAAATCCTCCCGGGTCATAAACCGCAGCCGGGCCAGCATGGCCCGCTCGCAGGTCTGGGCAAATACCGGCGCGCGGCCCGCTGCGGACTCCCGGAGAAAAATCTGACGCATGGCGGGCGCCATGGCGGCCAGTGCCTCCGCCTGCTCCCCCCTTCGCAGCGCCTGTCGGATGGCGGAGGCGGAGACCTCCGCGCCCATGGCCGGGGCGTCGTGCTCCGCCCCGGTGCGCCGCACCGCCACGGGTTCTATCCCGCAGTCCAGGCGCAGAAGGCTCTTGCAGTACTCGATCCCCAGTATATCGTTGGGGCGGCGCAGCAGCTCCGCGTCCTCCCCTCCCAAGAGCTTGGCAACCGCCCGCTGCCGGGCGGCGGCAAAGCTGGAGCCGGAGGCCATCTCCTCCCGGAGGACAGGGGGAAATTCCCCGCCGCACAGGCACCCCGCCACGCGCCGCAGGGCCGGCAGATCCCCGGACTCGCTGCCGAAGGAGAGGTGGGTCACTACCCCTGTGGCGGCCAGCACCTGCACGCCGCCGTCGGCAAACCCCTCCGCCGAGGAAACCGCCCAGGGCAGCGGCAGCTCCAGCACCAGATCTGCGCCGCTTCTCAGCGCCGCTTCCGCCCGGGCATGCTTCCGCACGGCGGCAAAATCACCGCGCTGGGCGAAATTTCCGCTCATGGCGCACACCACGGCGCACCCGGGACCCAGGCGCTCCCGGGTCTGCGCGATCTGGCGGAGATGCCCCCGGTGGAGCAGATTATACTCCGCGATAATCCCTGCGACCTTCAAGATCATTCCTCCCGCCGAATCGACGTGAAAGTGTCAATTCCATAAAAGTTGTGGTTGTATCCGCTGAAATCTTTGCTATAATGAGGTTACTGCGATGTTTTGGGGAGCTATTTCCCCAAAACGTCGAATTTGCGCAAACAGCTGTACCCAGCATTTTATATCATAAACGGGACAACCGCAAGAGGGAGACCCGGAAGAGGAGTTACAATCATGAACGTTTTAGTCATTAACGCAGGCAGTTCTTCCCTGAAGTATCAGCTGCTCAACCCCGATACCGGCGATCTGCTGGCCAAGGGCCTGTGCGAGCGAATCGGCATCGACGGCAAATTCACCTACAAGCCCCAGATCGCCGGCAAGAAGAAGCTGGACGCCGTGGATGTTCCCATGCCCACCCATTCCGAGGCCATTCAGGCCGTCCTGAGCGCACTGGCGGATAAGGACAACGGCGTGGTTTCCTCCATGAAGGAGATTGACGCCGTCGGCCACCGGGTCGTCCACGGCGGCGAGTCCTTCAATCAATCCGTGCGCATCGATGATCAGGTGCTGGCGGCCATTGAATCGTGCATCCCTCTGGCCCCGCTGCACAACCCCGCCAACCTCACCGGCATCCGCGCCTGCCAGAAGGCCATGCCCGGCGTGCCCATGGTGGCCGTGTTCGACACCGCCTTCCATCAGACCATGCCCCCGCGGGCGTATATGTACGCCCTGCCCTACGCGTATTATGAGCAGGACAAGGTTCGCCGCTACGGCTTCCACGGCACCTCCCACAAATATGTGGCGGGCCGCGCCGCCGCCATGCTGGGCAAAAAGCCCGAGGAGCTGAAGCTGATCTCCTGCCATCTGGGCAACGGCTCGTCCATCACCGCCGTGGACTGCGGCAAGAGCGTGGACACCTCCATGGGCTTTACGCCGCTGGCCGGTCTGCCCATGGGCACCCGCTCCGGCGACCTGGACGCCGGCATTTTGCAGTATGTGATGAACAAGCACAAAATGAACATCGACGAAATGCTGGGTGTGCTCAACAAGAAATCCGGCGTGGAGGGCATCTCCGGCGTCTCCTCCGACTTCCGGGATCTGGAGCAGGCCGCGGCCGAGGGCAACCAGAGAGCCGCGCTGGCGCAGGAGAAGTTCGCCTATGAGGTCCGCAAATATATCGGCGCGTACGCCGCCGCCATGGGCGGAGTGGACGCCGTCATCTTCACGGCCGGCGTGGGCGAGAACGACGGCGCCATCCGCGCCATGGCCACCGACGGACTCGGGTACATGGGCATCCGGCTGGATCCCGAGGCCAACCGCGTCCGGGGCAAGGAGACCGTGATCTCCGCTCCCGACTCCAAGGTCAAGGTCCTGCTGATTCCCACCAACGAAGAACTGATGATCGCCAAGGATACCGCCGCTCTGGTCCGGTAATCCGCCCGCGAAGCAATTCAACGGCGGGGAAGGGCGCTAAACCGCCCTTCCCCGCTTTTCCACGGAGGAAACGGAATGAAAATTGCAATCCAGCTGGCCATGCCCGCCGAGCTGCGGGCCCTGCCCGGCATGAGCGGCGCGGAGCCTGACGAAATTGTCTCCGGCGTCCCCGTCTTTCGGATAGAGCCCGACCTTCTGGCCGTCTGCGGCGGCGTGGGCAAGGTCAACGCCGCCATGGCCACGGAGCTCTTGTGCCTGCGGTTCGGCACAGAGCTGATTCTCAACGCCGGCGTGGCCGGCTGTCTCACCGATCTGCCCGCCGGCACGCTAGTGGCCGTCAGCGAATTTGTGCAGCACGATGTGGACACCACCGCCGTGGGCGACCCCATCGGCCTTGTGTCCACGGTGAACCAGACCGTCTTTCCCACCTGGGAGCCGGAGCGGTGCCGGGATGCGCTGCGGGAGCTGGGCTTTCCCTGCGAGACGGGCCGGGCCGCCACCGGCGACTGGTTCGCCGTCAGCGGCCGGCGGGCGGAGTGGATCCGCGACACCTTCCACCCCGTCCTCACGGAGATGGAGGGCGGCGCCATCGCCCAAGTCTGCCTGCGCAGCGGCGTCCGGTTCGTGTCGGTAAAATCCGTGTCCGACCGGCTTTTCGCACCGGAACAGCTCCGGGAATACTTCGACTTCGATCAGGCACTGCAAAATCTGGGGAGGGCCGTCCTGCCCCTGGCGCGGAAACTGCGGGAGGAGAACTAAAATGGAACAAATCGCCAGCTTTGCCGTGGATCACACCCGGCTTCTGCCGGGCCTCTACCTCAGCCGCCGGGACGGCGACGTGACCACCTTCGATCTGCGCTTCAAGCGTCCCAACACCGGCGACCTCCTCTCCAACGCGGAGCTGCACTCCGTGGAGCATCTGATCGCCACCTTCCTGCGCAATTCCCCCCAGCGGGACGCTGTGATCTACTTCGGCCCCATGGGCTGTCAGACCGGCTTCTACTTCCTGTTCGACAGCCGGCGTCTCTCCGACGGCGGTGCGGTGGAGCTGCTGAAAACCGTCTTTGCCCAGGCCGCCGCGTACACCGGCCCCATGCCCGGCAAGAGCGCCCGGGAATGTGGAAATTATGTAAACCTATCTCCGGAGGCCGGGCGGCCCGCGTGCGGCTGGTACGCGCAGCTGATCGCGAATTGGACGGAAGCCAGGCTGGCCTACGAATAAGCAGGGCTTCCCGCGGCGGCAGGGCCGGTGCGGGACCTCTTAAGATCCTTTTGAAGGAGGGATTGTCATGGCAGTCAAACTGGAGCTCTACCGTGTTTTCAAGGAGGTTGCCGAAACCGGCAATATCTCCGTGGCCGCGAAGAATCTCTACATCTCGCAGTCCGCGGTCAGCCAGTCCGTCAAGCAGCTGGAGACGGCGCTGCAGGCGCGGCTTTTCTCCCGCAGTCCCCGGGGCGTCTCCCTTACCGGCGAAGGCAAGCTGCTCTACGAGTATGTCCGCAGCGCGCTGGGGCTTCTGGCCACCGGCGAGGACAAGCTCTCCCAGGCCCAGCAGCTGCTGCTGGGCTCCCTGACCATCGGCGCCTCCGACACCGTCACGGGTCTTTTTCTGACGCCGTATCTGGAAGCGTTTCACCGGAAATATGCCGGCATCCGGCTGAAAATCGTCAGCGGGCGCAGCGCCAAGGTGCTGAGCCTGCTCAAATCCGGCGCGGTGGACATCGCTTTTGCCTCCTCCCCCGCCGATCCCGCCAATCTCACCGACTGGCCCTGCTTCCAGACCCACTCCGTCTTTGTGGCCGGCAGCGGCTGCGGCTGCGATTTTGACCGGGTCTACACCCTGGAGGAAATTGCGGAGCTGCCTCTGATCCTGCTGGAGCGCAAGGCCAGTTCCCGTGTTTTTCTGGAGCAGTATTTCCTCCGGGGCGGCGTCACGCTGTCGCCGGAAATTGAGCTCTCCTCCCGTTCCCTGCTGGTCTCCCTGGCCAAGATCGGCCTGGGCGTGGCGGGCGTCACGCTGGAATTTGTCCGGGACGCCTTGGACGCCGGGGAAATTCAACTTTTGAAAACCGACTTTTCCATTCCCCCTCGCAGCGTGGATATGTGCACGCTGCGGGATGTGTCTCCCTCCGCCGCCGCGGCAAGATTTATGGAGATGGTACAGGAGGGAACCGGCGGCCGCGGCCCCAAAATTTAAAAGAAGAACGCTCCCCGTCCCTCCAAGGGCCGGGGAGCGTTTGCTCCAGCGGCGGCGCTATGCCTCCAGCTTCCTCAGGGCCTTGCGGAACTGGAAGCGGAACAGCGTCACCGTAAACAGCACGGCGCACACGTCCGCCACCGGCTCCGCAGTGTAGACTGCGGCCACCGGATCCGCCAGGAGATGGGGCAGCAGATAGATCAGGGGAATCAGCAGCACGAATTTACGCATCACCGCCACCACGATGGACGCCCTGGCGTTTCCGATGGAGACGAAGGTCATCTGGCAGGCGGTCTGCGCGCCGAAGATCCCCATGCCGGCGGCATAGATGCGCAGCGCGTTTTCCGTATACCGGATCAGCGCGGCATTGTCGGAGAAAATGCGGGCAAACCCGCCGGGAAACAGCATCAGCAGCACCCAGACGGTAATGGAATAGCAGAGGCTGGCCCGCAGCAGCAGAAAGAAGGAGCGCCGGACCCGGTCGGCGTTGCCCGCGCCGTAGTTATAGCTGGTAATGGGCATGGAGCCCTGGCCCAGGCCCTGCATGGGCAGCATACCCAGCTGCATGACGCTGGTCAGGATCGTCATGGCGCCCACCGCCATATCGCCGCCGTAGCGCAGCAGGGAGGAATTGAAGCACACGGCGATGACGCTCTCGCTGGCCTGCATGATGAAGGTGGCCAGCCCCAGGGCCAGACAGGGCAGGATTACCTCCGGCTCCAGCCGCAGTCCCCGGGGCCGCAGCCGCAGGATGGTCTTTTTGCCCCGCAGGAAAATCAGCACCCAGACGCAGGAGAAGGTCTGACTGATGATGGTGGCCAGCGCCGCGCCCCGGACGCCCATATGGAAGCCGAAAATCAGAACAGGGTCCAGAATGATGTTGCACACGGCGCCCAGCATCACGGTGAGCATGCCGCTTTTGGCGAAGCCCTGGGCGGTGATGAAGGCGTTCATTCCCAGCGTCAGCTGCACACTGACGGTGCCCAGGGCATAAATTTTCAGATAGGCGTCGGCGTAGCCGATGGTGTTGGCGCTGGCGCCGAAGGCCAGAAGCATGGGGCGGCTGAAAATCAGCAGCAGGACGGTCAGAACGGCGCCGATCAGAATCTGAAAGGAAAAGCAGTTGGCCAGAATCCGCTGGGCCTCTCCGTTGTCGCCCCGGCCCATCTCGATGGAGGCCCGGGGGGCGCCGCCGCTGGCTGTCAGCGCGGCAAAGGCCGTCACAATCAGGATGACGGGCATGCAGACCCCCAGGCCCGTCAGCGCCAGCGCACCTGTGCCCGGGATGTGCCCGATGTAGATCCGATCCACCAGATTGTACAGCATGTTGATGAGCTGCGCCGCCACGGTGGGCACCGCCAGTCTGACCAGCAGCTTCCCGATGGGCTCTGTCGCCAGATACGTATTGCCCTTTTCTTCCATGTCCATGATTCCGCCCTTTCCCTGTCTCCGGCCCGGTTCCTCCGAAAGCTCCCATTTTCGCACAGGCACTATTATGATGGAATTCTCCCATCTGTCAAGTCTGAAAAAAGTCCCCGGGACCGGCCGTGAAAACGGCGGCATCCCGGGGCGGACAAACCTCCGCCGCTCCGGCCGAATACGGCCCGGAGCGGCGGAGCGGATTTTACACGTATTTCTGCTGGGAGACGTCGAATACGCCGCGGGTGGTCAGGCGCAGCGTGGGAATGACGGGCAGGGAGACAAAGGAGAGGGTCATAAAGGGATCGATCCCGTCGGACACGCCCAGGCCAAATGCCCGGGCCTTGGCCTCCTCCAGATCCCGGTTGACGCTGACTAGGCTGTCCTCGCTCATAATTCCCGCAATATTGAGCCGGACCTCGGCAAGCATCTCCCCCTCGGCGCACACCACGATTCCGCCGTTCATCTCCACCACGCGGTTGGCCGCGGCGGCCATTTCCTCGTCGCTGGTGCCCGCCACGATGATATTGTGGGAGTCGTGGGACACGGAGGTGGCGATGGCCCCGCGCTTGAGGCCGTAGCCGTGGAGATAGCCGATGCCGATGTGGCCGGTGTTCCGGTGGCGCTCGATAACGGCGATTTTCAGAATGTCGGCGTCCAGATCCACCTTGGAGGCGTAGCCGCAGTCCTGGGACGTGATCTCTCCGGGCACCAGGCCCATGACGCCCCGGGGCCGCTCCTCCACAAAGTCCGCGGCCGTCAGCCGGGCCACGTGGAACGTGTTGTGGGCCCGCTCCACCAGATAGGGGTCAATCTCCGGCGCCGGGAACTCCCGCAGCTCGCCGTCATACATCAGCACGCCCCGCTTGTAGACCTCCTGGATCTGGAAGCTGCGGAAGTTGTCGATGACCACGAAGTCGGCCAAAAATCCGGGGGCCAGCGCGCCCCGGTTATTCAGCAGGAAGTACCGCGCCGCGTTGTGGCAGGCCGCCTTGATTGTGGTGATGGGATCGGCTCCCAGCTCGATGGCCTTTTTAATAATGTAATCAATGTGCCCCCGCTCCAGAAGGTCGTTGGGGTGCTTGTCATCGGTGCAGAACATGCAGCGGTCGGCATACTGACTGGCCAGCAGCGGCACCAGCGCCTCCAGATTCCGGGCGGCGGTGCCCTCCCGGATCATAATGAACTGCCCGCGCCGCAGTTTTTCCAGCGCCTCGTCCAGCGTGGCGCACTCATGGTCGGAATAGACCCCCGCCGCCACATAGGCGTTGAGATCCTTTCCGGTGATCCCCGGCGCATGGCCGTCGATTTTCTTATGATGGGCCTGGGCGGCCACGATTTTTTCAATCACGGCGTCGTTGCCGTTGACGACGCCCACAAAGTCCATCATCTCCGCCAGGCCCTGCACCCGGGGATGATCGTAGAAGGAGTCGATGGCCCGGTAGTCCAGATTGGCGCCCGATTCGTCCAGCGGCGTGGCCGGAACGCAGGAGGAGAGCATAAACCGCACGTCCACCGGCAGTCCCTCTGTGGCCTCCAGCATGTACTCGATTCCGTCCGTTCCCATCACGTTGGCAATCTCATGGGGATCGGTGACCACGGTGGTGGTGCCGTGGGGCAGCACCGCCTTTACAAACTCCTTGGGGCTGACCAGGGAACTCTCCAGATGGATGTGGGCGTCCAGAAATCCGGGCAGAAGGATCTTTCCGGTCAGATCCACCTCCCGCTTGCCCTGATACTTGCCCATGCCCACGATCAGCCCTTCGGTCACCGCGATGTCCTCCGTACAAAGCTCGTTGGAGAACACATTCACGTAGGTGGCGTTCTTCAGCACCAGGTCGGCCGGTTCCCGTCCGGCGGCAGCCGCGATGATCCGCTGCTTTTTCAGCAGTTTTCGGTTGATCTTCCCCGCGTAGCTCTCAGACATAGTACCACTCCTTCATCTAAATTTCGTTCAATCAGCTCAGCTTATATCGCACATAAACCAAATTTATATATTAGATGAAGTATACACGCCGAAACGGGTTTTGTCCACTGGGAATATGAATTTTTCACAATTTTTACCCTTGGGGAAACCAACAGACGGGACGCCGCTTTCAAAAGCGGCGTCCCGTCTCATCGTTCTTTATCTGCCGCCGGCCGCAAAACGGCCGCCCGGTTTTATGCCTTGACCGTTCCGTCCGCGTTGAACACGGGCAGTGGCGCCAGGAAGCCAATGTCCTTCCGCTCCGCGGCCTCGCCCTCGGCCAGCACGGCCACCCGGCCGGATACGATTCCTCCGGCCTTTTCCACTAGGGCCTCCATGGCGTGGAGGGAACCGCCGGTGGAGATCACGTCATCCATCAGAAGGATGCGCCTGCCGCGGATGAGATCCGCGTCGTCCCGGCCCAGAAACAGCCTCTGCACGCCCAGCGTGGTGATGGACCGATCCTCCACATAAATGGGATCGGGCATATAGGCCTTGGGACCCTTGCGGGCAATAAAATATTTTTCCGCGCCGGACTGCCGGGCCATCTCGTGGATCAGCGGGATGCTTTTGGCCTCAGCTGTCAGCATATAATCATAGCTCCCCGCGGGAACCAGCTTCAAAAGCTCACGGGCGCAGGCCACGGTGAGCTGTGCGTCACCGAAGCAGATGAACGCGCCGATGTAGAGGTCATCCGTGACCTTGCAGATGGGCAGTTCCCGGTGCAGTCCCGCCACATCGATGGGATAGGTAGGCATAAACACATCCTCCTTGTTTGCGCAGCAAATATCGTGCCGCCCCGCGGCACCTTTTTTATTATATTGTTTCGACGGAAAATGTCAACCGAAAATAAACCCGCCGCCTGCCGGGGCTCCGGAGCGGAGATTCTGTTCCCCGATTTTAATTCTTTTTTCTAAAAATACAAACTGCGACCGTTTAGCTGAAAAGGCAACCGTTTAAACGTAAATATAACTCAAAATTACGCAAATTTTTTTGATATAACAAAAAATCATGGCGGCCATGCGAAAAAAGATTGTTGAACAGCCTTGGAAGCTGTGTTAAAGTAATCACAGTGAACTGAAAAAAATTGTTCATGCTACCCAAAACGGCAGAATAATTTAGGAGGAGTTTTACAATGAATGCATACCTGAGCAGTGTCATTGAAAACGTCAAAAAGAAGCATGCCAGCGAGCCCGAATTCGTGCAGACGGTCGAGGAAGTTTTCTCCTCTCTGGAGCCCGTCATTGAAAAGCATCCCGAGTACGAGAAGGCGGATCTGCTTAACCGCATGGTCGAGCCCGAGCGTATGTTCACATTCCGTGTTGTGTGGATGGACGACCAGGGTGCCTATCACACCAACATCGGCTACCGCTGCCAGTTTAACGGCGCCATCGGCCCCTACAAGGGCGGCCTGCGCTTCCAGAAGAACGTCTATCCCGGCATCATCAAGTTCCTGGGCTTTGAGCAGATCTTCAAGAACTCCCTGACCGGCCTGCCCATCGGCGGCGGCAAGGGCGGCGCGGACTTCGATCCCGATGGCAAGTCCGACGCGGAGATCATGCGCTTCTGCCAGAGCTATATGGCGGCTCTCTACCGCTACATCGGGCCCGACATCGACGTTCCCGCCGGCGACATGGGCGTGGGCGGACGTGAGATCGGCTACCTGTTCGGCGAATATCGCCGTCTGAAGGGCGTCTTTGAAAACGGCGTCCTCACCGGCAAGGGCTTCTCTTACGGCGGCTCCCGCATCCGTCCCGAAGCCACCGGCTACGGCGCAGTCTATTATCTGGAAAACGTCCTGAAGCATTTCGGTGAGGACATCAAGGGCAAGACCATTGCAGCTGCCGGCTTCGGCAACGTCTGCTGGGGCATCTGCAAGAAGGCTGCTCAGCTGGGCGCCAAGGTTGTCACCCTGTCCGGCCCCGACGGCTACATCTACGATCCCGACGGCGTTGCCACCGACGAGAAGATCAACTACATGCTGACCATGCGCGCCTCCGGCCGCAACAAGGTCAAGGATTACGCGGATAAGTTCGGCGTGGAGTTCCATGCCGGCCAGAAGCCCTGGGGCGTCAAGGCCGACGTCATTATGCCCTCCGCCATGCAGAACGACGTACATATGGAGGAGGCCAAGCAGATTGCCGCCAACGGTGTCAAGTATTACATCGAAGTCGCCAATATGCCCACCACCAACGACGCTCTGAAATTCCTGATGGAACAGAAGGGCATGGTTGTTGCTCCCTCCAAGGCTGTCAACGCCGGCGGCGTCGCCACCTCCGCTCTGGAGATGAGCCAGAACAGCGAGCGGCTGGTCTGGTCTGCCGAGGAAGTTGACAAGCAGCTGCATCAGATCATGAACACCATCTATCAGAACAGCGTCGATGCCGCCGAGCGCAACGGCCTGGGCTACAACCTGGTTGCAGGCGCCAACATCGCCGGCTTCGAGCGTGTGGCAGACGCCATGATGGCACAGGGCATTTTCTAAGATACAGACGGATCATTCCACAGATTCTCACAGGCGGGGCAGGTAAAAACCTGCCCCGCCTGTTTGCTCTCCCTTCGCCGCAAAAACCGGGGGCCGCGCCCATCAAGCGCAGCTCCCGGTTTCTTCTTTGCAGCCGCCGCAGCCCGGACATTCCCGGAGCCGTGGGGTGATATTCTCAGGAATAGATGATCAGCAGGCCCGTCATCATCCCCACCAGCGTGGCCAGCGCCGGCATTTTGGAACGCCACATTAGGATGGATTCCGGCAGCAGCTCCCCGAACACCACATACAGCATGGCGCCGGAGGCAAAACTCAGGGACAGGGCCAGAGCCAGCGGCCCCATGGTGCCCAGGCAGTATCCCGCCAGGGCGCCCAAAACCGTGGGCGCGCCGGTGGCCGCCGTCACCGCCACCGCCCGGGCCTTTCCCATTCCGCCGGAGATCAGGGGAACCGCCACAGCCATCCCCTCCGGGATATTGTGCAGTCCGATCACCATGGCCATCACCATTCCGCCGCGGTTGAGCAGCTCCTCCCCCGCGGATTTGGCGAAGGACGCGCCGATCACCATTCCCTCCGGAACATTGTGCAGGGCGATGGCCGCCGCCATGACAAGTCCCGCCAGAAAGAGGCTGCTCCGGGGCTGCCGGCCGGATTTGTGCTCCTCGTAATGGTTGACATGGGTCAGCTCCTCCAGGGAGTCCGCCGTCTTGGGATGCCGGGCGTCGATGTGCGCCACCTCGTGGTTGGTGTCCCGGTCAATCCACGCGTTCAAAAGGCAGATCACGGCATAGCCCAGCAGAACGCCCAGCACCACCGTGAAGATGCCCCCTCCGATGGACTTCCCCTTGCTCAGCGCGTCGGCCAGCAGATCAAAGCAGACGACGCTGGTCATAATACCCGCCGCAAAGGACAGCAGCAGGCTTACCGTCCGGTCGGAGTTGCGCCGGAAAAGGCAGGATATCGCGCCGCCCAGGCCCGTTCCGCCTATTCCGGCCGCTGCGGTAATCAAAAGAATTTTTACAACAAAGGACATGACGGCGCCCACCTGTTTTCTTAAAAAGTTATTTAGCACTAACTTTCTTAGAATACCCCGCGGGCGGAGAAATGTCAACCCGCATTTGAAAAGAGGCCTAAACTTTTTGGGAGCCGACATTCGTCCTCCGCGCACTCAGAGGGTATTCCCGGGCAGGCGGAAATATGTGCTCTGCGCCTCCCGCGGCCCATCACAGCGGCTTGATGGCGTTTCGGGAGAAAACCTTTACGTAATTCTGCACGTAGTGCATGAAGTTGCGCGTCACAGGCGAGGCGGCGCGCACCTGCGTCACACCCATTCCCAGAATCCGGTGCTGCGCCGGATTCATGGGCATGGCCACGGCGTCAGTCCGGTAATTCCGCAGCAGCAGCTCCGGCAGGATGGAGATGCCCAGTCCCTCGGAGACCATGGAGATAATGGTGCTGTCGGCGCAGGAGGAAAACCGGATGTGCGGATAATGGTTCAGCTGATCCAGAATATGATGCACCTCATAGTCGTAGCCGGCCAGAGGCATGATGAACTGTTCGGATTCCAGCGCTTCAATGGGCACGGCCTCCAGCTCCGTCAGCGGATGGCCGGGAGGCAGCAGCGCCATCAGCTGATCCACATACAGCGGCATCCATTCAAAATTCTTGGAGGCGCCGCCGGAGTACAGGCACAGGTCGGCCTCGTGATTTTCCATCATTGTCTCGATCCGGTCGGCGCCGCTCTCCACAATCTGGATCTCCACATTTGGAAAATTCTTCTGAAAGTCCCGCAGGATGGGCGGCAGCCAGTAGGTGGCCACCGTGGAAAACGAGGCAATGCGGATCCGGCCGGTATCCGCGCCCTTGATCTTGGCGATATTCTGCTCCAGACATTCGTTGATATTCAGCAGCTGACGGATGATGGGCATCAGCTGCTCCCCCTCCGCATTGGGAAGGATGCCGGAGGACGTACGCACCATCAGCGGAAATCCGATCTCATCCTCCAGCGACTGCATCATATGACTGATGCCGGACTGCGTATAGCCCAGCTCCTCGGCCGCCTTGGAAAGGCTCCCCAGCTCCACAGCGCGAACAAATGCCTCGTACTTTTTGATGTTCATCCGTTGCCTCCTCTTATGCAGGTACTTCATAGCAGACAATACAAATCAGACATTCTCGAATACCCAGTTTTATGGTACTGTAAAGTCATAGAAATTGCAAGGATGATTTTCTCCTCCCGCCACGTTTCTGACTCAAACGCGGACGGGTTCCCTCTATTCAAGGCGGCGTCGGGGTTTGACAGGGCTCCGGCGCCGCCCTTCCCTTTTTTGCGTAAAAACGGCGTGAAGCCCGGCTGAAAGCCGGCTTCGCGCCGTTCTGCAAGCCGGATGCGGCGCATAGCCTGTTCCGGGAGGTGGCATAGCATGATCATTCATATAGCGGCGGCCGGTGAGACCGTCTATTCCATTGCCCGGCGCTACGGAACAGATCCGGCGCGTCTGGCGGAGGACAACGAAGTCCCGGCCAGCGGCGCGCTGGCGGTGGGGCAGACGCTGGTAATCCGGCTGGCGCAGGAGGTGCACGCGGTGGCGTCCGGGGAGACGCTGACCTCCATCGCCGCGCTTTACGGGGTCACCGTGCGACAGCTGTGGCAGAACAACTGGTCTCTGGGCGGCAAATCCGAACTGAGGGCCGGCCAGGATCTGGTAATTGCCGACGCAGGCGAAAAGCTGGGAACCGCTGTGGCCAACGGCTACGCCTATCCTTTCATTGACCGGGATCTGCTTTTGGCGCAGACGCCGTACCTCTCCTGCCTGACGCCGTTTACCTACGGAATCACGGCGGAGGGCGATCTTCTGGCGCTGGAGGACGACGCGCTGCTGGCGGCGGCGCGGACACACGGAACGAAGCCTGTGATGCATCTTTCCACCTATACGGAGGACGACCGCTTTGACTCGGAGCGGGCCAGGCTGGTGCTGACGGACTATTCCGTTCAGGACACACTGATTGAGGAGATCCGGCTCACATTAAACCGCAAGGGCTTTGCCGGTCTGGATGTGGATTTTGAGTACCTGCCGTCGGAGTTGGCCGAGCCCTATGCGGCGTTCTTGGGGCGCTGTCAGCGGCTTCTTTCCGCCTCCGGATACTTCGTCTGGGCAGCCCTGGCGCCCAAGACCAGTGCCGATCAGCCGGGGCTTTTGTACGAGGGCCACGATTACGCGAAAATCGGCGCCGCCGTGGACGCGGTGCTGCTGATGACCTATGAGTGGGAGCGCTTGGCACACAGGTCTGAAAGCCCTGCAATACAAAGACTTTTCATCTTCATTCAGCGGTGTTGTTCCCCGTTTTGATGGGCAGTAAAGATTATGAAAAATTGAAGCGGCTGCCCATGGGGCAGCCGCTTTTTATTAAAGAAAAAATTTTTATGACC
>JALCRQ010000020.1 GCA_022652655.1 Oscillibacter sp. | reverse complement strand
CGCCCCAGACGTCACGTCGTTTTGACATAATAAATCGGATCCAGATACGTCGCTCCCTCGTGCAGCTCAAAGTGGAGATGCGGGCCGGTGGCCAGCCCCGTCTGACCCACCTCGGCTATTTTCTGTCCCTCTTTTACGCGGGTTCCGGAGCTGACCGTCACGGAGCTGCAGTGGGCGTAAAGCGTCGTATACCCACCCTTGTGGGCCACTGTCAGATACTTTCCGTAGCTGGTGCTCTCCCCCACTGCCGTCACCGTTCCGTCGGCAAAGCAATCGATTTCAGTGCCCTGGTCGGCGGCCAGATCGACGCCGTAATGGAATTTCTCCTCGCCCTGGATGGGGTGCTCCCGGTATCCGAAACCCGAGGACAACGTCCCGCAGACCGGCGTACAGTAGTCAAAGCCTAGAACCGCCTGTTGGAGGCTGACATTGGCGGGGATGTTCTCTCCGGAGTATAAAACCGAGGACAGTTTCATCGTCTGCACCTCGCCGGACGAGGCGGCGGCCTTTGAGTCGGAGGGCTGCGCGGATTCCGCCGCCTTCTGGGCAGCTGACTGCTTTTCCTCTGCGCCCCCGGCGTCCCCGGCCGAGGGATTCAGCCAGCCGTCGCTTCCGCCGCTGCCGTCGGCAAACGCCCGCATGGATTTCAGCGGGCTGGGCACCTGGAGATCCTCCGAGGCGGAGGCGGCGGTTGCCACCGCTTCTCCCTCGTCCGGATGAAAGACGGCCTCATAGACGTCGTCCAGGGAGTTTTTGACGCTCTCATCGCCGGAAAATGCCCGTCCTACTGCGGAAAATACCTCTTCGACGTTCATGTTCTGATTCATCAGCGCATTGAGATAGCTGCGGATCTGATTCATTTTTGCCGGAAGCAGCAATTTGACCGCCACCAGCGTCACAAAAAGCGTGCCGCAGATTACGAGCTGGGCCAGGCGTCTTCTGCCCCTTCCGCTCTGCTCGTTTTGCTTGGGCTGCGAGCGCGCTCCGCCCCGGCTGCTTCTCCGCTCGTTATACAGCGTGCTGATTCGTTTTCCGGTCTGTCGCGACGTCATGCCGACACCCCCTCACTCCAATGTGAGTCTATGCCGGCGGTTTTCTTGATATGAATCCAGAATCGCTCTTGACATTGGCCCTGATTTTACCTATAATAAATCGTGCTGTTCCGGGGCGTGGCGAAGCTTGGTATCGCGCTTGGTTCGGGACCAAGAGGCCGAGGGTTCGAATCCCTCCGCTCCGACCAGATTGCATCTGGAGGCAAATCGCCTCCGGGTGCAATTTTTATTTTGCAATTCGCCCGGTAACGGACACACCCTGCCGTTCCGCCCCGGCTAAGGGAGAGACGCATTGATTTATGGAATTTCAATGGGTTTCTCTTTTGATTCATGCGCCGGGACGGGTTCGGAACGTGCCCGGTACAGATTGAGAATCTGCATACACCGGAAAATTTCCATTGGCGCCACAGATTTTGAGAAATTTCAGTTCTCCGGACACTAAAAACCTGCTGCAAGAAATTCCTTGCAGCAGGTTTTTGTACAGGAGCGGCGCGATAAAACTGCGGGGATTCAGCGTCTGGAAAAGGCTCCTCCGTTTACTCGTGAAGATAGACGCGGTGAACGCGATCCGTCAGCATGCAGGTCACTTCACAGTTGATAGTCCCGATCAGATTTGTAACTTCCTCCAAAGACATGCCGCCCCGGCCATATAGAATTACCTCATCTCCGGCCCGCGTATCCACGCCCGTTACGTCAAACATACAAAGATCCATGCAGATACGGCCGATCTGTGTACACTTGCGGCCGTTGATCACGGCGTACGCCCCTCGATTACTGAGCGAGCGGGGATAGGAATCCGCATATCCGGCCGCCACCACGGCAATTTTTGTGGGAGCGTCTGTCCTGTATGTCTTTCCATAGCTGACAAAGCAGCCCGCAGGCAGTTCCTTAACCTGAACGACATGGGATTTCAGCGTCAATGCAGGGGCAAGCCGCGGATCGCCGTTTACAGTGTTCTGCGGATGAAATCCATACAGCATGACGCCTGCGCGAACCATATCAAACCACGCCTCCCGATGGAAAAGGACTCCGGCGCTGTTGCTCAGATGCAAAACCGGATGATACTGTGCAATCTCCTCTTGGAGAAGGCCAATGACGCCTTTAAAATTTTCAATCTGCCAGTCTGTGTAGGCGTTTTCCTCGGGTACGTCCGCAGCGGCAAAATGTGTGTACATGCCAGTAACCCGGAGCGCCGGCAGCGAAAAAATCTTTTTTGCATCAGCCGCGCAGGAAGGCCAGCTGTCCGGCCCCTGGGCAAAGAGTCCCAGGCGCGACATGCCCGTGTCGATCTGAATATGGACGGACGCGGTCTCTCCCCTGGCCTCCAGCGCGTGGTTCAAGGCCTGCGCGTACTCCAGCCCGCAGACGCTCTGCGTAAGCTCATACCGGAATAAATCCTCAAAGAACTGCGGATCGGTATAGCCAAGGATCAAAATTGGCTTTTGAATCCCTCCCTTCCGCAGTGCCACCGCTTCTTCCAGACAGGCCACGGCAAACGCGTCGGCTCCGCAGGCCTGAAGGGCACGGCCGCAGACGACCGCGCCGTGGCCATGCGCATTGCCTTTAATGACGCACATAACTTTTTTACCGGTGGACCGGGCAATTTGCAGATTGTGCCGCATCGCGTCCAGATCTATTTCGGCCCAGGTACGGCTTGTACACGCATCAGTCATAGGAAACCACTCCATTCATCGAGATCGGGCAAATATGCACAGGACCCATCACTTTGCCATGGATACCATCCAATTTGTGATCATTTCAAAAAGCTTAAAACGCATATCGTCAAAGCTATGGGGCGCATCCACCAGATCGAAAAGGCGGATCGCACTGGTTTTCTGCGCCTTAAGTTTATGATACAGCGGTTCGATCATATCGGCCGGAGGCGCTGTAAAATCCTTTTTCGCACCGATGAAATAGATATTTGTATCCTTTAAATCGTCGGCAGCTGCGGAGAACGCCAAATCCTTGTAGCAGGCCTGGGCATTTTCAAACATGGAGGTGGGCGTCTCAACATGGAGGCAATCACCGTCCAGCAGCAGATTCTTAAAATCCTGCACCCGGTTATTTTCAAAGAACCACGGCATATCGTAGGGAGCCATGATCACAGCGCCCCGGAAACAGTGAACCCGGCGCAGCGTATTGATTCCCGCAAAGCCGCCCATGCTGTGTCCGATAAGGAAAAGATTGTCGGGATCCAAATGATACTTTTTAACAGTCTCCTCGCTTCGGATCCAATTTGCCGTGGCAATGGCGTCGTCCACCAATCCGTCAAAGGTGTAGTAGCCTTCGCTGCCCCAGGCGCCCCGGTAGAGGGGGTTAAATACGACGCAGCCGATTCTGGCCAGTGCCAGATCCAGATCGATATTGGTGGTATGTCCCGGAAAACCGTGCAGCACCAGAACGGCGGCGTGTTTTTCTTTGGGATCACCGCCCGGCAGCATCACATGGCCGTATACATGGGAGTCGTGGTTGAGAATATTCATTCCCGCGCATTCGGGGTAGTCGTCCCCCTCTGCAAAGTGGCGGTCCTTACAACAGTATTCAGGATACAGTTTCATACCCGCTCTCCTTTTCTAATGATGCAGATAGGCGGAAATTGCTTTCCGCCTATCTGCAAATGTAGTAAATCTTTTGAAAAACGCCAGCGAACGCGATTACTTAGCCTCCGGTTCTCCGGCTTTCTCCGCCTTGTCGTGCTTGACGATCTTATAAATGCCGACCGTGAAGAGCGGGATGATCAGGGTAACGGTATAGGCCAGCGGCAAAGAGCCGTAGCCCTTCAGAATAATGGCGGTGATGCCGAAGGCGGAGATGGCCAGGCCGACGACCATCAAACCGATGGTGACGCCCGGGCGAACCCACTTGGGAATCGTTCCGCTGGAGTGGTCATAGGCGACCTCAATGCGGTCAACTACCGCTTTGATAAAGCCCATGCCGGTTTCAATCAGTGTGCCGAACAGGACAATTTCAAACATGTAATAGAGCCAGGGCATGTTGAGCTTCTGGAACATCAGATTGACAGGAACCTCTTCCGCGATGTAGGCCGGATAGAACGCAGTCAGGGCCAGCAGCAGGAACAGTGCCGGAAGAACCGCGATGACGCCGCACATCAGACCGGAAACAATGGCTTCCTTGCGATTCTGGCAGCCGGAGCAGGCATACAGAAGCGCGGCAACGATGCCCAGGTTGTAGGATGCATAGGAGACACCCTTTGTAAACCAGCCGGCCTTGATCTCACCGGTGGCAAGATTGGCGCCGATCTGAGAGCCAAATTTGACAAAGATAACAAGGAAGAACAGGATATAAACGGCATACAGCACGTAAGACCAAAAGGCAAACACGTTTTCAACCGTCTTGGTGCCGCTGATGACGAAGACGCAGATCAGAATCGCCAGAATAAAGGAGCCGATCCACTTGTTCAGGCCGAACATGGTGGCGAACATATTGCCGGAGGTCGCAACCACAACACCCAGAACCATCAGACAGGCGGCAATGTACACGATTTCATAGAGGAATGACGCTTTGCCCAGGAGCGCGTTGGTCAGGCTGTGATAGTCGTATACCTTAAAAATGCGCGTGAATTCAAAAGCCACCGCGCAGATGAGGCCCCAAACCAGGATAACAACCAGACAGGTAAGCAGGCCGCCTACTGTTCCGCTGACTCCGAAATACTGAGCCATTTCGGCGCCGGTCCCGTAGCCGCCGCCGATAACCATGGACTGGAAGATAAAGCCGGGTAGAAGCAGACGCTGCCATTTTTTGTGCTTAACGAGTTCCATATTCTTTTCCCCCTTTTATTTTCTGCCCGTTCGAACACACCGTCCGGGCAGATTTGCGACAGTACACGGTTCACTCGATCTTGCGCAATCTATCCCTAACTTCTGTTCCACGCGATTGCAGTAGCGCCTCCCTTTCCGCCGTGATCTCCGGATCAGCCGTTTTTCCCGGAGGCGGCATGATTTAGAAAAAGGGCTCCCCTATTCACTGACTCCATAGGGGAGCCCCCGTTTCTCTGCTGATGGACAGATGGGGAAATTACAGTTTCTCGCACAGCATGCGGCCCAGGCGCTGTGTGGCGGCGCGGATTTTATCCGGCGGCACGGCGCCAAAGCTGATGCGCATGCAGTTTGTGATGGGAGCGCCGTCCGGGAAAAACTTCTCGCCGGCAACATAGGAAACCTTCACGTCGGGACGCGTGACTGCCTCGTGGAGCAGCTGCGTGGTGTTCAGTCCGCCGGGCAGAGCCGCCCAGGTGAACAGGCCGCCGTCCGGATGGGTGAACTTGGTGCCCTTGGGGAAGTACTTCTCCAGGCACTCCATCATCACATCCCGGCGCTCCCGGTACAGATCGCAGATCATCTTGTGGTGGGCGGGATAATATCCCCGCTTGAAAAACTCCGCGCAGAGAATCTGCGGCAACAGGGACGTATGGGAGTTGAGGGCGGATTTGGCGTCTTTCATGTGCTCCGCCATCGTATCGTCGCTGGCAACCAGATAACCCAGCCGGCTGCCGGCGGAGAAGATCTTGGAAAAGCTGTTGCACAAAATGACGTTTCCGCTGGTATCAAAGGATTTGATGGGGGGCAGATCCTCGCCGCTGTATCGGATGTCGCGGTACGGATCGTCCTCCAGCACCAGCACGTCATACTCGGCCGCAATCTCCGCCAGACGCTTTCTGCGCTCCAGGCACAGCGTTCTGCCTGTCGGATTCTGGAAGGTGGGAATCACGTAGATCATCCTGGGATGATGCTTCCGGATCTTTTCCTCCAGATCCTCCATGACCATGCCGTTGTCATCCATTTCAACGCCGACGCAGTGCGCCTCAAACATCTCAAAGGTCTCCATGGCATGGACAAAGGTGGGCTTTTCCACCAAAATAATGTCGCCCGGATTAATGAACAGTTCGCAGGTCAGGGAAATCGTCTCCAGGCCGCCGGTGGTCACCATGACATGATCCGCAGTTGTCTTGACGCCCTTGGGGGCAAGCAGCTGCTCCACGATGACCTGCCGCAGATCCAGGACGCCCATGGTGGGCCCGTACTGCAGCGCTTCGACGCCCCGGCCGTCCACCCGCAGAACATCATTGCTGATTTCGCGGACAAGATCGACTGGAAGCGCCTCCCTGGCGGGTGCGCCGATCCCCAGTGAGATCAGCTCCGGATCTCCCAGCGCGCCGAAAAGTCCTTTTACAACGGCGGCCGTTCCCGCCATTGCGTCTATTCTGTGTGCATATGTACGCATAGCGGCTTCTCCGATCAGTGCTGGCACTTTTTGTCGTACTCGGCAAAAAGCTCATTGAAGGGCTCAATATCGCCGATCACATGATAGCAGTGCTCGTCCGTTGGGAACAGGCCGGCCTTGATCTCATCGGAATACGTCTTGAATGCCTCGACGACAATCGGTGCAATGTTGGCGTATTTCTTAATGAATTTCGGCGTGAACGCCTGGAACATGCCGATGGTATCGGCAAAAATGGTCAGCTGACCGTCGCAGGGAGCGCCGGCGCCGATGGAATACACGGGAATATGCAGGAGCTTGTGGATTTCAGCCGTAACCTCAGGGGGAACCGCCTCAACCAGCAGGAAGTTGGCTCCAGCCTCCTCCACAGCCAGAGCATCCTCCAAAACATCGCGGGCGCTGGCCACGGTGCGGCCCTGAGCCTTATGGCCGCCCAGAACACCAGAGGACTGCGGCGTCAGGCCGATATGTCCGAATACCAGGATCCCGCAGTTGCGGATGGCCCGGATGCGGCTGGCGACAGAGCGTCCGCCCTCCAGCTTGATGGCGTCCACGCCGCCCTCTTTCAGGAAACGGATGGCGTTTCTTGCGGCGTCCTCATCGGATACCTGATAGGATCCCAGCGGCATATCCCCGACCACGAAGGTGTTGGGTGCACCGCGGCGAACTGCCTGGCAATGGTCGATACACTGATCCATGGTCACGGGAATGGTACTGTCGTATCCCTCGACCACCATGCCGAGTGAGTCGCCTACAAGAATCATATCAATACCAGCCTGCTCGGTAAAAGAAGCAAAGGGACTGTCATAAGACGTAATCCAGGAGACTTTTTCACCCTCCTCCTTCATTTTGTACAGGTCGATAATGGTCTTCTTCTTCATGTTTTCCGACTCCTTTCACGAATTCAATCAATGCAGCTCCATGCGTTTTCAGAATTTGTTCTATAATGCAGAATGTTGTTCTTGTTTGCGCAACTAAATCATATCAACATATGTAACTATTGTCAATATAGTTGCTTAAAATAACGTAATGTTTAGCTATATTATATTAATTTTTGCTAAAAAAATGTAAATATTTACAATTTCCTGAAATTTTTGTCTTGATACTAAGCAAAATTTCAGGGATCGTTCCGCGATCTATGACTTTTGACAAAAAGCTCACAGTGGTTCTGCTATATAGAACAGTGTTTTTATATATATGCGGTTTGAATCGTCCCGTATACCGCGCGAAAAGAACCGCCTGTTCCGGCGCATCTGCTTTTTCTTGACAATCTTCCAAACTCTGTATACTATTAAAGCAATCTCCGAGATTTGATCTGAATCGCTCGGAAAAAACACCGGCGCGCAGATCTGTCTGACCGCAGCCGGCCGGTTATACCGGAGATAAGGACGCCTATGGAAAATCTCGATTTGCCGGAAAAAACGCAAGAGCCCTCTGTCCAGTCGGTGAGGCGGGCCATTCAGATTCTGCAGTGTTTTGGAACCGATGAATCGCTGACGCTGACTCAGATCAGCAAAAAAGTCGGCCTGCACAAATCCACCACATACGGAATCGTCACAACGCTGAAAAACTGCGACTTTTTGTACAAAGATGACGAAACGGACAAATACCGGCTGGGGGCGGAGCTCTGCCGGATCGCGGCGAACGTCCGTGTAAATCTGCGCACCATCTGCCTGCCTCATATCCGCGAGCTGTGCGATATTACGGGCGAGACGGTCAATCTGGTGATTCCGGATGACACCAGCGTCATCTATCTGGAAAAAACAGAGAGCCAGCACTCTGTGAGAAGCTGCACCAGCATCGGAAAACGGCTGCCCATGTACTGCACCGCCGTTGGAAAAGCGATTCTCTCCGCGCTCCCCCTGCCGGAGGTCTCCGCCATTCTGGATCAGTCCCGTCTGGTGGCAAAGACGCCCAAGACCCTGATCAGCAAGGAGGCCATTCTCTCTCAGCTGGAGACGGTGCGCGCCGACGGCTATGCTCTGGACTTGGAGGAGCTGGAGGAGGGGCTGGTCTGCGTGGCGGCTTCCGTTCTGGATATGCAGGGCCGGCCCGTGGCCGCTCTGAGCTGCTCGGGACCGAAGCAGCGGATGAGCGAGGAACGGGTGCGCCGGATCGCGGATCTGCTGAAGCTGCACGCGCGTCAGGCCTCCTACATCATCAGCTGATCCTGTTTTCAAAAGGAAGCGCGGACAGCGCCGGAGAGATACCATTCCATAAAAAAGGATCGCGGAGCAGACGCTCCGCGATCCTTTTTTCTGTTTTGCACAGGGGTTACTGACAGCCGCAGCGGGCCTTCGTATCCTCGTAGGTTTCCGGATGGGAAACCGTGTTGGGCGGGAAAAATTCATTGGACGGGAAGGCAATATTGCGGAACAGGCCGCAGGGATCCTCCCCGTTGCTGCCGCCGCTGCACTCCTTGCAGGGCATGCAGTAATCGTAGACCGGAATCAAAAGCTGGGAATCCCGCTCCAGGCGGACGATGGAGAACTGCCCCAGGGTGACATAGATTCTGCGGGAATCTCCGCCGGAGGACAGCTCGCCGTCGAAGTAACTGCTGATGCAGCCGGGGATTTCCGCCACATCACCCTCGCAGCAATGAGAATCGCAGCAGTCCGTCAGCTTCGCATCCAGAACGATGGGATCCACCGCTTCCACCACCGCTACCGGCAGATTGCTGCGGCGCATCAGCTGGGGATCGGGCGCTCCGTCACGGAACTCGGAGGAGAAAATTTTGGCGTTTCCCTCGCTGCCGAACAGAATCACACGTTTGTCGAACACGCACAGGCCCTCCACCTGAACGGGAATGGGGCTGGAGAGATAGGCCTGCAGCGTAACGCAGTAGAAAAAGCGCATGTCAATGGTGTAGAATCCGCGGTTAAACGTCACCGGTTCCACGTCTACGTAGACATGGAGCAGTCTGGCGGAGCCGCCCTTGACGGACAGCGCGCGGTTGACGGTATCCACGCTGGAAAGCCTCGGATAGAAGCGAAGATCCTCGATGCAGTCTTTGTCACGGCACGAATCATAGATTTTCTTCGTGTGAATGCAAACTGCCTCACGGATGCCGCTGGAGCCCTCCACAGGGCCGGGCACAACTCTCTCGGGCATTGCAATACCTCCTAAATAAGTAGCTGAAATGAAAGAAGGTTTCTTTCAGTCCAGTGTATGCTGCCGCGGGAAAAGGGTGCGCACGCGCCCCTGTACGGCCCTTTTCTCAGGAGACGGTCACAGATCCGTTCCGGGCGCTGAGAATACAGATGTAGGAGTTTCCTCTGCCCAGCGTCAGCGGCGAACCGTCCGCCAGCGCGTAAGTAATGGGCGCGGAGCGGCCGGATTTGCTCCAGCGGATCGGCACGGAGCGCCCTCCGCAGAAAAAGGTGCCCTCGCCGCCTGTCAGGCTGACGCGCAGACGCCCGGCCGTATCGCCCGGGATAACGGCGATGGAGGTTTTTAAAACCAACACGTTGACGGCGCTCACCTGTTCCCCGCTGTTTCCGTCCACATAGGGCCCTCCGTACTGGCTCGCCAGATACCGTCCGGTTCCCGCGTCATAGGTGAAAGCGGCCGTTTTATAATAGGAGTATTTGACCTGAATCCGCTCCGCCGGAGTGCCGCCCGCCGGCGTCCCGTCTTCTATGAAGGTCTGTCCCGGGGCGTCCTCCCCGCGGCGGGTCAGCTCCCACCCGCTGGACTCCAGGTACCCCAGGACCTTTTCTCCCGACGTCAGCATGCTGTGCTCATAACCGGCGTTTTTGCGCCGCACGGGATCCCGCCAAAAAATCTTGGCGTCGCTGCCGCCGTTGACGCCGTCCAGGTTCTCTACATCCCAGGCGGCAATGTCCCGGTAGGCCTCAGGGCTTCCGCCGGCATGGACAAAAAACGCCTGGTGGCCCAGCGCCAGCTCCAGGTAGTACGGCCGGGCGGAGCGGATACTCCCCAGATTTCCCACGCCGTCCAGCGACTGATAGACGGCCAGCATCCGGGTAATTCCGCCCTCCGCCGGCACCTCATAGATGAGATCGGCCTGAGAGATGCCCAGCTGCGGCTGAGCCGCCTTGAGGTCGTTGAGCATCACCGCCGCCGGGCGGTCGTTCTCATGGGCCTCCTCCATGGGTTCCCCCGTCAGGGGATTGACGCCGGAGGGTTCCGGCGGGGTTTCCGGAACCTGCGGCGCAGAGACAGCCGCGGAGCTGTCCGGCACTCTGGCGGACGAGGCGGCGGGCGGCGCCTTTTTGCCGCAGCCGGACAGGCTCAGGCAGAGCAGCGCACTTAAAAGAATACAGACAGGCCGTCTTTTCATAAAATTTTCTCCTTCACGCAAAATCATGCGGCCGCGCTTCCGGCGCAAACCGATGGGCTGGTTTTTCAAAGTCCCGTTGGGATTTTTTCTCTTTTTCCTGTACAACTTCGCGCTCCATGCGGTATAATAGTAGTATCATCATGCAGCGGCCGCCGTATCGCGCATCCGGGCGCTCCGCGTTTTTTGGGTGTCCTTCGCCCGGCTCCCTGCGGGACAGCGGGCAAAAAAGAAAGGAGGAGTGAAGCATGCAGGGTCACGGCTTCATTCACGACAAGCTGGAAATCAAATTTCTGATTCTCTACATCGCGGCGCGAGTGATCGAGCCGATTCCGTTTGAGACGATCCTGGATCTCACCATGTGCGACGACGCCATCGGATACTTTGATTTTTCCGAATGTCTGGCGGATCTGGTGCGGACGGAGCATCTCACTCTCTCTGCCGAGGGGCTCTACGCCATCACCGAAAAGGGGATCCGGAACAGCAGCATCTGCGAAACCAGCCTCCCCTATTCCGTCCGGCTGCGCTGCGACCGGAACCTTTCGGACTGCAACCGGAAGCTCCGCCGGAAAAGCCAGGTGCGTGCCTCGTCCACCCGCCGGGAAAACGGAACCTACACCGTGAACTTCTCCCTGTCCGACGACATGGGCAGCGTCATGGATCTCAATTTGATGGTGGTTCGGGAGGATATGGCCCGGATGCTGGAGGAGCGGTTCCGGAAAAGTCCCGAACGGCTCTATCATCAGATCATGAGCCTGCTGCTCTCGGACGGCCAGGACGAAAAGAGCGACAAATAGGCGGAATGAAGGGCGGACGGCGGAATTTCCCGTTCGCCTATTCGTTCTTTCTTTGCTTTACCTCAGCGCCAATCCATGGAAAGGAATATCCCTGTACAAGCTGTACAGGGATATTTTCTATTTTATCACGACGTTTTCCTGTCCCAGCGTCTCGGTCAGCTCCTCCACCAGGGCGCGGTGAAGCAGACAGGTGGTTCCCAGCAGCTTGTGGGTATCCGCCAGCCGCATCCGAACGGGAGTCGTGCCCGGGAACATCTCAAAAACCAGCTTGATATGCGCCATCTCCGGGCTGTCCCCGGATGGGAATTTCAGCCAGAGCACGTTTCCAGCCAGAATCTCCCCACCCGCCGGAGCAGGACGCTGGGGGGAATGGCCGTCTCCCATGCTCTCCTCCAGCGGCTGTGCGCTGTCGCAGAGAATCTGAGGCGCTTTTTCATCCCGAACCGACAGCTTGCCCTGGATTACCACCGCCTGATTTTCCCGGAGGTAGCTGCCGCAGGTATCCAGCACCCGGGAAAAACACAGCAGCTCAATGGAGGCGGTGTCGTCCTCCACCACCACATAGGCCATCAGCGAGTTGTTCTTCGTCGTCTTGGTCTTGCTGGAGGTGACCACGCCTGCGATGGTGATCCTCTGCCCGTCAGAAAACCGGGTAGGCCCGTTTTCCTGGGAAAAGTCCTCCAAAATCGACGCAATGGCCGGGGCCCTCAGCCGGCGAACCTGTTCCCGGTAGGAATCCATGGGGTGGCCGGAGAGATACAGGCCGGTGGTCTCCTTCTCCATGGTCATCCGCTCCTGAGGGGTAAATTCCGGAATATCCGGCAAGGCGACTTCCTTCACAGACTTCTTTTCACCGTCGGATCCCGGAAGGGAGAAGAAATCCAGCTGTCCTTCCACATTCTGCTTTCTGGAACTGGCGGCGTCATCCATCACCTGCTCGTAGATCTGAATCAACTGGGATCGCTTTGCGCCCAGGGAGTCGAAGGCGCCGCTGCGAATCAGATTTTCCAGCGCGCGCTTGTTCATATCGCTGCCCAGCATCCGCTGGCAGAAATCATTAAGGGAGGTGAAGGGCCCCTCCTCCCGCTGGCGAACCACCGCCTGGATAAAACCCCGGCCGATATTCTTCACTGCCGCCAGGCCAAAGCGGATCCCGCCGTCCTCCACCGTAAAGAAGTCGAAGGAATGGTTGATGTCCGGCGGCAGGAGCTGGATGCCGCAGTCTCTGCACTCGCTGATATACCCGGCGATTTTTTCGGAGTTATCCAGCACGGAAGTCAGCAGAGCCGCCATGTACTCCTTGCAGTAGTGGCATTTGAGATAGGCGGTCTGATAGGCCACCACTGCGTAGGACACGGCGTGCGCCTTGTTGAAGGCGTAGTTGGCGAAATCGTAAATCTCCTGATAGATCGCCTCCGCCGCGGATTCCGGGATTCCGTTGTTGACACACCCGGGAATTCCCCGTTCCGGATCCCCGTGAATGAAGGTGTCCCGCTCCCGCTGGATCTGCGACGCCTTCTTTTTGGAGATAGCCCGGCGCACCATATCCGCCTGACCCAGGGAATAGCCGGCCAGCTTGCGGAAAATCTCGATAACCTGCTCCTGATAGACGATGCAGCCGTAAGTAACGGCCAGAATCGGCTTCAGGGACGGGTGCCGGTAGGTGATGCGGGAGGGATCCTGCTTGCAGGCGATGAACCGGGGAATGGAGTCCATGGGGCCGGGGCGGTACAGGGCGATGATAGCCGTGATATCCTCGATGTTCCGTGGCTTCATGCTGACGCAGACGCCCGTCATGCCGGTGGATTCCATCTGAAAGACGCCGGAGGTCCTCCCCTGCCCGATCATCTCAAAGGTGGCGCCGTCATCCTCCGGAATATCCCGCAGGTTAAAATCCGGGTACTCCCGCTGCACGGTTTTCACCGCGTCGTCCAGCACCGTCAGGTTGCGCAGGCCCAAAAAGTCCATCTTGAGGAGTCCCAGCTCCTCCAGCGTGGTCATAATATACTGGCACACCACGGACTCGTCGTTTCGGGCCAGAGGCACGTACGCGTATACCGGGTCCTTGGTGATCACAACGCCGGCCGCGTGGGTGGAGGCGTTGCGGGGCATGCCCTCCAGCTTCCGGGCGGTATCGATGAGACGGCGGACATTTTCGTCCGTCTCGTACAGGTCGCTGAGGGGTTTGGACAGCCGCAGCGCGTCCTCCAGCGTGATGTGCGGCGTGTTGGGAACCTGCTTTGCGATAACGTCCACCTCGGCGTAGGGCATTCCCAGAACGCGTCCCACATCCCGGATCACGCCCCGGGCCGCCATGGTGCCGAAGGTGACGATCTGGGCCACATGGTCGTCCCCGTACTTGCGGCGGACGTAGTCCACCACCTCGCCCCGGCGGGTGTCGCCGAAATCCATGTCAATATCGGGCATGCTGACCCGCTCCGGATTGAGGAAGCGTTCAAAGTACAGGTTGTACTTCATAGGGTCGATGTCCGTAATGGAAAGACAGTAGGAGACCATGCTCCCCGCCGCGCTGCCGCGCCCGGGCCCAACGGGAATCCCCTGCTCCTTGGCGTAGCGCACGAAATCGGACACGATCAGGAAGTAATCCGTAAAGCCCATCTTCCCGATCATATCCAGCTCGTACTCCAGCTGCCTGCGATACTCCGGCTTCTCCGTCCCGTACCGGGCCGCAAAGCCATCGTCACAGAGCTTGCGGAGGTACGTGCCGGAATCGTAGCCCTCCGGCAGGCGGAACTCCGGCAGATGATAGGTGCCGAAGGTAAACTCCAGATTGCAGCGCTCCGCGATCCGTCCCGTGTTGTCCACGGCGTCCTCGTATCCGCCGAACAGCGCCCGCATCTCCTCCTCGGAGCGCAGGTAAAACCGCCGGGGCTCGTAGCGCATCCGGTCTGCGTCGTCCACCGTCTTGCCCGTCTGAATGCACAAAAGGATATCGTGGGCCTCGGCGTCCTCCGCCCGGAGATAGTGGGCATCGTTGGTGCACACCATGGGAAGTCCCGTCTCCTGATGGATCCGGGCGATCCCCTGATTAACCCGGCCCTGCTCCGGAATGCCGTGATCCTGCAGCTCCAGGTAAAAATGCTCCGGGCCGAAAATCCCGCTCAGTTCCAGGGCATAGGCTTTTGCGGCGTCGTAGTCCCCGCCGCGCAGCGCCCTGGGAATCTCCCCCGCCAGGCAGGCGGACAGAGCGATGAGGCCGCCGTGATGCTCCCGGAGCAGCTGCAGATCCACCCGGGGCTTGATATAGAAGCCCTCCACCCAGGCCATGGAAACCATGTAGGAGAGATTGCGGTACCCCTCCTCATTTTCGCACAGCAGTACCAGGTGGCGGCTCTCCGCGTCAAACTCGTGCACCTTGTCAAACCGGGTGCGGCCCGGCGGCGTCACGTACACCTCGCAGCCGATAATGGGTTTAACGCCCTGGGCCTTGCAGGCGCGGTAAAAATCGATAACGCCGTACATGACGCCGTGATCTGTGACGGCGCAGGCGGTCTGCCCCATGGACTGCACCACGCCCGGAAGATCCCGGATCCGGCAGGCGCCGTCCAGCAGGCTGTACTCGGTATGGACATGCAGATGGGCAAAGGACATGGTATTCTCCTTTATTCCGTTGGGTTCGACAAAATTTTCGGTGTAAAGAGCCGTCCGCTGCAGGCGGACGCTCAAAGCTCCTCCGCCAGGGTCATAATCTTCCGCAGACGGTGGTTGAGGCAGGATTTGGTGATGGGCGGCTCAAATTCCTCGGCCAGCTCGCTGAGCGTCAGCTCCGGATTTTCCAGGCGAGCCCCCGCCGTCTGCTGGAGCTTGTCCGGCAGCTGCTCCATCAGGCCCGCGGCCATGAGCTTCCGGATCGCCTCCAGCTGCTCCTGGGACGCCTCCACCGCCTTGTCCAGATTGGCGTTATCGCAGTTGAGGCGCCGGTTGACGCTGTTGCGCAGATCCTTTTCCACCTTGGCCGACATGACGTTCATCGCCGCCACCGGGGCGCCGATCAGCGTCAGAAAATCCTCGATATGCTCGCTCTGCTTGAAGTAGGTCACGAAGCTCCCGCTGCGGGCGACGTCCTTGGGGATAAACCCGCAATCCTGCAAAAGGGCGTCCAGCTCCCGGCTCACCTGAACGTGGGAGGTGGCCATCTCCAGATGGTACCGCTTCAGGGGGTCCGTAATGCTGCCGCCGGCGAAAAAAACGCCCCGCAGGAAGGAGGCCCGGCAGCACTCCTCCTCCAGAAGGCCGAAGTTGATGTGCAGCACCGGATTCTGCTCCGGATTGTAGCCCAGAAGGTTGATAATGTGCTCCAGCTTCTCCTGCCGGGTAATCTGGAAGATCAGTTTTCCCGGCTGATCCAGCTCCGGCAGGCGGTCAAAGCTCAGGCTGAACGCCCGGTGGAAAAGCCGGGGCAGCCGCTCGGCAAAGTTCCGGTTCTCCGTGACGATCCGCACCTCCAGACCGTTGAAGGTGTTGCAGTAGAGTAAAATGCCGTACGCCTCCGCCCGGGCGCAGCAGAGTCTCTGCACCGGAAGACGGCACAGCTCGTTTTTTGTATCAAAAGAAAACGACAACACCGCCGCCCCCTTTCCTTGGTTTTCAGATGGAACCGGGAGCGTCCTCCCGTTTGACAAACCGGTCTCCGGCCACCCGCATGCCCCGCTCCGCATGGAGCAGAATCAGCTCCCGGGCCAGATGCGCGGAGTGATGACGCACAAAGCCGTCCACCACCGAGGCCACCGGCCGGCTGATGACCTCCACTCCCAGATCGGCACAGCGCTGAAGGTCGCACCGGATGGGCTCCGCCCCCTCGGCGGCGTACCGCGCCGCAATCTCCCTGGGGATGGGCGCGGAGTTGGTAAGGCACAGATCGAAAAGGCCCGGCGCCCCGTGCTGGAAAAGCGCCGCGATGTGGTCGGAGACCGTGTAGCCCTCCGTCTCGCCGTCCTCCGTCATCACATTGCAGACATAGATCTTCAGCGCGTCGGAGTGCAGGATGGACTCCACCACCCCGTCGACCAGCAGATTGGGGATGATGCTGGTATACAGGCTGCCGGGCCCCAGAATCAGCATGTCGGCCTCCCGGATGGCTGTCAGCGCCTCAGGCAGCGCCTCCGGGCGCTCCGGCAGCAGCCGGACCCGGCGAATCCGGCAGTCCTGCTGCTTTTTCGCCTGGAAAATCCGGGACTCTCCCACGATTCTGGTTCCGTTTTCAAATTCCGCCTCCAGCTGCACGTCGGCGTTGGTCACCGGCAGCACCTGGCCCGTGATGGCCAGCACCTGACTCATCCGCCGCACCGCCACATCGAAGGAGGGCGACATACCGTTGAGCGCCGCCAGAAACAGATTTCCAAAGCACTGTCCGGCCAGCTTCCCCTCGGGAAAGCGGTAGTGCAGCAGCTCGCTCATCAGCGGCTCGGTATTGGCCAGCGCCTCCATGCAGTTGCGGATGTCGCCCGGAGGCAGCATCCCCAGATCCTGACGAAGCTGCCCCGAGCCGCCGCCGTCGTCAGCCACCGTCACCACGGCCGACAGGTTTTCCGTATAGCCCTTCAGCCCCCGCAGCATGGAGGAAAGTCCGTTTCCTCCGCCGATGACCGTGATTTTCGGCCCCTGTGCCCGGGGCACGTGATATGCAATCTGTCCCTCTGCCATATGTTCCTCTCCGGGATTGGATCCCGTCTCAGGCCTCCCGCGAAATATCACGGTGGTTCACCGTCACCTGATAGCCGAGAGCGCCGATAAACGTGCTCAGCGCCCGGGCCACCGCCACAGAGCGGTGGTGACCCCCGGTACAGCCCACCGCAATGACCAGCACCGTCTTCCCTTCCTCCGTATAAAGGGGAAGGGTAAACGCCAGCAGATCCTCCAGCTTTTTGAGATAATCCCGGGTCTGGGCAAACCCGAACACGTAGTCGTAAACCGCCGCATCCATGCCATTTTGATGGCGCAGCTCATCCACATAGTAGGGGTTTGGCATAAACCGCACGTCCAAAACCAGATCCGCCTCCAGCGGGAGGCCGTACTTATACCCGAAGGAAATGAGACTGACGCTCATGCCCCCCTGGATGCCCCGGCTGTCGAACAGTCGGAGCAGCTCTCCCCGAAGCTGGGCCGTGGAGAGCTCCGAGGTGTCGATCACAAAATCCGCCCGCTCCCGAACCGGCCGCATCAGCTCCCGCTCCCGGCGCACGGCCTCCTCCAGGGAGGTGGCTCCTCCGCTGAGGGGATGGCGGCGCCGGGTCTCCTTATAGCGGGTGATGATTCGCTCCTGATCCGCCGTCAAAAACAGCATCCGGCAGGTGCAGTCCATCCCCTTGAGCTTGTCGAGCACCTCAAACAGCTCCGTGGGGGAACTGGCCGTCCGCACATCGTAAACCAGCGCCACACGGTCATAGCGGCCGTTTCCGCCGGCAGTACAGAATTCGGCAAATTTCAGCATCATGGCCGCGGGCATATTGTCCACGATATAGTAGCCCATGTCCTCCAGAAAAGACGCGGCCTTGCTCTTTCCCCCGCCGGACAGTCCGGAAATAATCAGAATCTCCACAGTCTCCCCCTCGTTCTCTCTCTTATCGGATGATTTTTACCTCCGGCTCCAGCCGGACGCCCGTCTTTTCAAAAACCCGTCTCTGCACTTCCCCGATCAGCCCCGTCACGTCCTCAAACGTGGCGCCTCCCCGGTTGATGAGGAACCCCGCATGCTTTTCCGAAACCTGCGCGCCGCCCACTGTCAGGCCCTTGAGGCCGCAGTTGTCGATCAGCGTGCCGGCGTAATGGCCCTCCGGGCGCTTAAAGGTGCTGCCTGCGCTGGGAAATTCCAATGGCTGGCTGGCCCGCCTGCGGCTCATCAGCTCCTCCATCCGGGCGCGGATCTCCCCGGGGTCTCCCTCCTCCAGGGCAAAGGACGCGCTCAGCACAATCCAGTCCGGATGCTGGGTGAGGACGCTGCGGCGGTAGGAAAAGCACAATTCCTCCCCGCTCAGCGTCCGGACGCCGTGCTCCGGATCCAGTACAGAGGCGGAGCGCACCACCTGGCACATCTCCCCGCCGTAAGCGCCGGCATTCATGCACACCGCCCCGCCGACAGTGCCGGGAATTCCGTGGGCAAACTCCAGTCCCGTCAGCCCGCTCCTCCGGGCAAGTTCCGCGAGAGCGGCCAGGGAAATGCCGCTTTGCGCGTGCAGCACACAGCGCTGAGCGCTCTCCGGCTCCGCGGTGTTCATCCGGGCGGAGGTGTCGATCACCAGCCGGTCCAGCTCTCCGTCCGGAACCAGCAGATTCGTTCCGTTGCCGATCACCAGCGGATGGGCGCCGCATTCCCGGGCAAATTCCGCCAGGAGGACCAGCTGCTCCCCCGATGCGGGAAACGCCATCCTGCGGGCGGGACCGCCGATTCGGAAGGAGGTGTGGCGGCTCATGGGCTCCTCCTCCACCATCTTCAAATCCGGCAGATACTCCTTGACTTTTCGATCCAGTTCTTCATACCAGAGCATGGGATTTCTCCTCTCTTTAGCTGACGTCTTTTAAAAGAGCGGCGCCCACCAGACCGGCCCGGTTGCCCAGCTCCGCCCGGACAAGCTCCGTCGTCTTGCCGCAGTGCCGTCCATAGCATGCCCGGGCCGTCAGTTTCCGAAGCGGCAGCAGCAGCAATTCGTCCGGCGCCTGGGAAATTCCTCCGCCCAGGGCCAGCTTTTCCGGATGCAGCAGGTTGATCAGATTGGTAATCCCCAGCGCCAGCTCCTCCACATACCGGGCACAGGCCTCCTTCGCAGCGGGATCGCCCCGCCGGGCCGCCTCAAATACCGCCCTGCCGTCCGTAAGCGGCCCGCTTCGCTCCGGGGACGGCAGTCCCGCGTCAAGCCGGGACCGCTCCGCCAGATGCGCCATGCGCACCAACGCCGGTGCGGAGGCATACTGCTCCCAGCAGCCGCGGCGGCCGCAGGTGCAGGGAATGCCCCCGGGATGCGTCACCATATGCCCCGCTTCTCCGGCGGCGCCCAGGCCGGCATAGATCCTGCCGTTCAGGATGAGGCCCGCGCCTACGCCGGTGCCCAGCGTCACCGCGACAAAATCCCGGCAGCCGCGCCCGGTGCCGCAGCGGTACTCCCCTGCAGCCGCGCAGTCCGCGTCATTGCCGAGATAAACCGGCAGATCCAGCCGTCGGCGGAAAAGCGCCTCCAGCGGCACGTCCCGCAGGGCGATGTTGCAGGCGTACAGCACCCGCCCGCCCGCAACGGCGCCGGGGATGCCGATTCCCACAGCCTCCACCGCCTCCATCGCGGCGCCGCCGTCCTCCAGGACCTGCCGGGCCAGCTCCGCCAGCAGCTGCGCGAACCGTTCCGGGCCGCAGGGGCCGTCAAACGGGCGCTGCCGCGTACAGAGCACGGCGCCTTCGCCGTCCGTCAGCCCCGCCTTCAAAGCGGTGCCGCCCACGTCGATCCCGATTCTCAGGCCGGTTTTGCCTGTCACAGCTTTTTCCCGTCCGCCCGCTGATCCACACGGAGCGCCAGCTCCTGGGCCGCGTTGTACCCATAGCGCCGGTGACGGTTGTTCAGGGCGGCCACCTCCACGATGGCGGCCAGATTTCGTCCCGGGCGCACCGGGATAGTGACGCAGGGAATCTGCAGATCCATAATGTCGATGTAGTGATCCTCAATTCCCAGCCGATCGTAAAATTTGCTGTCGTCCCACTGCTCCAGCTGCACCACCAGCTCAATCTGGGAGGTGGTCTTGATGGCGCGCATGCCGAAAAGCTGACGGACGTCGATGACGCCGATGCCCCGCAGCTCGATATAGTGCCGGATCACCTCCGGCGCGGTGCCGAAAAGCTGATTGGACACCCGCCGGATCTCCACGGCGTCGTCCGCCACCAGGCGGTGGCCCCGCATGATCAGCTCGATGGCCGTCTCGCTTTTGCCGATGGCGGAATCCCCCGTGATCATCACGCCCTCGCCGTAAATATCCAGCAGGACGCCGTGGCGGGTGATGCAGGGAGCCAGCACGCGGTTGAGGTACTCGATGGCGTGGGCGGTAAAATCCACCGTGGTCTCCGGCGTGCGCAGCAGCGTCTTTTCATGCTCCCGCGCACTGACCAGGCACTCCGGAAAGCAGTCCAGATCCCGGGCGATGACCAGTGCGGGAATGTCGTAGAGAAACAGGTCGTCAAAGCTCTTTTTGCGGGCCTCTTGGGAAAAGCCCTTCAAATACATAAATTCCGACTTGCCGATTACCTGCAGGCGGCGGGGGTCGAAATAGTCAAAAAATCCCTGAAACTGAAGTGCCGGACGGTTCACATCCGTGATGGTCAGCTGCGCCGTCTCATAGTCGCTGCCTCGGTTGAGAACCTCCAAAGAAAAGATCTCCGCAAATTTACTGACGCTCATTCCGCTTTCGTACAAGATCCTCAAGCCCCTTTCCGGCCGCGCATATCCGCTGAACCGGCCGCCGATTCGGCCGCCGGGCGGTTTTTATAATCGCATACATTATATATGAAACAGCCGGGATGCGCAACACTTTCCCCCGGCATTTTGGGTTTCCGGCGAAAGAGCAAATTTTTTGGAATTTCTACTTGCATTTCCAGGCTGTGTCTGCTATTATAACAAAAGTGCCTGTTCAAAAGTACCTGTCTGAATATGGCAAAACAGTGACAGCAAGGAGGTGCAACGGATGGCTAAGTGCGAGTTTTGCGATAAGGGAATCTCCTTCGGTATCAAGGTTTCCCACTCCCACAGACGTGCCAATCGTCCCTGGAAGCCAAATGTAAAACGTGTCAAGGCTATTGTCAACGGTACGCCTCGCCATGTATATGTTTGTACCCGATGCCTGCGTTCCGGTAAGGTAACGCGCGCAGTCTGAGTCCAGAGATTAAAATCCCGAACCAAACGGTTCGGGATTTTTTCTTATTCTGCGCTCTGGAGACGGAGCAGGTCAACGGGCCCCCTCTCTCCGGAAAACGCCCTACCGCATGGGATAGCGCCATCCGCTGGTGATCTCACCCTTTTTGGCCCGGGACATCAGCTCCGCAACCACATCGCGGATCTGCTTTCCGTGATAGAGCACCTCGTACGCACAGTGGCAGATGGGCATCTCCACGCCCTCTTTTCGGGACAGCTGTTCCACGCTCTCCGCGGCGTAATAGCCCTCCACCACCGCGCCGATCTCCGCCATGGCCTCCCGGGGTGTTTTCCCCTGCCCGATGAGAATACCGGCTCTGCGGTTGCGGGAGTGCATGGAGGTGCAGGTGACGATCAGGTCGCCCATGCCCGCCAGGCCGCCGAAGGTCAGCCGGTCGCCGCCCAGCCGCTCTCCCAGCCGGGCGATCTCCGCCATGGCCCTGGTCATCAGCAGCGCCTTGGTATTGTCCTGATAGCCCATGCCGTCGCAGATTCCGCAGCTGAGGGCCACGATGTTCTTCAGCGCGCCGCACAGCTCTACCCCCACAATGTCGGGGCTGGTGTAGATACGCAGGTAGTCGTTCATAAACGCGTCCTGCGCCAGCCGGGCGGCTGCCTCGTCCGGGCTGGCAGCCACGCAGCCCGTGGGCATCCGAATGCCCACCTCCTCTGCGTGGGAAGGGCCTGAAAGTGCAACCACTTTACAGCAAGAAGATACCGTGTTCTGCCAGATTTCGCTCATGCGGAGGTTGGTGTCCCGCTCGATCCCCTTGGATACGGACACCAGCGCCGCTCCTGCGCCCAGATAGGGCGCGGCCTTCTCCGCCGTGGCCCGCACCGCGAAGGACGGCGCCGCGGAAACCACCAGCTCCGCGTCCCGAATACAGGAAATATCGGAAGTAAACCGCAGCTGCTCCGGAAGCTGCACACCCTTCAGCTGGGGGTTCTCCCGGGTCTGCGCCAGGAGCACCGCCTTTTCGGGACTGTGAGACCAGAGTGTCACCTCATGGCCGTTGTCGCAGAGAACCAGTGAAAGAGCTGTTCCCCAGCCACCGCTACCCAAGACGACTGCTTTCATGATGCTGTCTCCTTTGTTCTATCGTCACTCATGGAATTGCCGCCTGACGCGGCCTTTGGATCAGGTTCTGTGGTGAAAGCTGAATTTCCGCTCCGTACCGCGGAGCAGCCGGCCCATGTTCTCCCGATGTCCCCACAGCAGCAGGCCGCCGCAGCCGACGGCCAAAATCGCCACGGGGACAGAGCGGTATACAAACCAGGTGGCTGCCGGGAAGGCAACGCCGGCGTACACGGAGCCCAGGGAGATGTACCGGGTCAGGGCGGCCAGGAGCAGGAAGCCGCCCCAGGAGATCAGGGCCACCCGCCAGTCCACCATCAGTGCGATGGTTCCGCCGGAGAGGACGCCCTTGCCGCCCTTGAAGTGAAACATGCAGGGAAACATATGCCCCAGCATGCAGAAAAGACCCGCAAAATACTTGCCCGCCAGCGGGGCGGCAAGAAAATGCCCGAACACCGCCGCGCCCAGCAAAACCGAAAACACCGTCTTCAAAACATCCGTCAGGATGACCACAAACGTCAGCGGGCCGCCAAATGTCCGGAAAAAGTTGGTGAGCCCCGCATTGCCGCTGCCGTGGGTGCGCACATCGTCCCTGAGGATATATTTGGAGACGATGACCGCGCCGTTGAAGCAGCCCATCAGATAGGACGCCGCCGCGCACAGCAGAATCCACACGGCGCCCGGGCCGGAGAGGGATGCAAGTGCCTCCGGCGAGAAATTACCCTCCATGACCTCCTACTCCTCCTTGTCTCCCTTTTGCCGGATCGACAGGATCATCGGCGTACCGGTGAGGCTGAACGTACTGCGGATGCAGTTTTCCAGATACCGGCGGTAGGAAAAGTGAAAGAGCCGGGCATCGTTGCAGAAAACCACAAAATGCGGGGGCCGGATCCCCACCTGGGTCATATAATAGATTTTGAGCCGGCGGCCCTTGTCCGTAGGCGGCTGCACCCGGGTCTGCGCGTCCGCCAGCACGCTGTTGAGCATGCCGGTGGTAATCCGCATGGACGCCTGGTTGCTGACGGCCGTGATGAGCTCGTATAGCTTATCCACCCGCTGCCCCGTCAGGGCGGAGATAAAGAGGATGGGCGCGTAGGTCATAAAGCTCAGGTCCCGGCGAATGTCGGACGTAACACGGTCCATGGTCTTGTCATCCTTGTCCAACAGATCCCATTTGTTCACCACGATGACGCAGGCTTTTCCGGCCTCGTGGGCCATGCCCGCCACCTTGGTGTCCTGCTCCGTCACACCCTCCCGGGCGTCCAGCAGGATGAGGCATACGTCCGCCCTGTCAATGGCCATGGTGGCCCGCAGAACGCTGTACCGCTCGATGTTCTCCTCCACCTTGGACTTGCGGCGCATACCGGCGGTATCAATAAAAACGAAGCTGCCATGGGCGTTGGTAATGCGGGAGTCAATGGCGTCCCGGGTGGTGCCCGCCACGTCGCTGACAATGACCCGCTCCTCCCCCAAAAGCCGGTTGACCAGGGAGGATTTTCCCACATTGGGCTTCCCGATCAGCGCCACCTTCACCGCGTCGTCGTCGGGCTCCGGGGCGTCCTCCTGCGGAAAATAGCGGACACAGGCGTCCAGCAGATCTCCCGTGCCGTGGCCGTGAACGGCGGAAACGGCGATGGGGTCGCCCAGGCCCAGGTTGTAAAACTCATAGAAATCGGGATCCGGCGCCCCGGTGGAATCCATCTTGTTGACGGCCAGCACAATGGGCTTTCCGCTGCGCTGCAGCATTCCGGCCACCTCGTGATCGGAGGCGGTGACGCCGGTGCGAATATCCGTCAGGAAAACGATCACCGTGGCGTTTTCAATGGCGATCTGCGCCTGCTGGCGCATAAAGGTCAGGATCTGATCATCGGAGCGCGGCTCGATTCCCCCGGTGTCGATCAGGGTGAAGGTACGCCCGTTCCAATCGGTCTGACCGTAGATCCTGTCACGGGTGACGCCGGGAGTGTCCTCCACAATGGACAGCCGCCTGCCGATCAGCTTGTTGAACAGCATGGACTTTCCCACGTTGGGACGGCCTACGATGGCTACGATGGGTTTCATTTTATTATCCTTCCTGTCAGAAATTCTCTTCTCATTATACGCACAGTCTGCCCAAAATCGCAACAGAAAAAGCAAGGAGGGAAGTCAAGCTTCCCTCCTTCAACACAAACAGGCTTATTTTGCGACGACGGACTTGACGGCCTTGATCTCGCGGCCCTTGTAAGTACCGCACTCCGGGCACATTCTGTGACTCAGGTGCAGGGCACCGCACTTCGGGCAGGCGACGAGACCGGGGGTAGCCAGCTTCCAGGTGGAACTGCGCCGCTTATCGCGCCTTGCTTTGGATACTTTTCCCTTGGGGACAGCCATGGTGACACCTCCTTGATCTTGAAAAGCGACAACAGCCGCCTTTTGGGTTCATTCGCGATTTTTGTTTTCCAAAAGCTTTGCGAGAACTGCCAGCCGGGGATCCGGTTCCTTTTTGCAGGAGCACGGGCCGAGGTTCAGATCGGCGCCGCACCGGGGGCACAGCCCTCTGCAGTCCTCCGAGCACAGCAGCTTGGTATCCATTTCGAGGATCCATGCCGTTCTGGCCAAATCCTCCAGATCGACAAATTCTCCGTCCTCCAGCAGGACGATTTCCTCATTCTCCTCATTCTGCTTTTCCTGAGCCAGCAGACAGCTGAAGGAGATCTGCTTCTCCCGGCGGAAGGGCTTGAGGCAGCGGTCGCAGGTACAGTTCAAAACCGTCTGCGCCGTCAGCGACAGTTCCAGTATGCCGGCCGTATTGCGGACTGACCCGGTCACGGTCACCGGATCCGATACGGGATACCGGCCTCCGAAGTTGACCTGGGAGAGATCCATGGCGAACTGAAACGGCAGCTCTTTTCCGGGAGTATTGAGAATCGTCTTGACGCTGAATCGCATAGTACACCTCGCAATGACACGGGTATTATTATAGAGGACTGCTTTCCGGTTGTCAAACATTATTTTAGGATTTTCTTGCAAAACGCGGAAAAGTTGATACAATATTCCTGATATGCGGCAGATTCTGCAGCATACGGAACACGAGAGGCGGAGAAATGACATGCGCGAGCTTCAAATCGGAAAAAACGACGCCGGGCAGCGGCTGGACCGCTTTATCGGCAAGACCCTTCCCCTGCTGCCCCCCGCTCTGGCGCAGAAGTACATTCGCCTCAAGCGGATCAAGGTCAACGGCCGGGGCTCCGCCCGGGACGTCCGCCTCAGCGAGGGCGACGTGCTGCAGCTTTATGTCAACGACGAATTTTTCGACAAGCCGTCGGAGGAGAACGTGTTTCTGACGCTGTTCCGGCCCCAGCTGGACATCGTGTACGAGGACGAAAATCTGCTGCTGGTCAACAAGCGGCCCGGAATGGTGGTCCACGCCGACGAGACGGAGAAGGTCCACACGCTGATCAACAACATCCAAGCTTATCTTTACCAAAAACGCGAATGGAATCCCAGAGGCGAAAACGCCTTTGCTCCCGCCCTGTGCAACCGGATCGACCGGAACACCGGCGGCATCGTCATCGCGGCCAAAAATGCCCAGGCGCTGCGGATCATCGACGAAAAAATCCGCAGTCACGAGCTGCAGAAATCCTACCTGTGCATCGCGGTGGGCCGCCCCGTCCCTCCGGAGGGCCGGATTGAGGGCTTCCTTCTGAAGGACGAGGCAAAAAAGCTGGTCACCTTCTATCGCCGGCCCGTCCCCGGCGGCAAGACGGCCGTGACGCTGTATAAAACGCTGGACACCCGGGGGGAACTCTCCCTGGTGGAGTGCCGGCTGCTCACCGGGCGGACGCATCAGATCCGTGTCTCCATGGCGGAAATCGGCCACCCCCTGCTGGGTGACGGGAAGTACGGGGACGGGGCTGTCAACCGGAAATACCGCGAGACCCGCCAGGCTCTTTACGCCTATCGGCTGGCCTTTGATTTTCAGTCCGATGCCGGCCCGCTGGAGTACCTGCGGGGCAAGGTGTTCACCGTTGA
This sequence comes from Oscillibacter sp., assembly GCA_022652655.1. Classification (GTDB taxonomy): domain Bacteria; phylum Bacillota; class Clostridia; order Oscillospirales; family Oscillospiraceae; genus Oscillibacter. The sequence goes on along the minus strand of JALCRQ010000020.1, from coordinate 270 downwards.
AGACGTTCCGTTCCGGAGAACCTATTTCGCGTAAGTATTTTGCTTGACTTTTCCGGCGCTTTCCTATATCATTTGATATTGCTGAATTTCGACGAGAAAGGTTCCCCCCTCAACAGAGAAAAGAGGCTTATTTTAAAACATTTTATGAAACGGGGGAGGATAAATGTCCAAAGAGTTGATTCGCCTGCAGAACTGCTGCATGGCGTTTGACGACGAGCCGGTTTTGAACAACCTCAATCTTTATATCAACGATAAAGAGTTCCTCACACT
>JALCRQ010000019.1 GCA_022652655.1 Oscillibacter sp. | reverse complement strand
CTCCGAGGCAGAGGGCGTTCTGACCGTCAGCTGCGCCGGCGGCAACGTCACCGCCTGCCGGCTGCCTGTGCGCCGGACGGCCTTCGCCGGGACGGCCCTGCGAATCACCGTGGGCGGCCTCATCGGCGGACACTCTGGCAACGAGATCGGCAAGGGCCGCGGCAACTCCAGCACACTCCTGGGCAGAGTGCTCTGCGCCATGGAGAAGCAGACGGAGTTCCGCCTGGTATCCGCCGCGGGCGGCCTGAAGGACAACGCCATTCCCCGGGAATCGGAGGCGCTGATCGTCGCGGCGGACGAAGCTGCGGTGTGCGCCGCGGCCGCCGGACTGGACGCTGTGCTGAAGCGGGAATATCAGAATACCGATCCGGACGTCTTTGTCCGGGCGGAGACGGCCAAGGCCGGTGACGTGCCCATGGACGCGGAGTCCACCGCCAAGGCGGTGTGCCTGCTGACCTGCCTTCCCAACGGCGTCCAGGTGATGAGCACGGATATTCCGGGCCTGGTGCAGACCTCGCTGAACATGGGAATCCTCACCACCGCTGCGGACAGCCTCACCGCCTCCTTCTGCGTGCGCAGCAGCGTTGCCTCCCAAAAGCAGATGCTGGTGGAGCGTATGCAGTGCCTGATGGAGCGCCTGGGCGGAACCGCGGAGGTCTCCGGAGATTATCCTGCCTGGGAGTACCGGAAGGACTCCGCCCTGCGGAACCTGATGGTGGAGGTTTACAAGGAGCAGTACGGCCGGGAACCCAAGGTGGAGGCCATCCACGCGGGCGTGGAGTGCGGATTGTTCTCCGGCAAGCTTCCGGGACTGGACTGCGTATCCTACGGGCCCGATCTCACAGAGATCCACACCCCCAGAGAGCGGATGCACATTGCCTCCGTCCAGCGGGTGTGGGCGTATACGCTGGAAATTCTCAAGCGCTGCAAATAAGCGCAGACCGCAGATAAGCGCAAAAAGGACTCCGGGGCGGAGGACACAAAAGTGTTCCCCGCCCCGGAGTCCTTTTTTGAAAGTCAGCTCTGATTTTTTGCGCTCCGCCCGCCGGAGGTCAGCCGTTGCGGTTGCGGATTACGTCCTCCGTCCGGCCGGTTCGGTCCAGATACCGGACAAACAGGGAGACCCGGTTATCCCGGTTCAGATTCTCCCACAGCAGCGCTGCAAATTCCCCGGCGCTGTCGGCGGGGACGGCGATGCGCTCCGGCTCTCCCTCAAAGGAGGGAAGGGGCGTTCCGTCCCCGGTGTAGGTGTGCAGGAAATGCCCTACCCCCGGAATCGCCCGCTCGTATTCGTAGAAGTAGCGGCAGCAGCAGGAGGGGTCGCCGTCCATGGCCTTGAGAATGGCCAGATTGTAAGAGCCGTCGGGTTTTACCACGCCGGAGATCCGGGGCGTGTAGTTGGGCGTATCCGGCTCGAAGGTGCGGCCGATCAGCGCGTGGCGGTAGCAGTGCCCCTCCGCCAGGGCATGGCAGATGGTATCCGTCTGGTCGCCGTTGGTGACCACGGTTTTGCCCTCCAGAAACCGGACGGGATGGTAGATAATCAGGGACGGGTCGGTCATCTTGGCGGGGTCATAAGCCTCGGTGCGGATGCCGTCCTCGGTTTTCACAAAGACGCGGTTGCGGGAGTTTTCGCTGCGTCCCATGATAAAGTAGGCCATGACGGCCTTTTTTCCATCGGGACTGCGGCCCAGAACGATCCCGCGGCCGGGGTAGGCGTTGGCGCTTAAAAGAGCGGCGATGTCCAGTGTTTTCATAGGGTTCCTCCTTCAGTTCGCTCCATGGTCAGCAGTTTTTTCCGCTCCCTCCAGTCCGGCAGAGCGCGGGACAGGAGCGCGTAAAACTGCGGCCCGTGGTTTTTGTACCGGATGTGGCACAGCTCATGTACCACCACAAGCTCAACTGCGTCGTCCGGTGAGTTCATGAGAAAGCAGGAAAAGCACAGCCCGTCGCGGCCGCTGCAGCTTCCGTAGCGGGTGCGGGCGGAGGTGATTTTCACCGAGGCGGGCGTCAGCCCCAGAATCCGCGCCCAGCGGGCGACCTTTTCCGGCAGCACGGCTCCCGCCCGGCGCTTCAGCGCGGCGATCTCCTCCGGCGTGGGCGGAGGCGGGGCGGCGGCCTGACGGGCGCGGCAGCGGGCCAGGTGCGTGTCGGCCCAGCGCCGGTGGGCGGCGACGAACGCGTCGATGTCCTCCCGGGGCATGCGCTGCGGCGCCCGAACCAGCAGCCGGCAGCTCTTGTCAATCTCCAGCGACACCGTGCGGCGGCCGGAGCGGATCAGCGTATAATGCAGCATGGGCACATCCTACCATATTTTAAACCGAAACTCAAGAAAAACCCGGTATCTGCCGGGCGGAACGGGCAAAGGCCGCCCCTCCCTCATAAGATGGAGTGTGCCGGCACGCCGCCGGCAGATTTTTAAGAAGTGAGGGAGCGTACTTTGCCTATGAATGAACCGTACAAAAAGGAGACTCAGCTTCTGTCTCCTTCTGAGCTTTGCTCCTGCCCGTCCGGAGGCTGCAATAAAAGCGGCACCCAGTGTGTCGCCATCAGCGAAGCCGTAGAGCTGACGCCTACCGCGCTGGTGGGGACGCTGACTACGGCCTGCCAGGGGCAGCCGGTGATTGCCTGCAAGACCAGCGCCGACGGCGCCACCTGCACGGTGACGCTGACCCAGAAGGTCTGCGTCACGATCCCGGTGAGCTACGGGGTAACGTCGGATCCCGAGGATCCCACCATCGCCTGCGACGACTGCACCTGCCCCCGCTGACGCCCACCGCGCCGCGGGCCGGAACATGCTCCGATGGAGACCCTCACCGGTACGGACGGAGGCGCGGACAGCTTTGCCCGCGCCTCCGCGTCTGCGGGCATTGGGGGAAAAGCCCGGGTACTGGCCGCCGGGAAGCAAACCGCGCCCCGGGCGGCCGCTTTTTCGTCGAAATGGGCCTTGCAAGTTGTCTCAAGGCTTTGTATACTGAACTGGGAACAATTTGGAAACCGCAAAAAGAATTGGGAATACCCGAAAGGAAGAAACGCCATGACATCCTACCGCAAAATGACCCGAGAGGAAATGCAGACGGAATATGCCTCCGTCGCCCGCGACTTCAGCTCCTTGAAAAGCAGGGGCCTCCAACTCAACATGGCCCGGGGAAAGCCGGGAAAAGAACAGCTGGATATGGTTTCGGAGGGACTGTTCCATGTATTTGCCGCACCGGAGGATTTTGTATCCGGCGGAGTGGACTGCCGGAACTACGGCGAACTTTTCGGGCTTGCCTCGGCCCGGCGTCTGTTCGCGGACGTGCTGGGCTGTAAGCCGGAGCAGGTGTTCATGGGCGGCAATGCCAGCCTTCAGCTGATGTACGACACCATCTCAAAGGCCGTGACCCACGGTATGCTGCACTCGCCCCGCCCCTGGTGCAAAGAGGAGCACGTCAAGTGGCTGTGCCCCGCCCCCGGCTATGACCGCCATTTCAAGGTGACGGAGAGCTTCGGCTTTGAGCTGATTACCATTCCCATGACGGCGGACGGACCGGATATGGACAAGGTGGAGGAGGCCGTGAAGGATCCGGCGGTCAAGGGCATGTGGAACGTGCCCAAGTACTCCAATCCCCAGGGAATCGTCTACTCCGCGGAGACAATCCGCCGGCTGGCCTCCATGAAGCCCGCCGCGCCGGACTTTCTGCTGATGTGGGACAACGCCTACTGCATCCACGAGCTGGAGGGGGATTTCCTGCCCTTCCCCAATATTCTGGCCGAGTGCGCCGAATACGGCAACGCGGACATGGTGTTTGAATATGCCTCTACCTCCAAGATCACGCTGCCCGGCGCCGGCGTCTCCTGCATGGCGGCCTCCGAGGCGAATCTGGAGTATCTCAAAAAGCTCATCAATGTTCAGATTATCAGCTATGACAAGGTCAACCAGCAGCGCCACGTCCTCTATCTCCGGGATCGGGCGCACCTGCTGGAGCTGATGCGCCGCCATGCGGCCATTCTGGCCCCCAAGTTCCGCACCGTCACCAACGCCCTGGATCAGGAGATCGCCCCTCTGGAGATCGCCTCCTGGACGCATCCCAAGGGCGGCTATTTCGTCTCCCTGGACGCCATGCCCGGCACGGCCAAGCGGACGCTGGCCCTGTGCAAAGAGGCGGGCGTCACCATGACCGGCGCCGGCGCGACTTTCCCCTACGGTGTGGATCCCCAGGATTCCAATATCCGCATCGCGCCCTCGCTGCCCCCGGTGGAGGAGCTGCGGGAGGCCATCGCGGTGCTGTGCGTGTGCCTGCGGATGTCCGCACTGGAAAAGCTGCTGGGGAAATAATTCCCCGGCGCGGCCTTCTAAAAAAGAAAAGGGTCCCGGACGCAGGTCCGGGGCCCTTTTTTCGCGTATTGTCAGGCGTTTTTGGCCAGCAGGAAGATGGTGACCAGAATACAGGCGAAGCCGATGAGACTGGACAGGGGAAACTGTGTTCCCAGCCAGACGGCGGAGATCAGCGTGGCCGACACCGGCTCCGTGGCCGCCAGCATGGACGAGCGCACCGGCCCCACGTCCTCGATGCCCTGCATAAAAAGGGGAAAGGCCACGATAGAGCCCAGGACGGTGACACCCATCACCGCCACCCAGCCCGCCGCCGGCAGCTGGACGGAGACGCGCCAGATCCGGGCGGCCAGGCTCAGCACGATGCCGCCGGTGAGCATGCCCAGGCCGGTGACAATCTCCCAGCCCCATTTGGGCAGCAGCTTTCGGGGCAGCAGCGTGTAGGTGGCGGCCGCCACGGCGGTCATCAGCCCCCAGAAAAGGCCCGCTCCCGTGAGTACCATGTGCCGAGGATCTCCTCCGGTGGCCAGGATGTAGGTGCCCGCCAGCGCCAGAATCAGGGCCAGCATTTCCCGGCGGTCAGGCCGGCGGCGCAGACGCAGACAGGTGAGGAGCATGATGAGCACCATGTTCAGATTCTGGAGCACCGTGGTGGTTCCGGCGTTGGAGTGGCGGATGGAGGTGAGGTAGGAAAACTGGCACATCATCAGTCCAAAGACGCCGTACAGGGTGATCCGGCCTGTCTCCCGGGGACTGCGCACCACAGCCAGCAGCTTTTTCCGCTGCCGCACGGCGGCCAGGCCCGTCAGCACCGTCCCGGCGATGAGCAGCCGGATACAGGTCAGCCACAGGGGACTGAGCTCATAGTTGGCGAAAAGGTATTGTCCGCAGGCGCCGGAAAAGCCCCAGAAGATGCCTCCGATAGTGGTGCACAGCGTGCCCCGGAGGATATGTGATTCTCTTTCTTTCAATGCACTCGCTCCGTAAAAACAGACCCCGGCTGAGGCCGGGGCCTGCCCGTTTCAGATTTGAAGGCGGAATTACAGCCTGCGCTGCTTCTCCGCGTCGCAGTAGGCGCACCGGTACGTGCCGCGCTCCGGATCGGAGAGCAGGAAGATGGCGTCCAGCTGCGGCTCCGCCGCCGTGATGCAGCGGGGGTTCTTGCAGTGGATGACATTTACCAGCTTCTCCGGCAGGGCCACGTGCTTTTTCGCCACGCGGACGCCGTTGCGGATAATGTTCACTGTGATATTGGGGTCGATGTAGCCCAGAACGTCCAGGTCCACGTCCATGGGGGAATCGATCTTGATGATGTCCTTTTTGCCCATCCGGGCGCTTTTGGCGTTTTTGATAATGGCCACCTGGCAGTCCAGCTGATCCAGATGCAGGTACTTGTAGATCTCCATGCTTTTGCCGGCCTGCACATGATCCAGGACGACGCCGTTTTGAATACTGTCGATATTCATCTTACCCCTCCTTACGCTCTCAGGTCAAGTAGTTTCATCATTAAAGCCATGCGAATATATTTTCCGTTCCGCACCTGACGGAAATAGGCGGCTCTGGGATCGTTGTCCACCGCTGTGGAGATCTCGTTTACACGGGGCAGGGGATGCAGGATCCGCAGTTCCGCTTTGGCGGGAACCAGCTTTTCCGGCGTCAGGACGTAGGTGTCCTTCAGACGGACATAGTCCGCCTCGTTGAAAAAGCGCTCCTTCTGCACCCGGGTCATGTACAGAATATCCAGCTCCGGAATGGCAGCCTCCAGGCTGGCGGTTTCCGTGTAGGGCAGATTGTACTTCTTGAGGACGTTTTCCTTCAGGTAGTCCGGCAGCTTCAGCTCCTCCGGGGAGATAAACACAAAGCGGATGCCTGTCTCCCGGGACAGGGCGTTGACCAGGGAGTGTACCGTGCGGCCGAATTTCAGGTCACCGCAAAAGCCGATGGTCAGGTCGGTAAGACGGCCCAGCTCCCGGTGGATGGTCAGAAGGTCGGTCAGCGTCTGGGTGGGGTGGTTGTGGCCGCCGTCTCCGGCGTTGATGATGGGCACCTCGCTGCGCTGAATGGCGGCGTAGGGCGCGCCCTCCTTGGGGTGGCGCATGGCGATGATGTCGGCGTAGCAGCTCACCGTGTGGACGGTGTCCACCACCGTTTCGCCCTTGGCGGTGGAGGAGCTCATGGCCTCCGAAAAGCCCAGCGTCTGTCCGCCCAGGGCCAGCATGGCGGACTCAAAGCTCAGCCGTGTGCGGGTGGAGGGCTCAAAAAAGAGGGTGGCCAGCTGCTTGCCGTCGCATACGTGGGCATACTTGGCGGGACTGGCGATGATGTCCTCCGCCGCGGCAATCATTTCGTCGATTTCGGCGGTGGTCAGGTCGGTGATGTCGATCAGATTTCGTTTTTCCATAAGCTGCTTCCTTTCTTTATCCATTGATCCAGCTTTCGTCGGACGGATTGGCGCGGAACCGCTGCAGCCGCGCCATGTCCTCCAGGGAGATCAGGCCCTCCTCGGAGGCGGCGACGCAGACGGCGTCGAAATTGGACAGGCTGAAATTCGCCACGCCTGCGGCCGCCAGGCGGTCCAGACCCTTTTGCAGGCCGTAGGTGAAGATCGAGACGATGCCCAGCACCTGGGCGCCGGCCTCCCGCAGGACGTCCACCACCTCGATGCAGCTTCCGGCGGTGGAGATGAGATCCTCCACCACCACGACCTTCTGGCCCGGATCCAGCTTTCCCTCAATCTGATTGCCCCGGCCGTGGTCCTTCTGACCGCCCCGGACGTAGCCCATGGGCAGGCCCATAATGTGGCCGCAGATGGCGGCGTGGGCGATGCCGGCGGTGGAAGTGCCCATCAGCACCTCTGCCTCCGGGTAGTGGCGGCAGATGAGATCCACCAGCCCGTTTTCCACGGCAGTGCGGACGGCGGGCGCCGTCAGGGTCAGGCGGTTGTCGCAGTAGATGGGGCTTTTGATGCCGGAGGCCCAGGTGAAGGGCTGATCCGGGCGCAGAAATACCGCGCCGATGGATAAAAGATCCCGTGCGATGTCGCGTTCTGTACTCATAGCTTCCAATCTCCTTTTATCTGTCAGTTTTGCAGAAACGGATTTACCGGTTTAAAAACGCCCGGATGGCCCGGCGGTAGGCCGCGGCAGGATCCGGAGCCCGGGTGATGGGCCTGCCCATCACCAGATAGTCGCAGCCCTGGGATGCGGCCCGCTCCGGCGTCATCACGCGCTTCTGGTCGCCGGCCTCCCCCTCGGAAAACCGGATCCCCGGTGTGACGGTGAGGAAGTCCGGCCCGCAGGCCGCCTTGATTCCGGCGGCCTCCAGCGCCGAGCAGACCACGCCGTCCAGCCCCGACGCAGCGGCATTTTTGGCGTAGGAGAGGACGGTCTCGGCCATGGGGGTGCCGATCAGCAGCTCATTTTTCAAAGCCGCGGCGTCGGTGGAGGTCAGCTGGGTTACGGCGATGAGCAGCGGCCGGGTGCCGTCGCTCCGGCGGAGGCCCTCCAGCGCCGCGCGCATCATCTCCGACGCTCCGGCGGCGTGGAGGTTTACCATGTCCACGTCCAGGCGGCTGAGCACCGCCATGGCTCTGCCCACCGTGTTGGGGATGTCGTGGAGCTTCAGATCGAGAAAGATCCGGTGGCCCCGGGCCTTGATCTCCCGGACAATGTCCGGGCCCTCGGCGTAGAACAGCTCCATGCCGATTTTGACGAAGGGCTTCTCCTCCGGAAATCGATCCAGAAAGGTCAGGGTCTCCTCCCGGGAGGGAAAGTCCAGAGCGACGATTACGTCCCTGTCGTGCTGCTTCATCTATGAGCGCCTCCTGTCAGTTCGGAAATTTTTGTCACGCCCAGCCGCCGGCACGCGGCGGGCAGGTTTGCAGCGATGGTCCTGCAGGCAAAGGGGTCCTTGAGATTGGCGGCGCCCACCTCTACCGCGGAGGCGCCGGCCAGCATCATCTCGCACACGTCCTCGGCCGAGCTGACGCCGCCGCAGCCGATAATGGGCAGGTTCACGGCCTCGAATACGTCCCAGACCATCCGCAGCGCCACCGGGAAAACCGCCGGGCCGGAGAGCCCGCCGGTGCGGTTGGCCAGCACCGGCCGCCGGGTCTTGAGATCAATGCGCATCCCCAGCAGCGTGTTGATGAGGCACAGCCCGTCGGCGCCCGCGTCCGCGCAGGCCCGGGCAATTTCCGCAATATCCGCCACATTGGGGGAGAGCTTCATAAAGACGGGCTTGTCCGTCACCGCCCGCACCGCCCGGGTTACCGCGGCGGCTCCCGTCGGATCGGAGCCGAAATTTTTTCCGCCGCAGTGGACGTTGGGGCAGGAGATATTGACCTCCAGAATTGCCGTCTGGGGGCAAGCCGTCAGCTTGCGGCAGTTCTCCGCGTACTCCTCCAGGGAGAAGCCGCCCACGTTGGCGATCAGCGGCCCTTGGAAGATCCGGGCGATGTGGGGCAGCTCCTCCGCGATCACCGCGTCTACACCGGGATTTTGCAGCCCTACGGCGTTGAGCATGCCGGCGGGCGTTTCGGCGATCCGGGGCAGGGGGTTGCCCACCCGGGGCGCGCCGGTGGTGCCCTTGAAGGAGAAGCTGCCCAGAACGTTCAGATCGTACAGCTCGGCAAACTCCCAGCCGTAGCCGAAGGTGCCGGAGGCGGGAATTACGGGGTTTTTAAGGGTCGTGCCCGCCAGTTCCACCCGCAGGTCTACCATTTCAGTTCCTCCTTCCGGAATACGGGGCCGTCCCGGCACACCCGTTTGGGGCCGCCGGCCGTCTCGATGGTGCACCCCATGCACGCGCCGAAGCCGCAGCCCATCCGGGCCTCCAGACTGAACTGACCGCCGGCGAGCTGGGTCAGGCCGGCCACGGAGCGGAGCATGGGCGTCGGCCCGCAGGCGAAGGCGTAGTCGGCCTGGGGAATGTGGGCCCGGACGCAGTCCGTGACAAAGCCCTTTGTGCCCAGGGAGCCGTCCTCCGTCGCCAGGAACAGCGAGCAGCCCAGCGCCGCAAATTCCTCCAGATAGAAGGCGTCCGCTCCGGTGCGGAAACCCAGGGCCACCATGGGCGTCAGGCCCAGACCCGTCATCCGCCGGGCCAGGGCGTAGAGGGGGGCGAGGCCGATGCCTCCGCCGATGAGCACCGGCTCCCTGCCGCGCTCCTCCGGATCGAAGCCGTTGCCCAGCCCCACCAGTGTGTCAAACCGGGTGCCGGGCTCCGCGGCGGTGAGCCGGGCCGTCCCGACGCCCACGGCGCGGACCAGCAGCAGCAGGCCGTCCTCCGTCCAGTTGGCCACGGAGACGGGCCGGCGCAAAAAGAGCTCCGGCAACTCCAGATTGACGAACTGGCCCGGCCGCTCCATGGCGGAGGTATCGCCGCTGAGCACCAGCTCATAAGTGTCCACATTCAGGCGGCGGATGTGTTCCAGTGTCAGAATGGTTTTTTCCATGCTTACAGTTTCTCTCCTTCTGCGCCGCCGTAAACCACTCGCCCGCCGCAGAGCGTTAAAATCACGGCGGCGGAAACCGGCCGGCCGTCGAAGGGCGTGGACCGGCCCAGAGAGCGGAAGGAGGCGCTGTTGATGCGGTGGGGGCGGCGGGGGTCGATGACGGTGAGATCGGCAATTTCACCTGGGGCGATTTTGCCGCCGGGCAGGCCGAAGATCTCCCGGGGACGGACGCACAGGGCCCGCAGCAGGATTTCCAGCGGCACGATCCCCGGCTCCGTCAGGCAGGTGTAGAGGATGGGAAAGGCCGTCTCCAGCCCCACCACACCGTTGAGACTGCCATCCAGTCCGCCGGCTTTCTCCCGGGCGGCGTGGGGGGCGTGGTCGGTGGCGATGCAGTCCACCGTGCCGTCCAGCAGTCCCTCCACCAGCGCCTGCCGGTCGGCGGCGGAGCGGATGGGGGGATTCATTTTAAAGCGCCCGTCGTTTTCCACGTCCCTGTCGCACAAGATGAGGTAGTGGGGCGCCGTCTCGCAGGTGACGGGAAGCCCCTCCGCCTTGGCGGCGCGGACGGCGGCCACGGACTGCCGGGTGGATACGTGGCACACGTGATAGCGGCAGCCTGTCCTCCGCACCAGCTCAATATCCCGGCGCACCTGCCGGTATTCGCTGGCGGGATCGTTGCCGGGCAGGCCGAACCGGCGGGCACAGTCCCCGTCGTTGACGCACCAGCCCTTTTGCACCAGCGCCTCATCCTCGCAGTGGGCGGCGATGGGCTTGTCCAGCGCCTTGGCGCACTCCATGGCCCGAAGCATCATCTCCTCCGACTGCACGCCCCGGCCGTCGTCGGAGAAGCCCACCGCGCCGCCGGCCATAGCCGGAAGATCCGCCAGGGTCTCCCCCCGCTCTCCCGCGGTCAGGGCGCCGTAGGGGTAGACCCGGACCAGCGCGTCCCGGGCAATGGCGTCCAGCTCCGTCTGGAGGTGCTCCCCACAGTCCGGCACCGGGGAGAGGTTGGGCATGGCGCACACGGCCGTGTAGCCGCCCGCCGCCGCGGCCGCCGTGCCGGAGGCAATGGTCTCCTTATAAGAAAAACCAGGCTCCCGAAGATGAACGTGAACATCAACGAAACCTGGAACAATCCAAACGTCATTCAATTCAATTACGGTGCGGCCCTCCCGCGAAAGGGTGGGGGAAACGGAAACAATCCGCCCGTTCGAGACGGCAATATCCGCCGGGACGAAGGTTTTGCCGCGGTATACGGTTCCGCCGGTCAAAAGCAGCTCCATGGATTTTCTCCTTTCCTGCATTTGCTTCTAACGGGTTATTTTATCGGAAAGCGGTGAACTTGTCAACAAAAAGCGGGCCAAAAAGCGGGCCGAAAACGGCCCGTTTTTTGTGCGTTTCCCTAAGCGGGCCCCCGCCTGCTCCGCAGATCCTGCACCAGCAGGCTCAGATGGGCAATCTCCGCCTCGGAAAGGCCCTCCACATTCAGCGACAGCACCGCCGTACGGCCCAGAAGCGCGTCGGTGGACACGCAGAAAGTGTCGGCCAGCCGCTCCAGAAGATCCACGGAGGGCTGGATGTTGTTGTTTTCCCAGTTTGAAACGCTCTGCTTTGAAACACCCAGCCTGTGGGCCAGTTCCACCTGGGAAAGGCCCTCGGCCAGCCGGAGACGGCGGATCTGTTCATGCAGCATGACGGCAGCCCCCCACAACCAAATTACAATACTATCGTAAAAGAGAACTTGACAATTTAAAAATACTTTAGTATTGTAAAAATAGATATACCCTTTTGTCAGGGCTGCGGCACGGGGATTCGCCGGGACATCCAGATTTCATAGTCGTGGGAGACCCGGGGCCAGTTGACCAGCCGCCACCAGCTGTCGAAATAGTCGCCCCGCCGGTTCTGGTAGTCCAGATAATAGGCGTGCTCCCACACGTCGCACACCAGCAGGGGATGGAGGGGCAGAGGCGTGTCCTGATTGGCGGTCTTCACCACGCGCAGCTCCCCGCCCTTGTCCGCGCACAAAACGGCCCATCCGGAGCCGAACTGTCCCAGGGCCGCGGTCTTCAGAACGTTTTTCATTGTTTCGCTGTCTCCGAAGGACCGGGCGATGGCGCCGGACAGCGGCGCCAGGGGGGAGGAGACCGGCGTGGGCGCGAGGTTCTCAAAGTACAGCGCGTGGTTGAAAACGCCGCCGGCGTTGTTGCGAACGCCCTGCCGGATGTCCTGGGGGAGCTCCTCCCAGTCCGTGCACAGCTTGTTCAAAGACCACTTCTGATAGGCGCTCTGCCCGGCCAGCAGCCGGTTCAGATTTTCAATATAGGCCGCGAAATGCTTGTCGTGGTGATACTGCATGGTCCGCCCGCCGATTTCGGGCTCCAGCGCGTCATAGCCGTAGGGGAGCGGCGGCAGGGCAAAGGGATAACGTTCATCCATATACATCGTCCTTTCGCATGACTTCTGAACAAGTATATGCGTTTGAAGATCATAGCATACAGACCGCAATATACAAAAAGAACGGCTTCAGCCGTCCTTTTTCTCACCCGTGATCATGCCGTGGGTTTCCTCAAATTCCGCGATGCAGCGCCGGATCAGGTAAAGAACTTCACCGTTGCCGCTGCGGCCTTCATAGCGGGCAATATAATGCAGCTTTGTATGGGTATCCGCATCGATCCGGAGACCCAGGTGCTTGACTTTCTCCATTCGATTATCCCTCTGAATCCAATTAATTGCAATTTATAAGTTGATTATACGGAAAAAACAGGATATAATAGCAAATATGTACTTATATTAAGTACAGATATATTTTAAACAGCCGGAGCATGGTTTCGACAGAATTTGTACTTCAAGTGCGTGATAATGAAGTCGGCATATGTGGACGCGGGCGGCTAAAACAATGATTGCCGGGGAGATGAATGAGCATGACAGATGAAGAACTGCGCTATTTTGCGCTGTGCGGACCTTTGGAGGATGCCATTGATCTCCTGGACGCCGGAAAAACGCAGGCGGCCCGGGCTCTGCTGGAGCGGCTTTTATCGGAAGCCAAGCGGGGCAGCGGAATAGACATCAAGCCCTAAAACAGCGCAGAAGAAAACGCGCCGGGAGTTTGCTCCCGGCGCGTTTTTCCGTTCTGCGCTCAATTTTGAAGCGCGGCGGCCCAGAGGCCGTATTTTTTGAGATTGGCGGCGCAGGCGGCTTCGCTGTCCCCCTTGGTCAAGACATAGACCTTGATTTTGGGTTCTGTTCCGGAGGGGCGCACGATGACGGAGGTGCCGTCGGCGGTTTCAAAGCGCAGCACGTTGGAGCCCGCCAGCTCCATTTTGTGCACGGTTCCCGCGGCGCAGTCCGTGACGGTGCCGTCGGCGTAGTCCTTCCGCGTCAGGACGGCGGTGCCGCCGATGGCCGCAGGCGGATCCTCCCGCAGCCGCTTCATCAGCTTCGCCATATCCGCCAGGCCCTCCAGCCCCGGCATCACCAGGTTGTGGGTCTGCTCGGCGTAAAAGCCGTACTTCCGGTACAGCTCCTCCAGCGCGTCAAACAGCGTCATGCCCCGGGCAAAATACCAGGCCGCCATCTCCGCGAGCATCATGGAGGCGGTGACGCCGTCCTTGTCCCGGACATAGTCGCCCAGCATGTAGCCGTAGGATTCCTCGTAGGAGAAGATCACCTTGCCGCTGCCGGCGGCCTCCAGCTCGTTTTTCTTCTCCGCCATGAATTTAAAACCGGTGAAGGTGTCGAAGCAGCGGACGCCGTTTTCCTCCGCCGCCCGGCGGGCCATCTCGGTGGTGACGATGCTCTTGAGCACCACCGGCTGCCGGGGCATCCGGCCCGCCCGGCGCATGGCGCCGATGAGATAGTCCAGCAGCAGGACGCCGGTCTGGTTGCCGGTGACGACCCGGTATTCGCCGCTGCGGTCCCGGGCCATCACGCCCACCCGGTCGGAGTCCGGGTCGGTGCCCAGGATAAAGGCCGCGTCGTTTTCCCGGGCCAGTTCCACCGCCAGGGCGAAGCCCTCGGGATTTTCCGGGTTGGGGGAGACCACCGTGGGGAAATTCCCGTCGATGACCATCTGGCGGGGTTCGCAGAGGATATGCCGCACGCCCAGGGCGCGCAGCGCCTCCGGGACCAGCCGGTAGCCGCAGCCGTGGAAGGGGGTGTAGACCACCCGGAAGGTGTCCGCCACCTGTTCCACCGTCTCCCGGTCCAGGATCTGGGCGGTGACGTTGGACATGAAGCGCCGGTCGGTTTCCTCGCCCAGCACCTCAATGAGTCCGGCCCGCACCGCCTCGCCGTAATCCATGGTTTTGACGCCGGTGAATATGTCGATGCCGGTCAGAGCCGCCGCCACGGCGTCGGCGTGCTGGGGCGGCAGCTGGGCGCCGTCGGACCAGTAGACCTTGTAGCCGTTGTACTCCTTGGGATTGTGGCTGGCGGTGATGTTGATGCCGGCCTGGCAGCGGTATTCCCGAACGGCAAACGACAGCTCCGGCGTAGGCCGCAGGGATTCAAAAATGCGTACGTGGATGCCGTTGGCCGCGCACACCTCCGCGGCGGCCCGGGCAAAAGCCATGGAGTTGTTGCGGCAGTCCATACACACCGCGACGCCGCGGTTCCGGGCCTCCCGGCCGCCCTGGGCGATGACGCTGCAAAAGCCCTGCGTCGCCCAGCGGACCACGTGGATATTCATATTGTGCAGACCTACCCGCATGGTGCCCCGCAGCCCGGCGGTGCCGAACTCCAGCGGGCCGTAGAACCGGGCCTCGATCTCCCCGGGATCATTTCGGATGGATTCCAGCTCGCTGCGCTCCTCCGCGCTGAGGGCCGGACTGTTCAGCCATTTTTCATATTCCCTCATGAAATCCATTGCGCTGCCTCCTCTTTTTTCACTCCCCGGCGGGAGGATCCTCCTCCGTGCCGGGCGCTGCCTCCAGAAGTCCCCGGGCCTCCTCCTGACGGGAAGCGGGGACATACAGCCCCACTCCGTAGGCGGACGCGCCCAACAGAACCCGGGCGAAGGTGCCGTCCTGCTGATAGACCGCCACCACGGGAATTCCATAGGCCTCCAGCATATTCCGGGTCATATCGGCCAGAGGCCCCTCGGAGAGATTGGTCAAAAGCACCGGCAGCTCCCGCTGCCCCTGGGCGTCCGTGGGCCAGTTCTTGGGAATGCCCCGGGAGACGCGGCCCCAGACACCGTTGTCGTTGCGCATGAAACTCACTCCTCTTTCGGAAAAAATTATTTGTGGTACCGGGTGCCCGCCTGAATCTGATAGGCCCGGTAAATCTGTTCCAGCAGCATAATTCTGGCCAGATGATGGGGAAACGTCATAGGCGACATAGACAGCTTCAGATCGGCCCGGGCCTTCAGCCGGGGATCCATGCCCATGCTGCCGCCGATGAGAAAGGTCAGCCGGGAGACGCCGCCGCCGGCAAATTCCTCCAGCTTTTCCGCCAGAGCCGGGGAGGAGAGCTCCCGCCCCTCGATGCAAAGAGCGATCAGGGCGCCGGCCTTGGGCAAAAGCGCCTCCACCGCGTCGGCCTCCGCCGACAGCGCCCGGGCCACCTCGGCGGGAGAGGGGGCATCGCCCAGCCGGTATTCCGGCACCTCCCGGATCTCCAGAGAGCAGAAGCGGCTCAGGCGCTTGGCGTATTCGGCCTCCGCCTCCGTATAGAACCGCTCCTTCAGCCTGCCGACACACAGAAGATTTACTCGCTGCATACAAGCTCCTTTGCCGCGTAGGAGACGCTCAGGGTGTCCCGGGGAGCGACCCGGACCTCCGGATGGAATCCGGCGGCGCCCAGTGCCTCCGATACCGCCCGAAGCGCCAGCTCCGGCGTGTTGTTCTCCCGGCTCAGATGGGCCAGGACGATTTCCCCGGCGCCGGCGGCGGCCTCCTCCACCGCGAATGCCGCGGCGGCGTCGTTGCTGAGATGCCCGTCCTCACCCAGGATCCGCCGCTTGAGATAGGCGGGATAGGGGCCGGAGCGGAGCCGGTTTACATCGTGGTTGGCCTCCAGCACCAGAAGCCCCACGCCCCGCAGAGCGTCCGCGGCCTCCGCCGTCACATAGCCGGTGTCGGTGAGAATCCCCGCCTCGCCGAAGCGGTAGCCGGCGGAGCCGGGGGCGTCGTGGGCGGTGGGGAAGGGCGTAATCTCAAGCGAGCCGATCTGCAGGTTTTCCTCCCAGTCGAAGGGCCGCAGCCGCGTGTGGATGCCGACCACCCGGTCGGCAAGGCCCCCGCAGGTCCGGCGGCTGGCGCATACCGGGATGTCCCAGTTTTTTACCAGCGTGGCAAGACCGCTGATGTGATCGGAGTGGGTATGGGTGATGAGCACGGCGGACAGATCTCCCGGTCCCAGCCCCAGGGCCCCCAGAGCGGCCGTAATGCGGCGGCAGGAGATTCCGGCGTCCAGCAGCACGTGGGTGCCGTTTCGGCTGACCAGGGCCGCATTGCCGGAAGAGCCGCTGGCCAGAGTATGTATGGTGGTCAAAGAAAATTCCTCCGAAATCAGAGTGTAAGGCGAAAAAATGCGGGGGTAAGCGCCCGCCCCGCTTTTGCGGGGATAAAAAAGCCGTCCGCCATGGAGACAGTCGGCGACGTCGCCGTTCTCCATCGCGGACGCATGAACCCGTTTGCAATGATGAGACCCGGCCCTTGAGCTTATCCGATGTGCGCCTCCAGCTCGTCGGAGGTGCCGGGAACCTCTACGATCTGGATGTCCGCGCCCAGAGCGCGGAGCTTTTCCACAATGTGCTCGTAGCCGCGCTCAATGTAGTGCACGCAGTTGATCTCCGATTCGCCGCGGGCGGCCAGCGCGGCGATGACCAGCGCCGCTCCCGCCCGCAGGTCGCAGGCCTGAATGGGAGCGCCGGTAAGATGATCCACGCCCTCCACCACGGCGGTCTTGTCGTCCACCTGGATGCAGGCGCCCATCCGTTTGAGCTCGTCCACATAGCGGAAGCGGTTGTTCCACACGCTCTCCGTCACCAGGGAAGTGCCGTCGGCAATGGACAGCACGGAGGTGATCTGCGGCTGCATATCCGTTGGAAAGCCCGGATAGGGCATGGTCTTGACATTGGTTTTCTGCAGGCGCCCTGTGCGGCGAACCAGCAGGGTATCCTCGTTCTCCTCCACCTCGACGCCCATCTCCACCAGCTTGGCGGTGATACAGTCCATGTGTTTGGGAATAATATTTTTCACCAGAACCTGTCCGCCGGTGGCGGCCACGGCGGCCATATAGGTGCCGGCCTCGATCTGGTCGGGGATGATGGTGTAGCTGCCGCCCCGGAGCCGGTCCACGCCGGTGATTTTAATGGTGTCCGTGCCGGCGCCCCGGACAGAGGCGCCCATGGAGTTGAGGAAGTTGGCAAGATCGACGATGTGGGGCTCCTTGGCGGCGTTTTCAATCACCGTGTTGCCGTCCGCCAGGACGGCGGCCATCATGATGTTCATGGTGGCGCCCACGGAGACCACGTCCAGATAGATATTGGCGCCGCGAAGGCGGCCGCTGTCCGCGGAGGCGTGGATAAATCCGCCCTCCACCACCACCTTGGCGCCCATGGCCGTGAAGCCCTTGACGTGCTGGTCGATGGGGCGGACGCCGAAATTGCACCCGCCGGGCATGGTGACCTCCGCCCGGCCGAACCGGCCCAGCAGAGCGCCGATGAGATAATAGGAGGCCCGGATTTTCCGCGCCAGATCGTAGGAGGTGCGGGTGGAGCGGATATGCGTGCAGTCAATCTCCACCGTGTGGGGATTGATGGAGCGGACGCTGGCGCCCAGGTTGTCCAAAATCCTGAGACAAAGCGTCACGTCCGAAATCTGCGGAATATTCTCAATGCGGCAGACTCCGTCCACCAGAACCGCGGCGGGGATGATGGCAATAGCGGCGTTTTTTGCGCCGCTGATCTCAACCTCGCCAAACAGCGGATTTCCGCCGTGAATAATATAATTTGTCAATGTCGGTCCCTCTCTCAAAGGGCGTTTTCCGGTCGTGTCAGGTGCCCAACACCCAGTTTGCCCTGTGCCCGAAACTTCATACCTGCCCGATGCAGGGAAAACGTTTTTTCATCAATACGCATAGATACACAATTAACATATCATCTTCCCGGAGAAAAAGCAATCATCAATCCCCCAGGCGGAGGAAAATGTCTCATTTTTTGGGGGAACGGTTCAAAACCATCCTGCGGCGCAGGGCGGGAATCCGGGGAAGCCCACTCAGCAGCATGCCGCCCAGCACAAAGCAGGCCAGAAGCTCGCCCAGCCCGATGGTGGCCGCGTTGTACAAAAACGCCAGAGCAAACGCCCTTGCCGCAGCTCCGCCGGGCAGGACGGACGCCAGCCCCGCGCCGGTCTGCTCAAAGGCGATGACCCCGCCCACCAGCACCGCATTGCAGACGACTGGCGGCAGCGGCGCGAGCCATTTGCAGGGCATGCGCCGGGTCCAGAGCGCCGCCAGCAGCGTGGCGAGGGAGCCGAATACGATGTCCAGTGCGCCATAGGGGCTCAGCAGGTTGGAGACAAGGCAGCCGATAAAAAGGCCGGGCACCGTTTCCGGAAAGAAAAACGGCAGGACGCACAGCGCCTCGGAAAAGCGGCATTGGATGGGCCCGAAGGCGATCTGCAGCACGGAGGCGAAGCAGCTCAGGACGGCATAGAGTGCGGCTGTGATGCCGGCGACGGCGAGCTGGCGTGTGGTAAAACGGCGATATGGCATAAAAAAGACCTCGCAGCTTGTGATCGGAGGCCATTTGATGCCAAAGCAGCAAAAAGCGCAGAAAAAGGTCTGCGGCGCCTCCATTTTTTGTTTAGAGAACGGACGGCCTGCAGCCGCCGAACGAACGTCCGGAGCGGACGCTTGGACAGGGTTTGGAAACCTGTCGAAGCGCAGTATACCACGTCCCCCAAAAAAAGAAAAGAGCAAACCGCACAAAATGCGGTTTGCTCTATGACGGCCGGGTTGTCAGGTGACTACGAGAATCCGGCAGAGTTCCGAGTCGGACTGCTGGCTGACGGTGACAGAGTCCTCTGCCCCCAGTGCCCCGATGACGGCGTCAAACGCCGCCTCGTCCAGCTCATAGGCCAGGGCGGGGCCGCCGGTGACGGGGTCGGTTTCCTGGGCGGATTCGTACCCGTCCAGGGCGCTTCCCACCTGCGCGGCGGTCAGCGTGGCCGTTTTGCGCCACACGCCGGCGGAAGAACTCCCGTTGGATACGGCGCCATTGCCGGGGGCTTCTCCGGAGAGTGCCCCGCCGGAGGAATCCGTGCCGGAGGAATCCCCACCGGAGGTTTCTCCGCCCGAGGCGCCCGTACTGCCGGAGGTATCCCCGCCGGAGGAACTTCCTTCAGCGGGTGCGGCAGTCTCTCCGTTGTCGGGGGACACCGTGGTGAACGTGCACTCCGGCGTCTGCTCCTGCTCCGTTTCGGGGACGGCGGCGTCTATGGAAGGCGCGGCGGCCGGGGAGCCGGAGGATTGCTTGGCGGTGCTTTTCCGCGGAGCGGCGGGCTGGGCCGCCTGATCTGGGGCGGCGGCTCCGCCACTTGCCGGGGCGCTGCCCTGCGAGAGACCGGCGGTGTTTTGCGTTTCGGTCTCAGAGGAACCGGCGGTTTTCTCCCGGGGGAGAACCGCGCCGTACGCGGCGCTTTCGGAGGAGGTTTCACGGGCGGCATCCGCCGGGGCCGTATGCGCTTCACTGCCGAAGGGGAGGGAGCGGGTCAGAATCACCACGGCCAGACACGCCGCCAGAGGGACCAGAACCCGGGCCCAGTATACGGTTTTTCGCTTCCGGGGCACGGCCCGGGCGCGCACGGCGGCCATCACGCCGTCGGCAAAGCCGGGGGGAACCTCCACATCGTCGTCCCGGGGAAACGCGTCCCGGATCTGCTGAAGTTCCTCCAGATAGGCCCGGCAGCCGGGACAGGAGCGGAGATGCTCCCGCACCCGGGCGGCCTCCGCCTCCGTACATTCGCCGTCGGCAAATGCGTCCAGCAGGGCCGCGTATTCTTCACAGTATTTCATTTGCAGCCCTCCTTTTCTGGTTCTTTGGACGGACGGGCGGCAAAAAAGTTCCCGTTTTCCGAAAGATAGCGCCGCAGCTGTTTCCGGCCCCGGCTGATCCGGGATTTTACCGTGCCCAGATCCAGCTCCAGAATCCGGGCGATCTCCTCGTAGGGCAGCTGCCGCAGCTCCCGCAGCACCAGCACTGACCGGTATTCAGGCTGCAGCGACTGCAGGCCGGCCTCCACCGCGGCCCGGAGCTCGGCGCTCTCCGCCCGCTCCTCCGGCGCGGGGGCGGGATCCGGAAGCTCCAGATTCAGCTCCTCGTCGTTGAGGGATGGGCCTGCGGCGGAGCGGTGGCGCCGCTCCCTCCGGAGAAGGTCGATGCAGGCGTTGCTGGTCAGCCGGTAGAGCCAGGTGGAAAAGCTGGAGCCGCCCCGGAAGTCGGGCAGCCCCCGCCACGCGGAAAAAAACGCCTCCTGGGCTGCCTCCTGGGCGTCGTCTGCGTTGGAGCAGAGGCGCAGGGCCAGCGAGTAGACGCGCTTTTCGTAGAGCAGGACCAGGGATTCAAACGCGTCCGGATCGCCCCGGCGGGCGGCGGCGACCCATTCCTGCTCGGCCCCGGACTGCGGCCCGGGAGGATTCTTGTCGGATTGATTCATCTCAGATCTCTCTTGATTCCTTTCGTCACCTGATAGACGTCCTCCAGCGTGTTCATCCGGACGATCTGCTCTTTATAGTACCCTGCGTGGGGAATCCCCTTGAGATACCAGCAGTAGTGCCGCCTGGCCTCCAACACCGCCGTGTGCTCGTCCCGCAGCCGGGCGGCCAGCTCGATCTGCCGGACGGCCGTGTCACAGCGGACGCTGAGCGGGGGCAGAGGCGGGCGGGCGTCTCCCGCCAGGACGGCCGCGGCCTGGGCGAAAATCCAGGGGTTTCCGAAGCAGCCCCGGCCGATCATGGCGCAGTCCGCCCCGGTATGGCGCAGAATACGGGCGGCGTCCTCCGGCGCGAAGATGTCCCCGTTGGCGATCACCGGGATGGAGACGGCCTCCTTGACGGCCCGGATGCAGTTCCAGTCGGCGCTGCCGCCGTACATCTGCGCCCGGGTGCGGCCGTGGACGGTGACGGCGCTGAGCCCCGCCTGAGCCAGAGCGGAGGCGAACTCCACACAGTTGCAGCTGCCCATATCCCAGCCCCGGCGGATCTTGGCCGTCACCGGGACGGGGGAGGCCTTTACCACGGCCTCCACAATTCGCACGGCCTTCTCCGGATCCCGCATCAGGGCCGAGCCGTCTCCGCTTTTGACCACCTTCCCCACGGGACAGCCCATGTTGATGTCCAGAATATCCGCTCCGGAGAGGGACACCGCGATCTGGGCCGCCTCGGCCATGCACTGGGGGTCGCTGCCGAAGATCTGGACGGCGAAGGGATGCTCGCCGGGGAACGGGCGCAGCAGCGTCTCGGTTTTCTGATCGTGATAGCACAGGGCCTTGGAGGAGATCAGCTCCGTACAGGTGTAGCCTGCGCCCAGCTCCGCGCAGATCTGCCGGAACGCCGCGTCCGTGACGCCGGCCATGGGGGCCAGGGCCAGCCTGGATTCGATTGTGACCGTTCCGATCCGCATGCGCTCCATTCGCCTCTTTCTAGGGCCGACGTCCCCACGCAAAAGCCCAGTATAATGATTCAGTCTACCACAGCCGGGAAAAAATGAAAAGTCCCGTCTTTTGGGAGGAGCGCAAAGTTTTTCAAAGGGCAGTAAAAATCTGGGAACCATTTTCAGGGCGGAAGCGTCTTACGCAATATAAGCCAAATGCGTAGCAGATTTGGGAAAGGATGAGGAATCATGAAAAAAAGATGGCTTGCTCTGCTGACCTGTGCGGTGCTGACAGTCAGCCTGTGTGCGCCCGCCTATGCGGAGGATTTGAACGATGAGCTGGCCCGGGTGACGCTGGCCGTGAAAAAGACGCTGTCCATCGGCAGTGATTACTCCGATTTTTCGGGAAACGTCAGAGACGGCGGGGCCCTGCGCCGCTGGACGCTGCAGTGGTCGGACAAGGCCGGAGACGGAATTGAGGTCACAGCGGACGATTCCGGCAGAGTGATGGAGTACAGCGCGGAGCAGCACGCCCAGGAAAGCCCGAGCTCCGGCGGCTACGACCCTGCGTTTTCCAAGGTGACGCCCGCGGCGGCGGCTCAGACCGCCAAGGCGTTTTTGAAGGCGGTGCTTGCCCCGGAGGAGAGCTTTACCCTGGAGGAGGGCAGCGGCGTCATGCCGCTGAGCGCCGCAGGCGGCGATTACTGGTTTAACGCGGAAATCCTGCGCAGCGGACTTCCCGTTCCCGACGGCGCCAGGATTGAAGTGGGCGCCGATACGGGAAAGGTGATCTCCTTCTGGCGGGAGGACGTCAGCCGGGCCTATGTCAACGATCTGCCCTCGGCGGCGCCCGCCGTGGACGCGGCCCGGGCCGGGACGGCTTTTTCCGACGCGGTGAAGCTGGAGCTGCAGTATGTGGCCGGGGACGGCGATACCACCGCGGTTTTGCGCTATGTGCCCGTCAGCACGCCCGCCGCCTCCAATTTTTATGTGGACGCACAGACCGGCGTGCTCACCGATCTGAGCAAGGCGTGGGGGAATCTGTCGTCCTCCGGAACCGGCTCCGCATCGTCCGCTGCCGCCGATTCGAACATGGAGGCCAGCAAGCAGGACGCCGCCCTCTCGGAGGCGGAGCAGGCCGCCGTACAGCGCCTGAAGGGCGTACTGCCCAAGGAGACGCTGGATGCCGCGGCCCGGAAGGTTACGGCCCTGGGCCTGGACCGGTATCAGCTTTCCTCTGCCGCCTATCAGGCGGATGAGGATTCAGACGAGGTGACCTGCGTTCTCCAGTACAGCCGCACCCTGGGCGCGGGCGAGATTGACGCCTCCCGGGCCGGCGCGGCGGGGAACGGCTGCCAGCTCAAAATCCTCACCGTGGACGCCCGCACCGGCGCCCTGCGGGAGGGCTGGTCCTATCGGCCCTGGTACATGAAGGACGTATCCGCGGATCGGGCGAAGCTGCAGACCGCGGCGGACAGCTTCCTCAAGGCCTTCTATTCCAAGTACGCGCCCTCCGTGGCGCTGAGCGGCGGGGAGGACGGAGCATTCACTTACAGCCGCAAGGAAAACGGCTACTTCTACTACGATAATTCCGTCAGCATTGAGGTGGATCCGGCCGACGGCTCCATCAACGCATTCCAAAGCTGCTGGACCGAAGATCTGCGCTTCGAGAGCGCCGACAAGCTTATTTCCGCCGCGGCGGCTCAGAGCGCCTACTGCGCCGCCTATCAGGCGAAGCTGCGCTATATCGCCTACCCGGTGGCCGTGGACACGACCGTCCCCCTGTGGAAGACCTATGCCGAGCAGTTCGGCGTTGTGGCCTATCGGTATGTGCTGGGCTACACCTGGGAGCAGGAGGGAGCCTCCATCCTGGGCGTGAACGCCAAAACCGGCAAGCTGGAGCGGATGGAGGAGGAGAAAGACGCCGCCGCATATACCGACCTTTCCGGGAGCTTTGCCAAGACCCAGATCGACGCGCTGAGCGCCGCGGGTATCCGCTTCGGCGCCGACAGCCGGTTCCGTCCCGGGGAAGCGCTGACGGAAAAGAGCATGCTGGTGCTGCTGCTCAACTCCTGCGGATACGACTGGGATGAGGCGGAGCTGGATGAGGACGGCCTGGACGGCCTCTACTCCGCCGCCTGGGATCAGGGCTTTCTGCCCCGGGGCCAGCGCAGTCCCGACTGGGCGGTGACCCGTCTGGGACTGGTGAAGGCGATTCTCAGCCCCTCGCCCTACGGGGACGCGGCCAAGGTGCAGGGAATCTTCAAGGCCGCCTTCCGGGATGCCGGAGCCATCCCCGCGGCGGACCTGGGCTATGCGGCCCTGGCCCAGGGCCTGGGCATGGCCCGGGGCGACGCCCGGGGGCGCTTCCAGCCGAACCGCACGGTCACCCGTCAGGCCGCGGCGGTAATCCTTTACAACTACATGAACCGCTGACAAAAAGCGCATCAGCCGGCAGCCCCGGGAGCCGTTCCGATCTGGAACGATCCCGGGGCCCTTTTATGGCGGCTTTGTCCGGGGGCTTGAACGGCGGCAAAAGAAGGAGTAAAATAAACCCGGTTGATTTTACCGACAAGGGAGAGATGCGCAATGTCCGACAAGATCCGCTCTGTGACCCACGTGCAGAATATCCGGTATGACCGGGACCGGGAGACGCTGATCATCATCGATCAGACGCTTCTGCCCGGCGAGGAGAGGTTTATTGAAACCCGCAGTCCCCGGGAGATGTACGACGCCATCCGGAAGCTCCAGATCCGGGGCGCCCCGGCCATCGGCATCTACGCCGGCTACTGCATGTACGCGCTGGCCCGCACCATTGAGGCGCCGGAGCCGGAGACGTTTTATCGGAAGCTGGAGGAATACGGGGACTATCTCAATTCCTCCCGCCCCACGGCCGTGAACCTCAGCTGGGCCATCCGCACGCAGCTGGCCGTGGCCCGGGCCTATCTGGGCGATTCCAGAGAAGAACTGCTGGAGGCGCTCTACCAAAGCGCCGCCGCGATCCACCGGGACGATATGGACAAGTGCGCCAGGATCTCGGAGCTGGGGCTGAGCCTCCTCCGGGAGGGCGACGGCGTTTTAACCCACTGCAATGCCGGCCCCCTTGCCACCTCCCGGTACGGGACGGGTCAGGGCCCCTTCTTCCTGGCCGCCGAGCGGGGAATGAAGCTCAGAGTGTTCTCCGATGAGACGCGGCCCCTGCTCCAGGGCGCCCGCCTCACCTCCTATGAGCTGTACCGCGCCGGGGTGGATGTGACGCTGATCTGCGACAACATGGCCTCCATGGTGATGAAAAACGGATGGGTGCAGGCCTGCATGGTGGGCTGCGATCGGGTGGCCGCCAACGGCGACACCGCCAACAAGATCGGCACCTCCGGCGTGGCGATCCTGGCCAGTCACTACGGCATCCCCTTTTATGTGCTGGGCCCCACCTCCACCATAGACAGGAACTGCCCCGCCGGCGGCGACATCAAGATCGAGCTGCGGGATCCGGAGGAGATCAAGACCATGTGGTATGAAAAGCCCATGGCGCTGCCCGGGGTCAAGTGCTTCAACCCCGCCTTCGACGTCACCGACCACAGCCTCATCGCCGCCATTGTCACGGAAAAGGGCATCTGCCGCCCGCCCTATACCCAGAGCCTGGCCGCCCTTTTTGAGGACAAGGCGTGACGCGCTCCGCCGGTCCCCTGCGTTTGACTGCATTTTGGAATATTCAACATGCTACAAGGAGGAAAACAATATGGCTACACCGTCCGCCTGCAACGAGGCCAATCCCGGCGAAATCGCAAAGGCCGTCCTGATGCCCGGCGATCCGCTCCGCGCGAAATTTGTGGCGGAGCACTATCTGGAAAATCCCGTCTGCTTCAACACCGTGCGCAACATGCTGGGCTATACCGGAACCTACAAGGGCCGGAAGCTCTCCGTCATGGGCCACGGAATGGGTGTGCCCTCCATCGGACTTTACACCTACGAGCTGTACCAGTTTTATGGCGTGGACTCCATCATCCGCATCGGCTCCGCCGGCGGCGTAGCCGACTCCGTCCACGTCCGGGACGTGGTCATCGCCCTGGGGGCGTCCACCAACTCCCACTTTGCCGATCAGTACCGCTTCCCCGGCCAGCTGTGCGCCACTGCCGACTACGGACTGCTGCGCAGCGCCGCGGCCGCGGCGGACAGGCTGGGGGTGAAGGCCGACGTAGGTCAGGTTTTTACCGCCGACCAATTCTACAACGACAATGAGGAAGCCGGACAGATGTACCGGAGATTCGGCATCCTGGCCCTGGAGATGGAGACGGCGGGACTCTATTGGACGGCCCAGCGGCTGGGAAAGCGGGCCCTCTCCATCCTGACCATCTCCGACCACATCTTTACCGGCGAGTCCCTCTCCCCCCAGGACCGGCAGGACTCCTTCCGCGAGATGATGGAGATCGCCCTGGAGACGGCCTGGAAGTCCCTGGACTGACGGGGCGCGGGGGTTTGCGCAATGAAAAAAGAGGCGTCGGAAGAATTCTTCCGACGCCTCTTTTGGCAGCACAGGTCACCGCAGGGCCTCCAGGGCGCTTTTGGCGTCCGCCACCGCCCGGTACTGGGCGGCAAGATCGGTGTAATCCTTGCGGCGCAGGGATTCCACCACAGTACACACCGTGTTGTACAAAGGCGTGAGTCCCAGATTTGCAGCCACGCCCTTGAGGGTGTGGGCCGCGTCGAAGGCGGCGGTGTAGTCCTCCCTGGACAGGGCGTCGCCCAGAGCGGCGAAATTCTCGTCGTCCAGGAACATGGCAAAGCAGGTATCGTACAGCGCGTCGTCTCCGACGAAACGTTCCAGCGCGCCGGCCATATCCGCGCCGTAGGCGGTCAGCCGGTCAGTCAGAGCACTCATGGCGCCGCCTCCTTATTCCAGCACGATCAGGGCCATCAGTTCCGCCGGCTGATCGGTGCGGTTTTCCAGGCCGTGGGTCTCGCCGTCGCCGGTGGCTGCCACGTCGCCGGCATGGAGCGTGACCTCGGTTCCGTTGTCGTAAAAAGCCAGCTCACCCTTTAAAATGTAGAAGAACTCCGTCTCGTGGGAGTGGGTGTGGCGGCCGATGGAACAGCCCGGGTCGATGGTAAAATGGGAGAACAGGCGCGCGTGCTGATGCATCTGCTCCCGGGTGGCCAGATCCTTCATGTGGATGATGCCGTTTCCGTTTTGGATGGAGCTTTCCCGGCGGGAAGCGTCGCTGGAACGAGTATACATATGGATTCTCCCTTTCTTTCCACCCGCCTCCGCTCTTGCGCGGCAGGACGGCAGGTGATAAAATAAAACCGTCAATGCGGCAGGCAGCCGCTGATTTCGCTCTTATTTTACCAGAATCCCCGAAAGATGTCCATCATTTCTTGGAAACGCCGTCCGGAATCCCGGAACGCCGCCCGAAAGGGGCGGAGGAGGAGCATTATGAAAAAAATCTGCGCGCTGCTGCTGTGCGGAATCCTGCTGCTTTTGGCCGCCGGCTGCGGAAAAAAGACGCCCGCCGCCTCCTCCCCGGCGGGGAGCTCCGCGGGGGAGACGCCGCCCGCCGCCGTGGGCGAGCTGACGGTGGAGCTGCCCCGGGAACTGGATACCAAAGCGGCCAGGGCGGCCATGGAAAAGCTGCCGGAGCTGCTGGGGCGCAGCGGGGTAGACGTCACGTCCGTGACGCTGACCTTCGGCACATCTTACGCCGCCACCGCCTCCGCGCTGGACAGCGGCGCAGTCAGGCTGGCGTTTCTTCCGGCGGATGTATTTGCCGGCCTGTGCAAAACCGCGGTGCCGGTTCTGGCGGACGCGGGACAGGCATTCTCCGCCGGAGATGATCCGGCGTCGTGGAACAGCGGCCCAGCGAAACGCAACGGCGGCCTTTGCGCCGGTACCGCGGCACTGATCTGTGCCGCTCCCACGGAGTACGGGCAGAATCTGGCCGGCCGCGCCGCCAAGGGAAAGAGCTTTACCTGGGCGGAGCTAGAGCACGCCCGCTGGGGCGTGCTGGACCGGGAGTCCACCGCCGGGTACCGCTGCGTGGAGCTGTGGCTGGAGGACAACTATGAGGGCCGGGGACTGGGGGAGCTTCCCAGCGTGACCTTCTACGCGGGCTGGGAGGAGCTGTTCCGGGCCGCGGCGGAGGGGGAGATTGATCTTCTGCCCGCGGCGCCGGAGCAGCGGGAGCGGTTTGCCGCCGCCTGG
>JALCRQ010000018.1 GCA_022652655.1 Oscillibacter sp. | reverse complement strand
GGCGCGCCTCTTTCTTCATACGGGCAGCCGCCCGGGGAAGATTCCCCGGGCGGCTGCCCGTTTCTCCGCCCTGTCCACAGGGCGGGTTTGCGTATTTTGCGCCGCTTCAGAGCTTGATCCGGTAGTCTCCCCGGGCCGCGGCCTCCGCCTGGGCCTGCTTGTCCGCGCCCAGAGCGTCCAGCACGCCGCCGATAATCCGGTTGGACACCAGAAAGCCCCGGGGCGTCAGGGCCCAGTTCCCGTCCTCCCGGCACACGGCGTAGCCCGCTGCTTCGCACTCCCGGAGGAAGGGCTCCATGCACGAAAAACGGTGGCGGTAGCGGTGCTCGAACTCCCGGGGGCTGATTCCCCGGCAGGTGCGCAGCCCCAGCATCAGATATTCGGTGTCCCGGGCCATCTGGGGAATACGCTCGCTTTCGGAGAGCAGGGGCGCCCCCTCCAGCACGCCCTTCTGGTAGGCGTCCAGATCCCGGGCGTAAGCGTACCGCACGCCGCCGAAATCGGAGTGGGCGCCGGGGCCGAAGCCGGCGTACTCCTGGAGCGTCCAGTATTTGAGGTTGTGGCGGGATTCGCAGCCGGGCCGGGCGAAGTTGGAGATCTCATACTGAAAAAAGCCGTAGTGGCGCAGGGTGTCCACGGTGTAGAGGTACATATCCGCCTGGGCGTCGTCGCCGGGGAGCTCCGCCGAGTTCCGCTTTTCAAAAAGCGGTGTGCCCTCCTCCACCTTCAGCCCGTAGCAGGAGAGGTGCTGGGGCGCCAGATTCACCGCCGCCGCCAGATTGGCCTTCCACCGGTCCATGGTCTGGCCGGGCAGGCCGTAGATGAGATCCAGGGACAGGTTGTCGAACCCGGCCTTCCGGGCGGCGGTCACCGCCTCCCCCACCTGGGCAAAGGTGTGAATCCGGCCGATCCGGCGCAGTTCGCCGTCGTCGGCGGACTGCATGCCCAGGGAGATGCGGTTGAAGCCCGCCCGCCGCAGCGTGCGCAGGGCCCGGAAATCCCCCGCGGACTCGGGGTTCGCCTCCAGGGAGATCTCGGCGTCCGGCGCCACGTCGTAGCGCTTGAAAATCACGCCCAGCAGCTCCCGGAGCCGCTTGGCCCCCAGCAGCGACGGCGTCCCGCCGCCGAAATACACGGTGTCCACCCGATGCCCCGCCGCCCGGGGCGCCGTCTCCGTCAGGTGGGCGGTCAGGGCCTTCTGGTAGCCGTCCATCCGGCCTTCGGCGTTGGGCAGGGAATAAAAGTCGCAGTATTGACATTTGCTCTTGCAGAAGGGGACGTGCACATAGATCCCCAGGGGCAGTTTCTCCGGCTTCATCAGGCAATCACGTTCCTTCAAATTTTTTCAAAAGCCATTTTACCCTTTTTTCTCCGCCGCCGCAAGAGCGTATGTTTTTCGCCCAGCTGGGAAACCTAGGGCAAAACGTCCGAAGGGACGAAAAAAGGGGACGGTTTTCATGGAAATGACGCCTAAGGAGTATCAGGAGTATGTAAAGGAAAAATCGCCCAAATCGCC
Source organism: Oscillibacter sp. (assembly GCA_022652655.1). Taxonomy (GTDB): domain Bacteria; phylum Bacillota; class Clostridia; order Oscillospirales; family Oscillospiraceae; genus Oscillibacter. Next base: position 26,450 of record JALCRQ010000018.1, on the reverse strand, counting down.
GCTGGGAAAAAATATGGCCCTGGCGTTCGTCATCGGCGGGGCAATCTGCGTGCTGGGCCAGCTGATTCAGACCGGCTGGGGCGCGGCGGGCCTGGGTCAGGAGGACGCCGGCACGGCCGCCTCCTGCTCGCTGGTGTTTCTCTCGGCGCTGGCCACGGGACTCAACGGCTACAACAAGCTGGCCCGGTTCGGCGGCGCGGGCACGCTGGTGCCCATCACGGGCTTTGCCAACGCCGTGGTCTCTCCGGCCATCGACTTTAGAAGCGAGGGCTTCGTCACCGGCATGGCCGCCAAAATGTTTGTGATCGCCGGGCCGGTGATCGTGTTCGGCACGCTGACGTCGGTGGTCTACGGGGTGATTCTGATGCTCCTCCGCCTGGTGTAGGCGGGGCGCGCGGAGCGGCAAAATCCGGATTTCCGGCGGGACGGGGCGGCAGGCGCGGCGGCGTTTGCCGCCCCGTCCCGCCGCCGTTCGGACCCGTCTTTTTTGCCGCACTTTTCAAAAGAAAACGGAGTTTACATAACGGTGTGGAAAAACATGTGGAAAATGTGCAAAACCCTGAAAACAAGCCGAGAATCAGGGTGACGCTCCCATTATGGAAAAAGGCAGACCTTATACTTTTTACAGGAGTCTCAAAAAACCGAGGGTCGTTCGGTCGTTTTTTTCGGCTTTTTGCGGATACTTGCAGTAGGGATGCGCCTGTGGTAAAATACAAAATATTGGATTTGATGCGCGGAGAGTTACACCGCGCTGTGAAGACGGAGGATTCTGCATGACGGCAAGGAAGAATTACGGCAATGAGAGCATTTCGGCCCTGAAGGGCCCGGACCGCGTCCGGAAACGGCCCGGCGTCATCTTCGGCTCCGACGGGCTGGAGGGCTGCGAGCACGCCGTATTCGAGATTTTGTCCAACTCCATTGACGAGGCCCGGGAGGGCCACGGCAGCGTCATCACCGTTACCCGGTACGCGGACCGCTCCGTGGAGGTGGAGGATTCCGGACGGGGCTGCCCCGTGGACTGGAATGAAAAGGAGAAGCGGTACAACTGGGAGTTGGTGTACTGCGAGCTGTACGCCGGCGGAAAGTACGACAATCTGGACGGGGACAGCTACGAGTACTCCCTGGGGCTCAACGGCCTGGGCGCCTGCGCCACGCAGTACGCCTCCCGCTGGATGGACGTGACGGTGTGGCGGGACGGCTTTGAATATCAGCTCCGCTTTGAGCGGGGCGTGCTGACGGGGGAGATGAAAAAGACCCCGCTGACCCGGAAAAAGACCGGCACCCGCACCCGCTGGCTGCCGGATCTGGACGTGTTCACGGACACCGCCGTGCCGGCGGAGTATTTTACCGACGTTCTCAAACGGCAGGCGGTGGTCAACGCCGGCGTGACGTTCCGATTCCGGAACGAGACGGCGCCGGGAAAATTCGAGGCCCAGGAATTTCTGTACGAAAACGGCATTACCGACTATGTGACGGAGCTGGCGGGCGAGGGCCCGCTGACCGCGCCGGTGTTTTTCTCCGCGGAGCGGCGGGGCCGGGACCGGGCGGACAAGCCTGAATACAAGGTAAAGCTCTCCGCCGCCTTCTGCTTTTCCAACCGGGTCAACGTCATCGAGCACTACCACAACTCCTCCTGGCTGGAGCACGGCGGCAGCCCGGAAAAGGCGGCCAAGTCCGCCTTCGTCTCGGCAGTGGACAAGTACCTCCGGGACAACAATAAATACCAGAAAAGCGAGAGCAAGATCACCTGGAACGACATTGAGGACTGCCTGATTCTGGTGTCCAACAACTTCTCCACCCAGACCAGCTATGAAAACCAGACGAAAAAGGCCATCACCAACAAGTTCGTCCAGGAGGCCATGACGGAGTTTCTCCGCTCCAATCTGGAGGTCTATTTCATTGAAAACCGCTTCGACGCGGAGAAGATCGCCGAACAGGTGCTGATCAACAAGCGGAGCCGGGAAAGCGCGGAGAAGGCCCGGCTGAACATTAAAAAGAAACTCTCCGGCAACATCGACATCGCCAACCGGGTTCAGAAGTTTGTGGACTGCCGCTCCCGGGACACCGGCCGCCGGGAGATCTACATTGTGGAGGGCGACTCCGCTCTGGGCAGCGTCAAGCTCTCCCGGGACGCGGAGTATCAGGGTATCATGCCCGTCCGGGGCAAGATTCTCAACTGTCTCAAGGCGGACTACGCCCGCATTTTCAAAAGCGAGATCATTACGGATCTCATCAAGGTGCTGGGCTGCGGCGTGGAGGTGGCCTCCAAGCAGAACAAGGATCTCACCGCCTTCGACCTGGGCAGCCTCCGCTGGAACAAAATCATCCTCTGTACCGACGGCGACGTGGACGGCTTTCAGATCCGCACCCTGATTCTCACCATGCTCTACCGGCTGTGCCCCACGCTGATCCGGGAGGGCCGCGTCTACATTGCCGAGACGCCGCTCTTTGAGATCAACTGCGGGGAGAAAACCTGGTTTGCGTACTCCGACAAGGAAAAGACGGACATTGTCCGCCAGCTGGAGGGGAAGAAGTACAAAATCGACCGGTCCAAGGGCCTGGGCGAAAACGACCCCGATATGATGTGGCTCACCACCATGAATCCCGAGACCCGCCGGCTGATCCGGGTTCTGCCGGACCAGGCGGAGGAGACCGGGCGGGTGTTTGACCTGCTGCTGGGGGATAACCTCCAGGGGCGCAAGGATCACATCGCGGAAAACGGGTACAAGTATCTGGAGATGGCCGACATCTCATAAGGACGGCGCCTTTGACGGCGGTTCCGCCCGCCGCCTGCGGGAGGCAGTCCTGCAAATCCTGAAGCAAAGGAACAAGATCGAATATGCCGAAGAAAAAACAGCCGGAGGAAGCCTCCCATAAAGTGAACAACCCCAACGTGCTGGGCCTGCACGCCCAGGTGGTGGCGCAGCCCGTCACCCAGACGCTGGAGGTCAACTACATGCCCTACGCCATGAGCGTCATCGTCTCCCGGGCCATTCCGGAGATCGACGGGTTCAAGCCCTCCCACCGCAAGCTCCTCTACACCATGTATAAAATGGGGCTTTTGACCGGCGGGCGCACCAAGTCCGCCAACATCGTGGGGCAGACCATGCGTTTAAACCCCCACGGCGACGCCGCCATCTACGACACCATGGTGCGCCTCTCCCGGGGCTACGGCGCGCTTTTGACGCCGTTTGTGGACTCCAAGGGCAACTTCGGCAAGGTCTACTCCCGGGACATGGCCTGGGCGGCCTCCCGGTATACGGAGGCCAAGCTGGCTCCCGTGTGCGCCGAGCTCTTCCGGGACATCGACTCCGACACGGTGGATTTTGTGGACAACTACGACAACACCATGAAGGAGCCGGCGCTGCTGCCCACCACCTTCCCCAACATCCTGGTGTCCTCCAACATGGGCATCGCCGTGGGCATGGCCTCCCAGATCTGCGGGTTCAATCTGGGAGAGGTGTGCGACACCACTGCCGCCTATCTCAAAAATCCGGACTGCGACCTGAGCGAGACGCTGCTGGGCCCGGATTTCCCCACCGGCGGCCAGCTCATCGCCGACCCCGACGCCCTGCGGGAGATCTACGAGACCGGCCGGGGCGGCGTTCGGGTGCGGGCCAGGTACCGCTATGTGAAGGAGCAGAACCTCATCGAGATCTACGAAATCCCCTACTCCACCACCACGGAGGCCATTCTGGACAAGGTGGCGGAGCTCATCAAGGCCGGCAAGCTCCGGGAAGTCGCCGATATGCGGGACGAGACGGATCTGGGCGGTCTCAAGCTGACCATCGACCTCAAGCGGGGCACGGATCCGGACAGGCTCATGGCCAGGCTTTTCCGTCAGACCACGCTGGAGGACACCTTCTCCTGCAACTTCAACATCCTCATCGCGGGGACGCCCAAGGTGCTGGGCGTCCGGCAGATTCTGGAGGAGTGGACGGCCTGGCGGACGGAGTCCGTGCGGCGGCGGGTGTACTTTGTCCTGGGAAAGAAAAAGGACAAGCTGCACCTTTTGAAGGGCCTCAAGCGGATTCTGCTGGACATCGACAAGGCCATCCGCATAATCCGGGAGACGGAGGAGGAGGCCGAGGTAGTCCCCAACCTGATGATCGGCTTCGGCATCGACCGGATTCAGGCGGAGTTCGTGGCGGAGATCAAGCTGCGCAACATCAACAAGGAGTTTATCCTCAAGCGGGTGCGGGAGACGGAGGCCCTTCAGGGCGAGATCGACGATCTGGAGGACATCCTGGCTGATCCCCGGCGGATCCGGGGCATCATCACGGACGAGCTGCGGGCGGTGAAGGAGAAGTATGCCGAACCCCGGCGCACCGCGCTGCTTTACAGCCACGAGCTGCCCGAGCCGGAGGAGGAAGAGGCGGAGGAGGACTATCCCGTCAACGTCTTTCTCTCCCGGGAGGGGTATTTTAAAAAGATCACGCCCCAGTCCCTGCGCATGAGCGGCGAGCAGAAGTACAAGGAGGGGGACGGCCCCAGCCAGTCCTTTGAGAGCGCCAACGCCGCGGAGATGATGTTCTTCACCGACCGCTGCCAGGTCTACAAAACCCGCCTTTCGGAGTTTGACGACACCAAGGCGTCGGTGCTGGGGGACTACCTTCCGGCAAAGCTGGGCATGGACGAGGGCGAGAGCGTGATTTTCGCGGTGCTGCCCGGCGATTATTCCGGCGCGCTGCTGTTCTTCTTTGAAAACGGCAAGGCCGCCCGGGTGGAGCTGAGCGCCTATCAGACGGCCTCCAACCGGCGCAAGCTCACCGGCGCGTATTCCGACAAATCGCCCCTGGCGGCCATTCTCCGCCTGGACGGAGACGGGGAGCTGGCGGTCTATTCCGACGAGCCCCGGGCGCTGATTTTCCACACCGCGCTGCTCTCGCCCAAGTCCACCCGCTCCGCCCAGGGCGTGCAGGTGATGACGCTTAAGCGCGGCCGCCGGGCGCGGAGGGTGTGCCCGCCGGAGGAGACGGCCATTGTCAACCGCAGCCGCTACCGCGTCCGTTCCCTGCCCGCCGCCGGTGCGCTTTTGAAGGAGGAGGACTCCGAGGAGCGGCAGATGACCCTTTTGGAGGATGAAAAGCCGCTATGATGAAAACAATCAAATCTTACGCGCTGATCGCGCTGGGCTCCCTGACCTTTGCGCTGGCCTTCAACTGGTTTTTCGTCCCCAACACCGTGGCCATGGGAGGCGTCACCGGCCTGGCCCAGATCATTCACGCCCTGGTGCCCCGGGTGTCGGTGGGCGTGATGGCCTTTTTGCTGAATGTACCGCTCTTTTTTGCGGGCTGGAAATTCATCGGCTGGCACCTGCTGGCCTCCTCCCTGTTCTCCATGGCTCTGAGCTCCGCCGCCATCGACGGCATCGCGGCGCTGCACACGTTCGCCCCTATGGATCCCATGCTGGCGTGCATCTGCGGCGGCGCCGTCATGGGCCTGGGGCTGGGCATGGTCTTTGCCCAGGGGGCCACCACCGGCGGCACCGACGTGGTGGCGCGGCTTCTGAAGCTGCGCTTTGCGTGGCTGCCCATGGGGAAACTGGTGGTTCTGCCGGATTTCCTCATCCTGACGCTGGCCGCCGTCACCTTCGGAAAGGTGCAGCCGGCCCTCTACGGCCTGGTGTCGTTGTTTGTCTCCGCCAAGGTCATGGACACGGTGCTCTACGGCATGGATACCTCCAAGGTGGCGTACATCATCACAGATCACTGGAACGAGATCACCGGGGCAATTCTGGCCCTGGATCGGGGCGTCACCGTGCTGCATGCCCAGGGCGCGTTTACGGGGGCGGAAAAGCGGGTTTTGATGGTGGCCTTCAAGCAGCGGGAGATCGTGCAGCTCCGCAAAACCATTCACGGCATGGATCCCGACGCTTTCTGCATTGTCTGCGACGCCCACGAAGTGCTGGGCGAGGGATTTGGCGAATATCAAAAGGAGGAGATCTGACATGGCTGATTTTACCCAGGTGGAGAAAAATCTGAAGGCCCGCGGTTTTTCCGTCCGGATTTTTCCGGACGCCCAGGCTGCCGCGGAGTACCTCGACGGAGCCATCGACGGCGTGACGGTGGGCTTCGGCGGTTCGGTCACGCTGGAGCAGCTGGGCCTGTATGACAGGCTCTCCGGCCACAATACCGTCTGCTGGCACTGGAAGAAGTCCGGGGAGGAGGCCGCCGCCGCCCGGGCCGCCGCGGCAGGGGCGGACGTGTACGTCACCTCCGTCAACGGCATCGCCGAGACGGGCGAGCTGGTCAATATCGACGGCTCCGGCAACCGGGTGTCCTCCACACTGTACGGCCATAAAAAGGTCTACTTTGTGGCGGGCAGCAACAAGCTGGCCCCCACTTACGAGGGCGCGGTCTGGCGGGCCCGGAACATTGCCTCGCCCAAAAACGCCCAGAGGCTCAAGCGCCGCACACCCTGCGCCGCCAAGGGCGACCGCTGCTACGACTGCAAGAGCCCCGAACGCATCTGCCGGGCGCTGGTGACCCTCTGGGGCCCCATGATGGGCACGGAGGCCGAGGTCATTCTGATCAACGAGGAACTGGGCTATTGAGCCGCCGGCGGGGCGGGAGAGGAGGCGTCTGCCCCCTCGCCGCCTGGAGCCGGAGAGAGGGAGGAGCGCCATGAGACCAAAGAGCCTTTCCGCGGCGCTGTGCTGCCTTCTGGCGGCCGTGTGCCTTTCGGGCTGCGCCTCCATCCTGGATCACACCTACAGCACGGTGGAGGAGCACTCCGGGAAATACTGGGAGAGCGAGGCCGCGGGTACGCTGCGGGCGGAGACGTATCAGGATATCGTCAACGACATTCTGCTGCTGATCGGCCGTCACACAACGGACGCGGAGATCCGGCTCTACGACTACGGAGACGACGCCACCGTGGCGGAGACGCTGGAAAAAGCCGCCACAGAGGTACAGCAGGAGACGCCCATGGGCGCCTATGCCGTGGAGTATATCACCACGGAGAGCCGGTCCCAGCGGGGCTACTATGAGGTGACGCTGCACCTGAGCTATCGCCGCACGGCGGATCAGATCCGCAGTGTGGTCAACGTCACCAGCGCCGCCGCGCTGCCGGATCTGCTCAGCGCCGCGCTGGACCAGAAAAAAACGGAGCTGGCGGTCCGCATCGGCTACTGGGGGGAGGATCAGCGCTCGGAGGTGGATGAGATCGTGGAGAAGGTTCGGGAGGAGCACGGCCTTTCGGATACCCCGGCCTGGACGATTTCCTGTTATCCCCAGACGGGGGACGTGGGGCTGATCGAGTTTGAGATGAGCGGCGAGGCGCAGCGGAAGGACACGGGAAAAACCGAGTCAAAGGGTTGACAAGGGTGCGGTTTTCTGATAAAATACCTACTGTTCTGCGGGCGTAGCTCATCTGGTAGAGCGCCACCTTGCCATGGTGGAGGTAGCGAGTTCGAGCCTCGTCGCCCGCTCCAAAAAGACACATTCTTCGGAATGTGTCTTTTTATTTTTGCCCCTGCCCTTCACGCCCCTGCCCCCGGCGATCGTTCCCCTCTCCCGCCTGTCCGGGGACGGTACGGGGCGGGGAGAGAGATTCCCGCGCTTTGTCTCTGTACAAATTCGACGGAAACCGCTATACTGAGGCAAACAACGAGAATGTCCGGAGAACCGAAGGGGGGAGAACCGTGAAGAAAAAAACCGCCGGCGGCAGCGACGGCAGCGCCCCACAGATCCAGCGCCGGGAGGTGCCCGCTGCGGAGGCGTCACCTCAGGAGGGGCTCACCGCCGCTCAGGCAAAGGAGCTGCGGGAAGCAGGCTGGGGCAACGAACGCGTGGAATCTCCCACCAAGTCAGATCGCCAGATCATCCGGGAGAACGTTTTCACCTATTTCAACCTGATTTTTGCCGTGCTGGGAATCTGCCTCATCGCCGTGGGGGATTTCTCGGATCTTATTTTTGAGCTGCTGGTGGTGGCCAACACGGTCATCGGCATCGTTCAGCAGCTGCGCTCCAAGCGCACCATCGAAAAGCTCTCGCTGCTCTCCGCCAACCGGGTGACGGCGATCCGGGAGGGGACGGAGATCCCTGTGCGGGCGCAGGAGCTGGTGCGGGGCGACATTGTGGAGCTGTGCGCCGGCAGTCAGATCCCCGCCGACGGCTCCGTGGTCTTGGGACAGGTGCAGGTCAACGAGGGACTGCTCACCGGCGAGGCGGACGCTGTGACCAAGGCCCCGGGGGAGCGGCTGCTGTCCGGGAGCTTTGTGATCTCAGGCCGGTGCCGGATGCGCCTTGAAAAGGTGGGCGGGGACTCCTACGCCGCCCAGCTGACGCTGGAGGCCAAACGGGGGCACGCCCCCGCCAAGTCCGAGATGATGCGCTCCCTGGACCGGCTGATCCGGGTCATCGGCGTGGCGCTGGTTCCCATCGGCGTGGCCCTTTTTTACAATCAGTACGCTGTGCAGCATCTGGGGCTGCGGCAGTCGGTGGTCTCCATGGTGGCCGCGCTGATCGGCATGATCCCCGAGGGGCTCTTTTTCCTCACCAGCGTGGCGCTGGCCGTCTCCGTCATCCGCCTGGCCCAAAACCGGACGCTGATCCATGAGATGGGCGCCATCGAGACGCTGGCCCGGGTGGACGTGCTGTGCGTGGACAAAACCGGCACCGTCACCGCTCCGGAGATGGAGCTGCGGGAGGTGGCGGCCCTGGACCCGGGATCATACCCGGAGGAGCTCCTCCGGGAGACGCTGGGGGCATTTTTCAAGGCCCTGCCGCCGGATAACGATACCGCCCGGGCCATTGAAAAGGCATATCCGGACGGGCCGGCGTGGCCCGCCGTCTCCACGGTGCCCTTTACCTCCGCCGCCAAGTGGAGCGCCGTCACCTTTGAAGGGCGGGGCACCTTCGTGCTGGGCGCGCCGGAGTCCGTGCTGGGCGGCGAGTTCGCCCCCCTGGAAAAGCGCACCCGGTTTTACGCCGAGAAGGGCTGCCGCGTGCTCCTTTTGGCGGAGTGCGGCGGCGCCCGGGAGGGGCGGCTGGAGGGGATCGTCATGCCGGCGGCCCTGCTGGTGCTGGAAAACCCCATCCGCAAAAACGCCCCCAAGACCTTTGCCTATTTTCACGCCCAGGGCGTGGCGGTGAAGGTGATCTCCGGCGACAACCCGGTGACGGTGTCCGCCGTGGCGGCCCAGGCCGGCATCGACGGCGCCGGAGAGTGGGTGGATGCCCGGGAGCTGAAGGACGATCAGGCGCTTGTCCGGGCCGCCCGGAAATACACCGTGTTCGGCCGGGTGTCGCCCAACCAGAAGCGCAAGCTGGTTCGGGCGCTGCAGGCCGCGGGGCATACGGTGGCCATGACCGGCGACGGCGTCAACGATGTGCTGGCGCTGAAGGACGCCGACTGCGGCATCGCCATGGCTTCCGGCGCGGACGCGGCCGTGAAGGTGGCCCAGCTGGTGCTGCTGGATTCGGATTTCTCCTCCATGACCCGGGTGGTGGCGGAGGGCCGGCGGGTCATCAACAACATCCAGCGGGCCTCGGCGCTGTACCTGGTGAAAAACATCCTCTCCCTGTTTCTGGCGCTGATCACGCTGATCGCGGGCTTCCCCTATCCCTTTATCCCGGCTCAGCTGACGCTGATCTCCGCCCTGACCATCGGCGTGCCCTCCTTCTTCCTGGCGCTGGAGCCAAACCACGACCTGGTGCGGGGACGGTTCATGCACAACGTGCTGCGCCGTGCCTTTCCCGGCGGCCTCACCGCCATCATCGTCATCCTGTTCGCGGAGCTGTTTGTGTACACCTTCGGCCTGGAGCTGACGGAGCTGTCCGCCATCTGCGTCATCCTCATGGCCGTCAACGGCGTGACGGTGATCTGCTACGCCGCCCGCCCCCTGAACTTCCCACGCCTGGCGCTGATCGTCTCCATGAGCGCGGCGCTGGTGGTCTCCATGCTGACCATGGGCCCCGCCTTTTCCATCCAGCCCATGACCGCCCCGGCCTGGCTGGTGTGCGTGGTGCTGACGGCACTGGTGGTGCCGGTACAGATGGGCTTTGAAAAGCTCTTTGACCGGTGCAGCGAGCGGCTCCGCGCCCGGGCGGAGCGCAGCGCCCGCCGCCGTACCGCCCGGGAGACGCTGCGGGCCTCCCGCCGGAAATAGAGGAGCAGAGAGAAAAATCCCCGCGTCCGGCCGAGAAATCGGCGGGACGCGGGGATTGCCGTATTTGAACGCATCTGCTCCGGACGGAAGGAGAAGCGCTTTGGGCAGGGCCGCGGCGCTCAGTCCGCCGCCAGAAGCTCCAACATTCCGTCCGCCGGATCCAAAAGGGGCAGCGCGGTTTTCGCGGCCAGGGCGGCCCTGAAATAGGGGAAGTGGGTGCAGCCCAGCACCAGGGCCTCCGCGCCGCAGGCGGCCATCCAGTCCGCCAGAGCGCCCAGCCCCAGCCGCTCCACCAGGGCGGAGGGCGCCTCCTCTGCCTCCACGGCCAGCACGGCGCCCAGGCAGCAGGCGCCGTAGATCCGGATCCGGCTGTCGGCCCGAACCAGCGTCCGCTCAATGCCGGCCAGGCCCTGGGCGTTGGCGGAGAGGACGCCCAGAGCACGGAAGCGGGCCGCCAAATCCCGGTAGACGTCCAGAGGCGTCACAATCCGCAGGCCGGTCGCCCGGGCCAGCGGCGGAAAATCCACCGCGCCGGACAGGGAGTTGCAGTAGATCATGGCCCGGGTGCAGCCCTGCCGGGCCGCCCGCTCCAGAATTCCCCGCACCAGGGCGGTTTTCTCCGCCGTGTCCGAGACCTGAAACGCGGTCTGCTCCACCGGGTTTTGGCCCACCGGAAAGGCGGCGCCGTCCAGTCCGGCCCGCCGGAGGCAGTCCATTCCCATCCGCGTATCCACCGGCGTACCCGCCAGCACCGCGATTTTCTCTTTCATCCGCAGTCTCCTTTTTCAGTTACAGCTGCCGGGGGAAGTTCCCGTCCACCTGGACGCCCTCCTGCACCACCAGGAACGCGTGGGGGTCAATGGACCGCACCGCGTGGCGCAGCTCGTCAATTTCGTATTTGGAGAGGCACACGCACAGCACGTGGATGTTCTCCTCGGTGTAGGCGCCTACGCCCGTCCAGTAGGTGACGCTGCGGCCCAGCTGATCGATAATGAATTTGGACAGGGCCCGCTCGTCCTCCCGGGTGAAGATCATGGCCTGGACGCTGATGTTCTGCTGGTGCATGCGGTCCATCACCATGGCGCCGAAGAAGTTGTAGATAATGGAGTAGATGGCCACCGACGCGTTGAAAAGGAACAGGCAGGCCAGGTACAAAATCGCGTTGAAGCCGATGCTGAACCGGCCCACAGAGATGTGGCTGCCCCGCTTGGAAAGGCACAGCCCCACAATATCCAGGCCGCCGCTGCTGCATCCGCAGGTGAGAACCAGCCCGCTGCCCACGCCGGTGAGAATACCGCCCAGCAGGCAGGAGGTCAGTGTGTCAGAGATGACGGGCTTGGCCGGAATAGGGATCAGACTGTAAAAAAGGGAGTAGGTCACAGTGCAGATCAGCGTCCGGAGCACCAGCCCCCGGCCCAGCGTCTTATACGCAAAAAGCAGCAGAGGGATGTTTAGAATGAAATAGAGAATGCCGGCGAAATCGTAGGCGCCGAAGCTCAAAGAGAGATATTTCTGAAAAAGTGTGCGGAGAATCTGGCAGAAACCCAGAAGTCCCCCGGTATACAGCCCCAGAGGGACGATGAAGATGTTGACGGCCGCCGCCCCCAGAAAGGTGCCGCCGACGGCGAGAATCATCCGCAGCCAGCGGTTGTGCAGCGTATTGTAGATCATAGAGAAACCTCCTGTGTGCCGCTCCTGATTTCCCTTGATTATATAGGGAAAAGGAGAAAAGCTCAAGGGGAATTCGCAAATATCCCCGCCCCTTTGCCCGCGTTCCCCGGCAAAGCGTGCCCGCCGGGGCTAAAAGCCGTACCGCAGGCAGCGGTACAGCCGCCGTTTGGCCCGGGCAATGGTCCGGGAGACCGTGGAGCGGTTCACCCCCAGACGGCCCGAGATCTGCACCATGGTCAGCTCGTCGTCGAAGTAGAGCCGGAGCATCTCCCGCTGCCGGGGCGTCAGCTCCTGCTCCCGGGCCTTGCGCAGATTCCGGAGGAGCCGGGCCAGCTGCTGGGAGTTGTCCTCCCCGCTCTCCCGGAGCCACCGCTGAAAATCGCCGTAGAATTCGCTGCGGGGATGCTTAGAAGGTGTATTTGCCATTGCGGAAATACCCCCTGTCGTAATAGTGTTCGGTGAGCTGCGCCAGCTCCCGGGCCTCCCGGAGCAGCGGCTCCAGCGCCGCAATACGGACCCGCAGCGCCCGGGCACGCTCCGGATCCCCGCAGGCCCGCACTCCGGCCCGCAGCGCGGCCAGCCGCAGCCGGATGGCCGCCGCGCTCTCCCGGTAGGCGCAGGAGAGCTCAAGAAGCGTCATGGCGGCCCTCCCGTCCCCGGACGCAGCGGCAGCCGAGGTAATCCTGCCGGGCAAACTCCGGCAGGCACGCCTCGCAGACCACGGCGCCGTTGACTGCCCAGTACGGCTCACCGGCCGCGATTTCCGCCCCGCAGAACGTGCAGAAGAGCCGGGCCGCGGCAGGTATGAAGCTTCGCATTTTCCCCATGGTACCCCTCCTAAAGTCGGATTTTGAGCTTGACAAACAGGCTTCTTTCTGCTATGATAATTTTCGCTGCCGATCCGCTGGTGTAGCTCAGCTGGTAGAGCAGCTGATTTGTAATCAGCAGGTCGGGGGTTCGAATCCGTCCACCAGCTCCACAAGCAGCATCAACAAGTCCACAGGGGGGAATTCCAGAGCGGTCAAATGGGGCAGACTGTAAATCTGTTGTCTACGACTTCGATGGTTCGAATCCATCTTCCCCCACCATACCGGGACAGGCGTTTTAACGCTTGTCCCGGTCTTTTTTTGCGCCGCCACTGCCTGTCCCTGAAAATCTGGAGCTGGCGGGACTATTTAACAAGAAACTTGTTTATACTGGTACAGTATCACAAGATACTTGTTAAGTCAAGAGGATTTTAACAAGATTCTTGTTAAAACAAATTGACAAAACCACGACAATCAACTACTATTATAGGGAAGATTGCCGAATAGGCGCGAATGATGGAGAAAAGAGGGACAGAAGATGAGCTTTGGAGACCGCCTGCGCATGCGCCGCGAAGAACTGAATCTCTCCCGGGCGGAGCTGGCGGATGCCCTGGGAATTTCCCGCAGCGCCGTGGGCAACTATGAAACGGGTATCAGCTCCCCCAAGGAGGATATTCTGCTGCGGCTTTTTGACTGTCTGCAGGTGGATGCGAACTACCTGTACAAGGACAGTTTCCACGGCCGGGAGCAGCTGCTCTCCCACCAGGAGCGGCTGCTGCTGGAGAAGTACCGGGCCCTGCCGGCGGTGGGCCGGGAGACGGTGCGCTCCGTGGTGGATGCCCTGGTCGCCTACCGCGACGAGGTGGACCGGGCCCTTCCGGAGCGGGAGGAGCGCCTGATTCCGCTCTACCGCTCTCCGGCGGCGGCGGGCTTTGCCGCGCCGGTGCCGGGGGAGGATTTCGACCTCATTCCCGTCCGGGACGACGTGCCCCGGGGCGCGGAATTTGCCGTGCGGATTCAGGGCGATTCCATGGAACCGGAGATTCCGGACGGCTCCGTGGTGTATGTGAACCACGATCCCCTGCGCAGCGGTGAGGTGGGGATTTTCTGCGTGGACGGCGGCATGCTGTGCAAGCAGTACTACCGGGATCCCATGGGCAGCGTCTTCCTCTTTTCCCTGAATCGCGCCCGTGCGGACGCCGACGTGACATTTGGCCGGGACAGCGGCCGGACGCTGACCTGCTTCGGCCGGGTGATGCTCCGCGGCTTCCCCCTGCCGGGCAAGATCCGATAGTCCGCCGTGGAGGCGGGCCTTTGCGCTGAAGAAATAGAACAGATCACGCGCCGGAACGGAGAGTACCTCCGCTCCGGCGCGTTTTTGATGAAGTAAAAAAGAGACTAAAATTTATAGTAAAATTGAAAATTGCAGTAAAAGTAAAATAAAATTAGTCAGCAATTAGCATAATATTTAACAAAGATATTGTGCATAACGTGTAAAAGAGGTGGCCTCTCCCATGTCATGGCCCGCCTAAGATCTATGAAAAAAAGAGAGAGCGGGCTCGCGGCTATCTGGCCTATGCCGCGATCTGCTTTTTTTGGGGGAACCAGCAATCTCGTGACGAAAATCGGGGTCAGTGCGCTGCCCACGGCGGTATTTGCCAGCATGCGCTATCTGATCGCGGGACTGCTCTTGCTGCTGGTGGCCCTGGGCGCTTTTCTATCTGGCTCTGAAGAATTCCGCCCGGCGGGCCGGCGGGCCGCCGGGGGCGGAAATCTTTTCTGAAGGGAATTGCATTGCGCGCAAAAGGTGTTATAGTTGTGGCAGGAACCGCGGCGTGTTCCGCCGCAGTGCTGAAAAAATCACGCGCAGGGCGGAAATCTCGCCTCAGGCCCGCCCCACGCCTCAAGCGAGCGAAAGGACTGGTTATCACAATGACGACTCTGTTCAAAAACGGGAACATCCGTACGGTGGACAGCGCCTGCCCCACCGCGGACGCTTTTGTAGTGCGCGACGGAAAATTTGCGTACGTCGGAACGCTCTCCGGCGCCCGGGAGGCCCTGCGCCGAACCGGCCCGGCGGACCAGGAGGTTGATCTCGGGGGGCAGGCGGTGCTGCCGGCCTTCAACGACTCCCACATGCACTTCGTGCATTTTGCCAAGAGCATGCGCAGCGTCAATCTCTCCGGGACAAAGAGCATCGGCGAAATTCAGGAGCGGATCCGGGCCGCCGTTGAAAAGCGGAGCGCAGGCGATCTCTCCTGGATGGAGGGCGAGGGCTGGAATCAGGACTATTTCATCGATGAAAAGCGGTTTCCCAACAAATTCGATCTGGACAGCGTCACCGGCGAGGTGCCTGTGCTGATTATGCGCACCTGTTTTCATATCGGAATTTTGAACAGCGCCGGTCTGCGGGCCCTCCGGCTCAACCGGGACACCGCGCCCCGGTACGGCAACCTCATCGACCTTCTGGAGGACGGCGAGCCCAGCGGCATCATCAAGGAAAACCTGCTGGACACGGTGAAGCCCATGATTTCCACCCTGGACTTCCCGCTCATCAAGCAGATTCTGTGCGCGGCCCAGGGAGAAGCCTTTGCCCAGGGCCTCACCAGCGTCCAGTCCGACGACGTGGGGTACATGCCGGGATCCGACTACGACCTGCTGTTCCGGGCCGTGGGGGAGCTGGAGGAGGCGGGCAAATTCCACCTCCATCTGGGCGAACAGTGCCTGCTCCAGAAAAAAGACCTGATCCGGGAATTTTTCGGCAAGGGCTACCGCTGCGGCGCCCTGACGGACCGGTGCAGCATCAACTGCGTCAAGCTGCTCTCCGACGGGTCCCTGGGCGCCAGAACCGCGGCGATGCGCGCGCCTTACTTTGACGCGCCCGAGACCCACGGCCTGCCCTCCTTTACCCAGGACGAGCTGGACGGACTGGTGCTGACTGCCCACGAAAACGGCGCGCCCGTCGCCATCCACGCCATCGGCGACCGGGCCATCGAGATGTCCCTGGATGCCATCGAGCACGCCGGAAAGGCCATGCCCGGCCGGCGGTTCCGGGACGGCATCGTCCACTGCCAGATCACGGATCCGGCGCTGCTGAACCGCTTCCGGGAGCTGGACGTGCTGGCGTTTATCCAGCCCATCTTTATCGACTACGACATGAATATCGTGGACAGCCGGGTGGGCCCCGCCCTGGCCGCCACCTCCTACGCGTGGAAATCCATGCAGGATCTGGGCGTCCACGCCTCCTTCGGCACCGACTGCCCGGTGGAAAAATTCAACACCATGCCCAACATTTACTCTGCGGTGACGCGGAAAAACCTCACCCGGGACGCCGTGGGCGAAAAGACCTACCTCCCCGGCCAGCGGATGAGCATGGAGCGGGCCATTCGGGCCTACACGGTGGAGAGCGCCTACGCCGCGGGACAGGAGCGGGAGCGGGGCAGCATTACCGCCGGAAAGACGGCGGACTTCATTGTGCTGGATCACGACCTGTTCCATCTGGCCTCCGACGAGGACATTCTCAAGACCCGCGTGCTGCGCACCTATGTGAAGGGCACGTCGGTTTATGAGGCATAAGGGGGGTTTTTATGAAGGTTTTTATTTCGGCGGATATTGAGGGCGTCAGCGGCGTTGTGAGCTGGGCCCAGGCCAGTCCGGAGGAGCCGGAGTATCAGCGCGCGCGGATTTTGATGACGGAGGAGGTCAACGCGGCCATTGAGGGGGCGGCTGCCGCCGGAGCGGAGGAGATCGTGGTCAACGACTCCCACGGCCCTATGACCAATCTGCTCATCGAGCGGCTGAGCCCGGCGGCTCAGCTGATTTCGGGAACGCCCAAGCGCCTGGGCATGATGGAGGGCATTGACGATTCCTTCGACGCGGTGATGCTCATCGGCTATCACGCCCGGATGAATTCCGGCGGCGTGCTGTGCCATACATACAGCGGACGCGTCAACGCCAATGTGAACGTGGGCGGGATCGACTCCGGCGAGTTCTATCTCAACGCGGCGGTGGCGGGCTCCTTCGGCGTTCCGGTGGTGCTGGTGTCCGGAGACGACGTCCTGGCCCGGGAGGTAAAGGCTGTCAACGACTCCATCGGGACGGTGACGGTGAAGGAGGCCCGGGGCCGGTACGCGGGCAAATGCCTGGCGCCTGTCCGTGCCCGGGAGCTGATCCGCAGCGGAGCGGCCGCCGCGCTGCGGCGGGCGGCGGAGATTCCGCCGGTCACGGTACAGCCGCCGGTGGAGCTGAGGCTCACGTTTGTCAACAGCGGACAGGCGGAGGCTGCCGCCATTATGCCCCGCACCGAGCTCATCTCCCCCAATACCGTCCTCTACCGGGCCGAGAGCGCGGTGGAGTGCTACCGGGCGGAAATGGCCATGGTGCGGATTGTGGGGACGCTCTGAGATTGTCCGCTCTCCCGGCAAATGCGCTGTGCCGGGCGCAAAAGTCCATCAAAAAGGACGCCCCCCGGGGCGTCCTTTTTAATCAGGCTCTCTTTCGAAAGCTTCACCGGTGCGCAAAGTTGCCGGGCTCAGACGGAGAAGCTGCTGTCCCGGTACATGATCTTTCCGCCCACCACGGTCAGAAGCGGCCGGATGTCCTTGATCTCCATGGGATCCACCGTGAAGATGTCCCGGTCCAGCAGCACCAGATCCGCGTAGTAATTCTCCCGGATGCGGCCCTTCCGGTTTTCCATAAATTCGGCGTAGGCGCTCTCCTGGGTATAGGCGTCCACCGCGGTGGCCACGTCCACGCACTCCTGGGGGAAGAAGCCGCCCTCGGGCCGGCCGGCCTTGTCCTTGCGGGTCACGGCCATGTAGATATTGGGGAAGGGGTTGCAGCTCTCCACCGGGCAGTCCGTGCTGTAAGAGACGTGGGCGCCCTTGCGGTGCAGGCTGCCGAAGGCATAGGAGGTGGAGGACAGCTCCCTGCCGCACCGATCCTCCACAATGTGCATGTCGTAATCCAGGAAGATGGGCTGGGCGATGACCAGAATGTCGTCCTTTACGATCCGGTCGATCAGCGCCCGATCCGTGATCTGGCAGTGTACCAGAGCGTGGCGCAGCTTGTTTTTCCCGTCCACAAAGGCCTTCTCATAGGCCGCCACCGTCTCCTCCACCGCCTCGTCGCCGATGCAGTGGGTCACCACCTGCACGCCGTGCTCCCTGGCCAGACGGCAGTACTCGTCCATATCGCCGGGCTTAATCCACGTAAGGCCCCGGTTGCCGGGATCGTCCGCGTAATCGTGCTTCATCAGCGCCGTCCGGGCGCCCAGGCTGCCGTCCTTAAAGAGCTTCAGCGGCCCGATGGTCAGCCAGGAATCCGGCGCGTATTTCCGGGTAAACTCCCCTTCCGAGAGGTATTTCCGGAAGGCGTCCAGATCGTTGAAGCAGACCTGATGGCGGTAGCGCAGCTTGCCCTGCCCCTTTTCGTAGACGTCCCGGAACATGCGGAACGCGGCGGGGCCGTCCATGAACGAGGTGCCCACGTCGTTGCTCTGAACACTGGTGAGGCCGTAGGAAAGCGCGCGGTCCATGCTCTCCATGAGGATACTCCGGCGCTCCTCAATGGTGAAGTCCGGGATGATGTCCTTGGCAAAGTTGCAGGCGTTCTCGGTGAAAATGCCGTTGGGCTCGCCGTCGTCGCCCAGCAGGAAGTCCCCGTCGGGATAGTGGGGAGAGGCGCCGGTGAGGCCCAGCATCTCAATGGCCTTCGTATTGGTGGAGAGGATGTGGCCGCACACGCGCTCCAGTACGATAGGAATCTCCGTGCTGATCTTGTCCAGATCATGGCGGTCGGGCATCCGCTTGCTGTCCGTAAACAGATCCTGATTCCAGCCGGCGGCATGAATCCCCCGGGCCACCCGCTCGGGATGCTGGGTCATAAACTCCCGGCAGATCCGGATCATCTCGCCAATAGAGCTGACGCCGTCGATGGGCACCTGGTACATGGACTCGCCCAGCTGCATGAAGTGCAGGTGGGAATCGTTCAGGCCGGGGAGCAGCGTGCGGCCCTTGCAGTCAATGCGGACGGTGTCGTGATCCGCCAGGGCCAGAACCTGGCTGTTTCCGCCCACTTTTTTGATGAGGCCGTCCTCTGTGGCCACAGCCTGCGCAAACTGTCCGCGCTCCACATAGACCTTGGCGTTGTAATAGATGGTTTTCATATCGTTCCTTTCCGCCCCGCAGGGGCGCTTTCCCGGAGTAAGATTGCGCGGCTGCCGCGCTCAGCGGCAGCCGCGCGGTACGGGCTGATCAGATGCCGCGGCTTACACCTTGGCGGCGGAGTCTTTTTTCAGTTTCCGGTCGAAGATGAAATAGACGATGGCGCCGGTGATGGGAACCAGCAGGCCGATCGCGCCGTTGACGGGGTCGTCGATGATGCCCTGAACCGTCAGGGCAATGAGGACGACGGCGGAGATAATCACGGTGACGGGATAGAGCCAGACCTTGTAGGGCCGCTCAATGTTGGGATACTTTTTGCGCAGGATGGGCACGGCCAGGATGACCATCACGTTGAAGATCATACCGGTGATGACCACCAGGTTGGTCAGCTGATCCAGATTCCGCAGGCACACCAGAGCCACGGAGAGCACGCCCTGAACAATGATGGCCGTGGTGGGAACGCGGTACTTGGGATGCAGCTTGGCGAAGGACTTGAAGAAATGGCCGTCCTGCGCCATCTCGTAATAGAGCCGGGGCTGGGCCATAATGAGGCCGTTCAGGCAGCCGAACATGGAGAGGATCATGGCCAGGGAGACGATGGTGGCGCCGGCGCTGCCGAAGATGCTCTTGGCCACCGCGGTGCCCAGATAGAGGTCGCCGCCGTTGATCATCTTGACAATCTGGTCGTGGGGCAGCACACGCATAATGGCGAAGTTGAAAAGCGTGTAGATGAGGGTGATGCCGCCGATGCCGATGATCAGAGCCAGAGGCAGATTCTTCTTCGGGTTTTTGATCTCCTCGGTGACGGTGTTCAGGTTGGTCCAGCCCTCATAGGCCCAGAGGGCGGCCACAACAGCCAGAGCCATCATGCCGAACAGCGAGGTGTGGTTTTCCGAGGCATAGGTGGCGGCGGAACCCAGGGAGAGATCCGGGCTCACCTTGCCGGCAAAAATTGCCACCAGCATGATAAGGGCGATGGGGATCAGCTTTGCTACCATGGAGATGTTCTGAACCTGAGACGCCAGCTTGACGCCGTACAGGTTGTAGACCGTAAGGCCGACGATCAGAACAATGGCCGCGACCTTGATGCCGAAGTCGCTGATGCTGAAGAAGGACTTGAAAACGGTCATCAGGGCGATGGCCACCGCCGCGTTGGAACCGGGGCCGCCTACCAGCCAGTCGGTAAAGGCGCACATGTAGCCCACCGTGGGGTGAAACGCCTCGTTGAGGTAAACCATTTTTCCGCCGGCCTTGGGCATAGCCGCGCCCAGTTCCGCGTAGCACAGACCGCCGAAAAGGGAGATTACGCCGCCGATGATCCAGCACAAAAGCGCAAGCCCGCTGTTCATTCCCACGCGCTGGAGCACATAGGCGCCTATGTAGAAAATTCCGGAGCCGATCATAATGCCGCCGATGATGCTGACGCCTCCAAAGACGCCGATCTCCCGCTTGAAATTGGTTTTTTCTGTGACAAGCTGCTGCAGACGTTCTTGGTCTCCCATACAATGCCTCACTTTCATTCTCCTGTTATTCACACACTCAGCGCCCCTGCACTGATTTTCTTGATTATAAACCGCACCCGGTTAAAAATCAACTGGGGGTGGAATAAAATTCATAGCGGAAAAGGACTTGTCTTAGCGCCTTTTTTCGCAGGTACAATGAATTTTCTTGACAGATTCCGACCCTTATATTATATTTTTTCTTGCAGTTCGGCATAAAAACCCACAGTCGGGAAACCGGCTGAGCGCAAAAA
This sequence comes from Oscillibacter sp., assembly GCA_022652655.1. Lineage (GTDB taxonomy): Bacteria > Bacillota > Clostridia > Oscillospirales > Oscillospiraceae > Oscillibacter. Next base: position 5,942 of record JALCRQ010000018.1, on the reverse strand, counting down.
ATTTTTTCAGGGGGTGGATTTTATGAAGAAAAGCATCGGCATCATCGGGGGGATGGGGCCCCTTGCCACGGCCGATTTGTTTCAAAAGATTGTCCAACTGACGGATGCGGAAAACGACAACGCCCACATCCGGATTTATATCGACGACAACTCCTCCATTCCGGACCGCACCGCGGCCATTCTCTCCGGGGGGACGGATCCGGTTCCGTTTATGGAGGAGTCCATCCGCAAGCTGGAGCAGTGCGGCGCGGACTGCCTGATTATGCCCTGCAACACCGCCCATTTCTTCCTGCCGCGGCTGCAGCCCCTGACCCGGCTCCCCTTCCTCAGCATGCTGCAGGCGGCTGCCGGGGCCTGCGCCCGGCATTATCCGGGGAAGCGGGCCGGCGTGCTGGCCACGCGGGGGACGCTGGCCTCCGGCGTTTACACCCGGGCGCTGGAGGAGGCGCAGGTGTCCCTCCTTCTTCCGTCCGAGGAGGACCGGGACCGGCTGATGCGTGTGATCTATGACGGCGTGAAAAGGGGCCGCCCGGCGGAGGAGATCCGCGGGCCCATGGAAACCGTCCTGGCCGATATGGCCGCCGCCGGAGCGGAGTATTTCATCCTGGGCTGCACGGAGCTGCCGGTGGCCGCCCGGGAGCTGGCGCTGCCCCAGGCGTTTGTGGATCCCACGGAGGAGCTGGCCAGGGCCGCCATCCGGTTTTGCGGCTACCGGGTGCGGGGCGGAGATGCGGATCGCAGCTAAGAGGGCGCACCGGGAGAACGGCGCGGTATCAATGTTATGAGCTTTGTGTCCGGGGAATGAAGAACTTCCTCCCGCCCGAACCTTGCGTTCGGACGGGAGGAAGGGTTGCGTCTGATTGCCGGAATCAATCCGCACCCCATTAAAATGCCGGGTTTCAGCAGCTCGCTATACTCCGGGGGGCTCCGCCGCGGATGGTTTATTCCCACTCGATGGTGGCGGGGGGCTTGCTGGTGATGTCGTAGACGATGCGGTTGATGTGGGGCACCTCGTTGACGATGCGCACACTGATGCGGTCCAGCACCTCGTAGGGAATCCGCGCCCAGTCCGCCGTCATAAAGTCGGAGGTGGTGACGGCCCGGAGGGCCAGCGTATAGTCGTAGGTGCGGCCATCGCCCATGACGCCCACCGACCGCAGGTTGGTCAAGACGGCAAAATACTGGGAAAGCGCGCTGTCCGCACCCTGGCGGTGCAGCTCATCCCGGAACACAAAGTCCGCCTGACGCAGCGTGTCCAGCTTGTCCCGGGTGATCTCCCCGATGACGCGGATGGCAAGTCCGGGGCCGGGGAAGGGCTGGCGGGAAACCAGGTATTCGGGCAGTCCCAGCTCCCGGCCGAGATTGCGCACCTCGTCTTTAAAAAGCATCCGCAGCGGCTCGATGATTTCCTTGAAATCCACAAAATCCGGCAGGCCGCCCACGTTGTGGTGGCTCTTGATGGTAGCCGCGCTGCCCAAACCGGATTCGATGACGTCGGGATAGATGGTGCCCTGGGCCAGATAGTCCACGGCGCCGATTTTTTTGGACTCGTCCTCAAAAACCCGGATAAATTCCTCGCCGATGATCTTGCGCTTGCGCTCCGGCTCCGTGACGCCGGCCAGCTTGCTGAGGAACCGCTCCTCCGCGTCCACCCGGACAAAATTGAGATCCCACTTCCGGAACGCGGCCTCCACCTCGTCGCCCTCGTTTTTGCGCATGAGGCCGTGATCCACAAAGACGCAGGTCAGCTGCTTGCCCACAGCCTCCGCCAGCAGCGCCGCCGCCACGGAGGAGTCCACGCCGCCGGAGAGCGCCAGCAGCACCTTGCCGCCGCCGATCTTCTCCCGCAGGGAGGCGATGGCGGTTTTGCAGTAGTCGCCCATGGTCCAGTCGCCCTTTGCGCCGCAGACGTCGTAGAGGAAGCTGCGGATCATCCGGCAGCCGTTCTCCGTGTGGTTGACCTCGGGATGGAACTGGACGCCGTAAAACCGGCGCTTTTCATCGGCGATGGCCACATTGGGACATTCGTCGGAGCGGGCCGTCAGCGTAAAGCCGTCGGGCACCTTCTCCATATAGTCGCCGTGGCTCATCCAGGATACGCCGCTCTCCGGCAGACCCCGGAACAGCGTGCAGGCGGTGTCGTAGTGCGTCTCCGTCTTGCCGTATTCCCGGGCGGAGGCATCGGTGGCGGGCACCACCTTGCCGCCCAGATAGTGGGCCAGCAGCTGGCAGCCGTAGCAGATACCCAGGATGGGGACGCCCAGGGAGAAGATCTCCGGATCCACCTGAGGGGAGTCCGGAGCGTAGACGCTGTGCGGGCCGCCGGTGAAGATAATGCCGATGGGCTTTTTCTCCCGGAGCTCGCAGAGCGGGGTGGTATGGGGCTTTACCTCGCAGTAGACGCCGCACTCGCGGACACGGCGGGCAATGAGCTGATTATACTGGCCGCCGAAGTCCAGAACGATAACTTCCTGCATCGGATGCCTTCCTTTCAAATTCAGTCGTCCGCCCGGAACACAAGATTTCCGGGTTCGGCGCTTTCGATGATGGCCAGGGATTTGAGGTTGACGCCGGCGGCGCGCAGACGGTCGCCGCCGCCCTGAAAGCCCTTTTCCACGGCGCAGCCGATGCCCACCAGCGTGGCGCCGGCGCCCGTCACGATATCGCACAGGCCGCGCACGGCCTCGCCGTTGGCCATGAAGTCGTCGATGATGAGCACCCGGTCGGTGCTGTGCAGCCATTCCTTGGAGACCAGCAGCGTGACCTTCTTTTTATAGGTATAGGAGAAAATATCACTCTGGTAGAGGCCGCCCTCGATGTTGTCGCTCTTGGCCTTCTTGGCGAAGATCATGGGCTTGTGAAACCGCTGGGCCACAATGGCGGCCAGCGCGATGCCGGACGCCTCCGCCGTCAGAATCATGGACACCTGATCCATGTCAAAGTGGCGGCCGAATTCGTCGGCGATCCGAACCATGAAATCGGTGTCGATCCGGTGATTCAAAAAGCCGTCCACCTTGATAATATTGCCGGGCAGGACCTTGCCCTCCCTGACAATGCGCTCTCTCAGTTCCTGCATGGGTAGTTCCCCCTTCTTTTTATTTGCAGCTTTTGTGTAAGCGGCGAAAAAACAACATTCCTATTTTAATATATTATCCCGAATTTTGGCGGTTTGACAAGTGGATGAAGCAACAAAAAGAGAAAAACCTGTCACACGCACATTGTCTACTTTTCCGTTCGCCGCAGCAGGACAATCCCGGGCCTCCGGCCTGCCGACTGGCAAAAGGGCACCGCCGTTCATACACTGAGCGAGGAGAGGTATTCTCCAAAGAACCAAAGGAGGATGATCCGGGCATGATTATTGATCTGCAGCGGGTTGCCCTGACGTATCAGTCTCCGGACGGAGAGGTCGACGCGCTGGAGAATGTGTCCTTCGGAATGGAGGACGGAGAATTTGTCAGCATTGTGGGCCCTTCCGGCTGCGGAAAGTCTACGCTTCTGTCCCTGATCGCGGGGCTGGAAAAACCGTCCGGCGGGCGGATTCTGGTGGATGGGGAGCCGGTTACGGCGCCCTCCCCCAAAATCGGTTTTATGCCGCAGCGGGATCAGCTCTTTGAATGGCGGAATATCTGGAGCAACGTGACGCTGGGGCTGAAGGTCCGGCGTCAGAACACGCCGGAGCAGGAGGCCCATGTCCGGGAGCTGCTGGAGCGGTACGGACTGAGCGAATTTGCCCTGAAACGGCCGTCCCAGCTCTCTGGGGGCATGCGGCAGCGGTGCGCGCTGATCCGCACGCTGGCCACCGAGCCGCGGATCCTGCTGCTGGATGAACCGTTTTCCGCGCTGGACTATCAGACCAGACTTTCTGTCTCCGCAGACATCTACCGTATTATTCGTCAGGAACACAAAACTGCCTTGCTCGTAACGCATGACATTTCGGAGGCCATCAGCATGTCCGACCGGGTTGTAGTGCTGACGCACCGGCCGGCTGCGGTTCGGGCCATTCACGATCTTGGAACGCTGCGCGCCCTGGGCCCCATGGAGCGGAGGGACGCGCCGGAGTTCCGTACCTATTTCAATTCCATTTGGAAGGAGCTGGATGTCAATGCCTGAAAAAGCTCCCTCCGTACAGCGCCTCGCCTATCTCCGCGCCGGAAAGCGGAGAACCGTTTCCATCCATGTCCTGCAGGTGTCCCTGCTGATCTTTTCCCTGGGGTTGTGGGAGCTGGCGGCCCGGCTGGGCTGGGTGGACGCGTTTATCGTCAGTTCGCCCTCCCGGGTGGCCGCCACGTTTCTCTCCCTCAACAGGTCGGGGGATCTGTGGCTCCACGTGGGCACCTCCTGCCTGGAGACGGTGGTGGGCTTTCTGCTGGGCACGGTGCTGGGCACCCTCATCGCCGTCGCCCTGTGGTGGAGCGACTTCGTCTCCCGGATCCTGGATCCCTATCTGGTGGTGCTCAACGCGCTGCCCAAAACCGCTCTGGGGCCCATCTTTATCGTCTGGATCGGAGCGGGAACCGGCTCCATCATCGCCATGACGCTGGCAATTTCCATTATTGTGACCATTCTGAATATGCACGTGGGCTTTCTCTCCACCGATGAAAACAAGATCCGGCTGATGCGAACGCTGGGCGCCGGCCGGGGGCAGATTCTGCGGATGCTGGTGTTTCCCTCCAACTACGCGACGCTGTTCAATACGCTGAAGGTCAACGTAGGCCTTTCCTGGGTGGGCGTCATCATGGGGGAATTTCTGGTTTCCAAGGCGGGTCTGGGATACCTGATCGTCTACGGCTCCCAGGTGTTCAACATGGATCTCGTCATGACCACCGTCTTCATTCTGGCCATAGCGGCCGTGGTGATGTACCAGGGCGTGCTGTGGCTGGAAAAATTATTGGAGAAACGTTTAGGAGTGATTGTATGAGAAAATTCATTTCCCTGCTCTTATCCCTGGCCATGCTGGCGGCTTTGGCCTGCGGCTGCGGCGCCGGAGGGGCAGCCGGCAGCGCCGAAGAAAAAAAGACCGTCACCGTGCGGCTCAACGAGGTGACCCACTCGGTTTTCTACGCGCCGCAGTACGTGGCCCTGAAGGAGGGCTTTTTCACCGACGAGGGCCTGAACATCGAGCTGACCAACGGCGGCGGGGCCGACAAGGTCATGACCGCCGTGCTCACCGGACAGTCGGACATCGGCCTGGCCGGGCCGGAGGCCAGTATCTACGTACTCAATCAGGGCAAGGAGAACCACCCGGTGGTCTTTGCCCAGCTGACCAAACGGGACGGCTCATTCCTGGTGGGCCGTACCGACGGCATGTTCTCCTGGAAGGACCTGGAGGGCAAAACCGTCATCGGCGGCCGCAAAGGCGGCGTGCCGGAAATGACGCTGGAGTACGTGATGAAGCAAAACGGCGTCGTGCCCGGAACGGACGCCGCTGTGGACACCACCGTACAGTTCAACATGATGGCCGGCGCGTTCACCGGCGGCAACGGGGACTATGTGACGCTCTTTGAGCCCACCGCCACGGAGCTGGAACAGGCTGGCAAGGGGTATATTCTGACCTCTATCGGCCAGGAGAGCGGCGAGATTCCCTATACCGCCTATTTTGCGGACCAGGACTACATGAAGGCTCACGAGGATCTGATTCAGAGCTTTACCAACGCCGTGGCCCGGGGGCAGAAATGGGTGCAGACCCACTCCGCGGGAGAGATCGCCAAATCCATCGCGGATCAGTTCCCGGACACCTCGGTGGAGACGCTGACGGCGGTGGCCCAGCGGTATCAGGACATCGATGCCTGGAACGCCACGCCGGTGATGAAGCAGGAGTCTCTGGAGCGGCTGGAGACGGTGATGGAGTCTGCCGGGGAGCTGGAGCACAGCCAGTGGGTCGAATTTGACCAGCTGGTGGATAACAGCTTTGCCGAAAAAGCCAAGTGAGGCGTCTCCGGACG
>JALCRQ010000017.1 GCA_022652655.1 Oscillibacter sp. | reverse complement strand
GATTTTGTTAAATATTTTTTTAAATCCGTTTTTTTTGCCGCAGACGTGCTATACTTACAGGCGTTATAAATGTTGGCTGTCCTGAGCATCGGAACTCCCGCGCTTTTGACCTGTGCGGAGCCTCTTGATTTCCATGCAGCAGGCAGTTTGCCGGCCACGCTTTCAACTGCGTCCACCCCCATACCGTCTGCCACACATGACTCCGCCCAGGCGGAGTCATGTATTTTTTTGCGCCGCAAAACGGGGGCCGCCGGTGAATTTCACTCAGGGCGGAACGGAGAGAAGAATGAGAAACGTGAAAAAGTTCCTGGCATTGCTGCGCCGCTGGCCGAGGGCAGCACAGTCGCCGTCACCGGCAACACATTTTTGAAGCGGTTTTCTGAAAGCGGGCACGATGCCCCCGATTTTGTGAAGATCACCAACGCCGGAACCGCTTCCATCGACCTGAGCGACAACTTCTGGAGCGGCTGTGCCGACGCGGCCTCCGTCGGGGACGGGGCTTATGCCGCATGGCAGGGCCAGAACGATACGACATCCGCCTGCACCGCCGTGACGCTGTCCGGCGTGCGGAATACCTGTGATGCCTTCGACGCGGACACGCTGATTCAGGCACTGGGCGGCGCGGACGGCGGGCAGACCGTCCGGCTGACGGCGAACGTCACTGCGGACGCCGCCGTGCCGGAGGGCAGAACCGTGACGCTGGATCTGAACGGCTATACCCTGACGGGCGCCGCCACAGCGGATACAACGCATACCTTTTCCACCGAGGTAAAGGCCGCCCTGGCCAATTACGGTACGCTGACCGTCAAGGACAGCAGTAATGCCAAAACCGGCGCCATTAAGGACAACAGCCTCTACTATAAAAAGGCTGCGCTGTTCAACGCCCCCACCGGCACGCTGTATCTGAACGGCGGCACCGTCACCAACGGCGCCGCGAGCGTGTACTACGTGTTCCGCAACCAGGGCAAAGCCACCGTCGACGGCGCGGCTCTGAGAGCGGACGGTTCCCACTCCGCCACCATTCTCAACGGCTGGAGTCGAAGCGCCTGGGACGATGTGCCCGCCGCCGTCTCCCAGCCCGCCGAGCTGACTATTAACAGCGGCGCCGTCACCGGCGGCCGCTACGCCGTGAAAAACGGCGAGTCCTGGGCCAGGCTGACCATCAACGGCGGCACCTTCTCCGGCTGCGCCTCGGACGGAGCCGTCATCGCCGACTACAATTCCGCCTACGCCCAGCTCAGCGGCGGCACCTACACCGCTCCGGAAGGCTATACCGTTTTGGCGGCCAAGTATCGGAGCAATTTCACCGAGGGCACAACGGACAACTCCGCCATGACCGTCAGCGGCGGACTCTATACGGGAACGCTGAACAAGGAAAATAACGGAACGTTCCACGCCTGCGGCGGATACTTTACCGCCGATCCCGCGGACTATGTGCCGCTGAACTACAACGTCGCCGCCGGCAGCTGGAGCTTTGATAACCATTCTTACGCCTACAAGGTGGCGGCGGCGCCGGACAACAAGATCGTCTCCGCCTCCGCCAAGGTGTACCACAGCAGCGAAACGGATGCGGCGAATCTCTCTGACGCCTTGATCGGCGCTCAGACCACCAATGCCGCCGTGACGCTGAACGGCGTCAGGCTGACGGCCTCCGGCAAGGTGCCTGCCGACGCCAACTGGATCTCCTTCCTGTGCGTGTGCTCTGACGGCACCCTTCTCACTGTCACAAGGAAGCTGACGCCGGATTCTGCATCCGGCACGTTCGCGCTTGACGACGCGGTGATCGACGACCTGCCGTCCACCCGATACACCGCGGACGTCTCCGGCCTGACGGCTCTGCCGGCGTCTGTCACCGTGGCGGCCACCGCCTCCAAGGCAACAGACAATGCCGATGCAATCTCGGGTTCCACAACGATGGATGCGGCTGCCAAGAATGTCGCCGCAGCCGCCAACACGGCGCTGACTGCCTCCGGCGCCGCGGGCGCCGTGGATCGGGCTGCCGTCATCGCCGGCTCCGCGCTGACCACGATGGCCAATCCGGGCGGAGAGAGCGTCCCCGCCGTGATCGTAAACAACGAGGCGACGCCGGTTGCGACAGTGATCTCTAATCATTCGGATGCATTGGGCACTGCTCTCTCTCAAAGCGGTCTCGCTGCCGTCGACACCGGCAATCCCGCCGTGGTTTCCGTACAGCCCGTGGTCACCTTCGCGGTAGCAGGCGCCGTGGCGGATAACACGGTAAAATCCGTCACCGTGGACGTCACTGTGGCCCGGCAGGTCTTTGTCACCAGCCAAGCCGTGGCCGCCAGCGGCGAGCCGTTGACCGAAAGCAGCGCCGTGGCGGTGGGCGACCCCCAGTCCATCACCCTGGACACCCCGCTGGAGATTTCTGTCCCCCTGGGCGCAGGCTTCGCTGCGCGGGGCACCTATGTGTTCGCCACCCACACCCATGGGACCAATCCCACTGAGATCCTTCGCACGGACTTCAACTATGATACCCAGGTGGCCGACGTCACCATCACCGGCACCAGCGCCGTGACCTTCTCCACCGATCAGAGGGCCCTGACGGTGGATTGCAGCGACGGGCAGACCCGGCAGTACTACTATCTCAGCGATCAGACCGCCCCCCTGCCCACAGCCGCCGCCCTGTCCTCCGGACAGTATTTCATCGGCTGGCGTTTTGCCGGCATCAGCGGCACCTACACCGCGCTGAGCAGCACGCTCTGGGACAAGCTGCTGGGCACCGACACCTCCAAGACGGTCTCCGCCTCCGCGGTTTACGGCACCACCACTTCCTCCTCCAGCGGCGGAGGCAGCGGCAGCAGCAAGTACTCCGTCACGGTGAAGGACGCCCAGGGCGGCTCCGTCGCCTCCGACGTCACCAGCGCGGCCAAGGGCGACACCGTTACGCTCACCGTCGCGCCCAAGGCCGGCTTCCAGCTCAAGAGCCTCACCGCCGCCGGCGGCAGCGAGCTGACGCTGAACAAAAAATCCGACACGGTTTACACCTTTACCATGCCCGCCTCCCCCGTCACCGTGACGCCCGTCTTTACGGACAAGGCCATGGACTTTACGGACGTGCCCGCCGGCTACTGGGCCCGTGACTCCATCGCCTGGGCCTACGGCAAGGGCTACATGCAGGGCAGCACGGACAGCGCTTTCAATCCCGGCGGCGCCGTCACCCGTCAGCAGCTGTGGATGGTGCTGGCGCGGATCAGCGGGGCCGACCCCGCCGATATGGCCGCGGCCAGAACGTGGGCCATGGAAAACGGGATTTCCGACGGCTCCAATCCCACGCTGGCGGTCTCCCGTCAGCAGATGGTCACCATCCTCTACCGCTGCGCCATGAAATTCTGCGCTCTGGCCGCGGAGGACAGCGGCTCCATGGGCCTGGCCGGTTTTGCCGACTCCGGCTCCATCGCGGACTACGCCCACGACGCGGTGCACTGGGCCGTCCGGACGGGAATCCTGAAGGGCAGCGGAGACAAGCTCTATCCCAGTCTCACCGCCACCCGCGCTCAGTTCTCCGTCCTGCTCCAGCGCTTCTGCGCAGCCTATCTCAAATAAGCGGCTTTTCCCCTGGCCGGGGACCGGATAAAAGGTCCCCGGCCAGACTCTGCTCCAAAGGGCCCGGCAGCCGGACGCCGGGCCCTTTTTTGCCGCTTTTCGGCGGGTTTTGGGCCTTTCCGCCGGATCTGTCAAGAAACCGTTAAAAAAATCCGGCGGCGGCGGAGAATTGAATTGACATCCGGAGAAAAACCGGCTATTGTGGAGAATGTCAAGTGGGGGAGTAGTTCCCGCGTCTCTAGGGGCGCGTTTCAGGTCAACATCGTGGCGCGGCTCCGGCCCGCCTGGCCTGAATGGTGAGAACCAGACTCATGAATGGGCGGGCGCCTGTTCATGGGTTTTTTTCTACCCTGAAACGGCCCGCACCACCCCCGACAAGAAAGGATGATCTCATGTACTACTGCGAGGACACACAGTCCGTTCTCCGGGAAACCGAAAGCTCCCCGGAGGGGCTCTCCTCGGCGGAGGCCGGCCGGCGTCTTGCGAAGAACGGCAGGAACTGCCTGGCTCAGCCGCCGAAAAAATCCCTGATCCGGCAGTTTTTTGCCCAGATGGCGGATCCCATGATTCTGATTCTCATCGCGGCGGCGGCAGTCTCCGGCGTCACTTCTTTCTACTCCGGCGAAAGCCCGGCCGACGTGGTCATCATCCTCTTTGTGGTGATCGTCAACGCGGTGCTGGGCGTCTATCAGGAAAACAAGGCGGAAAAGGCCATCGAGGCGCTGCAGAAAATGGCGGCGGCCACCAGCCACGTGCTGCGGGACGGCAAGGTCGTCCGCATTCACAGCGAGGAGCTGGTGGTGGGCGACGTGGTGCTGCTGGAGGCGGGCGACGCCATCCCGGCGGACGGACGGCTGCTGGAGAGCGCCAGCCTGAAGGCCGAGGAGTCGGCCCTCACCGGCGAGAGCGTCCCCGTCTCCAAATTCATCGACCTCATCGGCCTGGAGGGGAAGAAGGACATTCCTCTGGGCGACCGGAAGAACATGGTCTATATGGGCAGCAGCATCGCCTACGGCCGGGGCCGGGCTGTGGTCACCGCCACCGGAATGAACACGGAGATGGGCCGGATCGCGGGGGCTCTCAACACGGCGGAGGACGGCCAGACCCCCCTCCAGCGCAAGCTCTCCCAGCTCAGCCGGGTGCTGACCTGGCTGGTGCTGGGCATCTGCGCGGTGATTTTCGCCGTGGGCGTGCTCCGGGCCGGCTCCCTCTCGGGGCCCGTGCTGCTGAACACCTTTATGGTGGCGGTGAGCCTGGCCGTGGCGGCCATTCCCGAGGGGCTGGCCGCGGTGGTGACCATCGTGCTGTCCATCGGCGTCACCAACATGAGCCGGCGCAGCGCCATTATCCGGCGTCTCACCGCCGTGGAAACCCTGGGCTGCGCCCAGATCATCTGCTCCGATAAAACCGGCACCCTCACTCAGAACCGCATGACCGTGGTGGAGTCCTGGGGCGGGAACGACGCGCTGCTGGGCCGGGCCATGGCCCTGTGCTCCGACGCCCGCTGGACCGGGGAGCGCGCCGAGGGCGAGCCTACGGAGGCGGCGCTGGTGGCCTGGGCGGCCAAGCTGGGCGAACCCAAGCCCCACCTCCAGGAACAGGAACCCCGGGTGGGCGAGGCCCCCTTCGACAGCATGCGGAAAATGATGAGCACCGTCCACGAGACGGCGGAGGGCTTTGTGCAGTACACCAAGGGTGCGCCCGACGAGGTGCTCCGCCGCTGCACTCACATTTTGAAGAACGGCGCGCCTGAGCCCCTCTCTCAGGAGGATCGCCGGGCCATCACCGAGGCCAACCGCGCCATGGCCGGCAAGGCCCTCCGGGTTTTGGCAGGCGCCATGCGCCTCCATCCCCAGCGCCCCGCCGCCTTCACGCCCGAGGCCCTGGAGCGGGAGCTGTGCTTCCTGGGCCTCACCGGCATGATCGACCCGGTGCGTCCCGAGGTCAGGGCCGCCATCGACGAGTGCCGCAGCGCCGGAATCCGGCCCATTATGATTACCGGCGACCACATCATCACAGCCAAGGCCATCGCGTCGGAGCTGGGCATTCTCCGGGACGGGGACGAGGCGGTGTCCGGCTCCGAGCTGGAGGAGATGGACGACGCGGAATTTGCCCGCCGCTTCCGGAACATCAGCGTCTATGCCCGGGTGCAGCCGGAGCACAAGACCCGGATTGTCAACGCCTGGCGGAACGCCGGCTGCGTCACCGCCATGACCGGCGACGGCGTCAACGACGCGCCCTCCATCAAGGCGGCGGACATCGGCGTGGGCATGGGCATCACCGGCACGGACGTGACGAAAAACGTGGCCGACATGGTGCTGGCCGACGACAACTTCGCCACCATTGTGGGCGCCGTGGAGGAGGGCCGGCGGATCTACGACAACATCCGCAAGGCCATCCAGTTCCTGCTCAGCTCCAACATGAGCGAGGTGCTGGCCATCTTCACCGCCACCATGCTGGGCTTTACCATCCTCAAACCGGTGCACCTTCTCTGGATCAACCTGGTCACCGACTGTTTCCCGGCCCTGGCCCTGGGCACCGAGCGGGCCGAGGCCGACATCATGTCCCACGCGCCCCGCAATTCCGACGAGGGCGTCTTTGCCGGCGGTCTGGGCTTCGACGTGGCCTACCAGGGGATTCTGGTCACCGTGCTGGTGCTGCTGGCCTATTTTATCGGCGACTTCATCGAGCGGGGCTCCTGGGCCATCGTCAATTCCAACGACGGCACCACCATGGCGTTTCTCACCATGTCCATGGCCGAGATTTTCCACAGCTTCAACATGCGCTCCCAGCGGGGCAGCCTCTTTACCCTCCGCTCCCGGAACCGCCTGCTGGAAATTGCCGCCGCGGCGAGCTTTCTGTGCACCACGCTGGTGATCTATGTGCCGTTTTTGTCCAACGCGTTCCAATTCACCCACATCAGCCTGCTGGAATACGCCGTAGCCATGGGGCTGGCGCTGTGCGTCATTCCCCTGGTGGAGCTGGTAAAGCTGATTCAGCGGCGCGCCAAACAGGCGTAAACGCCTCTCCCCGGGTCTTCCCGCCGGACACGGATTTTTTTCCGTGTCCGGCGGTTTTTTCTTGACAGCGCCGGGCTTCGGGTGTATATTGCATATCAACCCACTAGTTTAATATGCTTATTGAGGGCCGCCGCCCGCCAAATCGGCGGCGCGGGCGGGGTTTCCCGCTTCAGACGGCGGGGTGAAAGGAGGTATGTCATGGGTCGGTATGTACGGTTTCCCGGAGTTGATTTTCGATGTTGCCGGTTTTGCGGCTCATTCAAAATCAAACATAAAGGAGTCATCTGTCATGTCGCATATCTATACCTCCGCCGATCAGCTGATCGGCAGAACCCCTCTTTTGGAACTGACGCATTTTAAACGGGAGCTGGGGCTGAAGGCGCGCGTCCTGGCCAAGCTGGAGTATTTCAACCCCGCCGGCTCCGTCAAGGACCGGATCGCCAAGGCCATGCTGGACGACGCGGAGGCCAGGGGCGTTTTAAAGCCAGGCTCCGTCATCATTGAGCCCACCTCCGGCAACACCGGCATCGGCCTTGCCTCGGTGGCGGCCGCCCGGGGCTACCGGGCGATCATCGTCATGCCGGAGACCATGTCGGCGGAGCGCCGCCAGCTGATGCGCGCCTACGGCGCAGAGCTGGTCCTAACGCCGGGCAGTCAGGGGATGAAGGGCGCCATCGCCCGGGCCAGGGAGCTTCAGGCGGAAATTCCCGGCGCGCTGATTCCGGGGCAGTTTGAAAACCCGGCCAACGCCAGGGCGCACTTTGAGACCACCGGCCCCGAAATCTGGGATGACACAGACGGCGCCGTGGATTTCTTTGTGGCCGGCGTGGGCACCGGCGGCACCATTACCGGCGTGGGGGAATTTCTCAAATCCAAAAATCCGGCCGTCCGGGTCGTGGCGGTGGAACCGGCCTCCTCCCCCGTCCTCTCCGGAGGCGCGCCGGGGCCTCATAAAATTCAGGGCATCGGCGCGGGTTTCATTCCCGACGTTCTCCACACCGGCGTATACGACGAGATTCTCCCCGTCTCCGACGGGGACGCCTTCGATACCGGCAGGCGAATGGGCACCGGCGAGGGCATTCTGGTGGGCATCTCCTCCGGGGCCGCGGTCTGGGCGGCGGTACAGCTGGCAAAGCGTCCGGAAAATGCGGGCAAAACCATTGTGGCCCTGCTGCCGGATACCGGCGAGCGCTACCTCTCCACTTCTCTTTTCGCGTAATTTGGAGGGAATACCCGGGGCGGCGGCAGATTTTTGCCGCCGCCCTTTGAAAGGATGGGACATGGAAAAAGCGATGATCGCCATGAGCGGCGGGGTGGATTCCAGCGTGGCCGCCTATCTCGCCCGGGAGATGGGTTTTTCGTGCATCGGCGTCACCCTGCGGCTCTACGACAACCAAGACGCCGGATACGCCCGGAGCCGCACCTGCTGCTCCCTGGATGACGTGGAGGATGCCCGCAGCGTGGCCTTCCGGCTGGGAATCCGATACTGCGTGTTCAACTTTACGGAGCCGTTTCGCGCTGGGGTGCTCCGCCCCTTCGTAGAGGACTACGCCCGGGGCGAGACGCCCAATCCCTGCGCCGCGTGCAACCGCCTCATTAAATTCGGCGGGCTGCTCCGGCGGGCGCGGGAGCTGGGATGCGGCAAGCTGGTGACGGGGCACTACGCCCGGATTCAGCAGGAGGACGGCCGGTTCGTCCTGAAAAAAGCCGCAGATCCCGGCAAGGACCAGAGCTATTTTCTCTACTCCCTGACCCAGGAGCAGCTGGCGCGGATTCTCTTTCCCCTGGGCGGCCTCCGGAAGGCTGAGACGCGCCGGATCGCAGAGGAGCAGGGACTGGTCACCGCCCGCAAGCGCGACAGCCAGGACATCTGCTTTGCGCCGGACGGCGACTACGCCGGCGCCGTGGAGCGGTGCCTCCAGCGGACATTTCCCCCCGGCCCCTTCGTAGACGGAGCGGGCCGCGTTCTGGGCGAGCACCGGGGAATCATCCGCTACACCGTGGGCCAGCGCAGGGGGCTGGGCCTCTCGGGGCCCCGGCGGCTGTATGTCCGGGCCCTCCGCCCGGAGGATAACGCCGTTGTGCTGGGGGAGGAGCGGGAGCTTTACGCCCGGGCGCTGGAGGCCCGGGACTTCAACTGGATCTCCGGCCGGGCCCCCGCGGGGCCGGTGCGGGTGTGTGCCAGGCTCCGCTCCTGCCAGGCGGAACAGCCCGCGGAGGCGGAGGTCATCGGCCCGGACCGCGTCCGGATCGTATTCGACCGGCCCCAGCGGGCCATCGCCCCAGGACAGGCGGTGGTGCTCTACGACGGGGACACCGTGGTGGGCGGCGGCAGAATCTGCCGGGAGTTGCGCTCCGACCCCCCGGAGGGGTATAATCGGTAAAACCGCCCCGCCGGAATCCGTTTTGCCGCTTGCGGCGGCGAAACGCCGCGAGGCTCTTAAAAAAGCAGACCCCGCCGGCGGCGGGGAGCAAGGAGGACACGGCCATGAGAATATCCACCCGGGGAAGATACGCGCTGCGGGTCATGCTGGACCTGGCCCGGCAGGGCGGCGAAGCGTTTGTCCCGCTGAAGGAGGTGGCCGCCCGCCAGGAGATCTCCCAGAAATACCTGGAGGGCATCATGGCCGCACTCTCCAAGGCCGGTCTGGTGGAGGGCGCCCACGGAAAGGGCGGCGGCTACCGCCTCTGCCGGCTACCGGAGGCGTACCGCGTCGGCGAAATTCTCTGCCTCACCGAGGGCTCCCTGGCCCCCGTGGCCTGCCTCGGCCCCGGGGCAAAGCCCTGCCCCCGGGCGGCGGGCTGCCCCACGCTGCCCATGTGGGCCAGACTGGACCGGCTGCTGGAGGACTTTTTTGACGGCATCACCCTGGCGGAGCTTCTGGAGCAGTCCCCCGGTGCCTCTCCTCCGACGGCGCCGGACGCCCGGTCTCCCTTGTAAACGTTCCGGCGCCCCCGAAGCCCGCACAGCGGGTCTCGGGGGCGCTTTGCATTTTGTGTGTTTAACGGAGCCTCCGGCGGGAGATCACGAGAAAATCCGAAGCGCCGCGAAGAAAAAGACGCCCAGAATCACCAGGATTACGCCGACGATCCGGCAGATCAGAACCACCCGCCGGATGGGGCAGCTGAAAAATGTCTCAAAGGACGTAATGGGATAGGGGAAAAAGATCAGTCCCAGCCCCGCCAGGCAGACCGCCGGATAGAGAAACGCCGACGGATCGTGGATCACCGAGCCGATGAGAATGGCGATGGCGCAGAAAAACAGCACCAGGTAGAGGAATTTCTTCCGCTGCCGGTCGGAGCGGACATACGCGTCCGCGCCCTCCCGGCACGCCTGGCCGCAGACGGGAAAGCTGCGGGTGCGAACTGTCACCAGACAGGGCGGGGCCTGGGGATCCAGTGCCTTGCCGCAGTACACGCACCGATCGGTCTGAGCGACATTGGCGGACGGATCCGCCGAAGGCGTCAGATATTCGGAGGGGCGTTTTTTCTTCTGTCCCTTTTTGCTCATAGGCCGATCTCTCCCAAAACGCCGTCCATTTTTGTCCGGACGGCCCCGATGTCGGCGGACGCCAGAAGTTCCTTCAGGACGGGCTGCAGCTTCTTCCGGTCAAGCTGGCTGAAAATATACTTGGTGCGGCCCACGAGACCGGGAGCCACAGACAGCTCGTCGATGCCCATGGCCGCCCAGAGGGGGATCAGCCGGGGCTCGGACGCCGTCTCGCCGCAGATGCCGATGGGGATTCCCGCGGCATGGGCGTTTTCGCAGGCCATGTGCACCGCCCGCAGGAAGGAGATATTGCAGCAGTCGTACAGATACTGCACCCGCTCGTTCTGCCGGTCGGTGGCCGTGGTGTACTGGATAAGGTCGTTGGAGCCCACGGAGAAGAAGTCGCAGTGGCGGGCCAGCTGATCGGACAGCAGCACCGCCGCGGGGGTTTCCACCATGATGCCCGCAGGCACGTTCCGGTTGTAGGGCACGCCCCGCCGGTCCAGCTCTCCCTTGGCCTCCTCCAGCAGCTCCCTGGCCCGAAGCAGCTCCTCCAGATTCACGATCATGGGGAACATGATCTTCACGTCGCCGTAGACGCTGGCCCGAAGGATGGCCCGCAGCTGGGTGCGGAATACCTCCACCCGGTCCAGACACAGCCGGATGGCCCGATAGCCCAGGAAGGGGTTGGCCTCCTTCGGCAGATTCATATAGTCCAGCTGCTTGTCCCCGCCGATGTCCAGCGTGCGGATAATCAGCTCCTTGCCGGCGGTCTTGACGGCCATATCCCGATACGCCTCAAACTGGAACTCCTCCGAGGGGTAGTCCGTCTGGCTCATGTAGAGGAACTCCGTGCGGAAAAGGCCCACGCCGTCGCAGCCGGCGGCGTCAAAGGTGCGGATGGATTCGGCGTCGCCGGAGTTGACGTTTACCCGCACCGCCGCGCCGTCCAGCGTGTGGGCGGCGATGGTGCGGCTGGCGTTGAACAGGGCGCGCTGCCGGTCGGACTTCTCTTTTTTTGCCACAAAGGCCCGGGCCGTCTCCTCATCCGCCTGCACCACGGCCGTTCCGGCTGCGCCGTCCACCAGGACGCCGTCGCCGGTATGCACCTGCTCCAGGCACGCTCCGGCGCCCACCACCGCCGGGATTCCCAGCGCCTTGGCCAGGATGACGGTGTGGGAGGTGACGCCGCCCCGCTCCGTGACCATGCCGGCCAGGCGGGTGCGGTCCAGCCGCACCGTATCCGCCGGCGTCAGATCCTGGGCGAACACCACCAGCTCATTGCCGGCCACATTTGCAAAGGGATCCCCGGAGGAGACGCCCTGAATTTCCGCCATCAGCTCCCGACACACGTTGTTGATGTCGGCCGCTCTGGCCTTCAGGTACTCGTCATCCATGCCGGCGAACATTGCCTCCGTCTCGGCGCGCTTGCTCTCCACCGCGTAGGAGGCGCAGACCGACTCCCTGCGGATGACCTCCCGGACGCCGTCGAAAAAGACGTCGTCCTGCAGAATCTCCCGGTACGCCTCCAGAATTTCCGTCTGGGCGGAGGCGTTTTTGGAATCCTGCGCCAGGGCGGCCAGCGAGCTGTCATAGCGTTTCCGGGCGGCCTCCAGCGAATCGATCTCCGCCTGGGGGTCCGTCACCGCCCGACGCTCCGTGGAAAGTGCGCGGGCCGCGAACAGGACGGCCGTTCCGGCGACGCAGCCGGGTGCTCCGGGCAAACCTTTGATTGTGACCATGGTGTTTTGCTCCTTTACCGTGAAATGTTATTTTTGCCGATAGGTCGCAAACGAACCCAGCACATGCTCCATATCCTTGTCGGAGAGCATGACGCCGCCGCCCGCAACTCTGGCGTTATAATAAAGCTGGGCCACAAACTCGATCTGTTGGGCCACATCCAGCGTATAAGGGAGGGTACTGCCCGCAGCCAGGAGACCGTGATTCCCCAGCAGGCAGGCGTAATGATCGTCGCCCATGGCGTCAAACGCCGCCTGGGCCAGCTGGTATGTTCCGAACTGAACATAGGGGATGCAGGGCACGTCCGCGCCGGCGTAGGCAATGACATAGTGGATGGCGGGAATGCTCCAGTGGAGGCAGGCCAGCGTCGTTGCCCAGGTGGAATGGGTGTGGATCACGGCGTTGACGCCGGGACGCTTCTGATAAAAGATCCGGTGCATGTCGTATTCGCTGGAGGGCTTGCGGTCCCCGTCCACCTTCTCCCCGTCCGGGGTCAGAACCACCACATCCTCCGGTTTGGTCTGCATATAGTCCATGCCGGAGGGGGAGATGGCCATCAGTTTTTCCTTGGGATTGTAAACGGAGAGGTTTCCGAAGGTGCCCACCGTCAATCCCAGCTCAATGAGCTTGCGGCCGTATTCCACGACCTGCTCGCGTTCTTCTTTTAAAATCATGTCTGATCGTCCTTTCACTCATCCACGCGGAGATCGCCAAAGTTGACAATCCGCTCTGTTGTTCCCTTTTCGGCGATGCGGTCCACCTCCCGCATCAGGAGGTAGGGCGCCTTGGGGATCGCGTCCTCGGTGGCTCCGGCCAGGTGGGCCGTCAGCACCACGTTGTCCAGGCCCGCAAAGCCCGCTTCCGCCGTAACCGGCTCCTTGTCGAACACATCCAGCGCGGCGCCGGCGATGGCGTGGGCACGGAGCGTGTCCAGCAGATCCTCCTGGTTGACCAGGCCGCCCCGGGCAGTGTTGATAAAATAGGCAGTGGGCTTCATCAGGGAGAAGTACCGCCTGTCGATGCTCTTTTCCGTCTCCGGCGTCAGCCGCAGGTGCAGGCTGACGATGTCGGCCTGGGAGAAAAGCTCCTCCAGCGTGTCCACAAAGCGGATGTCTCCCAGCCCGTTCCGGCGGAGCCGCTGGGGATCCGCATAGGCGTCAAAGGCGATCATGGGCACGCCCAGCGCCTTGAGCCGGGTGGCGACCTCGATCCCCACGTTGCCCAATCCCGCAAGGCCCACCGTCAGATTTCCCAGTGTGGAGGTGAACTTGGAGTTAGGATACTCCTTTTTCCAGCAACCTTCAATCATCAAATGATGGGAAGCGGCAATATTGCGCGTCAGGGCCAGCATCATGCCGATGGTGAACTCCGCCACCGGTACGGCGTTGCGGATGACGTTCACCACGGGAATGTTCCGCCGGCTGCACGCCTTCACGTCGATGTGCTCCAGTCCGCCCCGGCAGGTGAGGACGGCCTTCAGCCGGGGCGCCCGGTCAATCAGTGCCTGGGGCACCGGGTTAAAATGGGTCAGCAGCACATCGCAGTCGCCCATCAGCTTCTCCAGGCCCTCTGCCCAGGCCTCCGCTTCCGGCCCGCGGCGCTCCAGATTGAGCTGGCGGGCGGCGAACTCGTCCTTGTCCCCGCTGCCCCAAAAGGCCCGGGTGATTTTTCCCACCTTGACCCGGGAGGCACGCAGGGCGGCTTCCATGGTGTCGCAGGAGACAAACACATCGCCTACAACCACAATGTTCTGCGGTTTTTCAAATAAAAAATTCAGCATGCTCATTTCTCCTTGTTCCGTTTTCCCGCAACCGCGAAAGAGGCCGCTGTTACCGATAGAAACAGCGGCCTCTTTCGTATTGCTTCTTCCGTATCCATCCGAATGATTCCGCGTGCGAATTGCCCCGCGGGGCAGGTTTTCTAAAACTTACGCAGCCTTCGCGGTATTGACGGCAGGCGTGGTGTCGTAGTTCTCCAGCCAATCCACGATCATCGGCTTATACTTCTTGAGCAGGAAGTACAGGACGAAGTACAAAACCACGATGGCGCAGATGATGATGGGGTTCTTGCTGAGGAACGCATAGAAAAGGCCGGCCATCAGAGGATGGCACATAATGCCGAAGCTCATGATGTAGACGCCTTCCTGGGGCAGGGTGAAACCGGCGTTGACAGCCACCTGCGTGAAGGTGGGAGCCAGATGAGAGGCGATGATCAGGCCCAGGCTGAACCAGATTGCGCCGGAGATCAGGCTCTTGACCACGTTGCCGTGGGAGACGCAGACGAACACCTCTACCATGTAGGGCAGGGCCATCAGGTCCAGCATGGGCAGGATGGTGTTGCCGGGCAGGACAAAGGCAAGACCCAGCATGATGGGCATCAGCAGAATGCCGGTGACCAGGGTATTGGGCTCGCCGTAGCCGGCGGCGTCGTTGACGGAGAGGTACCACTCACGGCCCTCGCCGCTCTTGGCGGCCTTCTTCTTGTAGGAGTCAGTCAGGGAGGTGAAGGCGGAGGCGAACACGCCGCCGACCTTCGGGAAGACCACCATGACGGCGGCGGTGGAAACTGCGGCGGAGGTCACGGTGCCCCAGGCGGCCAAGGTGCCCAGCTGGCTCCAGCTGCCGATGATGCCGATGAGGGCGCCGATGATCAGGCCGATAAACATGGGCTCGCCAAAGAGGCCGAACTTCTTCTGAATGGTGGCCGCGTTGATCTTGATCTTATTGAAGCCCAGCTTGCCCAGAAGCCAGTTCATCGCCAGGGCGAAGGGCACGGACTCCATGTGGTGCGGGGCGGTCATGCAGCAGTTGGGATACTGATAGTGGTTGGACCAGCGCTTGGCGACGACTTCACTGAACATCAGGATGTACAGAAGCTGCATCACCATGCAGGCCAGAGCCAGCCACATGCTCTTGGTCAGGGCGAAGATCATGGAGCCCCAGACCATGAAGGAATAGTTGTTCCAAAGATCGGAAGCCATGAACACGTTGGTCCACTTGATGAAGAACAGCACCAGCTGAATTACGATGGCAATGCCGATGAAGACCAGGCCCACGCTGGTGGAGTAGGCGATGACCGAGGTGGACTGCCAGCCGGTATCCAGGGCGGGCAGGTTCACGCCGGAGTTGGTGACCATGGAGTTGACCACGGGGGTAATGATCCCGCCGTAGCTGTTGATGACCAGGTTGAAGCCGGTCAGACCGACGGCGCACAGCAGCGCCGAGTTAAACGCTTTCTTTCCGGTGACGCCCATGCACCGGGCGATGATGAACAGAATGACGGGGACAAAAACCGCCGCGCCAAACGTAGAAAACACGGTACTCAGGCCATTAAAAAATTGAGCCATAAATTTCCCTCCTTAAAACTTCTCGCATACATACGGAATCATGTGTCTCAGATGGATGGTCTGCGGAATATCTAAGGCAGCGGCTGCTGCCATTACCGCCTGGGATTTACTCTGCGTCCAGGATCTTGAGGCAGTCCTCCAGAACCTGATCCTCCGCAAGGCCGGTGAGCATGCCCACCGCGTTGACCTTGGGAACGCCGAAGTCCTGGTAGACGGGAGAGACGCATGCCATCAGGGAAAATCCCCCTGCGGACAGGGTGCTCTCTGCGGAAATCGGGCTGCACTCCACGGTGTCCACATCATAGCCGTGCTCCGCCAGTTTCTCCCGCAGCTTGCTGGCCACCATCGCCGAGCTCACTGTTCCGGAGCCGCACACGCAGCAGATCTTCACATGTTTTGCCATAACTGAAACCCTCCTTGTAAAAAATTATGTTAACCGATATAGGTTTGCGCGACCTTGTAAAGAGCGGCCTTGTCCGCCGCGGCCTTGAACTGGGCGACAGCGGCCTCGTTGGTGAAGACCCCCATCACCTTCTGCAGCGTCTCCAGCTGGGCGTTGGGGTCCTGAATGGCCATCATGAAAATGAGCTCCGCCTCCACCAGGGTGTCCGGATCGCCCATGTGACGGAATGTCACGGGATGGGCCAGCTTCGCGATGCACACCGCGGGCGTAATCACGTGGACACCCGCCGTGTGGGGCATGGCCACCGCCAGATCCTTCAGCTGCAGTCCGGTGGGATATTCCTTTTCCCGCAGGGCCACGGCGTCAATGTAGGTGTCTTTCACAAAGCCGTTTTTCAAAAGGTGCTGTCCCACCTGGCGAATGACATCCTCCGCGTCCCGGGCGTCCACGCCTGTGACGATCAAATCCTCGTAAACAGATTTCATAGCGATAAACCCTCTCCTTTCCTGTATCCGGCGCCGGCTTACTCCGTCAGGCTCTCGATGAACGCGACGATCTGGCCGCACACGGCCTCCTCCTGGTCGCCCGTGACCTGCACGGTGATGGGAGTGCCGCATTTCAGCCCCGCCGAAAGCAGAGCGATGATGCTCTTGGGATCCACGGATTTTTCCCCGTCCACCAGGCGGATGGACTCCGGAAATTTCTTGCACAGCTGGGTCAGCTGGGAGGCCGGGCGGGCGTGCAGCCCCGTGGCATTCTGAATAACCGTCTTTTTCTCAACCATAAAAAGCCCTCGCTTTCTGTGCCGTTTTCCGGCCGCGGATCGGATGCGCGATTCTGCCGGTGCGCAGCGAAAAATCCGTTTTGGCTCTTTACAGCACAATTTTATATGTTATAATCGGACAAGTCCAAACTCTGACAGAATCCTGTCACTTTCGCAGGGAGGTAACCAGCATGGAGGACCGAACCGAGCTTCTGATCCGCGCCGCTCAGCTCTATTACGAGGAGGGGCTGAATCAGAACACCATCGCCGGCATACTGAGAACGTCCCGCCCCACCGTCTCCCGCCTTCTGGATGAGGCTAAGGCGTCCGGTGTGGTGGAAATCATTGTCCACGATCCCATCCGTAAGGATCCCAAGCTCTCCTACGCGCTGCGCACAAAGCTGAATCTGCGGGACGCCGTCGTGGTCACCGGCTCCTATGACTATCCCAAGGCGCTGCAGCGCTGCTGCGAGGCGGGGCTGCAGCTGTTCAACTCCATCATGGAAAACAACCGCGTCATCGGCATTACCTGGGGCTCCGTTCCGCAGCTGCTCAGCGAGCAGATGGAACAGCGGAACTACTACAACGTCAATGTCGTGCAGATGGTGGGCTGCCTGGGAACGGGCAATCCCAACGTGGACGGGCTGGAGCTGGCCATCCGCATGTCCCGGAAGATGAACGGAACCTACTCCAATATCTACGCGCCCATCTACGTAAAAAGCGAGGTGGTGCGGGATTATCTCATTCAGGAGCCTCAAATTGAGGCCACGCTCCGCAAGGCCATGCACACCGACATCATCCTCACCGGCATCGGCTCCATGGACGCCCACACCGCCATTCAGGAGGCGGGCTACTGGACGGACTCGGACCGGATGGATATGATCAGCCGCGGCGCCGTGGGACATCTGCTGTCCCGGCCCTACGACAAAAACGGCAATCCGGTGGAGCGCAGAGACTGGTATGTGGTGGGCGCGCCGCTGGAGGCCATGAAGGCCGCCGAGTGGTCTATCGGCATCTCCGCCGCGGAATTCAAGGCGGAGGCGGTACTGGGCGCCATCCGGGGCGGGTACATCAACACGCTGATCGCGGATCAGAAGCTGGCGCAGAAGCTGCTGGAGCTGCTGGCAAAAACCCGATAACAGCCGAATTTTCAGGGATTCCCGCGCGGAGGCAAGTCCTCCGCGCATTTTTTTGCGCGCTCCGGCGCTTACCGGTGCTCCGCCAGATCCTCGTTGCAGCAGATCACGGCCTTGACGCCCTCGCCCCGTATGGAGGCTTCAAAGCCCTCCCGCCAGTCGGCCAGGGAAACGATTTTGGTGACGATCTTCTCCGGCACCACCGTCCGGGCCGCCAAAAGCTCGATGGAGGTTCTCCAGGAGCTGGGCTTCTGACTGCGGGAACCCACGTAGCAGATCTCCTTGTGGAGGATGAGATCCGTCCAGATCGGCTCCCGGGCCTCCGGGAACACGCCCATCTGCACCACCCGGCCCTTGCGCCGGACAATCTCCAGGGCCTTGTTGGCCGCCGGCACCGCGCCGGAGCACTCAAAGGCGATATCCACGCCCACGCCGCCGGTCATTTCACCGATAATGTCCGCCAGATTTTCCTTGGACTGATCCACGGCCCGGTCGGCGCCGTTTGCAAGCGCGATCTCAAACCGCTCCTGATCCGAGGAGAGGCCTGCCACGATCACCGTGGCGCCCCGGGCCTTGGACACCTGAGCCACCATCTGTCCGATGGCGCCCACGCCGAAAATGCACACGATGTCGCCCTTGGAGACGTTCCCCTTTTCAATGCCCGCGTGGACCCCGCAGGCCAGCGGCTCGGTCAGCGCCGCGCTCAGCAGGCTGACATTCTCCGGCAGAGCATGCACGCTCTCCTCCCGGCTGACCACGTACTGGGCCATGCTGCCGTTGATCTGGGTGCCGATGCCCTGGCGGTGGGAGCAGAGGTTGTAGTCCTTTGAAAGACAGGAGGGGCACACGCCGCAGGTTTTATATGTAGTCTCGCTGGTGACCCGGTCGCCCACCTTGAAACGGGTGACCTCCGGCCCCACCGCGGTGACAATTCCCGAAAACTCATGGCCCAGGACCACCGGCGGCTTCGTGCTGGCGTAGGTGCCCTTGAACGCGTGCAGGTCGGTGCCGCAGATCCCGGAATAGGCAATTTTGATTTTGACCAGGTCCCCCGCGGCCTCCGGCTCCGGAATATCCTTGTACACCATCTGATCATATCCCACCGCAGTTTTTACAACAGCCTTCAAAATGATTCCTCCCTTGAACATTTGTGAACAATAGTTGATATATGTTGACCATAGTTCACAGCAAAAGTTCTTCGATGATACAGACTTTACCTCGTTGTTTCGAGAATGTCAACGGAATATTGTCGTTTATAACTTTTTCAGGTAAAATACACAAGGATTGTTTAGCTATTTTGTTGATCATTTTAGTGCAGCCGGATATTGACATATGTTACGCATCGTGAAATAATTATCATCGTGAACAGGAGCCCGCATCCGCCCGGCCTGAAAAAAGGTGCGCTGCCGGAAAGCGACAGGGGGTTCCAATTCGGAACCGATTGAAAGGAGACATGAACAATGCCGGAAAAAAAGTACTCCAACGAGGAGATCGCGCGGGCGGCCACCAGCATCCGCAAGCGGATTCTCGGACTGGCCATTGACCGCGGCGGCTGCTATCTGGCGCAGGCCTGCTCCTCCGCCGAAATCGTCAGCACCCTCTATATGAATATTATGAATCTGGGGCCCAGCCTGGGCTGCCCCGACGCACAGCCGTTCCCCGGCGTCCCCTCCGCCGTCAACATGGATTATCCCAAGGGCTCTCTTTATAACGGGGTGCAGGACGTCCGTGATCCGGACAAAGACCGCTTTTTCGTCTCCTGCTGCCACTATGCGTCGGTGATTTACTGCGCACTGGTGCAGGCGGGCCGCATGTCCGACCGCGCCATCGACAAGTTCAACGTGGACGGCTGGAACATGGAGATGATCGGGGCGGAGCACTCCCCCGGTTTTGAGAATACCGCCGGCTCTCTGGGCCAGACGGTGTGCATTGCCGCCGGCACGGCCCACGCCTACAAGATGAAGGGCTGGAACGGAAAGGTCTACTGCATGCTCTCCGACGGCGAACTGGAGGAGGGCCAGGCCTGGGAGTGCTTCCAGGCGTCCGCCTTCTACGGCCTTGACAACTTTGTCGTCTATGTGGACGTCAACGGCCAGCAGGTGGAAGGCTGGACCAAAGACATTATGAACACCGAACCCATGGTGGATCGGATGCACGCGTTCGGCTGGGAGGCCGTCGTAGTGGACGGGCACGATATTGACGCCCTTGAAAAAGCGGCGCGCACGCCCCATCCCGGCAAGCCCCTGATGGTGCTCTGCCACACCTCCCCCGCCCACGGAATCCCGCTGCTGGACAAGATGATGCCCAAGCACTTCGTCCGGATTCCCGCCGCGGAGAAGGACGCGTTCGTCCAGTTCTACCAGCAGATGTGAGAAAGGGAGGGAAACGAATATGAAGCTGGAAGTCAACACCCATTCTAAAAACATGATCCGTTTTGCGCAGCTCCACCCCGAGGTTGTGGTGCTGTCCGCGGATCTGGGCACCTCCTGCGAAGTGAAGGAATTTGCCCAGCAGTTCCCCGACCGCTATCTCTCCATGGGCATTGCCGAGCAGAACATGTGCTCCTGGGCCGCGGGCCTGGCGCGGGAGGGCTTTCGCCCATTCCTGCACACCTTCTCCGTGTTCCTGTACCGCCGGATTCTGGATCAGGTGGAGATGAGCGTGGCCTATCCCAATCTGCCGGTGGTGTTTGTGGGCTTTGTCCCCGGAATCACCACGCCCGGCGGCGTGTCGCACCAGTCCACCAACGACGTGGGCGTGCTGCGCACCATCCCCAACATGGCCATCTTTGACATCGGCGACGCCACGGAGATCGAGGGCGTGCTGGATCTGGCCTACAACTACAACGGTCCCGTCTACATCCGGATGCTCCGCAAGGAGGTTCCGCGGTTCTTCCCGGCCAATGAGCCCATTCAGTTCAACCACGCCCGCGTCCTCTCCGAGGGCAGCGACGTAACGATTCTCTCCTCCTCCATCTGCACGGAGGAAGCCATGCGGGCCACCGCCGCCCTGCGGGCCAAGGGCGTCTCCATTCAGCACCTCCATGTGTCCACGCTGAAGCCCTTCACCGATCCCCAGGTGGTGGAGGCCTGCAAGAAGGCCAAATACGGCGTGCTGAGCATTGAAAACGGCACCGTCATCGGCGGTCTGGGCTCCGCGGTGGCGGACGTCATGGCCGAAAACGGCATCGGCAAGCGCCTCATCAAGGTGGGCCTGCAGGACACCTATGCCCACGGCGCGTCCAAGATGTATCTGCTCAAGAAGTATCACATGGACGCCATGACGCTGATCGAGGGTGTGGAGCAGCTGATGGATCGGAAGCTGGACATCGCCGAGCACGATCTGGAGGACATCCGCTTTGAGGACTACACTGCGGTTTAATGCGCGGGTGCATCTTTGACCTGGACGGCACGCTGGTCAACACCCTGCCCACCGTCCATCACTACTGCAATCTGTCCCTGGCGTACTTCGGCCTCTCCCCCATTCCGGAGGATGCGTGCCGCAGGCTGTGCCGGCTGCCCATCTCCTCTTTCTACCACCGGCTTTTAAAGCTGGGCGGCTGTCCGGAGGAGCGGATTGAGGCGCTGGCGCCCGCCATCCGGGACTACGACCTGTCGATCTATCTCCGGGACTGCCGATACCTGACCGAGCCGTATCCCGGCATCCGGGAGCTGCTCCGGGGTCTGCGGGAACGGGGCGCCGTTACCGCCGTGCTGACCAACAAACACGCCCAGGTGGCGGAATCCCTGATGGCGGAGCTCTTTCCCGGCGCCTTTGACCTGGTGCGCGGGCAGACGCCCGCCACCATTTCCAAGCCGGATCCCCGGTCGCTGTGGAATCTGCTCCGGGATCTGAAGCTCCGGAAGGAAGAATGTGTCTACGTGGGGGATACCGACGTGGACATGGACACCGCCAAGGCCGCCGGCGTGCCGGCTGCCGCCGCCACCTGGGGCTTTCAGGAGCGGGAAATTCTTCTGGGCTGCGGGCCCGACTTTGTGGCGGACCGGCCGGAGGAACTGCTGACGCTGTTTTAAACCCAGACTGATAGGAGGAGCAACATGTTTGAGAAGGAAAAGCTGGAAATCATCAAGGCCGGCATGAAGCTGGACCGCTACGGTCTGGTGTCGCTGGCCGGAGGAAATCTGAGCCTGCGCATGCCCTCGGGGGAAATTCTCGTCACCCCCTCCGGCATGATCTATGAGGAGATGGTCGCCGACGACATGGTGGTCATGAGCCTGGACGGAAAGGTGATTGAGGGAACCCGGAAGCCCTCCTCCGATACGGAGGGAATCCTGTACGTATTCCAGCATCGCCCGGACATCAACGCCGTCATTCACACCCACCAGCCCTACGCCACGGCCATCAGCCTGCTGCAGGACGAGTTCCGCGCCGATCTCACGACGCTGGGCAACGCCTGCCGGGGCAATGTGCGCTGCACGCCCTACTCCTCTCCCGGAAGCGTGGAGATGGGTATGGACACTGTCAAGTACCTGGGCGACAGCCTGGCCGTCATCCTCTCCCATCACGGCGTAATGACCGTGGGCGACAGCCTCAAGCAGGCGCTGAACGCAGCGGTATACCTGGAGGAGTGCGCCCGGGGCTATCTGGCCGCCCGGGCCGTGGGCGAAATCCGCCACCTCAACGACGAGCAGATCAAGCAGACCGTCGAGATTTACAAGTATGTGGGCCAGGGCCACGGTGCCATTCCCCACGAGCTGCTGGGACGGATTCCCGGCGACGGCGAAAAGCAATAATCAGTCCCTCTCTGCGCAGTCCGGCGGCCGCATCGCCGGACTGCGTTTTAAAAAGAGCGCGTCTCCCTGTTGGGAGGCGCGCTCTTTTTTGCTCTGTACGGCCGCATATTCCGCCGGGGAGAAAATCCCCCCTTTTTCACCTTACCTGCCCGAATATAATGAAATTGGGGCGTCCCGACCGGAAACGCCGCTCTATTTTTCCGGGAGCTCGTCCCGGAGGGAAAGCCGGTAAATCCGCTCGCCCGTGCGGATATAGTGCGCGTCCAGCGCCCGGAGGCTGGCCTGCAGATCGCCCCGGCGGCAGGTCTCCAACAGTCTCGTATGGGCGCCCAGATCGTCCCCGTGGAAGGGATCGTCCAACGTTCTCTCCTGTCCCAGCCTGCGCTCCAGCTCGTTGGTCTTTTTCACCACCAGGAACATGGCGCCGTTAAGGGGGCTGAGCAGCTCCCACATTTTCACCAGGCGGTCCATGCGCCCGCTCTCGATAATCTGACGGTGAAACTTTTCGTCCGCCGCCACCACGGCGGAGGTACTCTTTTTCTCCACGCCGGCGCGAATCTCCTCCACCGCCTCCTCCATTCTGAAAAGGCCCTCGTCGCTGATGCGTCCGCCGCCCTTCTCCAGCGCCAGCTTTTCCAGGCTGCCGCGCAGATAAAAGACCTCATAGGCGTCCTTGGGGGACAGCAGCGCCACCGTGCAGCCGCGGTTGGGCTGATAATCCACCAGTCCCTCCACCGCCAGCTGCTTCAGCGCGTCTCGCACCGGACCGCGGCTGACCCCAAGGCAATGAGCAATCTCGCTTTCCACGATTTTCTCCTGCGGCGGCATCTGACCGTTGATGATCTGCTCCCGGAGATACCGCAGCGCCTTTTCGGAAAAGCTCTCCCGGGTTCTCTGCGCTTCATTCCCCATGCAAAAGTCCCTCTCTATTCCTCACAAAAATCCGCCAGCGCCCGGGCAATCCGGTGCATATCCGCCGGCTGGTACCGCTGGTCACACGGAAGAGACAGTATGTGATTATAAATATACCGTACTGTGTCGTGTCCTGTCAAATCAATCAGCGGGCCCACCGGCCAATAAACCGTGGAGCCGATCTCCCGCTGCCGGAGATACTCCTGCAGCCGGGGCCGGTCGTCGCAGTACACGCAGAAATGGCTGGGCACCGCACCGTCGGTCAGTTCGGGAAACACCGGGCGGATTCCGGACAGGCGCTGGGGCAGCGCGTCCAGCAGCGCCGCGTAGTTCCGGCGCCGGGCCTCGCAGATTCCCGTGAGATCGGCATGGCACAGCAGATACTCCGACTCCGCGTCGCTGCCGAAATCGCCGAAAATCTTCCGCAGCAGCATCTCGCCTTCCCAAAAAACATCGCTGTCCTGCCCGGCGATGGCCTGCCGGCGCAGCTCCAGATGGCGGCTGTCCGGCGGCAGACAGGCTCCGGCAAACGCGCCGTGCCGCTTCATGGCGAAGCCGCCGCAGGGAACGCCCATCCACTTGCGGAAGCTTCCCGCCGCATAGTCGCACAGAGGATCGATGCCGCCGGCTGAGAGCAGAGAGTGGGTGACATCCTCAAATATTACAATCCCGCGGTCCCGGCAGGCGCGGACGAAGTCCCGGTCATAATTGCAGAAGCCGTAGTATCCGCACAGGGAGAGCACGCTGATCTCTCCCAGCGCCGCGGGGTCAAACACGCTGCGGAGGTTCTCGTCCAGATCGTAAAACCGCAGCGCATACCCGGCCTTGTGAAAGGGCGCCGCCACCGTCTCGCAGGTATAGCGGGGCAGATAGGCCACTTTTCTGGTGTCCCGGCGCAGGATATCCCGGAGGCAGTGATAAATCCCGCAGCGGCCCGACATTGTAAACGCAACCTCCCCGTCTGATGGACAGATCCTTTGAAAGTATCTGTTGTCTGTTTCTGTCGCCGGTTCCATGGGAAAAATACCGCCAATGTGATTCATGCCCGCACCCCTTTCAAAGCGCCGGCAGTCAGATTTCCCGTTTTTATCCGCCGCCGGCAATATAATTATGCTGATCATACTACGAGATGGGCAAAAATGAAAGACCATCTTTGTAGATTGTTATCAATTTTTAAAAATTGTTGACAATCGTCCGTCGGCAAACTATACTTTTTTTAACGCAGCGGAAAATTTTCCCTCTGCCGCCTTTGGGAGACAATCTAATCTGAGGATGAAACGGAGTGTGTTTGTTGTGCACAAGTACATCATCAAACGGCTGCTCATGCTGATTCCCGTCATTATCGGCGTCACGTTCATTGTGTTCTTCATTTTGAACCTGTCGCCCGGTGATCCGGCCGCCATGATTCTGGGCGACCAGGCTACCGCCGAGGCCCTGGCCATGAAGCGGGAGGAGCTGGGACTCAACGACCCCATGCTGGTACGGTATGCCCACTATATGGGCGGCCTCCTTCACGGCGACATGGGAGTTTCCTATAAGAACAGCATCTCCGTCTGGGGGCAGGTGGTGGATCGGTTCCCCAACACAGCGATTCTGGCTGTGGCCGCCATCCTGGTGGCGCTGCTGATCGGCATTCCCACGGGAATTATCTCAGCTAAAAAGCAATATTCGGCCATGGACAACATCTCCATGGTGCTGGCCCTGATCGGCGTGTCCATGCCGGTATTCTGGCTGGGACTGCTGATGGTCATTCTCTTTGCCCTGAAGCTGGGGTGGCTCCCATCCCAGGGCATGGGGGTGGGGCTGGGGCCCATGCTCAAGAGCCTGATTCTTCCCGCCATCACGCTGGGCACCAGCTCGGCGGCGGTGATCACCCGCATGACGCGCTCGTCCATGCTGGAGGTCATCCGCCAGGATTACATCTCCACCGCCCGGGCCAAGGGCGTGGACGAACGCACCGTTACCTACCGCCACATGCTGAAAAACGCTCTGATTCCCATCATCACCGCCGTGGGCCTGCAGTTCAGCCATCTGCTGGGCGGCGCCATGCTGACGGAGACGGTGTTCTCCTGGCCGGGGCTGGGACGGCTGATGGTGGACTCCATTAAATCCAAGGACATCCCCATGGTTCTGGGCTGCGTGATCTTCCTGGCGGTCATGTTCACCGTGGTCAACCTCATCGTGGATATTATCTACGCCTTCGTGGATCCCAGGATCAAATCCCTGTATCGGAGAGGAAAGTGAACGGCATGAATAAAAAGACTGACACTCCCGCTGCCGGCAAGAAGCAGCGCTCTCTCTGGCAGGAGGCCTGGCGCCGGTTTAAAAAGAACAAGATCGCCATGGTCGGCCTGGTCTTTCTTCTGATCCTCATTGTCATCGCCATTTCCACCCAGGTCATTGATCTCGCCACGCACAACCAGTTCTATCTCAGCCATGTGGTCAAGCAGAATTTGAAGGACCGGCTGCAGCCTCCCAGCGCCGCCCACCCCTTCGGTCTGGATGAGTTCGGCCGGGATATGCTGCTGCGGATGCTCTGGGGCGTTCGCTACTCCCTCTTTATGGGCACTCTGGCCATTGTCGTCTCCTGCATCATCGGCGGCGTTCTGGGCGCCATCTCCGGCTATTACGGCAAGCAGATCGACAACGTCATCATGCGGTTTATGGACATTCTGCTGGCCATCCCCTCCATGCTGCTGGCCATCGCCATCGTGGCCGCCTTCGGCACCAGCCTGACCAATGTGCTGCTGGCCATCGCCATCTCCTACATACCAACCTTTGCCCGAACGGTGCGCGCCTCGGTTCTCACCGTCAAGGATCAGGAGTTTATCGAGGCCGCCCGGGCCATCGGCTGCAACGACGCGACCATTATTCTGCAGTACATTCTGCCCAACGCCATGGCGCCGATCATCGTCCAGGGCACGCTGGGCATCGCCGGCGCAATTCTCTCCATTGCGGGCCTTTCTTTCCTGGGACTCGGTATTCAGCCGCCCACGCCGGAATGGGGCGCCATGCTCTCCAACGCGCGCACCTATATCCGGGACGCCTGGCATGTCACGGTAATCCCGGGGCTGGGAATCATGCTGACCATCCTGGCGCTGAACCTGATGGGCGACGGTTTGCGTGACGCTCTGGATCCCAGGCTCAAAAACTGACCCGGAGACCGGAATTGAAAAGAGAGGCGGCTTAAGATATGGACGATGTCTTACTGGATATAAAAAATCTCAGTATCTGCTACTCCACCGAGGACGGTGAGGTACACGCGCTGAACAACGCCGACCTGACCCTGCACCGTGGCGAATCCCTGGGTCTGGTGGGCGAGACCGGCGCCGGAAAAACCACGCTGGCCAGAGGCGTTATGCGCCTCATCCCCAATCCCCCCGGCAAGGTGGTGGGCGGCGAGATCTTTTACGACGGGCGGGATCTCCTCAAGCTCTCCGAGGCCGATATGCGCCGCATCCGCGGACGCGAAATCTCCATGATCTTTCAGGATCCCATGACCTCCCTGAATCCCGTCATGACCGTGGGCGACCAGATTCTGGAGGTGATCAACGTCCATCATCCGGACCTCCCCCGGCACGAGGCCCGCAAAAAGGCCGAGGAGATGATGGAGATGGTGGGCATTACCTCCTCCCGCTACGAGGATTATCCCCACCAGTTTTCCGGCGGCATGAAACAGCGGGTGGTCATCGCCATCGCGCTGGCCTGCTCCCCCAAAATGCTCATCGCGGATGAACCCACCACGGCCCTGGACGTGACGATCCAGGCCCAGGTGCTGGAGATGATCCGGGATCTGAAGGAGAAAAACAACACCTCCATGCTGCTCATCACCCACGATCTGGGCGTGGTGGCGCAGAACTGCGACCGCGTGGCCATTATCTACTCCGGCGAAATCGTGGAGTACGGCACGCTGCATCAGATCTACAAGGAGACGCTGCACCCCTATACGGAGGGCCTGTTCGGCTCCATCCCCAACCTGACCAGCAACATCAAGCGGCTGGCCGCCATCGACGGCATGATGCCGGATCCCACGGCGCTGCCGGCGGGCTGCAAATTTGCGGATCGCTGCAAGTATGCCACCGACCGCTGCCGCACGGAGCACCCCCGCCTGCTGGAACGGGAGGACGGCCACAAGGTGCGGTGCATCCGGTATGAAAGCTCTGGGGAGGTAACGGAAAATGGCTGATCGAGGAACGGAAATCCTGCGGGTGGAGCACCTTAAAAAATACTTCCCCGTCCCCAACGGGATGCTGCACGCCGTGGACGACGTCAGCTTCACCATCCGCTCCGGCGAAACGCTGGGCGTGGTAGGCGAATCCGGCTGCGGAAAGTCCACCATGGGCCGCGCAATTCTGCGGCTCCACGAGCCCACTGCGGGAAACGTGACCTTCGAGGGACACGATATTCTCAAATATGACAAGCACCAGCTCAAGAGCCTGCGCCGGGATATGCAGATCATTTTCCAGGACCCCTTTGCCTCCCTGAACCCGCGCATGACCGTCAGCGAGGCCATTGAGGCGCCGCTGCTGGTGCAGGGGCTCTACAGCCGCAGAACCGGGAAGGAAGCCCTTGAAAAGCGGGTCCGGGAGATTATGGATATGGTGGGCCTTTCCAACCGGCTGGTCAACACCTATCCCCACGAGCTGGACGGCGGCCGCCGCCAGCGGATCGGCATTGCCCGGGCTCTGGCGCTGAATCCCAAATTCATTGTCTGCGACGAACCGGTCTCCGCGCTGGACGTGTCCATTCAGGCGCAGGTACTGAACCTGATGCAGGATCTGCAGGACCGCCTGGGGCTGACCTATCTCTTTATCACCCACAATCTCTCTGTCGTCAAGCACATCTCCAACGACATTCTGGTGATGTACCTGGGACAGATGGTGGAAAAGGCCCCCTCTGAAATTCTGTTCCAGAAGCCCCTGCACCCCTATACCAAAGCTCTGCTCTCCGCGATTCCCATTCCCGACCCCGACCTTCCCATGGAGCGGATCTCTATGAAGGGCGAGATTACCTCGCCGGTAAATCCCGCCCGGGGCTGCCGGTTTGCCAAGCGCTGCCCCTACGCCACCGAGGCCTGCACCAGCCAGGATATGGAAATTACAGAGCAGGAACCCGAACATTTTGTCACGTGCCTCCGGGTTCAGCGGGGCGAGATCTAGGCTTCCCCTCATTCATTGCCGCGGAATCCGGGAAAGAGGGCGGTTCCCTGCGGTTTTGAAATAGTTCCGCATGGGCGGAAGCAGCTATTCTGTCATACATTGAATGAAACAGGAGGAAAAGGAAATGAAAAAGCGTCTGATGAGACTCATCACTGCGGCTCTTGCAATCCTCATGGTCCTGCCTCTGGCCGCCTGCGGCGGCGGCTCCGGTGCCAGCGGCAGCGCCGCCGGCGGCGGCACTACCGGCGGCTACAAGGATACCCTGACCTGGGGCCAGGGCGCCGACGTAACCTCCCTGGATCCCCACCAA
>JALCRQ010000016.1 GCA_022652655.1 Oscillibacter sp. | reverse complement strand
GCTGGTGCGGGAGACGCACAGATCCTCCAGGCCCGGGTCGATAAAGTTGTGGATCATCTCATTGACCCGGGATCTGGGCAGCAGGAAATCCGTATTCTCCAGCAGATCGCGGACCCGGTCCGCGTACTTGCTCAGGCGGAAGAAATAGGCCTCCTCCTCCGCGTCCACCACGGGCCGGCCGCAGTCGGGGCAGCAGCCGTCCTTCAGCTGGCTCTCCGTCCAGAAGGACTCGCAGGGGGTGCAGTACTTGCCCTTGTAGGTGCCCTTGTAGATGTCGCCCTTTTCATACATCTTCTTAAAAATTTTCTGCACCGACTCCACATGGTAGTCGTCCGTGGTGCGGATAAACCGGTCGTAGGAGATGTTCATCAGCTTCCACAGATCCTTGACGCCCCGGGGGCCCTCCACGATGCGGTCCACGAACTCCTTGGGGGTGACGCCGGCCTCGGCGGCCTTGGTCTCGATTTTCTGGCCGTGCTCGTCGGTGCCCGTCAGGAACATGACGTCACAGCCCTGAAGGCGCTTGTAGCGGGCCATGGCGTCCGTGGCCACCGTGCAGTAGGTGTGGCCGATGTGCAGCTTGTCCGAGGGGTAGTAAATGGGGGTGGTGATATAGAACTTCTCTTTTTCTGGCATGGTATTTTCTCCTTTATCATCGGCGCGCCGAATGAAAGCGCTCCGGAAATAGACAGCGGGCCGCCGTAAAACTTCTGCGGCCGGCTTCCGGTGAACCCTGAGGGGTGATCCAGTACAGTGTACCTGTTTTCTTCCTAAAATACAATGTTATTCCACATTTTCCACGGTTTTTTCCTCCGTAAGGGAGCCGTGGCGCTTCCAGCGGCCGGAGAGGTAATAGCCCCCGGCCAGCAGCGCGCCCAGCAGCCAGCCTCCCCCGAAGCAGGCGAACATATACTCCTTCCCAAAGTGCAGATCCAAAAAGTAGCACAGCACCACCCGTCCCAGCCAGACGGAGAGCAGGGTGGACAGCAGCGGCACCACGCTCTCGCCCGCGCCGCGCATCACGCTGCCCAGCACCATCAGGAATGTGAAAAGGATATAGCAGGGCATGACCCAGCGCAGATACAGGACCCCCGAGGCGATGACCTCCGGACTCTTGGAAAAAAGCCACATCAGCGGCCCCGCCAGGGGCACCACCACCGCGGCGGCAATGACGCTCCACAAAATGCTCATCTTCATGCTGGCGTGCGTGCCCAGCTTTACCCGGTCCAGCCTGCCCGCGCCGATGTTCTGGCCCGTATAGGTGGTGGCCGCGTTGGCAATGCTCTGGATGGGGAGGAAGGCGAAGCAGTCGATTTTGTTGGCCACGTTGTAGCCGGCGGTAAAGCCGTACCCGTACGCGTTTACCCGGGCAAAAACCGCCATGGAGCCCACCGCCATCAGCGCGTTCTGGATCCCGGCGGGCAGGCCGATTTTAAAAATCTGACTCAAAAGCCGCCGATCCGCCCGCCAGTGCAGCGGCCGGATGCGGAACTGATCGCCGTATACCCGGTTGATGTAAATGGTGCCCAGGACCCAGGAAACCCATTCGGCGATGATGGTGGCCAGCGCCACGCCGAAGGTGCCCCAGTGGAAGCAGATCACGAATAGCAGATCCAGGATGATATTGAGCACCGTGGCAATGGAGAGAAACAGAAGGGGCGTCTTGCTGTTGCCCAGGCCCTGCAGAATCCCGGCGTTGGTGTTGTACCCGATGCTCCCGATGAGGCCGACGGAGACGATCTGCATGTAGATCTTCGCCGGGCCGACAGCGGCGGCGTCCAGCTTCATCATCTGCAGGATCGGCCCGCTGAGCAGGAAGCTGCCCACAGAGATGGGAACCGCCAGCACCATGGTGGCGGTGTAGGCTGTGTCCACCGCGTCCCGGACCCGGTTCATCTCCCCGGCGCCGTAAAACTGCGAGATCACCACGGTGGAGCCGATGCCCAGTCCGATAAAAAGAGACACAAAGAGAAAGATGATGGGGAAGGCGGAGCCCACCGCGGCCAGGGCCGTATCGCCCACGAAGTTGCCCACCACCCAACTGTCTACCATATTGTAGAGCTGCTGGAGCACGTTCCCCGCCAGCAGCGGCAGGGAAAAAAACAGAATGTGTTCGGCGGGGCTGCCCACCGTCATGTCCCGCAGCTGCGCGGTTCCTCTCAGCTTCATCTCAGCGACCAATCCTTTCGCTTTGTTCCCGGCACAAAACGGCCGTCGGGAAAACGGACAGTCTGTGCGCGGCTCCCCGCAGACGCGGAGGGCCGTACGGAAGGGAGAAGCGGCCGAATCTTCCCGCGGCCCCTTCTCCCATTTTTTCGCAGAATCTCATTATAGCCGCTTCCCCGCGTTTGCGCAAGGGGCCTGTTGCGCCCCGTTGCGCCGTCTGTTATACTGAAGCATAAACCGTTCGCAATCTGTGCTTCAGCGGCATTGAACCGCATCTATCTCTACCGGAAAAGGGGGCTTTTTCCATGAAACTGATTTCCTGGAACGTCAACGGCCTGCGCTCATGCCTGCAAAAGGGCTTTCTGGATTTCTGCGCCCGGGCGGACGCGGACGTCTACTGCCTGCAGGAAACGAAAATGCGCCGGGAGCAGGCGGAGTTTGATCTGCCGGGCTACACCCGGTTTTGGAACAGCGCCGACAAGGCCGGCTACTCCGGCACCGCCGTCTTTACCCGCCGGGAGCCGCTGGACGTGACCTATGACTTCGGCGCCGACGAGCACCGCCGGGAGGGACGGGTCATCACCGCGGAATATCCGGCGTTTTACCTGGTGTGCTGCTATACGCCCAACTCCAAGGATCAGCTCCTCCGCCTGCCCTACCGCATGACCTGGGAGGACGACTTCCGGGCCTATCTCCGGGAGCTGGACGGCAGGAAGCCGGTGATCCTCTGCGGCGACCTCAACGTGGCCCATGAGGAGATCGACATCAAAAACCCCGGCCCCAACCGCCGCAGCGCCGGCTTTACCGACGAGGAGCGGGGAAAGATGACGGAGCTGCTGGCCTCCGGCTTTACGGACACCTTCCGCGCCCTGCACCCGGAGCAGACCGGCGCCTATTCCTGGTGGAGCTACCGCTTTCACGCCCGGGAGCACAACGCCGGGTGGCGCATCGACTACTTCATCGTCTCCGACCGGCTCATGCCCCGGGTGCGGAGCGCCGGGCTCTGCACCGAGGTTTTGGGCAGCGATCACTGCCCGGCGGCGCTGGAGCTGGCGGACTGAGCGTCCGTCCCCAGGAAATTCCGGGGCACGGCGGTTTTCCATCAAACCGCCGTGCCCTTTTTACACCCGCGGCTTTTTTCCGCGTTTTCTGCAACGAACCGGAAGTTTCCCCGTCTTTTGTCAGTAAGGAGGTGAGCGCGTGGACACAGACTTCACCGATCTCGCATTTAACCGGATTTACGATCGCACTTACCGAAAAACAGCGGCGTACTTAACCGCCCGCTGCGGCAGGCTCTCCGAAGTGGAGGATCTGCTGCAGGAGACCTATCTCGCCGTTTACCGCGTTCTCAGCATCAAAGGTGTCTCGTTTTTTGAAAACGAGGAGGCCTACGTCCTCTCGGTTGCCAAATCCAAGCTCACCGACTGGTACCGCAGCGCCGCCGCCCGC
Organism: Oscillibacter sp.; assembly: GCA_022652655.1. Lineage (GTDB taxonomy): Bacteria > Bacillota > Clostridia > Oscillospirales > Oscillospiraceae > Oscillibacter. The sequence goes on along the minus strand of JALCRQ010000016.1, from coordinate 25,037 downwards.
ACTGTCTCCCTCAACGACGAAGACGACGCCTGGCTCCAGTCGGTGCCCGACAGCGGACCCCTGCCCCAGGAGACCGCGGAATACCGGGAGACGTCCGCCGCCGTGCAGGAACTGGTGGCGGGCAAGAGCGAAGCCCTGCGGCAGGCGTTTTACCTCCACTGCTGCTTCGGCGTCCCGTTTCCCGAAATTGCCCGGCTGCAAAACCGAAACGAGTCCTCCGTGCGCTGCGGCGTCTTTCGCTTGACGCGGGAGCTGCGGGGGAAGCTGGAAAGGAGCGCCAGATGAACGAAAAAGAACAGGCGCTGTACGAGGCGCTGTTTTCCCGGGCGGTAGCGGACAGGGAAGCCGTGCGCAGTCGGGTTCTGGCTCTGGCCCATCAGGAGGCAGCCGCGCCCCGGGACGCCCGGCCCGCCGCCGAAGCGGCGCCGCGTCCGGCCCTTCAGGCCGTGCCCCGGCGTCCCGGCCGTTTGCGCCGCGCCGTCCTGATTCCCCTGGCGGCCTGCGCGGCGTTTGTGGTGCTGCTTAACGTCAGCGCCCCCTTTGCCCGGGCGGTGGAACAGGTGCCCGGCCTGCGGACGGTGGCCAGGCTGGTCACCTTCCGGCAGTGGGAGTTTTCCAATCAGGACGCCGCCATCCAGGGCTCTCAGCCCGCCGTGGAGGGAACCGGCAACACCTCCTTCGAGTCCTCCGTCAATGCCCTCATCGACGAAAAGCTCTCCGACCTGAACGCCCAGGCCAAGGCCGACGCGGCGGAGTACCGGCAAAACTGGCTGGCCATGGGCAACAGCTCCGCCGAATTTCTCCCCCTCCGCTACTCCTTCGACTATGAGACGTACTACGCGGACAAAACCAGGCTGTCCTTCCTGATCCGGCAGCGGGAAACCATTCCCACCGCCGGCGAGGACGTCTACACCACCCTTTTCTACTACAATCTGGACGTGGCCACCGGCGCGGATCTGACGCTGGCGGAGCTGCTGGGTCCGGACTGGAAGACCGCGGTGTCCGCCGCCGTGGACCGTCAGATCCGGGGCAGCGGCGACGCCCGGAAAATCTCCTACTACCAGGAGTTCTGGGTGGATAAAAACGTGCCCTGGGACGACAGCCAGAAATTTTATCTCAACGCCGACGGCCAGGTCACCGTGGTGCTGGACGAGGGCTGGATCGCGCCCTTTGAGGACGGCCCCCAGTCCTTCGTCATCGGCCCGCCGGTCAGCTCAGCAGCGCGTTGATCTCCTCGATCTCCAGCTCCTGCAGCGCCCAGTTCAGGGCATAGCCCGTCACCTTGGACAGCTCCCGCACCTGGGCGTCAATGTCCCGGGGCGTCACCGTCATGCCCCTGTTCCGACCCCGGAGCTTCTTCTCCTCAAAATCCGTAATGCCGGACTCCTCCAGAAGATCGGCGCACAGCGTGGCCGCGTCCACCACCGTGGGAATCCCCAGGGCGAACACCGGCACACCCAGCGTGCGCCGGTTCAGCGCCGCACGGTGGTTGCCCACGCCGGAGCCGGGGATGATGCCGGTGTCGCTGAGCTGTACCGTGGCGCACACCCGGCCCAGCCGCCGGGAGGCCAGGGCGTCCACCGCGATGACAAAATCCGGCTGCACCTCCCGGACAAGGCCCCGCACCGCCTCCGCGGACTCCACCCCCGTGGTGCCCAGCACCCCGGAGGCGAAGGCCGCCACCGGCCGGAAGCCCGCGAACTGCTTGGGCATGGCCGAGAGCAGATGCCGGGTGATGAGCAGATGGCGCAGCGTCTCCGGCCCCACGGCGTCCGGCGTCATAGCCCGGTTGCCCAGTCCCACCACCAGCGCGGCGCCCTCCGCCGGGAGCATGGCCTTCAGCTCCGCGCCCAGCGCCCGCACCGCCCGCTCAAAATAATCGGGTTTGTGCTGCCAGTAGCCCGTATAGTCCACCGTGACATAGCTGCCCTCCGGCTTTCCCAGGGCCTCCACGCCCCGGCCGTCCAGAATTTCCACCCGGGTCACGCCGTAACCCTCCCGCCGGGTCCGCACCGCCTTGACGCCGGAGAGCTTCGTGGTCTCCGCCGCCGACTCCTGCCACAGCTCCCACGCCTCCAGCGCAAGGTCCGTCCGTTTGGAAAACATTTCCCCCGCATCCCCCTTTGCCACAAAATCTTGTGTTGCTGGGGTAGGTTTTGCGGTATCGAGCACAATATGCAAAAAACCTCGTAAAATTAAGAAAAACCCCTTGCTTTTTGGCGGGAGAACTGATAAAATATCATACTGCACGGTAGATTTTGCTATGCCGTGGATATTGCCGAAGGAGGTGTTTGGTTTGCCGAATATTAAATCTGCCAAGAAGCGCGTTCTGATCGCCGAGGCGAGAAACGCCAAGAACAAGGCCGAGAAGTCCGAACTGAAGACCGCCATCAAGAAGTTCGAGGTCGCTGCCGCAGATGGCAATCGCACCGAGGCCGATGGCGCATACAAGGTTGCCGTGAAGAAAGTCGATCAGGCTGTTGCCAAGGGCGTTCTGCACAAGAATACGGCCTCTCACAGAAAGAGCGCCATGACCCTGAAGCTGAACAAGATCGGCTGATTGAGTCAATCGGAAAGGACATCCTGCGGGATGTCCTTTTTTCCTGTCCGGGCCGGCCCGTCCGGCCGCCCGAGACCGCTGCCGAAAAGGAGAGACGCCATGAAAATTCTCGTCATCGACGGACAGGGCGGAAAGCTGGGCGCCCAGCTGGTGAAAACCGCGCTGGAGTGCTGTCCGGACGCCGAGCTCACCGCCGTGGGCACCAACAGCGCCGCGGCGGCGGCCATGAAAAAGGCCGGCGCGCCCCGGGCCGCCACAGGGGAGAACGCCGTGCTGGTGGCCTGCCGGAGGGCCGACGTCATTCTGGGGCCCATCGGCATCGTCATTGCCGACGCCCTGCTGGGGGAAGTGACCCCCGCCATGGCCGTGGCCGCCGGGCAGTCCGCCGCGGTGCGGATCCTGCTGCCGGTGAGCCGGTGCGAAACGCTGGTAGCCGGCGTGGCGGCGCCCTCCGTCTCCGCGCTTCTGGAGGACGCGGGCCGGAAGCTGGCCGAACTGAAAAAAAGCGGATGCGCCTCTTGGCAAACGCCCGGTTCCGCGGTATAATAGCTCTGCTGCGGCTGCGGCGGCGCGTCTGGGCGTCCCCCACAGAAGCCGGCAGCCGCAGAGGGATTCCGGCCCGTAGCCGGTTTCCGGGGCAGAAGCCCGGGTGTTTTACGCCGCATCCCGCTGCCGGCGCAGTTCTGCTCTTTTTTGTCTATTCCGAAACAGATGCCATGAAGGCGTCGTCTTTCCTGCAGGAAAGGCGGCGTCTTTTTCAGTTGAAAGGAGAACCTTTATGAAAACTTCCACTGCGGTTTCCGCCTCCGCCTCCCCCCGGGTCAAACGGCTGGCCTTCTCCGGCGTCTTTCTGGCGCTGGCGCTGGTGCTGCCGTTTCTGACGGGCCAGATTCCCCAGATCGGCAGCGCCCTGCTGCCTATGCACCTGCCGGTGCTGCTGTGCGGCTTTGTATGCGGCTGGCCCTGGGGGCTGGCGGTAGGCGCCGTGGCTCCGCTGCTGCGCTCCGTGCTGATGGGCATGCCCCCCATGTTTCCCACCGCCGCGGCCATGGCCTTTGAGCTGGCGGCCTACGGCGCCGTGTCCGGGCTGCTCTGCCGGATTCTGCCGAAAAAGCCCCTCTCCATCTACGCAAGCCTGCTGGGCGCCATGCTGGCCGGCCGCGTCCTCTGGGGCATCGTCCGCTATTTCTTCGCCGGACTGGCCGGCTCCACCTTCAACATGGCCGCCTTCTGGGGCGGCGCGGTGCTCAGCGCGCTGCCCGGCATTGTGCTCCAGCTGGCGCTGATCCCCCTGATCGTGCTGTCCATGCAGAAAGCGGGGCTGACCTTCCGTGAATGAAACGGACAGGATCCTGCGCCTCCATGCCGCCCGCTATCCGCTGATGGAGCCCCGGGACGCGGTGAAGCTCCTCTACCAAAGTGAGTTCGGCGGCGGCCATCTGATTCAAAGCCGGGACGCGGCCCGCATCCGCCTTCTGGCCGAATACCGGAGCGTCTCCCAGGACGCCTCGCCGCTGTGGGAGGAGCTGGGAGGCGGGATGCTGCGCGTCCATCTCCGGGCGCTGGACGCCCACGGCGTAGCCCCGGAGACGCTGCTGGACTGGTTCTGCGCTTCCGCGGCGGCGGTGCACGGCTGCCGGGAGTCATTTCTCGCCAAGCTGGGGCAGCTCTCCGCCCTGACGGAGGAGGGCCGTTTCTCCTTTGACGCCGCCGCGCTGGAAACGTATCTTTGCGCCTACGCCGGGGAGGGCTATCCGCCGGTGTCCCACAGCGAGGCCTACTGCCGGGCATACGCGCCGGCCTACCGGGTGGTGCGCCGGGACTGCTGCGGAGGGCTCCTCCCGGACGGCGGGGGCTTCTCCGCGCCGGCTTCCCCCGAACGCTGAAACAGAAAGACCGCCGCTAAAAAGCGGCGGTCTTTTGCTGTATCTATTTGCCGGCAGAGGGCCAGAGGCCCCGTCAGCGCGGGGAAACCCAAAGGGATCGCACCCGGAGCGCATCCTCTCCTCGCACCGGCGGGGCGGGCGGCTCCTTATTTTAGCGTCTCCAGCTCTCCCTGCCACAGCGCCGCCTGGGCGTCCGACGGCATCCGCCAGTCGCCCCGGGGCGAGAGGGCCACGGAGCCCACCTTGGGGCCGTCCGGCAGGCAGCTGCGCTTGAACTGCTGGGAGAAAAAGCGGCGGTAGAAGGTCTTGAGCCACTCGAGGATGACCTCCCGGCTGTACGTTTTTCCCAGGGCGTACTCCGCCAGACGGAACACCTTCCGGGGGGAGAAGCCCCAGCGGACGACGTAATAGAGGAAGAAGTCGTGGAGCTCGTAGGGGCCCACCAGATCCTCCGTTTTCTGGGCAATCCTGCCCTGGACCGCAGGCAGCAGCTCCGGGGACACCGGCGTATCCAGAATGTCCTCCAGCACGTCCCGGAGCTCCCGGTCCTTCTGGGCGTTGTCCCGGGCCAGATACGCCACCAGATGGCGCACCAGCGTCTTGGGGATGGAGCAGTTCACGGCGTACATGCTCATGTGGTCGCCGTTGTAGGTGCACCAGCCCAGGGCCAGCTCCGAGAGGTCGCCGGTTCCGATGACCAGGCCGCCGGTCTGATTTGCGATGTCCATCAGCACCTGGGTGCGCTCCCGGGCCTGGGCGTTTTCGAAGGTGACGGAGTGGTCGGCCATATCGTGGCCGATGTCCTTGAAGTGACTGCGGACGCTCTGGGAGATGTCCACGGTGCGCAGCGCGGCCCCCATGCGCTCCGCCAGCACGACGGCGTTGTTCCGGGTGCGGTCGGTGGTGCCGAAGCAGGGCATGGTCACCGCCACGATATTCGTCATGGGCCGGTCCAGCATTTTCATGGCAAGGCCCGTAATCAGCACCGCCAGCGTGGAATCCAGTCCTCCGGAAAGGCCCACCACCGCGGTTTTGGCGCCTGTGTGCTCCAGCCGGTGCTTAAGCCCCAGGGAGGCGATGAGCAAAATCTCCCGGCAGCGTTCGTCCCGATCGTCCCGGCCCTCCGGCACGAAGGGCTGGGGGGCGACGTAGCGGGTGAGCTTGGTCTTGCCCTCCGTCAGGGAGAATGGCCGTCCGGCGGCGGTGCCGCCGTCCAGCATCTGGGTGCGGCGGCGCTCATAGCAGAGGCGCTGCACGTCGATCTCCGAGAGCAGCAGCCCGCCCTCGTACCGCTGCTCTGCCAGCAGCGCGCCGTTTTCCGCGATCATCTGGTGGGCGCCGAACACCACGTCGGAGGTGGACTCGCCCTCCCCGGCGCTGGAGTAGAGATAGCCGCACAGGAGCTTGGCCGACTGCGTGGTCACCAGCTGGCGGCGGTAGGCGTCCTTTCCGATCAAATCGTTGCTGGCGGAGAGATTGCCGATGACCGTGGCTCCGGCCTGCGCCATCTGCACCGACGGGGAGTCCGGCGCCCACAGATCCTCGCAGATCTCAAAGCCCAGCTCCAGCCCGGGAATCGTCTCGCAGCGGAAAACCTGTCCGGCTCCGAACCAGATGGCATCCTCCTGGCCGCAGAGGGACAGCGCGCCGCGCGCCGCCTCCGCCGGGGCAAACTGCCGCTTTTCGTAAAACTCGCCGTAGTTGGGCAGATAGGTCTTGGGCACCACGCCTAGGATGATTCCTTTTTGTATAATTGATGCGCAGTTATACAATTTGTTTTGGAATCGCACCGGCAGGCCCACCGCCGTGACCACCTCCAGATTCCGGGTGGCGGCCAGCACGGTGGAAAGGGCCGCCTCGGCGCCCCGCACCAGCGCGTCCTGATAGAAAAGGTCGCCGCAGGTGTAGCCCGTCAAGCCCAGCTCCGGCAGCACCAGAACCTTGACCCCGGCCTCCTCGGCGCGGCGCATCATGGCAAACGTCTGCTCCGCGTTGTAGTCGCAGTCGGCCAGCCGCAGCTTGGGCGTGCCGCAGGCGACGCAGATAAAACCGTCTTTCATGGAAAAGCCCCCTCATTCGGATTCAATTCTGCGAATAGTTTACACCAGAGCGGCCCGTTTATCAAGCGGAGCCGGCGGTGTGCCGGCTCCGGAGGCGAAATGCTGTGCGCTCCGGCCTCCGGACAACAGAAAAGACCGCCTCACGGCGGTCCTTTCCAGTGTGTGTTTTAGGAGGGAGAAAATAGCATCGGGTTGGGAGGACCCTTTGCTGAGTCTTAAGATACCGGAAATTTATGACCTAAAAATGTTTTTCTTGTAAACGATTTGTGAACATCCCTGAATTTTTCGTCTTTCCGGCAAAATTTTTCGCCGGAAGGAGGTCTTTCCGGTTTCTCCCTAGAATTTCCGGCTCTCCTCCACCGCCAGCTGGTCGCAGCGGTTGTTGTTCTCGTTTTCCGCGTGGCCCTTGACCCAGTGGCAACGGAGGGTGTGGCGCTCCGTCAGCTCCAGCAGATGGCCCCAGAGATCGGGGTTCAGCGCCGGCTTCTTGTCGCTCTTTACCCAGCCCCTGGCCCGCCAGGCTTTCGCCCAGCCCTTGGAAAGGCCGTCGATCACGTATTTGGAATCGCTCCACAGCTCCACCGCGCAGGGCTCCTTCAAAAGCTCCAGCGCGGAGATGACGGCAGTGAGCTCCATACGGTTGTTGGTGGTGGAGGCCTCTCCGCCGGAGAGCTCCCGCCGGTGGGCGCCGTACAGCAGCACCGCGCCCCAGCCTCCCGGGCCGGGATTGCCGCTGCACGCGCCGTCGGTATAGATGGTGACTGTCTTCATAAAGTCTCCTTGATCGGAAGGTGCGGTCCCCGGGGCCGGCGGTTTTTTTATTCCTCCTCGGTGGGGATGGCTTCCTCCTCGCCCTCGGCGGGTTCCTTCTCCGCCCGGGCCATGGAGATGATCTTCACGCCGTCGCTCAGGCGCATGACCCGCACGCCCTGGGCGGTGCGGCTGTATACGTTCACGTCCTCCGTCGCCATGCGGATAATGGTTCCGTCGTCGGAAATCAGCAGAATGTCCTCCTGGCCGGTGACCACCTTGGCCCCGGCGATGGGGCCGGTCTTGTCGGTGACCTGATACCCCTTCATGCCGTAACCGCCGCGGCTCTGGGGCCCGTCGCCCCGCAGATATTCGGACACCGGGGTGCGCTTGCCGTAGCCGTTTTCGGTGATGGCCAGCAGCGTCTGGCCCGCGGCGGCCCGGACGCCCGCCACCACGTAATCGTCCTGGCGAAGGCGGATGCCGCGGACGCCCACGGCGTCCCGGCCCATAACGCGGACGTCCGTCTCCTTAAAGCAGATGGACGCGCCGTTGTGGGTCATCAGCAGGATGTTCTGATTTCCGTCCGTCTCCCGGACGGAGATCAGCTCGTCGCCCTCGTCCAGATGCAGCGCCCGGATGCCCACGGAGCGGATATTTTTCAGGGAATCGGCGGCAATGCGCTTCACCGTGCCGTTCCGGGTCATCATAAAGAGGAACCGGTCGCCGGTGAGCTCCCGGGTATGGAGCATGGCGGTGACCCGCTCGCCGGAGTCAAAGGGCAGAATGTTGACGATATTCGTGCCCCGGGCGGTGCGTCCGGCCTCGGGAATGAGATAGCCCTTCCGGCGGTGCACCCGGCCCGTATTGGTAAAGAAAAGGATATAGTCGTGGGTGGAGGCGGTGAACACGGTGGAAACGCAGTCCTCCTCCCGGAGGGAGGTGGCGGTGATGCCCCGGCCGCCCCGGTTCTGGGAGCGGTACGTGGACACCGGCACCCGCTTGATATAGCCGCCCCGGCTGAGCGTGAAGACGCACGCCTCCTCCTCGATGAGATCCTCGATGTCGATGTCGTTTTCCACATCCTGAATCTCCGTTTTGCGGGCGTCGCCGAATTTGTCCCGGATGGCGGTGAGCTCGCTCTCCAGCACGGTCTTGATCTGCTCGGGATCGGCCAGCAGGCCGCGGTAGTACGCGATCCGCTCCTCCAGCTCCCGGTACTCCGCCTGGAGCTTCTCCCGATCCAGCCCCTGGAGCCGCTTGAGCTGCATGTCCAGAATGGCCTGGGCCTGGACGTCGTCCAGCCCGAACTTTTCCATCAGCTTTTGCTTGGCGTCGTCGTAGGCTGAACGGATGGTATGGATGACCTCGTCGATGTTGTCCTGGGCGATGAGCAGCCCCTCCAGCAGGTGGGCGCGCTCCAGGGCCTTCTTGAGATCGAACTTGGTCCTCCGGACGATAATTTCCTCCTGGAAGGCCAGGTATTCGTCGATAATGTGGCGCAGGGAGAGAATTTTCGGCTGGGTCTGATTTTCCGTCAGCGCCAGCATGTTGATGGCAAAGGAGGTCTGAAGCTGGGTCTGGGAAAAGAGGCGGTTCAAGACCACCTGGGGGTTGGCGTCCCGCTTGAGCTCAATCACCACCCGCATGCCGTTGCGGTCGGATTCGTCCCGGATGTCGGAGATGCCCTCCAGCCGTTTTTCCTCCACCTGGTCGGCCATGTTCTTGATGAGCATGCGCTTGTTGACCTGGTAGGGGATCTCGGTGACGACGATGCGGGTCCGGTCGTGGCCGAACTCCTCGAACTCCGTCCGGGCGCGGACCACGATCTTGCCCCGGCCGGTGGCGTAGGCGGCGCGGATGCCGCTGCGGCCCATGATGATGCCCTTTGTGGGGAAATCCGGGCCCTTGACGTATTCCATCAGGTCGCCCAGCTCCGCCTCCGGATTCTGAAGCACGCAGATGCACGCGTCGATGACCTCGGTGAGGTTGTGGGGCGGAATGTTGGTGGCCATGCCCACGGCGATGCCGGAGGAGCCGTTGACCAGCAGGTTGGGGAAGCGGCAGGGGAGGACTCTGGGTTCTTTGCGCGTCTCGTCAAAGTTGGGATCCCAGTCCACGGTGTCCTTGTCGATGTCCCGGAGGACCTCCTCGGTGATTTTGGCCATGCGGGCCTCGGTATACCGGTAGGCCGCGGGGGGGTCGCCGTCCACGGAGCCGAAATTACCGTGGCCGTCCACCAGCGGATAGCGCATGGAGAAGTCCTGGGCCAGACGCACCAGGGCGTCGTACACGGACTGATCGCCGTGGGGATGATAGCGGCCCAGCACGTCGCCCACGCAGGTGGCGGATTTTTTAAAGGGCCGGTCGGAGGTCAGGTTATCCTCGTACATGGCGTAGAGGATTCTCCTGTGCACCGGCTTGAGTCCGTCCCGTACGTCGGGCAGGGCCCGGCCCACGATAACGGACATGGCGTATTCGATATAGGATTTCTCCATCTCCGGAATCAGGGGAGAGGCGACAATCTTCTGTTCGGGATACCGGATCTCCTCCGGATCATACTGCGGTTTTTTACTCATTTATGTCTGTTCCTCCTTGCTGAGAGGTTTCGCTGATTCAATGCGCCGCTTTCGGCGTGGGGCGCTGGCCGTCAATAGTCCAGGTTGACGGCGTATTTGGCGTTTTTCTCAATAAATTCCTTCCGGGGCTCCACCTTCTCGCCCATGAGGACGGTAAAGGTCTCGTCGGCGTCCACGGCGTCGTCCAGGGTAATGCGCTTGAGGGTGCGCTTCTCCGGATCCATGGTGGTCTCCCACAGCTCGTGGGGGTCCATTTCGCCCAGGCCCTTGTAGCGGCTGATGTCGATCTTCACATTGGCGTTGCCGCCCCGCATCTCCGCGGACACCGCGTCCCGCTGATCGTCGGAAAAGGCCACCCGGGTGGTTTTGCCCCGGGTCAGCTTGAACAGCGGGGGCACGGCGGAGTAGACATAGCCCCGCTCGATGAGGGGCCGCATATAGCGGAAGAAAAATGTCAGCAGCAGCGTGCGGATGTGGGCGCCGTCCACGTCGGCATCGGCCATGATGACGATTTTGTGATAGCGGAGCTTGTTGACATCGAAGTCGTCGCCCAGGCCGGCGCCCAGAGCGGTGATGACGGGCTGGAGCTTGTCGTTGCCGTAGACCCGCTCCTCCCGCACTTTTTCCACGTTCAGCATCTTGCCCCACAGCGGCAGGATCGCCTGGAACCGGGAGTCCCGGCCCTGGGTGGCGGAGCCGCCTGCGGAGTCGCCCTCGACGATGTAGAGTTCAGTGAGCTCCGGGTTGACCTCGTTGCAGTCCCGCAGCTTATCCGGCATGGCGGCCCCGCCCAGGGCCGTCTTGCGGCGGATATTCTCCCGGGCCTTCCGGGCGGCCTCCCGGGCGCGGCAGGCCATGGTGGCCTTATCAAGGATCATGCGGCCCGCCTGGGGATTTTCCTCCAAAAACTGCTCCAGTTTATCCGAGACCACCCCCGCCACCAGCGTGCGGATCTCGCTGTTGCCCAGCTTGGCCTTGGTCTGGCCCTCGAACTGGGCATCGGTGAGCTTGACGGAGATAACGCAGGTAAGCCCCTCCCGGCAGTCCTCGCCGGAGATCTTGTCCTCGTCCTTCAAAAGCCCGATCTTGTGGCCGTAATTGTTCAGCACGGTGGTCAGGGCCCGCTTGAAGCCCTCCTCGTGCATGCCGCCCTCCGGCGTGCGGACGTTGTTGGCAAAGGAGAGAATCGTCTCGTTGTAGCTCTCGTTGTACTGCATGGCGATCTCCGCCATGGATTCGCCCCGCATGCCGCGCATGTAGATCACGGACTCGTGGAGGGGGTCCTTGTTTTTATTGACCCAGGTGACAAACTCCCGGATGCCGCCCTCGTAGCACATCTCGTCCTCCTGCTCCTGGCCGGGGCGGTGGTCGATGATGTGGATGCGGAGGCCCGCGTTCAAAAACGCCTCCTCCCGCATACGGGTGTGCAGGGTATCGTAGGAGTAGGTGGTGTCCTCAAACATCTTGGGGTCGGGCTTAAAGGTGACGGTGGTGCCGGTGCGGTCCGTGGCGCCTACGATTTTGATCTCCTGGGTAATGGTGCCCCGGGAAAACCGCATTTCGTAGATCTGCCCGTCCTTGTGCACCTGAACCACCAGCCACTCGGACAGGGCGTTGACCACGGACGCGCCCACGCCGTGGAGGCCGCCGGAAACCTTGTAGCCTCCGCCGCCGAACTTGCCGCCGGCATGGAGGACGCTGAACACAACCTCCAGCGCGGGCCGGCCGGTCTGGGTCTGGATGTCCACCGGGATGCCGCGGCCGTTGTCCGTGACGGTGATGGTTCCGTCCGCGTTGATCTCCACGGTGATTTTCGTGCAGAAGCCCGCCAGGGCTTCGTCGATGGAGTTGTCCACAATCTCGTAGACCAGGTGGTGCAGGCCCGAAAGAGAAGTGGAGCCGATATACATGCCCGGACGCTTCCGAACCGCCTCCAGCCCTTCCAGCACCTGAATTTCCGACGCGTCGTACTCGTTTTCCGCGCCTACGGCGGTCGGGTTGAATGTTTCAGCCATATGTTCCTTCCTTCCTGTTCCGGGGCAAAGAGAGCCGCGCCGGAACGCTCCGGAGCGCTTCTCTTTCCCCTGGACTGTGATTAAACCTCCAGCTTTCCGGACCGCGCCCGCTTTTGCAGCGTAGCCGGGGCGAGCTGGCTGAGATAGATGATCTGCCGGTGATAGGGGTGGTCGCAGACAACAAAGGCCTTGGGCAGGTCGTCGGAGAGATCCAGCACCACGCCCTCCTCCTCCGCCCGGGAGAGATATTCCCGGGCCCGCTTTCCATAGCCGGCCTTGTCCAGATCAAAAATGCCGATAATCCGGCGATCCGGAATCAGCTCGTTCTGTCCGATATGAAGATACATGCAAGGCCCTCCTCCGGGCGCGGCTTAAACCGCCGCGTCCACTGTTCCGGCCCGGACGCGCAGCACCTTTCCGCCTAAAAGGGCGGGCAGCCGGTCATCCTCGCAGCAGGAGATAAAGACCTGGCCGCCGGCGATGCGGTTGAGCACAAATTCCTGCCGCCGGGGATCCAGCTCCGAGAGCACGTCGTCCAGCAGCAGCACCGGATATTCCCCCGCCGCGCTGCGGAGGATCTCCCGCTCGGCCAGCTTCAGCGACAGCGCCGCCGTCCGCACCTGCCCCTGGGAGGAAAAGAGCCGGGCGTCCTGTCCGTCAATGCGAACCGCCAGATCGTCCCTGTGGGGCCCGGAGAGGCACACGCCCGCCCGCAGCTCCGCCTCGGTGCGGGCAGCCAGATGGGCCCGGAGCTGCTCCGCCAGAACGGATTCCTCCGCCTCCGGATCCGGAACCGACGACACGGTTTCGTAAGACAGCTCCAGCGTCTCTTTTCCGCCGGAGCACTCCCGGTGCGCCGCCGCCGCGTATTCCCGGAGCCGTTCCACATAGTAGGCCCGATAGCGGATGACAGCCGCCCCGCACACCGCCAGCCGCTCATTAAACTCCGGCAGCGCCTTTAAAAAGCCGGGCTGCGTCTCCCGATCCCGGAGAATCCGGGCTTTCTGCTCGCAGGCCCGGTTGTACCCGTTCAGGGCGCCGGCGTACCGGGGCCTGAGCTGACAGAGGGCGCTGTCCAGAAACCTCCGCCGGGCCGCCGGGCCGTCCCGAATCAGCAGCAGATCGTCCGGGCAGAAAAAAACCGTGCGGAATACCTCTCCCAGCGCGCCGCCGTTCTTTGCGGCAACCCCGTTGACGGAGAGCTTCCGCCGCCTGCCCCGGTACAACTCCGCCTCGATTTTGAAAAGCCGCTCCCGGGAAAAAACGATGCCTTTCACCTTTGCGCCGTCCTCTCCGAACCGGATCAGCTCGCTGTCCCTCCGCGCCCTGGGGGATCTCCCGCAGGAGAGATAGAAAATCGCCTCCAGCAGGTTGGTTTTTCCCTCTGCGTTTTCGCCCAGAATCACGTTACAGCTCTCGTCAAAGGCGGCGCTCTGCGCCTCGTAATTCCGGAAATTCCGCAGCTCCAGTCCGTCAATCCGCATGGATGACCGTATAGGTCTCCCCGGCAAAGGACACGCTGTCGCCGGGGCGGAGCTTTTTGCCCCGCTGGGTGCAGACCTCGCCGCCCACCCGGGCCTCGCCGGACTGGATCCGCTCCTTAGCCTCACCGCCGCTGCCCACGGCGCTGGCCAGCTTCAGAAGATCCTGCAGTTTAATAAATTCCGTATGAATCGCAATCGTTTTCATTTTCCCGCCTAACGCCCCTGCGGGGCCTTCCAAAGAAATTTTTTTCTGTCTGTAAGTATGCCGTTATTCGCCGGCTTTCAGCCGCACCGGAAGGACCATATAGAGAAAATTTTCCTCCCCGTCAACCGGAACAATCACCGCCGGAGAGACGCCGGTATTGAGCTCGATCCGCACGGTGTCCGCCGGAGCGTAGCGCAGCGCCTCCATGAGATAGCGGTTGTTAAACCCGATTTCCAGTCCGCCGCCGTCGCCCGAAACCCGGCAAACGTCCTTGGCCTCGCCGTTGCCGGTCTTGGCGGACAGGAGCACCTTGTCGTGATCGAAAACACACCGCACGGGGCTTTTGAGTTTGTCGGAAATCACCACGCTGACCCGGTCGATGCTCTCGATCAGGGCCTTGGTGTCCGCCAGAATCTCAATGGGATTCTGCCGGGGAATGGCGTTTTTGTAGTCCAGGAACTCGCCCTCCAGCCTGCGGCAGATGAGCTGCGTATCGCCCACCTCAAAGAGGATGTGGCGCTTGCCCAGCGTCACGGCGGCGCAATCGTCGGTGTCCTCGCAAATTTTTTCCACCTCGCTCAGCGCGCTGCCGGGAGCGACGAAGGATAAAAAGCCTCCCTCAATCCGCTCCAGCGGCTCCCGGCGCACTGCCAGCCGGAAGCCGTCCACCGCCACCATGGTGAGGCCCGCCTCGGTAATTTCAAACAGGGCGCCGGTGTGAACCGGGCGGCTTTCGTTGGTGCTGACGGCAAAAGCGGTCTGGTCGATCATGGCCCGCAGGGTCTTTTGCTGAATGGAGACGCAGAAATCGTCCTCCACCTCCGGAAGCTCCGGATAATCCGCCGCGGAGAGGCCCAGAATCTCAAAATCCGCATCGCCGCAGGTGAGATGGACCAGCTGTTTTTCATCGGAGACAAAGCTCACCACATCGTCCGGCAGCTTTCGGACGATGTCGCCGAACAGCCGGGCGTTGAGCACCAGCTCGCCGCCCTCCGTCACGTCGGCGGAGACCCTGGTGCGGATACCCGCCTGCATATTGTAGCCGGAGACGGTCAGCTCCTCGCCGCACCGAAGCAGTAGCCCCTCCAGCGCGGGAATGGAGCTTTTCTGCGCCACGGTGCGGGATGCCACGCTGATGGCGGTTTGCAGCAGTGCCTTTTCACAGGAGAATTTCATCGTTTCATCTCTCCTTTTCAGATTTTAAAAGGTTTGGATGCGTATTATCAAAAGAAAAGCATAAAATTTAGTAACAAGAAGTCGTAGGGCGTTTTTTTGTGGAGAAACGGCGGGAGCCCTTCCGGCAGCTGGGAAAACTGTTCCACGGAGAACGGCGGAGATCTCCCCGGTTTTTCGGGAAAGCAGGGAAAAGGGAGGTTTTCCACCGGAGGGTTTTTCTTTTTCCACCGCCGCTGTGGAGAAAAACTTATCGCTTTGAATTGATATTTGTCTTGATCTCCTTCACCGTTTCGGCAAAGGAGGAGGTTTTTTTCATCTGCTTTTCCACCTTGTCGATGGAATAGAGCACCGTGGTGTGGTCCCGATTGTCGAATTCCTTGCCGATGTCGTCCAGAGAGAGATTGGTCATGGAGCGGATCAGGTACATGGCGATCTGCCGGGCCTGCACTGCGTCCCGGACGCGCTGCTGCCCCCGGATGGTGCCCTCGTCCAGATTGTAGTACTTGCAGATATATTCGATGATGACGTCGGGGGAGGGAATATACTCGTTGCTCCGCTTGAGCATGTCCTGAATGGCCCGGGTGACGGTCTCCTCGTCGGCGTTGCTGCCCAGAAGATCCCGATAGGCGTTGATCTTGTTGATGGTGCCCTCCAGCTGGCGGACGTTGGCGGTGACGTTCTCCGCGATGTAGGCGGAAATCTTCTCCGGCAGCTCCAGGCCCAGCAGGGCGGCTTTGTTTTTAATGATGGCCAGGCGGGTTTCAAAATCCGGCGGTTCCACGTCCACCAGCAGGCCCCATTCAAACCGGGTCAGCAGCCGGTCCTCCAGCTGCGTCATCTCAGAGGGCGGCCGGTCGGAGGTGAGGACAATCTGCTTGCCGGATTCGTAGAGGGTGTTGAAGGTGTGAAAAAATTCCTCCTGCGTCTGCTTCTTGCCGGCGATGAACTGGACGTCGTCTACCAGAAAAAGGTCGGCCTGGCGGTATTTCTCCCGCATTTCGGCGGTTTTGGCAGGGCCGGACTGGATGGCCGTCACCAGCTCGTTGGTGAGATCGTCGCCCTTGACATAGGCAATTTTCGAGCCCTTTTCCCGCTTCCGGATCACATGGGCGATGGCGTAGAGCAAATGTGTCTTGCCCAGGCCGGAGTCCCCGTAGATGAAAAGGGGGTTGTAGTTCTGGGCCGGATGCTCCGCCACAGCCATGGCCGCGGCATAGGCCAGCTTGTTGGAGGGCCCCACCACGAAGGTGTCGAAGGTGAACTCGTTGTTGGGATCAAAGCCGCGGTTCCGGGAGGGCTCTCCCCCCAGAAAGGCCCGGTACGCCTCGTCGTCCAGAATGGTGACGCCGATGTCCGCGGAGAAAATATCCCGGAGGGCCGCCTTGATGTTTTTGAGAAACAGATCTTCAATATAGCCGGTTTTAAAGTCGTTGGGACAGTGAAGAAACAGCGTGCCGTCCCGGAGATCCACCGCCTCCAGCTCGTCAAACCAGGTGCGGATCGTCGTTTCCGAGAGATCCCGTTTGAGCTGCTGGAGCACGCTGTTCCAGACGTCGGAGATGGAATTCAAGCAACAACACCTCGCTCCTTGTAAATCAGGAAACTAGGGGGAAAGCCGTCCGGCGGACAGAAAAAAAGCCCCCCTGCCGCCGGAGCGGCACAGGGAGTTTCGTTCAATGTGCCGCTTTGCATGCGGGCATGCGCAATGCCGGCAGCTTTTTTATTTAGTATAGCAGATATTTGAAAAAAACACAACCTACCTATTCTATAATTATTACAAAAAAGAGATTCTATATTTAGGTGTGGGACACGCCATATCCACAATATATAGAAAACAGACAGGGAGAAGAAAAAAGATGGCCGTTTCCGGGGGTTTTAAGTTTTTGTTGACACTTTTTCAATTTGTATGTATACTAATCGGTGCGTTGCAAAACGCCTGGACAAGTTCGCTGCGGAGCCTTTGTGCTCCGTCGAGCATGCCGCCTGACCGGCGGCCTGATTTTAACTAGGAGGTGTTTCCAAGATGGCAACCAAACGTACCTACCAGCCCAAGAAGCTGCATCGCTCCAAGATCCACGGCTTCCGCAAGAGAATGGCAACCGCGAACGGCCGCAAGGTTTTGTCCCGCCGCCGCGCGAAGGGCCGCGCTGAGCTGACTTACTGATAAAGGGCTACGGAAAGCGCGCGGAAGACACGGGAACAGCCTATCCGGGGACGGCGGGAATTTTTTCAAAAATTCCTCCGTCCCTAAACGAGTTTGTTCCCAAAAATCGGAGGCTTGGAAGGGAGCTGCGGGGCACGGAATGAAACGGTCTGTCACGCTGAAGGAGAATTATGAATTTCGCCGCCTTTATCAAAAGGGGGCATCGGCGGTGGACCGGTGCATGGTGCTCTATTGCCGGAAAAACAGGCTGGGGCGCAACCGCTTCGGCTTCACCGTATCCGTTAAAATCGGCAAGGCTGTGACCCGCAATCGGGCCCGCCGCCGTCTGCGGGAGGTCTGCCGGCTGAATGTCGGTGCCCTGGGGCAGGGCTACGACATTATCGTCGTGGCCCGGGGCCGGACCGTGACGGCCTCCTTTGCCGAACTGAACGCCGCTTTTTTGCGGCTGGCCGGCAAGCTGGGGCTTGCCGGAAACGGAAAGGCGACATGAAAAAGTTTTTGATGGCGCTGGTCCGGTTTTACCGGAGGGCGATCTCTCCCTACCGTCCGGCCTGCTGCCGGTTTTATCCCACCTGCTCCCAGTATGCGCTGGAGGCGCTGGAGAAATACGGCGCCCTGAAGGGCGGCTGGCTGGCGTTCCGCAGGATTCTGCGCTGCAATCCGTTCCACAAGGGCGGGTATGATCCCGTCCCGTAAGTCGGGTCCCATTTCAAAATTTCGGAGGGAAAAAGAATATGGCAACAATCGGTTACTGGATCTGTTATCCGTTTGCAGCCCTGGTGCGTCTTTTTTACAGCGTCACAGGGTCTTACGGCGTATCCCTGATCCTCTTTACCCTGGTGATCAAGCTGGTGCTGCTGCCCTTCCAGATGAAGTCCAAGAAGAGCATGGTCCGCATGAACCGGATGAGCGGGCGCATGCAGGAGCTCAAAAAGCGGTACGCCAACAACCAGGCAAAGATGAATGAAGAGGTGCAGAAGCTCTACGCGGAAGAGGGCGTCAACCCCATGAGCGGCTGCCTGTGGAGTTTTCTGCCCCTGCCCATTCTGATGGCGCTGTACTACGTCATCCGCGAGCCGGTGGCGTACTTCATGAACTTCGGCTCCCGGGCCGCGGCCATCACCGTGCTGGATTCCGCCAAGGAAGTGGTGAAGGGCCTGGGTCTGACCTGGACCACTATGAAAAGCGGCGCCGACGGAGCCTACGCCCAGATCGAAATTATCAAGGCTCTGGCCAGCAACGCCGACAAGGCTCCGGTGAAGGAGTTCTTTGCCGCCAACCCCAACTGGGTCAACGTCAACTATCAGTTTTTGGGCATCGACCTCTCGGCCCTGCCCTCTGCGGCCATTAAAACGCTGTCCACGGGCTTTGCCTGGGCGGCTGCCGGCCTGCTGCTGATCCCCATTCTCTCCGCCGTGCTGCAGATTCTGGTGATGAAGATCACCATGAGCACCCAGGCCGGCGGAGCGGGCGAGAACCCCTCCAGCAAGATGATGATGTGGACCATGCCGCTGTTCTCCCTGTGGATTGGCTTTACGCTTCCCGCGGCCTTGGGCGTGTACTGGATTGCCCAGAGTGCGTTTACGGCCATTCAGGAGCTTCTGCTTGGAAAGTTTTATAACGGAAAGCTGGAAGCGGAGGAAGAGGAGCATCAGCGTCAGGTGGAAGATCGCCGCCGGGTCCGTCAGGAGGAGGCCAGGCGTCTGCAGGAGGAACAGCGTCAGCTGTCCGTCAAGCAGCAGGCCAAGGCGCAGAAGCGCGCCAAGAGCGGCATCCAGGCGCCTGTCAAGGGCAAACGTCCCAGCACCACGGAAGCGGGACGCGTGGGCGACCGCCCCTATGCCCGCGGCCGCGCCTATGCCGATACACATTATGATTATGATAATGAGGCCGGCCGCGAGACCGGCGACGAATAAGGAGCTTGCAGAAGATGAGTTATATTGACGTATCGGGAAAGACCGAAGATGAAGCCCTCGCGAAGGCGCTGGCACAGCTGGGTCTTGATCGGGACGATGTCTCCGTGCAGATTCTGGAGCGGGCAAAGGCCGGTTTTCTGGGGCTGGGCAGCCAGCCGGCCGTGGTTCGCGTGACCTACGGCGAGGATTTTGACGCCGCTCCGGCGCAGGAGAGCGTCTCCGGCGCCGAGGAGCCCCGTGCGGAACGCCCCCGGCGGTTTGAAAAAGCCCCCCGGGAGGAGAAAAAAGAGGAAAAACCCCGCGTCCGCCGGGAGCGGCGGGAGGAGCGGCAGCCCGCCCCCGCGGCGGAGGACGCCGCTGCCGCGGTGCAGCCCGCCGTCCGTCCGGAGATGCCGGAAACCGGAGCCCCGAGGGCCGCAGCTGAGACGCTGGGCGACGAGGTGGACGACGAGAAGGCCCAGGCCATCCGTACATTCTTGAGCGGTCTGCTCTCCCAGATGGAGGCCGCGGCGGAGGTTCGGGTGTATCTGCCCGAGAAGGGCCGCTACAAGGTCATTCTGGAGGGCGGAAGCCTGGGCGCCCTTATCGGACGCCGGGGTGAGACGCTGGACGCCATTCAGCAGCTCACCAGCTACTGCGTCAACCGCACCGGCGGCCGGGTCCGCGTCCAGCTGGACGCCGAGAACTACCGGGAGCGCCGGGAGGAGAGCCTGGCCCATCTGGCCCAGAAGGTGGCCGCCAAGGTGGTGAAATACCGCCGCAGCGTCACGCTGGAGCCCATGAACGCCTATGAGCGCCATGTGATCCATACGGCCCTGCAGGATACGCCGGACATCACCACTTATTCCACCGGCGTGGAGCCCAACCGCCGGGTCATCGTGGCGTACGACCGGGACAAACAGTCCGGCGCCGGGGAACGGGCATGAAATCCTGAGGGGGCGCAAGCCCCCTCAGCGCATATTCCGCGGCAGCCGCCGGTGCTGCTTTCAGGCAAAGTGAAAGGAATGGATGATTTTAATGAACAACCAGCAGAAGACCATGGAAAAGATCGTGGCGCTGTGCAAGGGCCGCGGCTTTGTGTTCCCGGGCAGCGAGATCTACGGCGGCCTTGCCAACAGCTGGGACTACGGCCCCCTGGGCGTGGAGATGAAGAACAATGTCAAGCGCGCCTGGTGGAAAAAGTTCGTCCAGGAAAATCCCAACAACGTGGGCCTGGATTCCGCCATTCTGATGAATTCCGAGACGTGGGTGGCCTCCGGCCACGTGGCTACCTTCAATGACCCGCTCATTGACTGCCGGAACTGCAAAATGCGCCATCGGGCGGACAAACTGGTGGAGGGCTACAACAACGCCCAGGGGATCACCGACGTCAATGTGGAGGCCATGTCCGGCGAGGAGCTGGTGGCCTACATCCGGGAAAAGCAGATCCCCTGCCCCGGCTGCGGGAAGTCCGATTTTACGGACATCCGCAAGTTCAACCTCATGTACAAGACCCATCAGGGCGTCACCGAGGACTCCTCCACGGAGGTCTATCTCCGGCCGGAGACCGCCCAGGGGATTTTCGTGAACTTCCCCAATATCCAGCGCACCACCCGCCGGCGGCTGCCCTTTGGCGTGTGCCAGATCGGCAAGTCCTTCCGCAACGAGATCACCCCGGGCAACTTCATCTTCCGTATCCGGGAATTTGAGCAGATGGAGCTGGAATTTTTCTGCAAGCCCGGCACGGATCTGGAGTGGTTCCAGTACTGGCGTTCCTTCTGCCGGGACTGGCTCACGGGCCTGGGCGTGCAGGAGAAGAATCTCCGCCTCCGGGATCACGACAAGGACGAGCTGTGCTTCTATTCCAAGGCCACCACGGACTTTGAGTATCTGTTCCCCTTCGGCTGGGGAGAACTCTGGGGCGTGGCGGACCGTACGGATTACGATCTCACCCAGCATCAGGAGCACTCCGGACAGGATCTGACTTATTTCGATCAGGAGGCCAACACCCACTATATTCCCTACGTCATTGAGCCGTCCCTGGGCGCCGACCGGATGATGCTGGCGCTGCTGGTGGAGGCGTATGACGAGGAGGTGGTGGACGAGGCCAAGAACGACACCCGGGTGGTGATGCGCTTCCATCCCGCCGTGGCGCCGTACAAGGCCGCTGTGCTGCCCCTGAGCAAAAAGCTGGGCGACAAGGCCCGGGAAGTTCAGCAGCTTCTGGCCCGGGACTGGATGGTGGATTACGACGACGCCGGCTCTATCGGCAAGCGCTACCGCCGGGAGGATGAGATCGGCACGCCGTACTGCATCACGGTGGATTTCCAGACCGTGGGCGACGACAAGACCCCGGCGGACAACTGCGTCACCGTCCGCGACCGGGATTCCATGGAACAGGTGCGGCTGCCCATCGATCAGCTGCATGAATACCTGGCGGAGAAGCTGGCCTACTGAGGAGTTGGGTTTCCGCTGTTCCAGTTCGCCGTCGGAGACGGCGTCCAAGGGGGCGCAGCCCCCTTGATGCCGGATGGATTCACTCCATCCGCGCAGATGAAATTTTCCCCGGGAACCGGCGGAGCGAAGCTCTGCCGGACACAGGTGCGGCTGCCCATCGATCAGCTGCATGAATACCTGGCGGAGAAGCTGGCCTACTGAGGAGTTGGGTTTTCCTCCGAAAAAAGAACCGCTGTGGAAAAAAAGACGCCGTCCGGCAAGCTGCCGGACGGCGTCTTTCTTATTTTTCAGACGGTTTTTCGGAGGCTTTTCTCCGGAGAAACAGGCCGCACGAGGCGGAGCCCGCCGCGCAGGCCAGAAACAGCAGCGCCATAACGGTTCCGTCCACCTCCATCAAAAAGGACAAAAGCCATACAGCCGCCCCGGCTCCGGCCAAAATGGCGGTGACCAGCCAGGGACGCCGGGACTCCCGGGCGGGGTAGCGGAGCATGGCGCCGAAGGCCGCAAAAATCAAAACCACGAGAATCATACGGTTTCCTGCTTTCTTTCAAATCGAAGGGTTTGTCCCCAAAAACGGGGCGGCTGTGGAAAACCTCAGCGCTTTTTCAGCTCCTCAAAAAAGGTTTCGATCTCCAGCCGGGTGGCCTGGATACTGCCCTGGGCAAAGCCGCTGCGCCCGCCGCCCCGACCCCGGAGCGAGGCGTTCAGGGCTTTGACCAGCTGGGAGATGTCGCCGCCGTCGGAGCGGACCAGAGCGTAGTTGATTTTCTCCCCGTTGCTCCCGGCAAACACCGCGGCCAGGCCGCCGGCGGTTTTCGCCACGGCGTCCGCCAGCTTCCGCACCGCGTCGGGCCGCATGGGGGGCTGCAGCAGCACCACGTCCCCCTGGCCGGCGTGGGCTCTGGCGATGCCGAAGAACACCTGATCCTCCAGCTGTGACTCCCGGGCCTTGCAGGCCGCCAGATCTGCGATGGTCCGCTCCACGGCGGCGGCGGTTTCAAAAACCTTGACGCTCAGCGCCTGGGCTACGATGCGGTTTTGATCGTAAATACGTGAAAACCACTGCAAAGCCCGGTCGCCGGACACGATTTCGATGCGCACGCCGTCCCGGAATTTCTGAACGGAGAGCACCTTGATGAGACCCACTTGTCCCGCCCGGAGCACGTGGGTTCCGCAGCAGGCGCAGCAGTCGGCCTCCGGAAAGGTGACGATGCGGATCCGGCCGGGGATCTCCTTTTTGCTCCGGTAGTCCATGCGCTTGAGCGCCTCCCGGCTGGGGTAGGTGATCTCCACCGGCCGGTCGCCGGCGATGACCGTGTTGGCCAGCTGTTCGGCCCGTATGGCCTGTTCCCAGGTGATTTCGGTATTGTAGTCGATGGTGACGGTCTCCGCTCCCAGGTGAAAGCCCACGTTGTCGCAGCCGTAGGAGCGGCAGAGGATGCCGGAGAGGATGTGCTCCCCGGAGTGCTGCTGCATGTGGTCGAAGCGGCGGGCCCACTCCAGCACGCCGGTGACCCGGGCGCCCACCTCCGCGGGGGCGGTGCAGGTATGTACGATCACGCCGTCCTTTTCGTGCACATCCACCACGGAGCCGTCCTCCAGCTTGCCGTGGTCGGCGGGCTGCCCGCCGCCCTCGGGATAGAAGGCGGTGCGGTCCAGTACGATGAGGTAGCCGTCCTTGCCCGGCTGGCAGGTCAAGACCTCGGCGGTAAATTCCTTCATAAAGGGGTCGGTGTAGTAGAGCTTTTCAGTTTCCATGCGGCGACGTCCTTTCAATCATTAAACCAGGGAAGGGATCCGGTTCCAGACGGGACAGGCGGCCCATCCGGCGGTTTTCATAGGGCTGCTCCTTCCGCGGTGTTACAGCAGCCCCAGCGCCAGCTTCCAGCGAAGCACCCTGAGGCAGGCTTCATCGACGCGCCCTTCCTCCAGCGAGCCGTCTTTCAGGGCGGCGAGGACCTGGGGAATCTGGGCGCGGTAGTCGGTGGTGAGCAGCAGATCGCTGCCGGCCCGGAGGGCCAGTACGGCGGCGGAGCCGTTCTGGGCGTACGCCCGGACGGCGTCCATGGCCAGATCGTCGGTCATCGCCACGCCGTCCCAGGGGGAGGCCTGGCTGCCCAGCACCGTCTGGCGCAGCAGCGTGTGGACGGCGGGAGAGAGGGAGGCGGGCAGCGTGTCGTCCGCCGCGGTCATAATATTGTGGCTCACCAGCACGGCTGCGGTTTTTCCGGCGGCGTCCGCCCCTGCCTGAAAGGGCACAAAATCCGAGGCGGTGAAGCGCTCCAGCGGCCGGGTGTCCACGGCGGAGCCGGTGTGGGTGTCCGCGTTGTTTCCGTAGCCGGGGAAGTGCTTCAAAACGGTGCCCATGCCGTCTTTTGCCATGGTTTCCGCCACGCAGGAGGCATAGCCGGCGGTGGCCTGCGCGTCCTGCCCGAAGGCCCGGGGGTAGATAAAGTCGTCCGGGTCGGCGGACACATCGCACACCGGCCCCAGATTGACGTTGACGCCCAGAGCCTTGAGCAGCACATCCTTCCGGTGCGTCTCCCGGGCCACCTCCTCCAGTCCGCCGGCGGCAAACAGCTGCTGGGGCGAGCGGAATTTCCACCGGCACAGATGGGGGTTGGAGCTGACGCGCACCACGGAGCCGCCCTCCTCGTCGGTGCCCAGCAGCAGGGGGATGCCGGTGTCCGCCCGGGCGGCGTCCTGATAGATGGCCAGCGTCTGAATGATTTCGTTGGCGGTGAGATCCTTAAAATCCCGGCCGAAGAGCACGAAGCCGCCCAGATGGTACGCGGCCGCGTCCTCCGCCGCGCCGGATGCCGGGCAGCGGGCAAAAAACAGCTGTCCCACCCGCTGCTCCGGGGTGAGAGACGCCAGCAGCGCCTCCGCCCGATCGGCCTCGGCAGGGGCCGGTTCCGGCCGGGGCGCGGAGACGGCGGAGCTCTGGGCGGATGAAGCCTGGGACGCCCGGGGCGCGGAAATACATCCCGCCGGGGCCAAAAGACAGACCGCGGCCAGAACCGCGCAGAAAAACCGTTTCATAGACGCCTCCCCCAACACATGTGTTCTCCCTCCAGTTTACCATAGGCGGAGGGGAAAAGAAAGGGAGAAGGAGGCGGAGCGGGCAGGCCTCCGCCGGAGGAGCCGAAATGGGAAAGCCATTCTGAATCCTCCGGCGGAATCAAGCCCGCGGAAAACGTTCAGCCGCAAAAGCGGTTCAGTCCTCGCGGCGGGTCACGGCGATATGAAGCTCGGCAAGCTGTTTGTCCGTCACCTCGCTGGGGGCGCCCATCATGACGTCCTGGGCGTTTTTGTTCATGGGGAAGGGAATGATCTCCCGGATGGAGTCCTCGCCCGCCAGCAGCATGACGATGCGGTCGATGCCCGGGGCGATGCCGGCATGGGGGGGCGCGCCGTAGGTAAAGGCGTTGTACATGGCGGGGAACTTGGCCTTGACATCGTCCTCGCCCAGCCGCACCAGTTCAAAGGCCTTGACCATGATCTCGGGATCGTGGTTCCGGACGGCGCCGGAGGAGAGCTCCACGCCGTTGCACACAAGGTCGTACTGGTCGGCGGTGATGGTCAGAGGATCCACCTCGCCGCTCTCCGCCTTTAAAAGAATGTCCAGTCCGCCGGCGGGCATGGAGAACGGGTTGTGGCAGAATTCCAGCTCGCCGGACTCGTCGCCGATCTCGTACATGGGGAAGTCCACGATCCAGCAGAAGGCGTACTGCTCCTTGTCCATGTGGCCGGGAACGGCAGCGCCCAGGGTCTTGACCAGCACACCGGCGGTCTTGAGGGCGGCG
>JALCRQ010000015.1 GCA_022652655.1 Oscillibacter sp. | reverse complement strand
GGAAGTTCCGCGCGCCGCCCCTTTACATTGCTTTTGCCCCGCCGTCTCCCGACACATCCGCCCGGTTGTCGATTGATGGCGGGCGCAAATTGTGCTAAGCTGAGGAGAGATCAAAAAGGGGGGACCTTTCATGGGCTCGTACACGCTGGATCAATGGCTGCTGTTCTTTTTCTTTTACTGCCTGTGCGGCTGGGTCTGGGAGTCGTGCTACGTCTCCGCCCTGCAGCGCCGCTGGGTAAACCGGGGCTTTCTGCACGGGCCGCTACTGCCCATCTACGGCTCCGGGGCGGTGATCATTCTGCTGTCCACCCTGCGCGTGCAGGACAGCCTGCCGCTGATTTTTCTTTTCGGCATGATCTCCTCCACCGTTCTGGAGTATTTTACAGGGGCGGCCATGGAGCGGCTGTTTCACGTCCGCTACTGGGACTATTCCAAACAGAAATGCAATCTGAAGGGCTACATCTGCCTTTCCAGTACGCTGGCCTGGGGCGTTTTTTCCATCCTGCTGGTGAAATTGATTCACCCGCCCATCGCGGTTCTGCTGGGAAGGATTCCCGCCGCATGGACGGAGCCCGTTGCCTTCGTGCTGGTTTCCTCCGTCACCGTGGACTTTGTCCAGTCCTTCCGCGCCGCCGTGGATCTGCGGGAGATGCTGGAAAAGATCACCGAAGAAAACGAGGATCTGCGCCGCCTGGCCATGCGGGCGGAGGTGGTCTCCGCCTTTGCGGCGGATGATCTCCGAAAATTCCGGGAGCGGACGGAGGTGGAGAAGCTTCTGCTGGAGACCCGGGTGGAGGCCGGGCTGGAAAAGCGGAAGGCGCAGCGGGCTTCCCGGGCGCTGGAGCGCCGGGAGCTGCTGGAATCCGCTCTGCGCCGCCGCAGCGACGCCAAGCTCAGCGCCCTGCACAACATTTCCGCCGCGCTGGAGAGCGCCCGGAATCAGCTGGGGGAGCGCAGGGAGCTCACCGGCAAGGCCCTGGAGGCCCGCCGGGCGGAAATCGACCAGGCCCTGGAAACGCTCCGCACCAACGAAAGCCGGATCCGCGTCCGCACCCCCGACCGCTACCGCAGTTCCCTTCGGATCCTGCGGGGCAATCCCTCCGCCCACTCCATGCGCTGCTCCGAGGCACTGGAAAATCTCCGGAAGGCCGGCGGCCTGAAGGACAGGTAAGCCCCCCTCAGCCTTTTGCCGCTCTTTGAAAAAAAGGTTCCCGGACGCTTCGCGCGTCCGGGAACCTTTTTACTGCGCCGGGGCCTTTTTCCGCTTCAGATTCCGCCGCCGTCGAATCCGGGGGTATACTCCTCCCGAGCCGAGGTGCGCTCCTGGGTGTAGCCGTCGGTGACGCCGCAGTTCTCCATGTACGCCGCGGCGGCGGCATATTCCGCCCGGGTCACGTGCCGGGCCAGGTTGCCGGAGGCGCCCTTCTGGGGCGTATACTGGCTCATAAGGGAAAAAAGCACGTCTCCGGGCCGGAAGGTCTCCGATACCCAGTCGATGACCCGGCGGGTGTTTTCCAGCTCTCCAGGCAGCAGCAGATGGCGGATCAGCACGCCGGAGCGCAGCAGCCCGCCCTCCATCCGGTACGGCCCCGTCTGGCGGAACATCTCCGCAATCGCCCGGGAGGCCCACTCGAAATAGTCCGCCGCGCCGGAGTATCGCTCCGCCGGGCCCGCCAGGGCGTACTTGAGATCCGGCAGGTAGACCTGCACCCGCCCCTCCAGCGTGGAGAGCGTCTCCGGCTTTTCGTAGCCGCCGGAGTTCCACACCACCGGCACCGGCAGCGGCTCCCGGAGGGATTCCCGGATTACCGGCGTGAAGTGGGTAGGCGTCACCAGGTCGATACACGCCGCCCCGGCAGCGATCAGCTCCCCGTAGATCTCCCGAAGCCGTTCCGGGGAGATGGTTTTGCCGAAGCCGCCGTGGGAGATGCTCCCGTTCTGGCAGAAGCGGCAGCGCAGGTTGCAGCCGGAAAAAAACACGGTGCCGGCCCCGTGCTCCCCCACAAGACACGGCTCCTCCCACAGGTGGAGCTGGGCCTTGGCACACACCGGCGCCATAGGCATGGCGCACACGCCCCCCGCCCGGTAGGCCGTCCGCTCCGCCCCGCAGTTTCTGGGGCAAAGGGTACAGATCATTCCCCCCGCCTCCGATAGACCAGCGAGCGGCTGTCGTCCGCCCGCATGACGGCCAGAATACCGTCCAGGTGGTCGTATTCGTGCTGCATCAGCTCCGCCAGGTCGCCCTCCAGCTCCTCCCGGCACTCCCGCCAGTCCAGATCCCGGTAGACCACCGTACACCGGCGAAAGCGGTGCAGCCGCACCAGCAGGCCCGGAAAGGACATGCAGTCGTCCAGCACCTCCATGGTCTCCCCGTCCGGAAACGACACCACCGGGTTTACAAACGCGGTGGTTTCTCCGGCGATGCTCCGCACCAGCAGCCGCTTTCCCACGCCCACCTGGGGCGCCGCAATGGCCCGGCCCGCGCCGTGGACGCGGCGGTATTCCTCCACGGTGTCCCGCAGATCCGCCGTCAGCGCCCGCATCTCCTCCAGTTCCTCCCTCTCCACAGGCTCGCTGACCTGGTACAGCCGGGGATCTCCCAGCAGTAAAATCTTCCGAATCATGTCCCGCTCCCTTCCGCGCGCTCCCCCTCCCGGGGCGGCGCGCCGTCACTTTCCGGCAGAAGCTCCTCCGCCTCCCGCAGGTAGGCGGCAAACGCCGAGGGCACCGCCCGCTCCGCCAGCGCGGCCCGGTCGGCCCAGAGAAAGCCGCCGTCGCCCGCCGCCCGCAGGACATAGCCCGTCATGCGCCACTCCACATGGGTGAAAATATGCCTGGCCGTCCTTCGCCGCAGCCAGTCCTCCGGCCGGAGGCCCCAGCGTGCCAGCTGCGCCGCCGCCTGAGCCTCATCCAGTGTGCCCAGAACGTTGGGAAACTCCCAAAGGCCCGCCAAAAGGCCATTTTTCTCCCGGCGGCGCAGGGCGACCCGGCCGTTTTGAGCCAGGACGAACACCGTCCGCTCCTCCACCCGCCGGGGCTTTTTCGCCGCCTTCACCGGCAGCTCCGGCGCCGTTCCCCGGGCCCGGGCCAGGCACAGCTCCGCCCCGGGGCAGCGGGCGCACTCCGGCGGCCCCGCCGGCACGCACACCACGGCGCCCAGCTCCATGGCGGCCTGGTTGAAAATCCGGCAGTCCGCCGGAGAATCGGGCATGGCGGCGGCCATCAGCGTCCGGACGGCGCTCTTGGCGGCGGGAGCCGATATGTCGTCGTGGCAGTCGGTGATGCGGCTGACAATCCGCAGCACGTTGCCGTCCACCGCGGGCACCGGCTCCCCGAAC
Organism: Oscillibacter sp.; assembly: GCA_022652655.1. Taxonomy (GTDB): domain Bacteria; phylum Bacillota; class Clostridia; order Oscillospirales; family Oscillospiraceae; genus Oscillibacter. Next base: position 25,766 of record JALCRQ010000015.1, on the reverse strand, counting down.
GCCGCGGAGGCAATCGCCGCCGCCGTGTACGGCCCCACCCCGGGCAGCGTCAGAAGCGTCTCATAATCGGCGGGAAACGCCCCGCCGTACCGGTGGGCCACCACAGCGGCGGCCTTTTGCAGATTTCTGGCCCGGCTGTAATAACCGAGGCCCTCCCAGAGCTTCAAAAGCCGCTCCTTCGGCGCCGCCGCCAGGGCCTCCACCGTGGGGAATTCCTCCAGAAAGCGGCCGTAATACCCCAGCACCGCCGCCACCCGCGTCTGCTGGAGCATGATCTCCGAGACCCAGATGCGGTACGGGTCCTCCGTGTGCCGCCAGGGCAGATCCCGGGCGGTGCGGCGGTACCAGTCCAGCAGCGGGCCGCGCAGCGCCAGAAGACGTTCTTCACTTGTCAAATACTCCATATTCATGGTATGATTATACCACAGGCGTCCCCTGTCTGTGGTATAATCTTTTTAATCCCGCGCGCCCCGCAGGCGCGGAGCCTGCGCCGTATTTTTAATGGTGCAGAAGCCCCCGGCGGACGCCGGGCTGCAAACAGGGCGGAAGCGCCTTGGGAAAGGATGGCAGGCGGATGGATGCGCGAAAAAAATCCCGGGGCGGAAAATACGCGGGACCGGTGATTGTCACGATCCTGGTGACAGCCTTTGCGGCGGGATTCATCGCCCTGCTGCTCTGGGCCGCGGGGACGGATTCGCCTCCCGGGCCGGTGCGGCTGCTTCTCGGCGTTTATATTCTGGCGGGTCTGGCCGTCATCGTAGGCGTACTCTGCTGCCTGCGGCAGCGGATTCAGGAAATAAAAGGAGGAGAAGAGGATGAAGCTTCTCAGTATTGAGACAATTCCCGGGCAGAACTTCGAGGCAATGGAGATCGTGAAGGGCACCGTGGTATTCAGCAAAAACTTCGGCCGCGACTTTATGGCCGGGATGAAAACCCTGGTGGGCGGCGAAATCAAGGGCTACACCGAGATGCTCAACGAGGCCCGGCAGATTGCCACCAAGCGCATGGTGGACAGTGCCGAGGCCCTGGGCGCCGACGCTGTAATCGGCGTCCGGTACGCCTCCTCCTCTGTCATGCAGGGCGCGGCGGAGGTCATCGCCTACGGGACGGCGGTCCGGTACCTTTAAATTATGCTGCGCGTCACATTTCTGGGCCACAGCGGCTTTGCGGCGGAGCTCCCCTCCGCCCTGCTGCTGTTTGACTGGTGGACGGGGGAGCTGCCGGCTCTGCCGGCGGACAAGCCTCTTTTCTGTCTGGTGAGCCACCGCCACCCCGATCACTTCAACCCCCGGATTTTTGCTCTGGACGACGGGAGCCGGGAGGTGACGTTTCTGCTGGGCAAGGGGATCCGCCTGACGGAACGCAATTTTGAAAAATGGGGCGTCTCTCCCGCCGCCGGGAAAAAGTGCGTCTCCGTCCGGGGCGGCGAAACCCTGGAGCTGGGGCCGGTACACCTGGAGGCCCTCTCCTCCACGGACGAGGGCGCGGCGTATGTCGTCCGGGCAGACGGCAAAACGCTCTATCACGCGGGAGATCTCAACTGGTGGCACTGGGACGGGGAGAGCGACGGCTGGAACCGCACCATGGAGCTCAGTTTCAAGCGGTATCTGGAACCGCTGCGCCGCCGCCGGATTGATGCGGCCTTCGCGCCGCTGGACCCCCGGCAGGGTGCGTTCTGCGCCAGGGGCTTTCAATATCTGCTGGAGCTGGCGGAGGTGCGGCGGATTTTTCCCATGCACCAGTGGGGCGACACCTCCCCCACGGCCCGCTTCTGCGAGGAGCATCCCGCGCTGGCCCAAAAAGTGCTCTCCACGGATTTTCCGGGGCAGAGCTGGGAGCTTCCGTAGTTCCCCCCCCGCACATCCGGCGTCAAAAATTCACGGCCTTATGAAAAACCCCCGGCCTTACGGCCGGGGGCTTTTGCGCGTTATTGAGTGAAGTCCTGCGTGAATTTACTTAGAGGGCCAGCCGGGGAACGGATAGACAGGATCGTGGTTGGCATACTCCTTGGGCCACACGCAGTAGTAGTCCAGGCCGTTGGAATCGGCATTGTTGATGTCCGCGGGGATGTACTGTCCGACGCCCCAGCTGAAATCAGCGCCGTTGCCGCCGGTCTCATTCATGGTATACGGATAGCCGGCCAGATCAAAGGTATTCTCGGTCAGCGTCTTAATAAGATCCTTCTTGTCGGTAGAGCCCGCCTTGTTGGCGGCCTTGGCGGCCAGCTCAACGGCCATGAAGCCGCAGATCAGGTCGTTGCCGGGGATGGCATTGTACTTTTCCTTGGTGTAGGCAGCCAGATAATCCTTGGTCTCGGACTTATAGGCTTCCTTGTACACGGCATAGCCGAAGAAGCCGCGCTTGGCAATGCTGGGCTGCAGGCCGCCGTCATCGGGCTTGGGCCAGGAAATGGGATCCCAGGACATGCCTTCGACGATCATATAGTCGGCACTGTAGTTGAGCTCCACGCACTTTTCGATGAAGTTGACGCAGCCTTCAAAGTAATGCGGGCAGAACACGATGTCCGGCTTGAGCTGCTTGAGCTTGGAGATAACGGGGGTCCAGTCGGTCTCCATGGGATCAAAGTACTCGTTGTAGACAACGTCGATACCGTGATCCTCCAGATAGGGAACCACGGACTCCTCGATTTCATGGCCGTAGGCAATCTCCAGGTTCAGAATGGCCATGGTCTTGGGCGCAGTCAGATCGGGGTTGGTGTTCCACTGATCAAAGCTGGTGAAGAACTCCATAACGTCCTTCCACCATCTGCCGCCCTTCCACTTTTCATCCATCTGGATATTGACGATGTCCTGGCCATACTCCTCGTTGGCAGTATAGCTGTCGGCCGCGACGGTGAACATGATCTTGTCATACTTGTGCACGATGGGGGCAGCCGCCAGGAACGGAGACGTGTACGGAGAGAGCAGAAGATCCACCTTATCCTTGGTGATCAGCTTCTCGTACAGCATGGGGATCTTGGATTCGTCAAACTCGTCGTCATAGTACTTCAGAACGACTTTGTGGCCGTTGATGCCGCCCAGTTCCTCGTTCACGTACTTGACTGCCAGTTTTGCGCCCTCAAACGCCATCTGGCCCGCATGGGCGACGTCGCCGGAGAGGGTAAAGGTGGAACCGATGACAATGTCATCTTTGCCCGCGGCCTCGCCGGAGCCAGACGCCTTGTCGCCGCCGGCGCCGCAGGAAGAGAGCACAAAGGTCAGGGAAAGGACTAACGCCAACAGTTTCACAAGCTTGGACTTTTTCATTTTCATCCTCCTTCTAAATTGTCTCCTCTATTTTTTGTGGTTGCCTCAACCACTTAGCCACCGATATAGAGCTTCTTGACTTCGTCAGTCGCGCGCAATTCCTGGGAAGTCCCCTTCAGCAGAATGTGTCCCTGGGCCATGACGTAGCCTCTCTCGGCAAAATCCAGGGCAATATCCGCAATCTGTTCCACCACGAGGACGGGAACAGCCAGTGCCTTCGTCAGCTCCTTCAGCATGGAGTACAGATCCTCCACCACCTTGGGGGCCAGACCCATGGAAATGTCGTCCAGCAGCAGCAGCTCAGGTTCTCCCATAATGGCCTTGCTGATGGAGAGCATCTTGCGCTGTCCGCCGGAAAGGGAGCCGGCCATCAGCTGCCGCTTTTCCTTCAGCACAGGGAAGAAATGATACGCCGTCTCCAGATTCTTCTCTCTGTTTTCCTTGGCCTTCTGCCGCTGGCAGGCAATCAGCAGATTTTCCTCAATGGTCAGGTTGGAGAACGTGCCGCCCTCCTCGGGGACCTGAATCACGCCCTTGTTGACGATCACATGGGGCTTCAGTCCGTTGATCTTCTCGCCGCGGAACAGGATCTCGCCGGAGCGGGCATCCAGGATGCCGGAAATGGTCTTAAAGAGGCTGCTCTTGCCGGCGCCGTTGGCGCCGATCAGTGCGACACACTCGTTGTCGCCCACTTCCAGGCTGACGCCCTGAACCGCCTCGGCCTCGGGTTCGTAACCGGCATGAACGTCCTTGATTTCCAAAATATTCATAGCTTCCGTCCTCCCAGGTACGCCTCGATGACCTTCGGATCCTGTGCCACCACAGACGGGTCGCCGCTGCTGATGATGGAGCCGGCATGGAGCACGACCACCTCATCGCAGATCTCCTTGATGAACATCATAATGTGCTCGATGACGATAATGGAAATGCCGTAGTCCGCAATCTTGCGCATCAGATCCATTCGGGCGTAAATCTCCTCGCCGGAAAGGCCGCAGGAAACTTCGTCGAACAGCATGATCTTGGGATTGCAGGCAAGCGCCCGGGCAATCTCGGTGTTTTTCTTGTCGGGCAGGGACAGTTCGGACGTGACGATGTTGCGCTTGTCCTTCAGCCCCGTCAGTTCCATAATCTCATCCAGAGAGAATTTTTCCTCGCCTTTGCTGTAATGTCCGGCACTGGAACGCGCCACCCGCGCGTTTTCATAGGGGGTAAGACTGTTAAAGGGTTTTACCATCTGGAAGCAGCGGCCGATCCCCTTTCGGGAGAGCTGCCAGGGCTTCATTCCCGTAACCTCGTTTCCCTCGTAAAAAACCTGACCGTGCGTCGGCGTCAAAACGCCGCAGATAATGTTGAACAGCGTCGTCTTACCGGAGCCGTTGGTTCCGATGATGCCGTACACCTTATCTTTTTCGAAGGACAGGTTAATACCGGAAAAGAGTTCCATGCCGCCAAATGCCATTGCTATGTCCTTCAATTCCAGAATAGCCACTGTAACTTCACCTCGCCTGTTCATTCATTATTAGATTTGCGGATTTTTCCGTGTCCGCCGCATGGGGCTTACGCCGCTTTCTTTTCCTTTGTCTTATCCTTTGTCTTACCGGACAGCTTCAAAGCAAGCTTGCGCAGCCCGGGGAACAGTCCCTCGCGGCTGACCATCATAATAATAATCAACAGAAGGCCCAGCGCCATATGCTGACCACCGGTAAAGGGAAGTGCAGAACGAGCCCATTCCTGAATGGCAATGACAATGGAGGTTCCGAACACCGTGCCCAGCACCGTTCCGATACCGCCGATGTAAGGGCCCATCAGAATAGAGATACTCACGGAGCTGTCAAACGCCGTGGTGGGATTGATGAATCCGCTGTACAGGACGTACAGCCCGCCGGCCAGGCCGCACAGGAACGCGCCGATGACCAGGGCTGCCGTCTTGGTATGATAGATGTTGACACCCACCATCTCGGCCGCCTCGGGAACGTCCCGGACTGCCTTGAACCGCAGGCCCAGATCCTTGTCCGTCAGCCACTTGACTCCCACGGTCACCACGATCATCAGAACGAAGATCATGCCGTGCAGGAAGAAGCGGTTCAGATCGTTGGCCACGAACACGCCCTTGGTGGCGAACAGCTTGGGGCTGGCGACGAACACTTTTTCAAACACCACGCCCAGGCCGTAGGTACCCACCAGGAACGGGAACCCGCGCACACGCAGCAGCGGGTAGGAGATAATCCAGGCGAACAGGGCCGCCACCGCCGCGCCGGCAAACGCCAGCAGCAGCGGGGAGATGTTCAGGTCGTAGCCGATGGGCAGGCCCACCGTATAGGCTCCGATGCCCCAGAACACCGCATGGCCGAAGGAAATTTCACCGACATAGCCGCCCAGCAGGTTCCAGCCCTGGGACGCGATAATAAACAGGCAGACATACACGATGAAGTTGGAAAGATAGCCGCCGTCCGAGCCAAACAGTAAAACCATATAGGCGGCAATCGCAATGAGACCGGCAATGATATAGGGCCGCAATTTATTATTCTTCATCTTCCTCACCTACTCTTACTGAACAGTCCAGAGGGCTTGACAATCAGAAGAATCAGGAGGCCGACAAACAAAACGACCTCTTTGAGTGCAGGCAGCCAGAAATAACTGGTCAGAGCCTCCACCAGGCCCATGATAATCCCTGCGACGATGGAGCCGCCGAGGCTGCCCATGCCGCCGATAATCACTGCCATCCAGCCCTTGAATGTAAGATCCACACCTACTGCGGGCGTAACCTGGGAGGTCAGTGTATAGAAAAGACCCGCGATTACCGCGATAACTGCGGAAATACCAAACGTTACTGCGCAGACGCGCTGATAGTTGATGCCGCTCAGCATGGCCGAGACACGATCGTTGGAGCACGCACGCAGGGAAATACCCAGCGTGGTCTTTTTCAGCAGGAGATTGACGCCGACCAGGACGACCAACATAACCACAAACGCCCAGATGTCGACGTAGGGAACCGCGATGTCGCCCATGCGGACAACGCTGTTTCTGTACGAGACACCCATGGTACGGTAGGTAGCCGTCCAAAGCATGTACTCAAGCGCCATAATGCAAATACCAATACCCCAGGTAACCATGATCTGAGACTGGTATCTGCCCTGCCAGATCTCCATGGCCATGAACTTTTTCAAAAAGACGGTCTGCACGAAATAACCGATCAGGAAAAACAGGGGGCAGAGGACCACGGCTGTAATGAACGGCTCCACATGCCACAAGGTAAAGGACCAGAAGCACAGGTACGCTGCCAGAATCGACAGGTCACCGTTCAAATACGAACAAATTTTCAGTTTACCGAATATCAGGGCGAACGAAAGGCCCATCAATCCGTAAATTGCACCGCTTCCGATGCCTCCCAAAAGAGTTTGAGTCAACCCTCCCACGCTATCACCTCATAAAATCCTAGATTGCAAATATCGACAGGTTTTTGCATATAAAAAGCGGTGCCGACAAAATCAGCGTATCAACCCTATCTTGCCGGCACCGTTTTTCTCAGTCAGTGTTTTCTGCTTTTATTTGCTTATTTGTCGTTTTCGACCAGTGCAACGGCACGGATCGGGGAGCCGGAACCGGCGCGAATTCTCAGGGGCAGGCCCACATAGAAGAAGCGCTTGTTGGCAACCTTGTCCAGGTTGCAGAGGTTCTCGGTGTTGGTAATGTCATACTTGCCGCAGATCCAGTGTCCGGCAAAGCTCAGGTCGTCGGGATGGTCGATGGCGGGGGAGTCGATGCCGATGTTCATGACGCCCTTGTCAGCCAGCCACTTGGCACCGGCTTCGGAGAGGCCGGTATAGTGCAGCTGATACTCGTCTCTGCCGATGTAGCAGATGATGGGGTTGCCCTCGTCCTTCGGGGTCAGCTTGCCGAAATGGCGGTCATAGGCGCCGGTGTACATCAGAACGATGTCGCCCTTCTCGATGGTCAGGCCGCTGTTGGCCAGAGCCTTCTCCAGATCCGCAGGCTCAATGTACTTGTCCTCGGGCACGAAGGTCAGGTCCAGGCAGATGGCGGAGCCCCAGAAATGCTCCATGGGCATCTTGTCGATGGTGGCGCCGGTCTCTTTGTATTCCCACACAGCGTCGGTATGGGTGGCGCAGTGCTCGCTCATCAGCAGGTTGCGGGCGGAGAAGCCCAGGCGGCTGCCGGTGGCTTCGCGGCTCTGCTTGTGGGTCTTATTGACGAAGATGTAAGTCTTCTGATGGATGGGATATACGGAGTTGCCCTCATAGATTTCCTGAGTCAGGTCAATGAGTTTCCACTGTTTGTTGTAATTCATGTTTATCCTCCTCTAAAAAATATTTATATTTTTCGGTTTGGAACCGTGGAACTACTACACTCTGATTGGAAACATCCTGCGGCTGCCGAAATTCTCCGGCAGCCACAGGCGCAAAGAACACAATCAAATCGCTTATTTCACGGTGGACAGGACGCAGTAATTGTTGGCGTCCACAACACCCTTGTCGGTGATCTTCCACTTGGGGCTGGTGGTCAGGGACAGGAATGCCAGATGCATAAACGGAGCGTGGGCTTCGCAGTGCAGCTCTTCCCGTGCGATTCTGTGGAGCTCCGCCATGCTGTCGGTCAGTTCGGAGGCGCTCTTTTCGTCGGTCATCAGTCCGGCGATAGGCAGGCGCAGCTCGCCCAGGCTCTTTCCGTCCTTGACAATGGCGACGCCGCCCTGCATGGCGATGACGCGGTTGACGGCAGCGGCCATATCGGCATAGTTGGTGCCGGTGACGATGATGTTGTGCGTGTCGTGGGAAACGGTCTCCGCAAAGGCGCCGGACTTCATCTTGAAGCCCTTGACGAAGGACTTGCCGATGTTGCTCTGGCCATGGCGTCCCACCACGGCGATGGGCTGCATGTCCTCAGCGGGAACAGGCTGGACAAAGCCGTCCTTGACGGGCATCTTCAGCTCAATGGCATCCGTCAGGTTCTGATCCAGGATCAGGCCGATGCAGCGGACGTCGGCGGAGCTGCCCTTGGCTTCGACCATCAGGTCCTCCGGCTTGATGGGCGCTCTGTGGACGGAGTTCTTGACGCAGTCGGGATAGGTGTACGGAGGCAGATCGATGAGCAGCTTGCGGTTCTCGGCGACCTTCTTGCCGCCCAGGAACACCTGGCTCACTTCCATATCCTTCAGCGGGGCGTCGATGACGGCAATATCGGCCAGCTTGCCGGGGGCCAGAACACCGATGTCCTTCATGCCCAGCCAGGCGGCGGAGTTGATGGTGGCCATCTGGATGGCCTCCACGGGATCCACGCCCTGGCGGATGGTGCGGCGGATGATGTCGTTCATATGTCCGGTCTTGGAGATGTCCTCAGCCAGCATATCGTCGGTGGCCAGCAGCAGGTTGCGGGAATCCAGGTGCTCCTCGGTGAGGGCCTTGATGCACTCGGACATGTTGCGCTGGGTGGAGCCCTCGCGCATCAGCACGTGCACGCCGTAGCGCAGCTTCTCGACGCACTCCTTTTTCGTGGTGGTCTCATGGCAGGAGATGTCGGTGCCGGCGCAGATGATATGGGCGGCCAGCTCGTTGCCGAACAGTTCCGGTGCGTTGCCGTCAACTTCCTTGTCAATGCCGTGGGCATATACGGAGGAGCTGATGGTGTCCTTGATGACGTCATAGTTGTGGTCATACACAAACCGCATGGCGCTGATGCCCTGGGTCTCGCCGATGCCGCTGACTGAGGGGTAGCTCAGCATCTCGGGGATCTCCTTGGAGGTGATGTCGTAGCCGGCAGTCTCCAGGCCCGGAGAGTCGGGCGTCAGAGCGGGAACTCTGCAAAATACGTGGTGGGGCATTTTCGCGGCTTCCTCAGCCATTGCCTTAATGCCGATGGGGCCCAGAACGTTTCCGATTTCGTGGGGATCGGAAATCAGGCAGGTGGTGCCGGTGGGCAGAGACAGACGGGAGAACTCGGTAACCGTCAGCATGGCGCTTTCAAAGTGCATGTGGGCGTCAATGAAGCCGGGCGTCAGGAACTTGCCCTCCACATTGACCACGTCGGTCTTTTCACCGATCAGAGCGGAGCAGTCGCCCACCATCAGGATGTGGCTGCCCTCAATGGCGATGTCGGCCTTGTAAATTTCCTTGGTCAGGACATTGACAACGCTGCCGCCCTTCAGGACTCTTTCGGCGTACTGGTTCTTGCCCAGCAGCACATCGACTTCGTGAAGCCGGTCCGCTGCCGCGCGCAGGTCGTTCATTTTGAGCATGGTAAAGAATACCCCCCTATATATATTTTCCTATTTGCATTTTTCTCTTAAATCGTATACAATACAGAATATAGCACATTTGCGCCGGGTTCGACTTTTTCCCGGAGGCGCTGACCTGCCGGCCGCATCTGCGGCATGTTTTTGGCTTTCTTTTTGTCTCGTCCCCGGGGTACGGAAATCGCATGTGGTTTTTAACAAAATTCGCTGCCGAGCTTCCGGTTTTCTTGAGTATATTTTAGCATTCTTTTGGGGCAATGCAAATATGCTGCAAACGGAATTATGGTGCAAAAAGCATTCAAAACGAAAGGAAAACCTTCAAATAACCTTTATCCCTCACAGCCAACCGCTTTCCGTGCGCTTTAAGGCCCAAAATAATTGTTCATTTTGAACATCGTTTATGATCAGCAAGGGGTGAAAACATGGATTTTGACTATATCGATCGGGATGTCCTCCGTCAGCTTCAGCAGAATGGCCGCGTCTCCATGAAGAAGCTGGGAGAAGCTGTGCATCTGAGCGCGCCCGCCGTTACCGAGCGGGTCAAGCGCATGGAGGACGCCGGCGTAATCGAGCGGTACACCATCAAGGTAAACCCCGCCGCCATGGGCTTTCAGGTGGAGTCCACCATTATCGTCATGCTGCAGAACGGCAAAAAAGAGGACTTTCTGAAATTCATCGTCGACGAACCCGAGATTGTGGAGGCGACCGAAATTCCCGGAAAGACCGACGCGCTTCTGACCGTCTACTGCGAGACCATCGAGCGGTTTTTCGCTCTGGTCTCCCGGATTCGGGAGTACGGCGCCACCGACAGCTATATCCATATGGCGCGGTATAAGCGTCAGGCGCTTTTGCCGGAGATCAAGGCGGACCGGTAGGGCCCCCTCTCCCCCAGAGGGGGCGGGCGGACGCTGCGCGTGCCGCCGGGTTTAAAACCGGCTCTGCACCAGAAAAAAGGCCCCCTTTGTGTCAGGACACACAAAGGGGGCTTTTCTTGATGCAGGCAACTCCCGCCGGGAGCGCCCACCTTCCTTAAAACGCGTCCCGGCAGGCAAGCGAAGCTCCGGGACGCAGGGTTGAAGATTCGGTGTCCGGCGGAATCCGGGGGAGGCGGAAACCGCCGGACACTGCGGTGCCTCCGGTGCAAAGCCGGAGACAGGGCGGCATTACATATCCATCAGGTGCCACTCGAGGATCTGGGAATTGTCAAAGTCCTCCAGGCCCACGGAATAGGCGAATGCGGAGAGAATGGCCTCCAGCTTCAGAGGGCCGACCAGCTGAGAGCCGGTGACGTTGACGCCGAAACGGGCAGCTTCGGTTTTCACGAAGTTGAAAAGCCGGGTGATGGGCAGATTGACGCAGTCAAACATATTCATGGAGACGACGACGCCCTTGTGCTCGGGGAACTTGATGCCCACGGCGCGGATGCAGGAGAATCCGCCGGAGGGGCCGCGGACCGTCTTGGCGACAGCCTTGGCAACGCTGACGTCCTCGGTGTCCAGGAAGATGTTGTACGCGGTGAGGCCGGTCTTTTCGGCGCTGCAGATGGTGGCGCCGGACTTTGCGTCCAGCAGGCCGTCGCGGCTCAGATCCGGCTTGCGGGCGTCATACTCCGCCTTGCGGGCGGGATCGTCCCGGGCCTCCTTGAGCAGCTGGCCCAGGCCCTCGTACTGGCCCTTGCGGACATACGCGTAGGCTTTGCGGTCGTCATTGCTGGCGCAGTCGCCGCAGAAATACACGGGCACGCCGGTCTCTTTGAAATACTCCTGGCCGACTTCCTTGGCCAGCGCGACGCACTCGTCCATGGTGATGTTGCTCAGGGGGAACACCGGCAGAGAGTCCTCCGCGCCGATGCGGGGATGGGAACCGCTCTGCTTGGTCATGTCAATGTGCTGATTTGCGGACTTGCCCAGTGCCACCAGCGCCTTTTTGATGGAGGCGGGCTCGCCGATCATGGTGACGACGGTGCGGTTGAAATCCGCTTCCGGCTCCACGCTGACAACCTTGACGCCTTCGATTCCGCGGACGGCGTCCACGATCTCGTTGACGACCTTGGTGTCACGGCCTTCGCTGAAGTTGGGTACTGCGAGAACATACTGCTTTTTGTTAGCCATAGTAACTCTCCCTTTCCCGGTCAATAGATTTATATAAAATTTCTGGATTCGTTTTTTCAGGAAGTCAGATGCAGGCTCTGACCTTTGCGGACAGCTCCTCCGCCAGCTTTTCGGCGCGATCCGCCAGCTCCTGGCCCTTGCTCCTGAGCTCCTCCGCCGCGGCGGCGTCGGAGATCCCGCCCACATTGATGAGCACGTTGAGCCACGCGCCGCGCACGCAGGAGAGCATGCCGTAAATACCGCAGCCCACATCGCTGGCGCAGTTGGTGTTATAGCTGCCGATCAGCTCCGCGGCGCACTCCATGCTCTGCACGCCCAGAGACATGGTCTCCAGGGGAACCCGGGTGGCATACAGGGTGGCGTCGCCGATGGCCGCCTTCCGGGCCGCCTTTTCCTCATCGGTGGCCTTGGGCATTTTGAACGCGTCGGCAATCCGGCCGTACGCGTCGGTATCCACGTCGATCTGGGCCGTAAGCTTTTCACACAGCGTGTCCGCCTTGGCCATCACCGTCCGGCAGACGGGATGATACGCGCTGAACTTCTCCTTGCCCGCGGTGAGCTTTGCCACCATGGATACAAGGCCGATGCCCTGGGCGCCGCAAAGCGCGCTGGCGGAACCGCCGCCGGGTGCGGGCGCATCGGAGGCGACCAGTTTCAGATAATCCTCTACTTGCATGTCGATCAGTTTCATAAAGACAGCTCCTTCCATTCTGATGGGGTTCGGCGGGATTTTCCCGGAACGGGACTCTGCGCGATTCAGGCGGGCCGCCGGATCTCCCGGAATTTCGGCGCGGAGGCCCTCCCGGCACAGAAGCCGGACGGTCAGCGGCAAAAAACATGCGCAAGATGGTCAAAAAACCCGTGCAGCACCTGTTTTTTAAAAACCATTGTGCGTTTTGACCCATGTGTTGTTATTCCAGCGCCTTATATTGGATATTTTACTCAATTTACTTTCTGATTGGAATAGTCCAAGCGGAATGGTTTATGCAAAATTGTTGCCAAATGAAAGGTAAATTGTCTGCCTTACTTTATTTTCCCTGAAATCAGAAAAACCGGATTTCTCTCCGTCTCTTTCGGGAGAGGCGGGCAAGGCCGGCTCTCCCGGGTGGATTTTCTCTCTCCTGGGGCTGAGGACGCCTAAAACCGCGGCCCAGCGCCAAAAGGCGCTGGGCCGCGGTTTTAAAGCTCAGACCGGCTGGGCCGTATTCTTCTTTTCCGCTGTCCGCGGGACATCCGCCCCGGACTGTATTCCTTGGCGGCTGGTATACAGCACGCACGCCGCGCTCAAAACGCACAGGGCGAAGCAGGCCAGCCACGCCGGGCGGTAGGAGCCTGTGGCGTCGTAAACGGAGGCGGCCGCCGGCGGGCCGATCATGCTGCCGATCATGCAGACGGCATTCACCACGCCGTAGACGGCGCCGTAGTGCTCCGTTCCGAAAAACGCGGCTGTGAGCACCGGCGGGGAGACGGTGCCGGAGGTGTTGCCCAGAGCGAAGCAGGCGGCCATCACACACATCAGCGTCCTGCCCCGGCCCAGCAGCATCAGCATGGACACGGCGGAAAAGCCCATGGCGAACAGCGTCCCCGCCCGGGGCCCGAACCGGTCGTACAGCCGGCCCAGCAGCAGCTTGGACGGCGCCAGAATCAAAAGGAAGGTGGTCATGATCGCCGCGGAAAAGCCCGGCGAGTAGGCGTCCGTTAAAAACGCGGAGAGCTGGCTGGTGCCGGCGTAGCCCACGATGCACATGGACAGGATCCCCAGAAGGTAGATCCAAAACGCCGGGGAGCGCCGCAGCTCCGGCGGAAACCCGCCGTCCCGGGGCCGGGCCCCGGCCCCTTCCGCCGCGCCCGGCCGGGACGAGGGAGGATACGGCTTCATCAGGAAAAGAGCCACGGGGATCTCCACGAGAATCATCAGAATGCCAAAGGTCCGGAAGGCGTAGCGCCAGCCGTGCTCCGCCAGCATCCGGGTGAGGATCGGCGTAATCACCGCGCCGCCCAGGCCGGAGCCCGCCAGCGCGGCGGCCATGGGCGTCCCGCTGCGCCGGCCGAACCAGTTGGTGATGATGATGGATACCGGCATCATCACCGCGCCGCAGGAAAAAGCCCCCTCAAACGCGGCGCTGAGATAGAGGGCGGCCGCGCTTTGAGCCAGGGAATAGCTGGCATACGAAAGGCCCAGTCCGACGATACAGCTGAGGAACACGGCCCGGACGTGCCGCCCCGTCAAGAGTTTTCCCATCAGGGGCGAGACGCACATGGCGGCAAAGGCCACCACGCTGGAGCAGGTGCTGAAGGCACTGCGGGGAAGCCCCATGTCCTCCGTCACCGGAATCAGAAAGAGGCTGAAGCAGCCCTGCATCATGGCGTGAAGCAGCGCCATAATCAAAAAGCCGCCCAGGACCACCGCAGCGCCGCGGCCGCCTGTCTTTTTCACAACAGCATCTCCTTTTTGCGCGGCTTCCGGCGCCGCGCTTTATCCGTTTGCAGGAAAAAAGGCGGACAGCGGGCCTGAGCGCCGCTGTCCGTCCGTACCGCATTTTAAAGGCGTTCCAGGGCGGCGTCAAATTCGCCGCAGAGGGCCTCATCCAGAAAAATCACATGCAGCGGGCGGGTAAAGGTCATGTTTTCAACGGGATAGAGATTGTGAATCCCGTTTTCCTCCATCAAAAAGGTCTTGACGCCCCGGTCGAACACCCCCAGATCCGTCTCCCCCCGGCTGATGGCCAGCAGCAGGGAGCGGTTGTCGGGGTAAGTCCGCTTGACCCGGGAATCCAGGGCGTCAATGTCGGGGCCGTTGGTATAGCCCTCAATGACGCCCAGCGTCAGATTCCGTTCCTCAATCTGCCGGTAGCTGTCCAGCTTCAGCTCCGCCCGGGAGGAGATCAGCTCCGTAGCCGCGCTGCGCAGCAGCTTGGAAAAGCGGTATTTTTTCAGCCGCTCCGGCGTGGGCTGCACCTGAAAAGCGGCGCTGACAGCTCCGTCGTTGAGCATCCGCTCCACAACGGGCCAGTCCTCCAGAATGATCTCCGTGTCGTAGCCGGCGGCGCAGAAGGCGGCGGTTACCCGGTCGGCGTCGATGCCTCTGACCGAGCCGTCTGCGCAATAGGACTGATAGGGGGGAAAGGGGTCGGCGCCGATTCGAATCGTCCGGTTCATCTCATTTCTCCTTTTCTTCCCCAGCGGTCTGCCGGGCGCATTTCTCTCCGGGCGGGAACAGAATGTCCCGATAGTAGCCGTCCGCCTGGTAGAGCGCCGCCACAGGATTGTGCGCCAGGACCTTGTCCTTGGCGGCCAAAACCGTCACCGGGGCGTCGGAATACTTGAAAAACAGGGAGTCGTGACCCACGCACAGGCCCAGGGCGATGTTGAACTCCGTGCCGCGCTCGTTGAGCAGACGGGCCTGGGCAATGGGGTTGCACATGGCGTTGCCGCCGTTCTCGATGCCCTGGAGCGATTTGTCGATCCCGCCCACCTTGCAGATGACGGACTCCACCTCAAAGCCGTGGTACTCCAGCACCCGCGTCAGCGTTTTTGCCTCCCTGGCAAAGCCGATGCAGAACGCCAGACCGATTTTACGGTATCCGCAGCGTTTGGCCACGTCAATAAACTCCAGGATCCGGGGCTTGGGGCCTCCGCGGCTCATGGAAACCTCAGAGCAGACCTGCCCGAAGCGGTAGTTTTCGTCCTTCCGGTACTCCGCCCGCACATCGTCCATGTGCTCATATCTGCCGGGACAGCCCTGGGGCATTTGGTCGGCCTGCATCCGGTCGCAGGCGTGCAGGGCACAGTCGGCGCAGTGATACATCTCCGTCTCCCCCTTTTTTGCTCTTTTTGACCGTTTTTTATCTATAAGCAGAATTATACCCCCGAATTTCGGGAAGTTCAATGTGTTTCGGCAAAACGGATCGCCCGCCGGGTGTGCGCCGCACCATCGGCGGCGGGAAAAGGCGCTCCTTGCGTTATATGCCGGCCAGCGCCGAACGCACCCGGGACTGCTCCTCCGCCGTGCAGGCGCCGCTCAGCGTCTTGTTGAAAATCATGGGGTCCGCCCGCTCTGCCGCCGCAAGGATCTCCCGCAGCCCCTCCGCCACGGCACCCTCCTCCCTGGAATAGGAAAGGTAGAAGCGCAGCAGCTCCAAATCCCGGGTGTCCTGCTCCTCGCCTCCGGCGGCCCTGATCAGCGCGGTCTTCATGGGCGTCCACCAGTCGGAGCCGTACAGGCCCCGGCCCAGCACGCCCCAGGTGTCGGCGGTAAAGTCTCCCGCGCAGGAGAGCAGCTCTCCTGCGTCCACCGCCCGGCCAACCTTCAGATCCAGCGCCAGCTGCTGGACGCGGACGTTCTGCTCC
Source organism: Oscillibacter sp. (assembly GCA_022652655.1). Classification (GTDB taxonomy): domain Bacteria; phylum Bacillota; class Clostridia; order Oscillospirales; family Oscillospiraceae; genus Oscillibacter. The sequence goes on along the minus strand of JALCRQ010000015.1, from coordinate 9,789 downwards.
CAATAGGCGGTATTCAGTTTGTCCGTCTGGGCAAAACTGCCCTCAGCGGTACCAGGCCTGCTGTACCAGCCCGAGTTTTCAACAAACCGCTTCGCCGCGCCCATAGGCGTCAGCTGCTGCGCCTCCTCTGTGTCTGTTTTCGCCGCGGTATCGCAGGCCCGCTGCAGGCGGGCGCAGTACTCCGCCGCCGTGCCGCTGCCGCCGGCGTCAGCGCCGGGGAAATACGGATAGCAGCTGCCATACTCGTCATACCACCGCTCCACGCACCAGACGCCGCCCTCGCCCTGCTTTTGGGGCTGGGAGAGCACCAGCGTGTCGTACTGGGCGGTGGAGCCGTCGAAGGTGTAGTAGGGATAGTATTTGACGTAGGCGTGGCCGGAGTCGTAGGTGAAGTCCTGGCCGAGAAAATCACTGTCAGCATAGGCGGTGAGACCGCTGCGGGTGATCATGTCCTCCTGCACGTCGTACCGCACATCCCAGAGCTCCTCCCAGTTTTTCCACTCCGGGCTGTCGATGGTAAGCGCGGCGCCGCTCCGATAGAACTGCACGTCGCTGGCGCCGGAGAGCACGTAATATGTGTCGTACACCGGCGCGGTGTACCGGCCCGCGTCCGCCTTCCCCGACGCCGCAAAGGCGGCCTGCTCGCTGCGGTCGCCCAGGATGTACTGCTCGTACTGGGCGCGGGTCAGGCGGGAAATCGTGAACAGCCAGCCCACGCCGTCCGAAATTCCTTCGGCCTTGCCCGCCTCCACGGACGCCTTCTCGCTGACCTTGATAAGGGGCGTTCCGCCTGCGGCGGTACTGTAGTCGTCCGAGGTGAAATCCGTCCGGACAATAAGCTGATCCGTGTATTTTTTGGGCAGGCCGATCTTCACGCCCCCGCAGTCATAAACCGTCATCTCCCCCGGCAGGCGCTGCTTTTCCAGCACCTGAACGGCGTCCGGTGTGAAGCGGAGGTAAGCCCTGCGCTCCGCGCTGCTGCCGCCGGTCTGATAGAAAACAGGCAGTAGCCCCGCGTCCAGATCGTACTCCCGCACGTCGGAAATTGTCCACTCCGGCAGGACGCCCTGCACCAGGCCGTTCACATCCGCCTGCCAGATCTTTCCGTCCCGCCGGAAATAGAGATAGCTCTCGTTGGCGTGGTAGTGCCACAGCAGCTCCTTTTCCCCGTCGCCGTTCAGATCCGCCTCGGTGACAGAATTGGAGCACTCCGCCAGCAGCCGGGGCAGCCCGTCTTTGTCCAGGTAGTAGTAGTCGTACGCCGTATACGCCGCGCCCCGGGGGCAGACGATGCGAAAGCCGCTGTGACCGAACACATCCTCAAAGGCTTCGGCGGAGTAGCCCTCCGTGTAGCTGTTTTCCTCCTGGGCAAAACGGGTGACAGTGTCTCCGTTCCGCAGCGCCCAGTACTTGGAGCCGTCGGTATCCTGATAGCACAAAACCTCCTGACCGTCCCGAAGGGGGAGCTCGCTCATATATCCGCTGGCGGAGGGAAGCTGCGCCGCGGAAATCCAGGACGGCTCCGTATCCGCGGGCGTATACGCCTGCACGTCGTCCAGCGGCGCCGCAGCCGTCAGGGTGTAGCCCTCCGGCACGTCGGCGGGGGCGGCGGACTGGGAGACCGCGGGCTTTGCACCGGTAAAGGTGCAGCTCACGGCGAGGCTCAGGGCCAGCAGCAGGCAGACGAGAGAGGCCGCGGCGGTTTTGGGATGCCTTGTCAGAAGCGTAATACGCTCTTTGAGGCTCCGCTTTCCGGAGGTCATGGTGGTGGCGCAGCCGAAAATGCCGGCGGGTTCTCTTTCCGCGCAGACCATATCCAGCAGCGTCCGGCCGTAGGAGAGCCGCTGCTCCTCCCCCAGCCGCCGGACGGCGGCCTCGTCGCAGGCCAGTTCACCGTCCCGGCGGCTCAAAACCGCTGCCAGCCACACCAGCGGATTGTACCAGTGGAGCACCAGCGCCGCGCACCGGGCAAGGCTCCACCAGTGGTCGCCGTGGCGGAAGTGCGTCTCCTCATGGGTCAGGATGTGATGGAGCCGCACGGGATTCTCCGCCGCCGGAGCCGTCAGGTAGATTGCCGGGTGAAAAAGTCCAAAGAGGCACGGCGAGGGCAGCCCCTCCGCCAGATAGACCGGCAGGCGGGTCTCCGCCGTCTCAAACGGCGTGCGGCTCCGCCTCAGCCGCCGGGCAAAGAGCAGATTTGTCAGGAGAAACGCCCCTGCCGTCACTGCCGCGCCAGCAAGCCATACAAGGCGCAAAAGCTCCTCCGCCGTCAGCGGCGGGGCGCTGGGCGCTTCGGGCGCGGCGGCCGCCGTGCCGTCGTCGGCGCCGCCTGGCAAAAGGGCGGCCTTGTCGAAAGCCCCGGCAGGCTTTGCGGCCGGGTCCCCGGCGTCGGAGGGCGCGTCCTGCCGCTGTGCGGCGGGCAGCCGGGCATTGTTTTCGCCCGTATGCAGGGCCGCCGGGGCGCCGCGGGAAGCGGCGGGCAGCGCATTCAGAACGCTCAGGGGGCTGCCGGTCAGATTGAAGGGCAGCAGCAGCCGCACCAGCACCAGCAGCCACAGCGCATACTGGAGCCGCAGGCTGATGCGGCCTCTGGCAAACACCCGCACCAACAGCACAAGTCCGATGAGGACAGACGACGCAGCGATCCAGCCGATCATTTTCTCCCCTCCTCCGCTTTTTTCAAAATTGCATACAGCTCCTGAAGCTCCCGGGGGCTGAGCTCCTGCCCCTCCACAAGAGAGCTCATCATCAACCCCACGCTGCCATGGTACACCCGCTCCACAAAGCTCTCCGTCTCCCGGCGGACGGCTTCGTCCCGAGGGACGCAGGGGGTGTAGCTCCGGGGCTTTTCCGCCTGGCCGCAGGCAATCAGGCCCTTTTTCTCCATTCTGGCCAGCATGGTCATGGTGGTGCTCTTGGCCCAGCCCGTGCGTGTCCGCAGGGCCGCCACCAGCTCCATGGCCGTCCTGGGCGACCGCTCCCACAGGCACTCCATCACATTCCACTCCGCCGCCGTCAGCGTCACAGCGTGTTCCTCCATTGCCGGATCCCCCCTTAAAAGGTTTACTTTGTAGTCCCATTATAGCAAAAAGGTCTACACTGTCAACCTCAATTTGGAAACAAACGGTGACAGCCTGAAAAAATGCGCTTCAACCCGGAGGCAAAAGCGGCAGGAGGCCCGGGATCCAAAGATCCCGGGCCTCCTGCGGACGGGCAATGCCTGCCGGCGGGTTTTCCCCCCACCGCGGCAGGGCGGCTCAAAGCTGCCGGTCAAAGTCGATGGAGCACACCAGCGCGGCCAGCGCCGCGGCGATTCCGGTGCCCCGCGCCCACCAGGCGGTGGTGTGGCAGGCCATCTTCACATTCTGGCACACGCCGATGCCCAGCGCCCAGTCGAAGGAGAGGGAAACCACGGCCAGTCCCGAAACCAGGATGGGCAGCAGCGCGATGCGCTTGTTTTTCAGGCAGTCCGCGGCGAAGGCCAGCCACAGCACGGCGGCGCAGCAGCCGATGGGCTTTTGATAAAAGCACCGCATGTGCACGGCCTTGTTTCCCATCTGCAGCATGGCGCCGCAAGGCTGCGCCCAGAGCAGCACCGCCCCTGCCAGCACCAGGGCACACAGCAGCAGAATCACACCCAGAATCCTCGATCTTTTCTCCATCTTTCTCAATTCCTTTCTGATTTCGGCGGAAGCGCCCGCCAAGCCTTTTCCGTGCCCCGCAGAGCGCGGCCTTTCCCGGCCCTCCGGCCGGGAGTTCCCCCTGTTACGGATTTCGGCGGAGGACGCCGTCCTCCATAACGCAGCGGATGGCTCCGTCGGGAATCCAGCGCGGATCATGGCTTACCAGTACCAGCGCCCGGCTTTCGTCCGTCCTGCTCCGCAGCAGCTCCATCATCCTGCCCGCCCACCGGACGTCCAGGTCGTTGGTGGGCTCGTCCGCCAGAATCAGCCGCGGCTCCCGGGCCAGCACGCAGCCGATCATGGCCCTGCGGCGCTGTCCGCCGCTGAGCTGTCCGGGAAGGCGGCGGGCCTCCTCCGTCAGCTCCAGCTCCCGAAGCATTGCATCCACGTCGGCTTTCGGATTGCTGCCCAAATGCCGGGCCAGCAGCAGATTTTCCCGCACGGTCAGCGCCTGGGCCAGCTGTGAATTTTGAAACAGGTAGCCCGCCTCTTTTCCCCGCCAGGCCGACAACTCCCGGTCGCCCATGGCATACAGTTCCCGGCCGCCCCAGAGGATCCGGCCATCCGTAGGCGTCAGCAGCCCGCCCAGCATCAAAAGGAGCGTGCTTTTGCCGCTGCCGGATACGCCCTGAATAAAGATGCACTCCCCGCCGCTGAGGGTAAAGCCGCACGTTCCTACGGCGTCGCGCTCCGCGCCCGGGTAGCGTTTTCGCACGCCGCAGACCTTTAAAAGCTCCATTTTCTCACATCTCTCCCTTCGCAATGGCGTCGTGAGGGGAGATCCGGGCAATGCGCCGCAGCGGCAGAACCGTGGCCGCCCCGCAGACCGCCAGCGCCAGCGCCGTGCCGATGAGAACCCGGAGAACGCAGGAGGCCGCGCTCCACGGCTCCAGGGGAATGGACAGGCTCCGGCGGAGGTAATCCGCCGCCGGGAACGCTGCCGCCATCCCCGCCGCGCTGCCCGCCGCTCCTCCCAGGAAGCTGACCAGCCCGAACTCCACCAGGAACATCGCGTAAACGCGCAGGCGGCTCATGCCGATGCTCCGCAGGTACCCCACCTCCCTGCACCGGGACAGGGTCAGCATCCGGAACTGGGAGGAGAGCGCCGCGCAGCACAGCAGAAGCATTACCGCCAGCAGCCCCGTCAGGATTTTGGACAGAGCGCCGATTTCCCCCTCCAGCGTTTTTCGCACCGAGGCGGTGGATACCACCTTGGCGTCTACAGAGCGGAGGGACGCGATATAGTCCTTGGGCGACACGCCCGGACGGAGGCGCACCAGCGCGCAGGTCACCAGCCCGGCGGGGCGGGAGCCTCGGAAAAAGTCCGGCGGAAAGCCGGTCTCCGCCATTTTTTGAAGCTGTTCCATATTCAGGATGATGCACTGATCCAGCGCCGTTCCCGTGGGCTCCAGCACCGAGACTACCCGAACGGGGTGATTCAGAAGCACCATGCCGGCGCCCACCTCGTCCGCGATGCCGCTGCCCACAATGACCTGTCCATCCTTCAGCGAATGCAGCTTCCGGTCTTTAATCCAGGGCCGCACCACAAAGTCGCTGTCCCAGTCGATGCCCACCAGCCGGTACTCCTTGCCCACGCTGCAGCAGTCGGCGGCGGGCAGCGTCTGGAGGTAGAACTGCCCGGTGACGGCCGCGGCGCCGGCCGTATCCAGCTTCCGCAGGATCTCCTGATCCATGTACACCGACTGGGCGATGCCGGAATAGAGCATGGAGGCGTCGCTTACCTCCGTTTCGTTGGGATAGACCACGATGTCCGCGCCCTGACGCTCCCGGCTGAGCGCCAGGCCGGCCCGGGCGGCGTCCAGGACGCTCCAGGCCAGCACCGCCGCAAAGGCGGCCGCAAAAACGCAGACGGCTGCGGTGAGCAAAAACCGCAGGCGCCTGAAAAGATTTCGTTTTGCCAGATAAAAGAGCATGTCCGGTTCCTTCCGCCCATCCGCTGCCGCCTGCTGGGAATCCTCCGAAAAGCGGCAGCCGGAGCGGCGTTTTTTGATTTTCTCCGCGCCGGGGCCGGAGCAGCCCGCGCTTTCGCGGTGCTTCCCCCAAATGCGGCAAACAACCTGTATTATAGGGGATCCCGCCCCCGCTGTAAACCGCCCGGGCAATCACGTTTTTGAATCCTTTCGCCGGTACAATCGTTTTTTTCATTGGAAAAAGAAGGGAGCTTCCGGCGGTGGGGCCGGGGCCGTTTTCCCGGCGCGGCTTCCCCCTCCGCGCCGGGATCCGTCCCGGGAGACGTGGTCCAGCTCGGCCTAAACCGCCGGTGCGCCGCCCGCGCCGCCGCCCATGCGGAACGGCGCCGGTGCATGCGTTCCCGGAGACCTCCAAATTAATTTTTGGCTCTTGCGGCTCACTCATTTCTTCTGCGGCGGGAAAATCGGCTCGAAAACGGCAATGTTTACAATTTTTTAAAAATTTGCTTGCATTCTTTTATACAGGTGCTATAATACGCCATAGGAAAGAGGTGTATTCTTAACTGAATACCTCAACATGGGGGAGTAGTTCCCGCGTCCACGACGCGTTTCAGATCAACATCATGGTCGGTTTTCCGGCCTGGTCTGAATGGTGAGAACAAGACTCATGAATAGGCTTTTCGTGCCTATTCATGAGCCTTTTTATATGTGCCTTTAGAAAAATGCAGTGTCGACGGCCCTTTTTCATATCTGCACCAATCTGTGCGGCAGGCGGCGGTACTCTTTGTTCCGCCCCATGCAGTTTTTGAAAGGATGATCGTCTCATGTACTACTGTCAAACTCCCCAGGAGGTGCTCCGGCAAACCGGCTCGGCGCCGGAGGGCCTGTCCGCCGCCGAAGCGGAAAGGCGCCTGCGGGAACACGGAAAAAATTGCCTGAAGCAGCCGCCGAAAAAATCCCTGCTGGTGCGCTTTTTCGCCCAGATGGCCGACCCAATGATCCTGATTCTGATCGGCGCGGCCATCGTATCGGGCATTACCTCCTTCTATTCCGGAGAAAGCTTTGCCGATGTTGTCATCATTCTCTTTGTAGTGGTGGTCAACGCCGCGCTGGGCGTCTATCAGGAAAACAAGGCCGAAAAATCCATTGAGGCGCTCCAGCAAATGGCCGCGGCCACCAGCCATGTGCTGCGGGACGGCAAGGTCATTCAGCTGCGCAGCGAAAATCTGGTGGTCGGCGACATCATTTTATTGGAAGCCGGCGACGCTGTCCCGGCAGACGGGCGTCTCCTTGAGAGCGTCAGTCTCAAAACCGAAGAGGCCGCTCTCACCGGTGAGAGCGTACCCGTCTCCAAGCTTATTGAGGCCATCGGATTGGAGGGACGAAAAAACATCCCCCTGGGCGACCGGAAAAACATGGTCTACACCGGCAGCACTGTCTCCTACGGACGCGGACGTGCCGTTGTCACCGCCACCGGCATGGACACGGAAATGGGCCGCATCGCCGGCGCCCTCTCTCTGGCTGAGGACGGTCAGACGCCTCTGCAGCGCAAACTCTCCCAGCTCAGCCGTATCCTCACCTGGCTGGTACTGGGCATCTGCGCCGTCATTTTCGCGGTGGGTGTGCTGCGGGCCGGCTCCTTCTCCGGCAAGGTCCTGCTTGATACCTTTATGGTCGCTGTCAGCCTGGCGGTAGCGGCCATCCCCGAGGGTCTGGCTGCCGTCGTCACCATTGTCCTGTCCATCGGCGTGACCAACATGAGCCGCCGCAGCGCCATCATCCGCAAGCTCACCGCCGTGGAGACGCTGGGCTGCGCCCAGATTATCTGTTCCGATAAAACCGGAACGCTCACCCAAAACCGCATGACTGTGGTGGAGCACTGGGGCGGCAGCACAGAGCTGCTGGGCAAGGCCATGGCGCTGTGCTCCGATGCCCGATGGGAGACCGACCACGCCGAAGGCGAGCCCACCGAGGCCGCGCTGGTGACGTGGGCCGCCTCGCTGAGCCTCCCCAAGTCCGCACTGGAAAAGGAGCAGCCCCGCATCGGGGAGGCCCCCTTCGACAGTATGCGCAAGATGATGAGTACCGTTCACCGCGACCAGGGCCGCATTGTGCAGTACACCAAGGGCGCTCCCGACGAGGTTCTCCGCCGCTGCACCCATATTTTCAAAAACGGCGCCGCGGAGCCGCTGGATGACGCGGCGCGCCAGGCGATTCTCTCCGCCAACCGGGCCATGGCTGAAAAGGCTCTGCGGGTTTTGGCGGGGGCCGTCCGGTTCTGGCCGGAAAAGCCCTCGGAATTTACGCCCGACGTACTCGAAAACGATCTCTGCTTTCTGGGGCTGGCCGGAATGATTGATCCGGTACGCCCGGAGGTCAAGGCTGCCATCAAAGAATGCCGCGGGGCCGGAATCCGACCCATTATGATTACCGGCGACCATGTAATGACCGCCAGAGCCATTGCCACAGAGCTGGAAATCCTTCAGGCGGGGGATGAGGCTGTCACCGGCGCGGAGCTGGAGGAAATGAGCGACGAGGAGTTCTCCCGGCGTTTTCAGAAGATCAGCGTTTACGCCCGGGTGCAGCCGGAGCACAAGACCCGCATCGTCAACGCATGGCGCAGCGCGGGTTACGTCACCGCCATGACCGGCGACGGCGTCAACGACGCGCCCTCCATCAAGGCGGCCGACATCGGCGTGGGCATGGGCATCACCGGCACCGACGTGACAAAGAACGTGGCGGACATGGTGCTGGCGGATGACAACTTTGCCACCATTGTAGGCGCTGTGGAAGAGGGACGCCGCATTTACGACAACATCCGCAAGGCCATTCAGTTCCTGCTGGGCTCCAATCTCAGCGAGGTGCTTTCCGTTTTTCTCGCCACCATGCTGGGCTTTACGATCCTCAAGCCCGTGCACCTTCTCTGGATCAACCTTGTCACCGACTGTTTCCCCGCTCTGGCGCTGGGCATGGAGCGGGCAGAACCCAACATCATGCTCCACAAGCCCCGCAATTCCCGGGACGGCGTCTTTGCCGGCGGCGTAGGCGTGGATGTGGTCTATCAGGGCATCGCAATCACCGCCCTCATTCTGCTGGCCTATTTCATCGGTGATTTTATCGAGCGGGGCTCCTGGGCCATCGCCAATTCCAACGACGGCACCACCATGGCCTTTCTCACCATGTCCATGACCGAGATTTTTCACAGCTTCAACATGCGCTCTCAGCGGGCCAGTCTCCTCTCTCTGCACTCCCGCAGCCGCTTTTTGGAGCTTGCGGCGCTGGTGAGCCTGATCTGCACCACGCTGGTGATCTATGTGCCGTTTTTGTCCAAAGCGTTTCAGTTTACCCACATCAGCTTCCTTGAATACTCCATCGCTCTGGGATTGGCCTTTTGCATCATTCCCATTGTGGAGCTGATTAAATTCCTGCAGCGGCGGCGCTAAGTCCCGCCGCGGGGCGCGATTTTCCGCGCCCTGACTCAGTGACAATCCCGCCCATCGCGGTGTTGCCTTGATCTTTGCATGGAAAGGAGGAGCATTTTTCCAGCACTCTCTTGCCCTTTTGGTTCAAAAGATCTTTTTCATCGTACTTAGTCCCGGGCAGACACGTCTGGCGGCTTTTTTAAGCCGCGAACCCTCAGGCCCCTGTCTGCAGCGCATTCCTTTCTATGCAAATTTCCGAAGCGAGCTTTCGTGGAAATCTTTTTCATCGCCGCATGGATTTGACCACACGCCGATGGAAGGGTTTTACAAAATGGTTTAGGAGGGTAAGGAACAACATGATTGATTTAACCATCGACAAAAAAGGTCTGGCACACAACATAAAAAAAGCACGGGAAAACCACATTGTAGTCCCCACCATTGCCCAGATGCAGCATCCGGAGACCATCCCCGGCAAGGTCCAGGATAAGCTGAAGAACGTGGGCCTGTGGGATGTGAATCCCCTGAACCTGTTCCGGATTACCTGGAAAAACCAGCCCAAGGAATCCGGCGGCCTCTATCAGGCGGTCCCCAACTATGTGGAGTTCCCCTCTGAGCTCACCGGCGTACCCTGCCGGATCATCGCCATGGCCGGCAAGTGGTTCCCCACCGGCTGCCACAAGGTGGGCGCATCCTTCGGCTGCCTGGCCCCGCGTCTGGTCACCGGTCAGTTTGACGCCACCTACCACAAGGCTG
>JALCRQ010000014.1 GCA_022652655.1 Oscillibacter sp. | reverse complement strand
CCCCTTCCGCACCTACCCGCTGGTGAACGACTATGAGAAGTTCAAAAAGCTGGTGGCCGAGAAGAACGTATCCTGCTACATCATCAACACCGGCGAGTTCATGGGCAAAAAGGTCAAGAAGGAAGATACCCTGGGCATTCTGGAGTCCATTGTCGAGGGCAGAGCCAGCTTCAAAAAGTGGGGCCCCTTCTCCGACATTGAAATCTGCGATTGGGCCGGCTTTGTGCCCGACATGTCCGACAAGGAGTATGTCCGGCAGCTGCAGGCCCGCATGTCCGACCGTCTCAGCTATATCAAGAACCTGGATACTGCGGAGGGCGGCTTCAACAAACTGCCTGCCGACGCCGCGGAGGCCATTGCCCGCGTGGTTTCGGAGGCGGAGTCTCTCTAAAGCCCTTCGGTTGGAAAACCCGGCTGAACCCTGTGAAAAAAACATCCCCGCGTACCGGCCGGTACGCGGGGATGTTCGTTTCTTTTTTAATCCGCAGTCACGGGCGATCCGGGAACCGCGCGCATAGCCCGTCCAGCTCGCCGATCAGCTCCGTCATCTCAGCCTTGCTCAGTCTGCACTCCAACTCCGCCGCATCCACGTCCTCCATGGTGTTGGGAAGGGCAAACGCCGTGTCCACAAGGAAGCCGCCCGTGTCGTCCCCGACGGCGGACAGCTCAAAATACGGCTCCACAAAGGAGCTTTCATAGCTGTCCCGCACCCCGGCGTTCAGCACCTTCAGCCCCGCCGTCAGCTCCCGCAGCTCATAGGTCAAAAGAAAGGCTCCGGAGTCCACGATGATCCGTCCGCCCTCGGTATAGGTGCCCCGCAGCACCAGCCAGTTCCGGTCGTCGCTGCCGGGCTCGCCGCCGTCGGCGGGAAACTCATAGCGCAGAACCTCCAGCTTCAGGCTGGCCTCGTCATTTTGAAAAAGCATGGCTTCTCTCCTCAGCGTTCCGCGCAGTGTTCCGCGTAGAACTGATCGTAATCCTTCAGCATGGTCTGCAGCAGGTCGGGAATGTCCAGCTCATAGGGGCAGCGTCCCTTGCAGGCATTGCAGCGGACGCACTTTTCGATCTGGTGCATCTTCGCGTGCCATTCGTCGGACAGGTACGGCTGGTAGGGCGAACGGCGCAGCAGCATGGCCATCCGGGCCGCCTGGGGAATGTCGATCCCCACGGTGCAGGGCAGGCAGTAGCCGCAGCTGCGGCAGAAATCATGAGCCAGCTCTCTGCGGTCCTGATCAATCACCGCCTGCAGCTCCGGCGTCATCCCCTGCCGCTTCTCCGTCAGCTCCAGCCACTGATCCAGCTCCCACTCATACTGGATGCCCCAGATGGGCACCACGTTTTCAAACTGCTGCATAAAGGCGTAACATGCGGCCGCGTTGTTCAGCATGCCGCCGCACAGGCCCTTCATGGCGATAAAGCCCATATCCGCGGCGCGGCATTTGGCCACAAGGTCGATGTCCTGCCGGGCGGAGAGATAGCTGAAGGGAAACTGCATGGTCTCAAAATTGCCGGACTCCACCGCCGCCAGGGCCACCTTCAGGCGGTGGTTGGTGATGCCGATATGCCGGATGTAGCCCTTCTGCTTTGCCTCCAGCGCGGCGGCAAAGGGGCCGTCCGGATCGTGGGGATCCGGCAGCTTTTCCGGATTGTGGAACTGAAAGAGATCGATATAATCGGTCTGCAGACGGCGCAGGCTCTCCTCAATATGGCCCTGCACGGTCTTTTTGTCCTCTCCCTCGCTCTTGGTGGAGAGAATCACGCTGTGCCGCACGTCGTGCAACGCCTCCCCCAGCTTTTCCTCGCTGTCGGTATAGGCGTTGGCCGTATCGAAATAGTTGATGCCGGCTTCATAGGCGCGGCGCACCAGCTTTTTCGTGTCCCCGCGGCTGATGCGCTGAATGGGCAGCGCCCCAAATGCGGTCTTGGTCACCCACAGCTCCGTCCTGCCCAGGCGTACTTTCTGAATTTCCATGGTAAATCCTTCCCCTCCGCCGTTTATGGCAAAGTCTCTCATGTAAATTTTCAGCCACACGCTTCCGCCGCGCGGCACACTGCCCGCAACAACGCCCGTCCGTCCTTTCTTGACGGGCATGCCGGATCATGCTACAATAGCCGCAAAGCGGCTATTGTTTGCGCATACCGCCGCTCCTGCGGCGGTGCGTTAAAAATCTGATCCCCGGGAGGAGGCAGAAAACATGCGTAATCCGTTTGTCTTAAAGCTGACCCTTCGTCTGTGCCTTCCCAGCGGCGAACGGTTCTTCGGCCCCGGCGTTGCCGTGCTGCTGCACCGGGTGGAATCCCAGCATTCCCTCAGGGCCGCAGCCGCCTCCATGGAGATGGCCTACTCCAAGGCATGGAGAATCGTCCACACCTGCGAGGAAGCCCTGGGCTGCAAGCTGCTCACCTCCACCATCGGCGGAGAACACGGCGGCGGTGCCGTTCTGACGGAGGAAGGCCGGGCCCTGCTGAGCGCCTACGACCGGTACTGCGCTGACGTGCAGGCATACTGCGACCAGCGGTTTGACGCGGCGTTCGACCACTTCCGGAAACCCGAATAACAATCCGACTTTGGAAACGGGCCGCCGGGGCGGCCCGTTCTTTTTCAGCGCGCTGCGGCGCCCTTACCGGGACTCCTTCAGGGCAATCATCCGGTCAATCAACTCCACCGTTCCGTCGATTCCCAGAATACTGCTGTCCAGGCAGAAATCATAGCTGTCCACGCTGCCCCACCGCTGGGAGGAGTAGTACTCGTAATAGGAGGCACGGCGCTTGTCGGTTTTCAAAATCAGCGCCCGGGCCTTCTCCGGCGGCAGAGACTCCCGCTCCACCACCGTGGCGATCCGCTTCTCCATGGGCGCGTCGATAAAGAGGCGCAGCACATTGGGCCGATCCGCCAGCGCGTAGTCCGCGCACCGTCCGATAATCACGCAGGGGCCGCTCTCCGCGATTCTGCGCACCGCGTCGTAGGTCGCAAGATATACCTTCTGCTCCAGCGAATCCGCGGCGCCCGTGCCGGGGAGGCTGAACATATAGGAGTCCATGGCGATGGAATAGAGCAGGCTCTTGGGCCGCTCGTCGAAATTCTCGAAAAGCCGCTCGCAAAGACCGCTGGCCTCTGCGGCTTTCCGCAGGAGCTCCTTGTCGTAAAACGGGATGCCGTATTTCCCTGCCAGGCGGATGCCGATCTCGCGTCCGTTGCTGCCGTACTGCCGGCCGATGGTAATGACGGTTTTCATGGGATTCCCTCCTTCGCTCCGATCCCCCTGCCGGGCCTCCCGGCCCCGCGGGAGCAAGGCTGATCCGATGATCTTATTATAGCGGGAAACTCCCCCTCCGTCAACGAAAAAGGAGCGCACCACGCCGTGCGCTCCTTTCGTGCTCCTCAGTCCGCAGGCATGGGCTTGCCCAGGCGGCGGTACATGGTCTTTTTCACCGCCCGCAGGATATTTTCATATCCGGTGCAGCGGCACAGATGGCCGGAGAGCAGCTTGCGCAGCTCGTCGTCGGTGTATTCCTTCCCGGATTCCAGAATCTCCACCGCCGAGAGGATGAAGCCCGGCGTGCAGAAACCGCACTGAATGGCGGCCTCGTCCACAAACGCCTGCTGAATGTCGCTGAGCTCCCCATTGGGCCCCAGCAGCCCCTCCAGGGTGCGGATGTGCTTGCCGTCCGCCCAGATTGCGAGGTAGATGCAGGAGTTGAATGCCTCGCCGTCGATCAGGACATTGCAGGCGCCGCACTCCCCCACCTCACAGCCCTTTTTCACCGAGGTCTGGGAGAAATCGTCCCGCAGCAGATCCGTCAGGGAGGCCCGGACGTCCACCGTTTTTTCCACGTCCCTGCCGTTCAGATAAAACCGGACGGTCTTATACTGCATCACATGTCCCTCCGCCATCACAGCTCACCTCCCGCAAGTCTCACAGACTCCACAAACGCGCGCCGGGCGCTCTCCACCGCGATGTGCTGGCGGAAGGCCCGGCTGGCCCGCCAGCTGTCCCGGGGATTGATATCCTCCAGTACCGTCTTTGCAAAGGTATCCGCCAGCGCCGCAGAGATCTCTTTTCCGTTGGCCGCGGCCTCCGCGTGCTCCGCCCGCAGGGGAACGGGGCCGGCCACGCCGAAGGCAATGCGGCAGCGGTCGATCCGCTTTTTGTCCGCCGTAAGCCGGACGTTCACGGATGTCCCCAGCGTGGCGATGTCCATAGCGCTGCGCATGGCGTACTTGATATAGTGCCCGAAGGTATTCTCATAGCTGGCCTTGGGGATGAGAATCGCCGTCTGGATTTCACCAGGCCGGAGATCCACCTGTCCGGCCTTGATGTAGAAATCCCGGATGGGCTCCCGGCGCACGCCGTCCGGCCCCGTGAGCTCGATGACCGCCTCATACGCGTGGAGCGTGGAGGCGGAGTCCGCCGACGTCACGCCGTTGCAGGTGTTGCCGCCGATGGTGCCGATGTTGCGGATCTGAGGGCCGCCCACCTGATCCACCGCCTCGCCCAGGACGTTAAGATACTTCTGAATCAGCGGATCCCGGGTGATGTGGGAAAAGCTGGTCAGACTGCCGATCCGGAGGTTCTCCTCCCCGTCCAGGCTGACGCCCCGCAGCGCGTCGATGCCGTAGATGGAGATCAGCTCCTTGCCCGCCCGCTTCCCGGCGCGCATCTGCACCAGTACGTCGGAGCCGCCGGCAATAATCTGGGCCTCTGGATGGGCCGTGCGGAGGGCCACCGCGTCCGCGACGCTGGCGGCCTCATAGAGTGCTTTCATATCATACATGGCGTTTCCCTCCTCAGCCTTGAATGAGTCCGGCTTCCCGGAACGCCTCAAACAGCACGTGAGGCGTGGCGGGACACCGGTCGACGGCCACGCCGGTGGCCTGGAAGATGGCGTTGCGGATGGCCGGAGCGCCGGAGCAGGTGGGCGGTTCGCCCAGGGACTTGGTTCCAAAGGGGTTGGTGGGCTCGTAATTCTCCACGAACTCCGCATCCAGGCGGGGGTGATCCATCATGGTGGAGAGCTTGTAGTCCAGCAGGTTGTCGTTGAGCACCCGGCCGGTCTTGGGATCGAACTTCTCCTCCTCGGAGAGGCCGTAGCCGATGGCCATGGACATGCCGCCGTGAACCTGGGCCTCCGCCAGAGCCGGATTGATGAGCCGCCCGCAGTCGTGGACGTTGACCATGTTCAAAAGCTTCACCTTGCACATGGGAATATCCACTTCCACCTCGGCAAAGGAACAGCCGAAGGAATATGCGTTGGATTTGATCTGGGCCGTGGTCTCCGCCGTGATATGCTGACTGTGCTCCATGGAATAGAGGCTCTCCGTGGCCAGCTCTCCCAGGGATTTGAGCACCCGGCCGTCCGTCTTGCGGACGATCTGCCCGTCCTGCAGGTCCAGATTGCTCACCGGCATCCGGGTCTGCTCGTGGGCAATGTTCAAAATGCGCTCCCGGAGGGCCTGAGCCGTCTGCATGATGGAAAAGCCGCCGATGTACGTCTGGCGGGAGGCGTACGCCCCTGTGCCGTAAGGCGTGATGTCCGTATCCTGCCGGGTGATCACGTGGACGTCGGCGAAGGGGACGCCCACCGCGTCCGCCACCATCTGGGAGTAGGCCGTGTCGCAGCCCTGCCCGATCTCCGTCTCGCCGGTCTGGAACTGCAGGGAGCCGTCCTGATTGAGCACCATCCGGCAGGAGGAGCTCTCCATGGAGATGGGCCACACGGCGGTATTGTACCAGAACACCGCCAGCCCCACGCCCCGGCGGACATCGCCGGTCTGATGCTGATAGGCCTTGTATTTGCGGACGTAGTCCATAGCGGCCATACCCTTGTCCATGCACTGGTTGAAGGTGTCGGCATACAGCTCGTTCTTGGAAAAGCCGTCTACAAATCCCACCGGCATCAGGTTTTTGCGGCGAAATTCCACCGGGTCCGCGCCGATGGCCCGGCACACGTCATCCGTGTGGCACTCCACCGCAAACATGGCCTGAGGGATTCCGTAGCCCCGCATGGCGCCGGCCACCGGCCGGTTGGTATAGACCGTGTAGGCGTCGCACTCCACGTTGGGACAGGGGTAGAGCTGGGGAAACGCGCCCATGCCCTTGGCGCAGATGCCGTGGCCGTGGGAGGCGTAACCGCCCTGATTGGAGAAGCACTCCAGCTTCCGGGCGGCATAGGTGCCGTCGGGCCGGACCCAGGAGACGATATGGCTGCGGATGGCATGGCGCACGCGGTTGGAGACGAACGTCTCCTCCCGGGAACAGATCAGCTTCACCGGCCGGCCGCCCATCTCCACGGAGCACCAGGCGCACAGCGGCTCATAGAGGGCGTCCTGCTTGTTGCCGAAGCCGCCGCCCACATAGGGCTTGACCACGCGCACCTTTCCCCAGGGCAGACCCAGGGCCTGGGCCACCACCCGCTTGGTGATATGGGGGATCTGCGTGGAGGAGACCACCACCACGCGGCCCGCCTCCTCATAGGCGTAGCAGCCGAAATTTTCAATGTGACAGTGCTGCACGGTGGGGGTATCGTACCAGCCCTCCACCCGGATGAGACCCGGCTCCGCGATGGCCTTTTGATAGTCCCCATTCCGAATGGAGGTGTGGGCCAGGATATTATGGTCGTATCCCTGGTGAAGCTGCGGCGCGCCGTCGGCCATGGCCTCCTGCACGTCCAGCACAAAGGGCAACGCCTCATACTCCGCCCGCAGCGCCCGGACGCCCTGGGCCGCGGCCACCTCGTCCTCCGCGATCACCACCGCCACATCGTCGCCGTAATAGCGGACATGCCGGTTCAAAAGGCAGCGGTCGGCCACGTCCTGATGCTTGGGATCGGTGGACCAGGGATGGCCCGCCGTGGGAAAGGGCCGGTCCTGGGGCGCGTCGAAGCATGTCAGGATTTTTAAGACGCCGGGAACTTTTTCGGCCTCGGAGGTATCCACGGACTTCACAATGCCGTGGGCCACGGTGGAATGCAGAATCCTGGCGACCAGTGTGTTCCGCCCGCACAGATCCTCCACATATTTCGCCCGGCCGGCGGCTTTTTCGTACGCGTCTACACGGATCTCGCTTTTTCCGACACTTTTACTCATCTGATATGGCCTCCTTCTCGGCTGCGCACAGCCCCGGCGCTTCATAGTGATTGACTGAAAGCACCCGGAGCGGGTATACTGATTTCTATAAAACGGGCGCCGTGGCGCCTGATGAACGGAGTGGATTACATGGTTTCCGCTGAGATAAAACCGCGACTGGGCTGTGTGGTGATGGCCGCCGGCAGGTCCGTGCGCTTCGGCTCCAACAAGCTGGACGCCGTGGCAAACGGGCAGTCCCTGATTTTTCACGCGCTGGAGGCAGTCCCGGCAAGCAGGCTGGAGCGCGTGGTCGTTGTGACGCAATTCCCTGAAATCATGCGCTGTGCAAAGGATTTTCACTTTGCAGCAATTTACAATGACCGGCCGGAGCTGGGCATCAGCCGCACCATTGCTCTGGGGCTGACGGAGCTGCGGGACTGCGGCGCGGCGATGTTCATGGTGGCCGACCAGCCGCTGCTGCGCCGGGAGAGCGTAGAAGCCCTGCTGGACTTTTACCTTCGGGAGCCGGACTCCATCGCGGCGCTGGGCAGCGGCGGCGTCCGGGGCAATCCCTGCGTCTTCCCCAGCCGCTTTTTCCCCGAGCTGCTGGCCCTGTCCGGCGACCGGGGCGGCAGCGCAGTAATCCGGGCCCATGAGGACGCCCTGCGGCTGCTGGAGGTGGAGGCCCGGGAGCTGGCCGACGTGGACACCCCTCAGGCGCTGAAGCAGCTGACCTGACATGGTGGACGGACGGGCCGCGGAATGCGGGCCCGCTTTTTATGCGCCGCTTCTCTCCGGCGGCTATTTCCGGCTGTAGGGCGTATCCTCCAGCGGGAGGGTGGTGCGGAATTTTCCGTCGTAGCGGAAATAGGCGTCCGCGATGGCGGGAGCCGTGGGAATGGATGTAATCTCCCCGATGCCGATGGCGCCGCAGGCCAGAGGCAGTCCTGGCTTCTCCACAATAACGGGCTGGATTTCCGGAATCTGATGGGCCCGGAACAGGCCCAGCGTGCCGAACTTGGCGGTGGGGCGGCAGTCCGTCAGCGGATAGCGCTCCGTCAGGGCGAATCCCATGGACATCACCACGCCGCCCTGAATCTGCCCCTCCACGGAGGTGGGGTTCACGGCCTTGCCCACATCGTGGGCGGCCACAATCTTCTGAATTTTTCCCTGGTCGTCCAGAATGCAGATCTGAGTGGCATAGCCGTAGGCAATGTGGCTCACGGGGTTGGGCACATCCGCGCCCAGGGGGTCGGTTTTTCCAAGATATTCCCCGTAATACTCTTTTCCGTCAAGCTCCGACAAGGAGTTTTCCTTTAGTGCTTTTCGCAGTTCCTGACAGGCCCTCCGGCAGGCCTCGCCGGTGAACAGGGTCTGGCGGGACCCGGAGGTAGTGCCGGCGTCCGGTGCGCAGTAGGTGTTGGAGCGCTCGTAGACCACAGCCTCACGGGCAAGGCCGGTCTGATCGCACACCATCTGTGTGAGCACTGTGCCCAGGCCCTGTCCGATGCAGGAGGCTCCGGCAAAAATATGGAGCTTCCCCTCCTGCACCGCCAGCCGCACCCGGCCGGTATCGGGGATCCCCACGCCCACGCCCGCGTTTTTCATGGCGCAGGCCAGGCCCACGCACGAAGCAGCGTCGTAGTAGGGCTTCACCGCCTGGAGCGTCTCCGCCAGGCCTGTGGACGCGTCCACAATCTGCCCGTTGGGCAGCTCCTGCCCGGGCCGGATGGCGTTGCGCCAGCGAATCTCCCAGGTGGAAATTCCCACCCGGTCCGCCATTTGGTTTAAAAGGCTCTCGATGCAAAAACAGGTCTGGGTCACGCCGAAGCCGCGGAAAGCGCCGGCCGGCGGATTGTTGGTATAGTAAGCCCAGCCGTCGATCTCAAAATTCTGATAGTTGTACGGCCCGGCGGCGTGGGTGCAGGCCCGTTCCAGCACGGGGCCGCCCAAAGACGCGTAGGCGCCTGTGTCGGCGATGACCTCCGCCGCCACGCCCTGGATAATGCCGTTTTCGTCGCAGCCCAGCGTAAATTCCATCTCCATGGGATGGCGCTTGGGATGAATCAGGATGCTCTCCTGCCGGGTGAGCTTCACCTTCACAGGGCGGCCCGAAAGGTACGCGATCAGCGCGGCGTGATGCTGCACCGTCACGTCCTCTTTGCCGCCGAAGCCGCCGCCCACCAGCATATTGCGGACCCTGACCTTTTCGGCGGGCAGGCCCAGCATGCCCATAATTTCGTGCTGCGTATCGTAGGCGCCCTGGTCGGTGGACAGAACCGTCACGCCGTCCCCCTCCGGATACGCCACCGCGCACTCCGGCTCCAGAAAGGCGTGCTCCGTCCAGGGGGTGGAAAAGCGCTGGGTCAGCACATATTTTGATTTTGCGATGGCCTCCGCCGGGTTGCCCCGCTGGATGTGCTTGTGGGTCAGCAGATTTCCGGAGCGGTGCACCAGTGGCGCGTCCGGAAGCCTGGCCTCCATGGGGGAGCGCACCATGGGCAGCTCCTGGTAGTCCACCCGCACCAGGGCCTTGGCCTGTTCCAGAATTTCACGGCTCTCGGCGGCCACAAGGCAGATGGCGTCGCCCAGATAATGGGTAATGCCGCCCACGGGAATCATGGTGTCCCAGTCCTTGACCAGATGACCCACCTTGTTTTTGCCCGGGACGTCTGCCGCCGTCCACACTCCCGCCACGCCGGGAAGCGCCCTGGCCTCCTCCGTGTGGATGGCCAGCACCTTTGCCCGGGGATACGCGCTGCGCACGGCGCTGCCGTACAGCATGCCGGGCAGGTACACGTCGTCCGGATACTGTCCGGTGCCCGTGACCTTCTCCCGCACATCCACCCGGGGAACCCGGTCGCCGATGTGCCACTGAGCGGGTTCATCGGGCACCGCGCCGGTCCGGAACACCTCCGCCGCCAGCAGAATCGCGTCGATGATCTTCACATACCCGGTGCAGCGGCAGATGTTGTTCCGGATGGCGAACGCCGCCTCCTCCCGGGTGGGGGACGGATTGGCGTCTAGCAGCGCTTTGGCGCACAGAACCATCCCCGGGATGCAGAATCCGCACTGAACGGCCCCCGCCTTCCCGAAGGCATAGGTGTAGACGTCCTTTTCAAAGACCGTAAGACCCTCCGCCGTCACCACCGACGCACCGTCCAGCTTGTCGGTCTGGGAAATGCAGGCCCGGACGGGCTTGCCGTCCACCAGCACCGTGCAGGTGCCGCAGGCGCCTTCGCTGCAGCCGTCCTTCACGGACGTCAGGTGCAGTTCGTCCCGCAGAAAACGGAGCAGCTTCTGGTTTTTTTCGACAGTTACATTTTTTCCGTTCACCGTTAAAACCGCCATCGAAAGTCCCTCCTTAAACTGCCGTGCCCGCCGCCGGTCCCACGGTCAAAATTTTGGCGCAAAATAGGTTGACCTTTGTTGTAATGTTACAATACCATATTGGCAGACGGGACGCAACTCCCGGTTTCCTGACGTCGCTATTCTTTTTTCAATATCACGCCAGCGGCGGCAGCTGCCAGCCCACGATGAGATCGCCGCTGTCGGCCTGAACCGACGCCCGCTCCGCCAGGATGTGGTTGCTGACGCCCAGGGGAAAGCCCGGGGTGAGCACGGCGTTCTCCAGCGGATACTGAAGGCCCCGCTCCGTGACGCCCCGGGCGGTTTCGCCCAGACACAGCACCGACACGATGCCCCGCTCCACCTGCCGCGGAATCTCCACAGTCCCGCCGCACAGGGCGGTGAACGCGAACTCTCTGTCGTACAGCACGCACTCCGCGCCGCGCTTTTTCAGCCACAGCAGCGTCTGGAAATTGGCCAGCGTGTGATCCAGCCGGCTGCCGCCGGTGGCGCCGTACAGATAAAAGGCGCCGCAGCCCCGCTCCGCCCCGATTTTCGCCGCCAGCATGGTATCGGTGTCGTCCTTCTCCACCGGCACCCGCAGAACATGGGGGAACTCCTCCGGCTCCTCCATGGAGTCGAAGTCTCCCTCCACCAGGTCGGGCGTGATTCCCAGACGAAGGCAGGTGCGGTATCCCGCGTCGGCGGCGATCACCAGATCTCCGGCGCAGGGCCGCTCCCGCAGGCCGTAAAAAGTTCCTGCGGAAAAAATAAAACAGCGTTTCATAAAAGCTCCCCGGGGCTGCTCCGCCCCTTTTCAGGTGATGATATTCTCAGTTTACCACAACCCAAGGTTCTTGACAAACCCTTCACGGCTTGCTACAATAAGTGCACAATTCCAAGGGGTGCTGGTAAATGAACCGGCTGAGATGGGCGTTGCTCCGCCTGATCCCTCGAACCTGATCCGGGTAATGCCGGCGTAGGAATGCGAGTGATAGCGTATATGACCGCATTGCGAAGCCGCAATGCGGTCTTTTTATTTTGCGGCTTGGGTGGGAATTGAATTTTTCTAAGAAAGGGATTCTCCATGAAAAACAGCAAGATCAAAATGCTCTGCGAGGCCGCTATGCTTCTGGCCCTGGCCCAGATCCTCAGCTACATCAAATTCTTTGAGTTCCCCAACGGGGGTTCCATCGACTGTGCCATGATTCCCATCATCCTTTTCGCCGTCCGGTACGGCTGGGGCTGGGGCTCCGGCGTGGGCCTCATATACGGCGTACTGCAATACTACGCGGCAAACGGCATCTCCATCAGCTGGGTCACCCTCATCGCCGACTACTTCATCGCCTACGTCCTGCTGGGCTTTGGCGCAGGTCTTTTCCGCGGAAGGAAATACGGTGTCTATCTGGGCACCGCGGTGGGCGGAACGCTCCGGTTTCTGGCGCATCTGGTGGTAGGCGCCATCGTCTGGGGCCAGTATATGCCCCCTTCGTTTTTCGGCCTGACCATGACCAATGAATGGTTCTACTCCTTCCTCTACAACATCTCCTACATGCTTCCAGACATCTGTATCTGCATGCTGCTGTTCGCGCTGCTGTACCGCCCGCTGAAGAAATTCTTCACCTGCGCGGATCTCCGGACAGCCTGACCCCGGCGGCACACAGCCAAGTAAATCAAAAGCCGCGGCCCGCGCACCTATAAGGTGCGCGGGCCGCTCTGCATGCCGCCGGGGCTGTTGATTTTTCCCGGGCACACGGGGTTTGTTCCGGGCGCACCTCCATCGCGGCGGCGCCTGACGCTACATGATATGCTCCTCGCAGCAGTTGTCCAGCACCCGGACGCCCATGACGCCGTACGGCGCCACCGGAAATTCGGCAATGCTGACGCTGTCGAACGCGGGGCACAGCCGCAGCTCCGGGTCAAGCCGCAGCTCCGTCATCCCACGGGGAGAAACGCTCTTTTTTTCCATTCCTCTCACCCCGCGTTAGCTTGCGCCGTGCCGCGGAGACTATGCAGGAATTTTTTTCATTGTCTGGGGCCGGGCAAAAACTCCTCCCCCACCGCGCGCAGGGCCAGCTTCCCCGCCGACAGCTCCCGGAGCCGGGCGGCAAACCCGCCCTCCGTTCCGGTGGGAAACGCCAGACGCACCAGCACCTCCGCCCCGTACTCCGCGTCCCGCTCCACTCCGCCCGCGGCGGCCGCGTCCAGCCGGACCCGCTCCAGCAGCGGATAGGTGCAGGGCACCTCAAAAACAGTCCAGGGGCTCATCCGGCACACGCCCGCCGCCGCCAGCGCGTCTGCCGCGCCCCGGGCGTATGCCCGGGTCAGGCCGCCGGCGCCCAGCAGGATGCCGCCGAAATACCGGGTCACCACGCAGCACACGTTGACAATCCCCTGACGCTGAAAAACGTTCAGCATGGGCTGTCCCGCCGTGCCCTGGGGCTCTCCGTCGTCGGAATAGCGGACGGTGCCGCCCTGCCCAACGAGATAGCACCAGCAGTGGTGCCGGGCGTCATAATATTTCTTTTTCGTCTCCTCAATGCGGCGGCGGGCCTCCTCCTCGCTCTCAGTCCGCCAGACGCAGCTTAAAAACCGGGAGCGCTTTTCCGTAAATTCGCTGGCCGCGTCCTCAAAGGGCACCAGGTATCCGTCCACACTCCCACTCCTCTCTCGTCAGCACATAATGGTGCTCCAGCCGTCTCTCTTTCAGCGGCGCCACCTCCGATACGGCGGAAAATTAAAAGCGAACGCCGCTTTTCTCCACCACCCGGCGGGATTTCCCGTTTCCGCCGCAGAAGCCGCACCAGATGGCGGCCAGCCTGCCGCAGGGCCCACCCGGGGATCCGACGCATACGCGCAGACGTCGTCCGCATCCGCGTCTGTAGAGGAACGCAGCAGACGCGGTGTCAAAAGCTCCATCGTTCAGACCTCCCGGTTATAGACCTTCCGCACATCCGCGCGGCCGCGGTAGACGATCAGATACACCGCCGCCAGATTCACCGCCATCATGGCAAAGATAATGCCCCGCTCCGGCAGGAACTCTCCCAGGACGCCGGAGAGGAGCTGGCCCAGAATGGACCCCGCGTTGCAGGCCATCTGAAACGTCCCGTTGAACCGGGCCCGCATGGCGTTGGGCACATAGGCCTGGGTGGTGGAAAGGCGGATGGAGTATGAGGTGACAGCCAGCAGGCCGTCGGCAAAAAAGGCCAGCGCCATCAGGGGCACAGGGAAAAAGAGATCCACCGACGCCAGTACGGATACCGCCGCGTAAACGCACAGCGCGATGGTAAATTTCTTCCGGGGCGGATAGGCAATCCGGTAATGGAGCAGGCCCCCCGCCAGGCGTCCCAGCACGTCGATGCTGCTCATAATGGAGCAGAGTGTGATGGAATCCACGGGAAGCGAGGCGTAAAGCGCCTGATGATTCCGGAAAAACGGCAGGTACAGCACCTGCACGCCCTGCCCCAGCAGCATGTTGATGAAAAAATAGACGGTGATGACCAAAAGGCCCCGCTCGCCCCGGATGTACGCAACCCCCTCCCGGAAATCCCGGCGGAACCGCCGAAGGCTCACCGTCTCCTCCCGGGGAGCCGCCGCCATATGTGTCTCCTGATAACGGATGCTGCGCTCAAAACAGGCAGCCAGAAAAAAGCTGACGGCGTTGAACAGGAACAGCGGCGCCACCGTGCCCATGGTCTTGTAGACAATAGCGGCCACAGGCACCATGCACGCGGCGATGGGATAGAGCATGCTGCTGACGGAGTAGCCCCTGGAAAAATTCCCGGGGGAAATCAGATTCGGGAAGAAGCTGTCGTAGGCAACGGTGTACACCCCGTCGATGGCGCCGATGACCAGCACTCCCGCCAGAAAGACGCCGTACTGAAAAAATCCCCCGCGGATCACAAAATACAGCAGCAGGTAAATGCCCGCCGAGAGAAAGTCCAGGGAGTAGATCACCTTTTTCCTGGAGCGCCGGTCCAGGTAAGGCCCCGCCAGCATCGGCGCAAAGACCTTAGGCAGAAAATAGCACACCAGGAAGAACGTATAGAGAAACGTGGATCCGGTATAGTCCAGCACCAAAAGGCTGATGGCAAACCCGGATACCGAATTGCCCAGCAGAGAGATCACGGTTCCCAGCGTGATGATGGTAAAATCCCGGGTCCACAGTTTTTCCTGCATGGCGGCTCAGCCCTCCGTCTGTTCCGCGTACTGCGCCACCTGTCCCAGTACCCGCGGCGTACACACCGCCACTACGTCGGTGGTATCCGTATACGCCACGCTCTCCACTTTTGCCTCCCGGTAAAGCATATCCAGCAGTCCCCCCTTGTCGTAGGGGATGTGGAGGGTCACCCGTTTGGCGCCCTTGTCCAGGCACCGGTCGATCTTTTGAAGCAGCTCCTCCACACCCTCGCCGGTTTTGGCGGAGATGCAGACGATGTCCTCTCCCCGGGGCATGATGTCCCCGCCGGCGAGGTCGCATTTGTTCAGCACGTCGATCCGGGGCAGATGGGCGGCGCCCAGCTCCTCGATGAGGCTCTGCACCACCTCCTCCTGCTGCTGCCACTCCGGATTGGAGACGTCGATGACGTGGAGCAGCAGATCGGCATAGGACAGCTCCTCCAGCGTCGCTTTGAACGCCTCCACCAGCTGGTGGGGCAGCTTGCGGATAAAGCCCACGGTGTCCGAAACCACCACGTCCAGGGTGTCGCTGACCGTCAGCAGGCGGCTGGTGGTGTCCAGCGTGTCAAAAAGGCGGTTGTTGGCGGGAATGGCCGCGCCGGTGAGACGGTTTAAAAGCGTGGACTTGCCCGCGTTGGTATAGCCCACGATGGCCGCCACGGGAATTTCATTTTTCCGGCGGCGCTGGCGCTGGGTGCCCCGCACCCGGCGCACCTCCTCCAGATCCTCCCGGAGCTTGTCGATCTTTTTGTGAATCAGACGGCGATCCGTCTCCAGCTGCGTTTCGCCGGGGCCCTTGGAGCCGATGGCCCCCTGGCCGCTGGTGCCTCCCTGCCGCTCCAGATGCGTCCACATGCCGGTAAGCCGGGGCAGCAAATACTGATACTGCGCCAGCTCCACCTGCAGCCGTCCCTCCCGGGTTCTGGCCCGCTGGGCGAAGATGTCCAGGATGAGGCCCGTGCGGTCCAGCACCTGCACGCCCAGAAGATCTGTCAGCACCCGCTGCTGGGAGGGGGACAGCTCATTATCGAAGATGACCATGTCCGCGCCGGTATTCTCGCAGTACAGCTGCAGCTCGGCCACCTTCCCCTCGCCGATAAAGCAGCGGGGATCCGGCTTCTCCCGGTTCTGGAGCACCACACCCACGGACTGTCCCCCGGCGGTCTCCACCAGGGCGTCCAGTTCCTCCATGCTGGATTCGTCGGCGCTCTCGCCGTCCTTCAGCACCGGCGAGGACAGGCCTGCCAGCACCACTTTATCCCGAATTTTTTCCGTACTATCCATAAATCTCCTCGATCTTTATCAATTTCAACAATTCAAAACTCCGGGGCCGGGGCAGCTTTCCCCGCCGCGCCGCGGAATATTCCGGGGCCGGGGAGCCGCCGCGCACTTTCTGCCGGCCGCCGCGTGCAAAGGGGCGGATTCGCGTCGGCGCCGCCCTCAGGTTATTATAGCCCCAAAAGCGCCAAAAGCAAAGAAAAACCCGTATCCCTACGGATACGGGTTTTTGTGATTGTGTCGGACAAATTATTTGTCAAGACCGAACTTCTTATTAAACCTGGCAACGCGTCCGCCGGTATCGACCAGCTTCTGCTTACCTGTGAAGAAGGGGTGACACTTAGAGCAGACTTCCACCTTGATATCCTTCTTGGTAGAACCTGTCTCAATCACATTACCGCAGGCGCAAGTAATAGTAGTCTGCTGATAATTGGGATGGATTCCTTTCTTCATTGCTCTCGTTCACCTCTTTCAGACGATAGTCCCTCTCACAAAGGCTTTATGAGTATAACATGAGTTTTTTTAAAATGCAAGTTTTTTCTTCCAAATCTCAGCAGAAATCTGCGGAGCCTTGAAGCCCGCTCGCTCAGCCGGGTTCGAAGAGCTCCACATTCTCCCCTGCGGTCAGGAAGCAGAGCACCTTCCGCCCCACGTCCCGGCTCAGCACCCGGCGCAGCGCCCGGGCATACGCCTCCAGCTGGGGGCGGTACTCCTCCGCCCTCCGGAGCAGCTCCGGCCCGAAAACCCGATCTGTTTTGAAGTCCACCACCGTCAGCGTCCCGTCGGCCGCCTCAAAGCAGCAGTCCACCACGCCCTGGAGCAGGATCCGATCCTCCTCCGGAGCGCCGGGATCCAAGAACTCCGCGCTTTCCAGCACGGTAAAGGGGTACTCCCGCAGCACACGGGGAGAACAGCGGATTTCCTCCGCCAGGGGGGAGGCCAGGAACCGCTCCAGTGCGGGAACCGCGGCGGCGGCCGCCTGTTCGTCGGTCAAAAGACGCCGGCGGCGCAGCGCCTCCACCTGGCCGGCCACGTCGAAGTCGGAAAAATCCAGATATTGCAGGGTGAGATGCGTGGCCGTGCCCGCCTCCGCAGCGGTCAGCCCTCCGCCGGTCTGGCGGAATCTGGGCTGCGTCAGGGGGCGGAGATACGGCGTCCGCGCCGCCCCCTCGGCGATCTCGCTGTCCGCCTCCCGCCCCTTGAGCTGGGTGGCGGTCAGCTTGGCCGGCAGAACCGCGGCTCTTTGGTACGGGTAGACAAACTCCAGCAGCGCGGGGTCGAAGCGCTCCTCCCCGGACGCCTCCGGAGAGGCGAAAACCGGAGCGGGCTCATCCCTGTACGCCTCCGCGGCGTGAACCTGGACCAGCCACGGAAGATGGCTGTCCTCCTCCGCCGAAACCGCCTCCACTCCGGCCAGCTCCCGAAGCGGAGCGGCTTCAGTCCGGCACAGCAGCGGCAGAAGAATCCAGTCTCCGAAGCACTTCCCGTCCCCCACCGTCTCAGGCAGCGCCGGGCAGGACGCCACGGCGGCCAGACGGGCCAGCCGCGTGGGGGCGTGATACAGGCTGTCCACCAGAATCAGCTTCTCCTTGGCCCGGGTCATGGCCACATACAAAATTCGCTGCTCCTCAGAGCGGTTCTCCCGGCGGAGCGTCTGCTCCAACGCCATGCGGGCCGCCGTGGGATACTGAATCCGACGCTCCAGCTCCACCCGCACGGGGCCCAGGCCCAGCTGCGGGTGCACCAGCACGGGGGTGTCGAAATCCTGACGGGAAAACGCATGGTCCAGATCCGTCAGAATGACAATGGGAAATTCCAGGCCCTTGGATTTGTGGATGCTCATCAGGCGCACCCCGCCGCCGGCGGAGGCGCTGGCAGTCTGAGGCGCACGGCCGCTCTCTATAAGGCGGCGAAGCTGCGTTATAAAGGAGAACAGGCCGGTGTAGCCGCTGCCCTCCAGCCGCTGGGCATGGGCGCCGAGGGCAATGAGATTCTCCCTGCGGACGCTGCCCCGATCCATGGCGCCGAAGATGCCGGGCACGTTCAGCGTGTTGTAGATGTGCCAGATCAGGCGGCTGACCCGCATATCCCGGCTGGCCCGGCGCAGCTCGGCCAGGGCGGTGAGAAAGGCACGGCAGTCCTCTCCGCCGTCCGCCTCCACCGCGTCAAAAAAACCACCTGCCGGTGTTTTGCCCCGGATCTCTGCCAGACGGTCCGGCGTGAAGCCGAAAACCGGCGAGCGCAGCACCGAGATGAGGGGGACATCCTGCCGGGGATTGTCCACCACCTCCAGCAGCGAGAGCATCACAGAGATCTCCATGGCGGAGAAAAAGTCCTCGGCGCTGTCGAAGGCGCAGGGAATCTCCCGCTCTTCCAGGGCCGCGGCGTAAGCGCCGGCGCGGCTGCCCGGAGAGCGCAGCAGAATCACAATATCCTCCGGCCGGCAGGGGCGCAGGGTTCCGTCGGTGTCCGTCACCGGAAACTTTTCGTCCAGAAGCTCCCGAATCCGGCCGGCGACAAACCGGGTCTCCGCCGTGAGGCGCTTGACCGGGGCGCTGTCCCCCTCTTTCTGCCCGGCGTAGATGAGATGAAACTCCGTGCCGCAGTCCGTCCGCTCCGGATAGTACTCCGCACCGAAGTGCAGGGACTCCTCCTCCCCATAGACCATCTCCCCCATCTCCGGGGAGAGGATGTTTTCAAAGAGAAAATTGACGGCGTCCAGAATCTCCCGACGGGAGCGGAAGTTCTTCGTCAGCAGGATTTTCCGCTCCTCCCCCTCCTCCGCCTGGGCGGCGGGGCGGAAGGCGGCGTATTTCTGAAGAAAGATGGTGGGATCCGCCAGACGGAAGCGATAGATGCTCTGCTTGACGTCGCCCACGGTAAAAAGATTCCGGCCGTTCCGGGATACGGCCCGGAAAATGGCGTTCTGCACCTCATTGGTATCCTGGTACTCGTCCACCAGAACCTCCGCGTACCGGGCCGCCACCTGCTCCGTCAGCTGCGTGGGCGCACCGTCCTCCTCCACCAGAAGCTGCAGCGCCAGATGCTCCTGATCGGCAAAATCCGCCGCGTTCCGCCGCAGCTTCTCCCGCCGGTAGTTCTCCGAGAACTGCCCCGTCAGGCGCACCAGCGCCGACATGGCCGGCGCCGCGGCGGCCAGATCCTCCATGGCCTCCGCTCCGCTGAGCTCCAGCAGTCCGCAGAGCTTTTTGACCGCATCCCGGCAGCCGTCCCAGAGTTTTTTTGCCCGGATTTTCTCTCCGCCGCCGTCGCTGTCCTTCACCGGGCCCAGCTTGGGAAACACGATGCTCCGGGCCGCCGACCGCGCGGCCTCCCAGCTTCCGCCGGAGGCCGCGGCCTCCAGCGCGTCCAGCTCCCCCGCCACCTCCGTAAAGCGTCCGGCATAGCCCCGGGCCAGCGCGGGACATTCCGCCATCCGCGCCGCCTCTCCGTTTAAAAGCGTCCGCCAGCACGACGCCCGCCGGGCGGCGGTCAGCCGCAGCACCCGGGCGTAATCGGTTTCCTCAAAGGATACGGAGGCACCGGCCAGCGCATCCCACCGGGCACCGTTTTCCGCCAGCCAGCGGCCGGGCCAGGCGTGGCTCTGGAGCTTCTGATGCACCTCCAGCACCAAATCCCGCAGCGCGCCGTCGTCCCGCCCGAAGCCCAGCGTATCCGCCAGCTCCCTGCCGGCGTCGTCCAGCGCACCGTAAAACGTCTCCAGCGTCCGGTCCAGCACCCGCTCCCGCAGAAGCTGGGCCTCGTCCTCGTCCAGCACCCGGAAGTCCGGCGACAGGCAGTCCTGTTCTCCCTCCCGGGCCAGAAGATGGGTATTCTCCCGCAGAAGCGCCGTGCAGAACGCGTCCACCGTCTTGATATCCGCCTCGTACACCCGCAGCAGCTGAGCCCGGAGATGCCGGTCCTCCGGCGCGTCCGCCAGACGCCGGTTGAGCTCCGAGGCGATTTTGCCCCGCAGCTCGGCGGCTGCGGCCTTTGTATAGGTGATGACCAGGAAATCGTCCACGTTGCAGTGCTCCTGCGTCATATACCGGAACAGCCGCTCCACCAGCACCTTGGTCTTTCCGGAGCCCGCCGCCGCACTGACCAGCAGGCCGCCCCCGCGGTTCTCCACCGCGGCGCGCTGTTCCTCCGTCAATTTGAGCTCACTCATGCCCGCCACGCTCCTTTCCCGACTCCTCCACCTGCTGCCAGAATGTCTCGGTCTTCACAGGGGTGATGTAGTGCAGATGATCGCCGTCCCGACCGTCCTCGAAATGGCAGGCCGACGCCCAGGGGCAGAACCGGCAGAAGCTGTCCTCCTCGCTGCGGCAGCAGGGATCCGCATCAATATTGCCGCCCAGCAGCTCTCCGCCGATCTGCTCCAGCAGCCGCCCCAGGTACCCGCTCAGCTTTCCCAGCTGGGCGGCAGTGGCGAGACTGCCGGAGAGGCTTCCGTCCCGGCCAACCCGCACGGGAAGGTAGTGGGGCTCTGTCAGGGCCGAGTGCTCCATGGCCCGCAGCACCTCCGGCTCTCCCAGCAGAAGGCCGCTGCGGCGCAGGGTCTTTTCCCGCAGCTCCCGCAGTTTTTCCGGGGTCACGCTGCGCTCCGCCGGAAGTACGGGATCCCGGGCCGGCAGATACAGAACTCCGGCCGGTTCGATGGGATGGCCGAAATAGCCGCTGCCCTCCCGCTGAAGCGCAAAGAGGTAGACCAGCATCTGGAGGTCCAGGCCCATCCGCACCTCCGCCAGGTCGAAGCTCTTTTTTCCCGTCTTGTAGTCCACCACCCGGAGATAGAGCCGCCCGTCCTTCAGCCAGCCGTCCACCCGGTCCACCTTGCCGCCCAGGCGCAGCTCGCCGTCCGGTTCGGTGATGGTCACCGCGCCCAGCTGGCCCCGGTCCCCGAAGGAGAGCTCAAAGGCCAGCGGCACAAAGTCTGAGCTGCGCAGCTCCTCCGCCGTCTCCCGCACCACGGACCAGGCCGCCTGACGGAGCCGGGAAAAGAGATAGCGGAACCGGGGGCTCCGATCCCGGAAATTAGGGTATTCCCGCTGGGCGTATTCGTCCAGATACCGCTCCGTCAGCGCTTTCAGCTCGCCGTCTGCCGTCTCTCTGAAGCCGCCCCGGGCCATGGCCTCCCGGGTGACATTTTCCAGGATATAGTGCAGCAGCGTGCCGATCTGCGGCGCATCGAAGGCTGCCGGTGCCCGCTCCCTGGCCCGCAGCCCGTATTCCATGAAATAGGCAAAATGGCAGGAGTTCAATTTTTCCACCCGGGAGGCGGAGAGGGCCAGGCGCGTCCCGTACAGCGTCTCCACCGCCGGATGGGAGAGCCTGCCCCGGCGTGCCAGCGCAGCGCGCTCCATGGCCCGGAGCTGGCCGGCCCGCTCCGGGCGGGAGGCAAAATAGCGCCACAGCGCACCGCCGGGCCGCTGCCCGGCCGTCTCCAGCGCTGGAATAGAAGCTGTTAAGCGATACTCCTTGTCAATGCTCTCGTGCTCCAGCCGGACGCTGGGAAACAGGCGAAAAATCCGAGCCGTCACAAACGCCGGACGCAGCTCCGCGCCGGACACGTCTCCTACGGGGTAGCTGACCGTCAGCCCGCTGGTGGGCTGAGCCAGCGCGGCATAGAGGTTTTGGAGCTCCAGGCTCATCTGCTCCATGCCCCGGGGCGCCAGCCGGACGCCCCGGGAGCTCAGCTCGTCCCGGTCGTCGTCGTTGAGAATCCCGCCCCCCGTTCCGGGAGAGGGCAGCACATGGTCGTTGGCTCCCATTAAAAAGAGATAGCGCACCGTGTGCCGGTCATTGCGGGTAATCTCGCTGACCGTCACCTGATCCAGGGACACCGGGATGGTGCCCACGCTGTACTGGGTCACAATCTGCCGGAACAGCCGGACAAATTCCTGGCTGTCCATGGCCTCTCCCCGGAGAATCTCCACAAACTGATCCAGTACGCCGCAGAGAATCTCCCAGAGCTGGGCCGTCTCCTCCGCCCGCTGCAGCTGCCCCTCCTCCGCCAGGCGGTGCATCTGTTCCTCCAGCGCCTCCTGCAGGTGCAGGCGCTCCAAAAAGCTGTAAAGTGCTTCTACTTTTCCATCCGCCGTTTCCGCAGCTTTGAGTCCCTCTGAGAGCAGGCTCAGCGGTTCTTTGACGCGAAGGCGCAGCGCATTGATCTCCTCCAGATCCCGGGTCTGCGCATCCGTCCAGGGCGCGCCGTAGCCGCCGGGATTGGCCGTCCACGGTGTGTCAGAGAGCCACATGGCCCCGTGGATTTCCCAGGTGAGGCAGTAATTTTCCAGCCGGTCGCACTCCTCCGGTGCCAGGCCGGCCAGGCCGGTCTTGAGATAGCGGAAGACGTCCTCGTACTCCTCTCCGCCGGTGACGGCGTCCAGGGCGCCGGTGATGGCCGTAAGGGCCGGGGTCTCCAGAATGTCGCTGCGGCGGCTCAGATAAACCGGAATCTCATACCGCTCGAAGATGTTCTGAATAGCATCCGCATAGTCGTCCAGATTGCGGACCGCCACGGTGATATCCCGATACCGGCACTCCCCCGATGACACCAGGCGCCGGATCTCCGCGGCGGTCTGCTCCGTCTCGGAGAACACGGTGGCCGCCTCCCGGACGCGAATCTCCCCCGCCTGGCCTTCCCAGGGCTCGTCGGAGCCGAAAAAGCCGCGCTCCAGATACTCCAGCGGACAGCGGGGCGGGGCCGAGGGCAGCGTCCTGACGGCGGAGGGGCAGCCCTCCTCCGCCGCCAGGCGCAGCAGCGCCTCTCTGGTGCGGAGGGACGCGCCGAAAAGCTCGTTCCGGCCGCCGTCCTCGCCCAGCAGCGTCACAGTGACGGAATGTGCCCGGCGCAGCAGCACGGAGAGGACCTTCATCTCCTGCCCGGTAAAGTAGGAAAATCCATCCAGAAAAATGTCCTTGCCGTCGATATAGCCGGAGGGCTCCAGCTGATCGCACAGCTTGCTCATCCGATCCCTGGCATCGGCCCCCGGCCGGAACAGCCGGGCAAGATAGGCCCCGTAGAGAAGGCTCAGATCTTCCAGCTTTTCCCGGGTGGCGCCGGTCATGTCGGCGGCCTTCTCCGCCAGCAGCTCAGGGGTCACCTGGTAACTGATGAGTTCGTCAAAAAGGGACAACAGCTCCCGGAGAAATTCCGGCCGCCGGGAGGGGCGGCGATAGAGCTTCAGCGCAGGAGCCGTCTCGCTCAGCGCCTTTTGAAGTGTCAGCAGCTTGCCGCCGGCATCCAGCGTCACATCGGACAGTCCGCCGGTGACGGCCAACGCCCGGGAGGCCAGCCTTCTGAAGCTCAATACCTCCGCGTGGCGGCTGGCGGTGTCCCCGCAGCAGGCGCACAGATCCACCTCCGCCGCGTGGGAGGCGTGCTCCGGCACCAGCAGAATCTGCCGGCCGGTGTCCCCCAGCCGGCGGATCTCGCTCAGGATTCGCTCCGATTTTCCGCTTTTCGCCCGGCCCATCAGAATTGTCAGCATGTCAGAAGCTCTCCTCCCCGGCGCACAGCGCTTTGCGGCCATTATACCATAAATTGTCCGCAATTTATGGTATGCCGTCACCCCCGCCGGTTGCCCCGTAAGGGGCGAGGCGGCGGACGATTGTAATGCGCCAAAGCGCACAGCGCTTTGCTGCGCTGGTATAATGGCCGCTTTGCGGCCATTATACCATGCCGCCGGTCTGAAAAACAGCGCAAGTTGCCTTTTTCTCCCCGGCGTGCTACACTGAAAAAAACAAAAAAGGGGCAAAACGCATGCACATTCCAAACGGTACCACCGACGCTCTCCGCCTGCTTCCCTTTGACGCCGCGCTGACGGAGGCGCTGCAGCCCTCGCCGGATTACGAGGTTCGCCGCTGGCTCTACGTACCCAACACTTACTCGGAATACCGATACATTTTGGGAACCCGGGGCAAAAAACCGCTGATCTGCGTGGGCATCAACCCTTCCACCGCCGCGCCGGATGCCCTGGATCCCACGCTCCAATCCGTGGAGCGCATTGCCCGCTCCAACGGCTACGACAGCTTTTTGATGTTCAATGTGTACGCCCAGCGGGCCACCCGCCCCGACGACATGGAACGGGTCTTGAATCCGGGGCTCCACCGGGAAAATCTGCGGGCCTTCGCCTACCTGCTCTCCCTCTCCCCCGCTCCCGCCGTCTGGGCGGCCTGGGGAAATCTCATCGACAAGCGGCCGTATCTTCTCCCCTGTGTCCGGGACTTTTTCGCCCTGGGCCGGCAGGCCGGAGCCGTCTGGTACACGGCGGGGCCTCCCCTCAAATCGGGGCATCCCCACCATCCCCTGTACTTAAAGCGGGACACCGCGCTGCTGCCGCTGGATCTGGAGTCCTATCTGCGCGCCCGCCCGTAATTTTCAGGCGGCGGCTGGGCCATTTTTTATTGAAGGTTGGGAGGAATCCGCTTGAATCCCTATCGGATTTTTATTGTGGAGGACGACGACGTCATCGCCCGGATCCTTCGGGAGCATCTGACCGGCTGGGGCTACTGCGTGCGCTGCGCGGAGGATTTCAGCGGCGTACTGAGCGAGTTCGCCGCCTTCGACCCCCAGCTGGTGCTGCTGGATATCGGCCTTCCCTTTTTCAACGGCTATCACTGGTGTACAGAGATCAGGAAGCTGTCCAAGGTGCCCATTCTCTTTCTCTCCTCCGCGGCGGACAATATGAATCTCATTATGGCCATGAATATGGGCGGAGACGATTTTCTGGCTAAGCCCTTTGAGCTGCCCGTCCTCACCGCCAAGGTGCAGGCGCTGCTCCGCCGGGCCTATGATTTCGGCTCCGCGGCACAACAGCTGCTGTGCTGCGGCGACGCTGTCCTGAACGGATCGGAGGGGACGCTGCAGGTACAGGGGCAGACGGTGGAGCTGACAAAAAACGAGTGGAAAATTCTGCGGCTGCTGATGGAAAACCGGGGAAAGGTGGTCAGCCGGGAAATCCTGATGACACGGCTGTGGGAAACCGACGAATTTGTGGATGAGAATACGCTCACCGTCAATGTCACCCGCCTGCGGAAAAAACTGTCCGCCGCGGGTGCGCCCGATCTGATCCGCACCAAAAAGGGCGCAGGCTATCTGGTGGAGTGAGGCGATGAAGATGCTCCTGTCCTATCTCAGACGGCAGTACAAGCTGGTGGTGCTGCTGGTGCTGTTTGCCGGCATATTCGCGGCGGTGTTCTCCCTCTATAACCTCCCCGCCGAGGCTGTGGGCTATGCCGCGGCGCTGTGCGGCGCGGCGGGGCTTGTTCTTTTTGCCGTGGGATACGCGGGCTATGCCCGCCGGCACCGGATGCTCTCCCGGCTCCTTGAGAATATCGACGAATCGTCCTTTCACCTGCCGCCGCCCTCAGGCGCGCTGGAGGCGGACTACCAGGCCCTGCTGAAGGCCGTGGCCGCAGATCGGGCCCGCCTGGCCGCGGCGGAGGAGAATACCCGCCGGGACATGCTGGACTACTATACCCTCTGGGCCCATCAGATCAAAACGCCCATTGCGGCCATGAACCTTCTCCTGGAGGAGGAACCGCCCGACCGGGCCGCCCTCTCGGCGGAGCTGCTGAAAACCGAGGAATATGTGGAAATGGTGCTGTCCTACCTGCGTCTGGGCAGCGACACAACGGACTATGTGCTGCGGCGGTGCGAACTGGACGATGTCGTCCGGGCCGCTGTGCGGAAATATGCCCGGGTATTCATTCTCAGGAAGATTACCCTGCGCTTCGATGAAACACGCCGGACGGTGACGACGGATGAAAAGTGGCTGGGCTTCGTCCTGGGGCAGCTGCTCTCCAACGCCCTTAAATATACCCGCCCCGGCGGCGCAATCCGCATCTACGGCGACGGAACCACGCTGGTGATTTCGGACACCGGCATCGGCATCCGGGAGGAGGATCTCCCCCGGATCTTTGAAAAGGGCTTTACCGGCTACAACGGCCGGGAGGATCGGAAATCCACCGGCCTGGGGCTCTACCTCTGCCGCCGCATCCTTTTGAAGCTGGGACATGAAATCTCCATCGTCTCCCGGCCCGGGCAGGGCACGATTGTGCGGCTCAGTCTGCCGGACGGCGCTGAGATCGTCGAATAGGCATCTCCCCGCCGCGCACATCCTTTTTGCGGATTTTGTAAAAAATCCCCCTGCGTCACCTATTGCTCGTGACGCAGCGTCACGCTGTAAGATCAGGCGGTAAGGAGGTGAAAGCTATGTCAACCTATACGACCGGAGAACTGGCAAAGCTCTGCGGCGTCACGGTGCGCACGGTTCAGTATTACGATACCCGGAACATTCTGACACCCAGCAGTCTCAGCGAGGGCGGCCGCCGTCTCTATTCCGACGACGATCTCAGGCATTTGAAGATCATCTGCGCTTTAAGGGAACTGGGGCTGTCCATCGACAACGTGGCCCGAATCCTGTCGGAGAAAAATTCCCGTCAGGTCATCTCCACGCTGCTGGAGGAGCAGGACCGGGTCCTGAGGGGTGAAATTGAGGAGCGGGAGGCAAAGCTGCGCTCTGTGGAACAGATGACCCAGGCGGTCAGGAGCTGGTCGTCGTTCTCCGTCGAATCCATTCACGACATAGCCTTTACAATGGAAGGAAGCAAAAAACTCAGCCGCGTCCACGGAACCCTGCTGGTTCTCGGCCTGATCATGGACGCCATCGAAATTTTCACTCTGATCCTGGGCATCACCCGGGGCGTCTGGCTGCCGTTTTGTATCGGCATGCCTGTCGTCATTCTGCTGGCCGTGTGGCTGGTGCGATTCTATTACAGGCGCACATCCTATATCTGCCCCCAGTGCCACACCGTGTTCCGCCCCGGCATGAAGGAGTTTTTCTTCGCCGGCCACACCATGAAAACGCGAAAGCTCCACTGCCCCCAGTGCGGCTATGACGGCCACTGTGTCGAAACCTTTCGGACTCAGGAATAAAACCGGGGCGGCGATCCTTACCGGATTGTAAGAAACAGGGCCGGAATGTAAGCCAAATCCATGGCAGACATTCCGGCCCCGCTGTATAATAAAGGCCGACCATACGAAAGGAAGGATCGCTTTTATGTCGCTTCTGGAAGTCAGCCATCTCAAAAAAATCTACACAACCCGCTTCGGCGGCAATCAGGTGGAGGCGCTGCACAATGTCAGCTTCTCCGCGGAGGAGGGCGAATACGT
This sequence comes from Oscillibacter sp., assembly GCA_022652655.1. Classification (GTDB taxonomy): domain Bacteria; phylum Bacillota; class Clostridia; order Oscillospirales; family Oscillospiraceae; genus Oscillibacter. Next base: position 2,225 of record JALCRQ010000014.1, on the reverse strand, counting down.
TGCCATCATGGGCGAATCCGGCTCTGGCAAGACCACGCTCCTCAATATTCTGGCGGCGCTGGACCGCCCCACCGCCGGAGAAGTGCTCCTCAGCGGACGGAATCTGGGGGAGATTTCGGAGCGGGAGCTGTCCGCCTTCCGCCGGGACAACCTGGGATTCGTATTCCAGGACTTCAATCTGCTGGACACCTTCTCCCTCCGGGATAACATCTTTCTGCCGCTGGTGCTGGCGGGCGAGGACTGCCGGGAAATGGAGCAGAAGCTCGCCCCTCTGGCACGGAAGCTGGGAATTTCCGACCTGCTGGACAAATTCCCCTATGAGGTGTCCGGCGGGCAGAAGCAGCGCTCCGCCGTGGCCCGGGCCCTGATCACCCATCCCCAGATCATTCTGGCCGACGAACCCACCGGCGCGCTGGACTCCAAGGCGTCCGACTCCCTGCTCCGCCTGTTCGGCGAGGTCAATGCCGGCGGGCAGACCATCCTGATGGTCACCCACTCCGTCAAGGCCGCCAGCCACGCGGGACGGGTGCTCTTTCTGCGGGACGGAGAGGTCTACCATCAGCTCTACCGGGGCAGCCAGACCAACGAGGAACTGTTCGGCAGAATTTCCGACACGCTGACGGTACTGGCGCAGGGCGGTGAAGCGGATGCGTAAGGGCGGATTTTTTCCCAGACTGGCGCTCTCCAATCTGATGCGCAGCCGCCAGTTCTACCTCCCCTATCTGCTGACCGTCATCGGCACCGGCGCCGCCTACTACATCGCCTCGGCGCTGGCCGGCGCCCGGGACCTGCCGGTGATGACGCGCTACGCCTATCTGGCCGCGTTCATGCAGATCGGAACCTTTGTCATCGCCCTGTTTGCGGTCATCTTCCTCACCTACACCAACAGCTTTCTCATGAAGCGGCGCCGGCGGGAGCTGGGGCTCTACAATATTCTGGGGCTGGGAAAACGGCACATCGCCGTCATGCTGGGACTTGAGACGCTCTACACGGCGGCGGCCGGCATCGCCGGCAGCATCGCCCTGGGGCTTCTGCTGCAAAAGCTGGTAACACTGCTGCTCTATAAGATCATGCGCTTTGACGCCTACTACGGGTTTTATGTCTCCGGCCGGAGCATCGGCGCCACCGCGATTCTGCTGAGCGTAATTCTCTTTTTCAATCTGCTGCTCAATCTGGGACGCATCCACCTGCAAAATCCGGCGGAGCTGCTCCGGGAGGGCAGCGCCGGCGAGCGGGAGCCCCGGACAAACCGTCCGGCGGCCGTTCTGGGCGTCCTCTGCCTGGGCGGGGGCTACGCCATCGCCGTCATCACAAAGTCCGCTTCCACGGCCATGGGGCTCTACTTTATCGCCGTTTTTCTGGTGATTCTGGGCACCTATCTCCTTTTCTCCGCGGTGAGCATCGCGGTGCTCAAGGCCCTGCGGAACAACAAGCGGTACTACTATCAGACCAATCACTTCATCGGCGTCAGCGGAATGCTCTACCGCATGAAACGCAACGCCGCGGGCCTGGCCAACATCTGTATTCTCTCCACCATGGTGCTGGTGATGATCTCCGGGACGCTGTCCCTCTATCTCAACTCCCGGGACGCCATTGCCCGTCAGTTCCCCGGGAATATGGGAATCGGCGTGGAATACCGTCCCTCCGCCCAGTCTCCCTTTGACAGCGGCGCTCTTTCAACGCAGGTGGCCGCTGAGCTCCGGCGGGAAAAGCTGTCCGGCAGCCCGGTATACGGTTACAGCTGGCTGGGGCTTTTGGCCGCGGAGAAGAACGGCGGCTATCAGATTTGCTCGTCCTACTCCGGGAGCTCCTGTCAGCTCTGTTTCCTCACAGCGGAGCAGTACGCGAAAATCACAGGCGGCGCCCCCGAGAGCGAATTTTCCTCCGAGCTGTCCCTGGCCTTCCCCGGCGGCGGCAAAATGCAGCTTTCCGTCCGGCCGCTCAGCAAAAATCTGCCGGCCATCGGCGGTGCGTTTGCCAGCACCATTGAGCCCAAATGGTTCATTCTGAAGGATGCTTTCGATCTGGACGCCCTCTATCAGGCCCAGGCTGCCGCGCTGGGATCGGAGGATGCGGCCTCCATGAGCTGGTACGGCTTTTGGAACGTGAAGGGTGAGGAACAGCAGCTCACGGACCTGCCCCAGACGCTGGAGGAGGGGCTGGCCTTTGACGGCACGGGAAGCTTTGAACGGCTGGAGGTTCAGACCGCCCAGGCCTATTCCCGG
>JALCRQ010000013.1 GCA_022652655.1 Oscillibacter sp. | reverse complement strand
CCTCTGTTTCCAAAATCTCATGATTGCGTCTCCTTTTGTCGTCGGCGCGGCGTCACGCCCGCCGCTCCACCCATGTGGCGGCGAACCGCTCTCCGGCCGCGATGCTCATGGCGAAATAGCGCATGTCGTCCATGGCGTGATCGTTTTCCTTCCGGGGCTTTTCCCTGCCCGGCTCCCAGCAGTAAAGCTCTATCTCCCGCAGGCAGTCGGCGCAGCCTCCGCAGATGACGATCCTGTGATTTTTCAGCAGATCCGCCGTAACGCGGATGCCGTCGGAGACGTTGTTGTCCGCCTTGACCACCGGGAAGCCCGCCCGGCGCAGGGCGGTGATGAAGCTGGCGGCGGAGGGGTCCGCCACAATCTGCTCCACCGTCCGGCCGGCCGCCAGGCGGCGGAGATCCTCCACGTATTCGGCGTCTGTTTTCTGCCGTCCTTTGTCTCTGGAGTTGTAATAGTACTCCTCCACCCGGTACCAGCTTCCCCCGCACTCCCCCCAGAGCCCGAAGGACGCCGGATTGGCCGTGCCGTAGTCCACGGAGATGCGCCACCGGGTACATTGCTCCGGCGGAGGCGCGCAGTCCCGGCTCCGGTCGAAGAAGTCGTAGACCAGCCCCTCGGCGGCGGTCCATTCCCCCAGGATAAACCGGCGGTAAAAAACGCCGGAGTAGGAGTTGCGGTACCGGGCCCGCACCCTGGGGCCGATTCCGGGATTGTCCTCCATGGTAAAGTGCAGGTAGAGCGCGTTCCGCTCCTCCGCCTTCAGGATCCACTCCCGGTAAAACCAATGCTGAGGCCCCTCCGGATTGCAGTTGAACCACAGCCTGCTTCCGGCCACCGAGCAGCGGGCCAGGGCCTGTTCCACAAAGGAGCGGGGCATCAGGGCCACCTCATCCAGAAGGATCCCCGCGAAGGTGCTGCCCTGAATCAGCGCGGCGCTGGACTCATCCCGGCCGCCAAAGAGCAGAAACCGGTTTTCCCGGCCGCCGAAGCGGATGGTCACGTCGTTTTCCGCCCGGTGCTCAGAGCAGGAAAAACCGATGGCGCGCAGCCGCCGCAGGAGCTCCCGCAGCAGGTTGCGCCGCAGGGCGCCGATGGTCTTGCCGCACAGGGCAAACTGCTGGCCGCTGAAGCGCTTCATCGCCCAGAACACGAAGGAGAGCCCCATGGAGAGGGTCTTGCCGCTGCGCACTGCGCCGTCGCAGATGATGGCGTCATGGGTCTGATCTCTGCACCACCAGGTCAGCACCCGCCGCTGCTTGGGGGAAAAGTGCATGGACTCCCGGGCTGTCATGTGGCGTCTTCCTCCGATCCGGCCTCATCCAGGGCCTGAAAAAAGCTCTCCGCTCCGCTCTCGCACCGTCCGTCCAGCAGGCTGCACAGAGCCTCCAGCGCCCGTACGCGGTCCAACAGCCGGAGCTCCACGCCGCCCTTGTCCGTCACCTTGAATTCCGTTACGGCGGACAAATCCAGCTCTGCCAGTCTGGATCGCTGCTCCGACGGCGCGAGAGCCAGCGCCACCGCGTCGTTGCTCCGGCCGAAGGCCAGTCCGGCCAGTGCCCGCACGGCGTCCTCCCGCAGAATCTGCGCGTTTCCCGCGGCGCGCATTTTTTCCAGTCTGTCCCGCACGCCCTGATTTTCCAGCAGCGCGTATCCGTCGGGGCAACCCGTCTCCCGGGCGGCCCGAAGAGGATCCATGGTCTGCAGGTAGACGCTGCAAAACCGCTCCGCCTGCCCCCGGGATGGGATTTTTGCCATAACCTGCGTCACCTCCCGTCTGATGCTTCTGAAAAGACCGGCACAGACCGGCGGAATTGTACGGCGGCGTGCACCGACCCCGAAAAGGGCAAAAAAAATTCCGGCGGGCCCCAGGCCGCCGAAAAAAACGCGGGAGCCCGCCCTCCGGAGGGCAGACTCCCGCGCGCTTCATTGCTTTTTTAAACGGTATGGCCGGCAGCAGTCCTCAGCGGGCCTTGGCGGCGCTCTGATGCTCGTCGCAGGCGGTGCAGTGCTCGCAGTCCATCTTCAGCTCGTCGCCGTAGGCGATGCCGTTTTTGTCGTAGTAATCCCGCACGGCGGCCTTGACGGCCTCCTCCGCCAGGACGGAGCAGTGGAGCTTGTAGGCGGGCAGGCCGTCCAGGGCCTCCACCACCGCCCGGTTGGAGAGCTTCAGCGCCTCGCGCACGGGCTTGCCCTTGATCATCTCCGTGGCGATGGAGGAGGTGGCGATGGCGCTGCCGCAGCCGAAGGTGTTAAACTTTACGTCGGAGATGGTCTGGGTATCCCTGTCCACCTTGATATACATCCGCATAATGTCGCCGCAGCGGGCGTTGCCCACCTCGCCGATTCCGTCGGCGTCGTCCATTTTGCCCACGTTTCTGGGATGCTGAAAGTGATCCATCACCTTTTCACTATAAAGAGCCATATAATCCTCCTTTAAAATTCTTTCATCGGATGCGGCAGTCAGATCTGGTGTTTTCTCTGCCCGTGTTCCAGTTCGTCCCACACCGGCGACATATCCCGCAGGTAGTCCACGATTCCCGGCAGAACGCTGAGAATGTAGTCCGCCTCCTCCGCCGTGTTGGTTTCGCACAGCGTCAGACGCAGGGAGCCGTGCGCCACCTCGTGGGGCCGGCCCAGGGCCAGCAGCACATGGCTGGGATCCAGGGAGCCGGAGGTGCAGGCGCTGCCGGAGGAGGCGGAGATCCCCTTCTCATCCAGCAAAAGCAGCATGGACTCGCCCTCGACCCCCTCGAAGCACAGGTTGACGTTTCCGGGCAACCGCTTCACCCGGTCGCCGTTAATAATGGAATGGGGAATTTTGGACAGCTCCGTGAGCAGCTTGTCCCGCAGGGGAATGAGATGCGCGGCATTTTCGTCCATGTGGAGGCAGGCCTCCCGGAACGCCGCGGCCGCGCCGCAGATGCCGGGCATATTCTCCGTTCCCGCCCGTTTGCCCCGCTCCTGGGCGCCGCCCTCGATGACGTTGGTCAGGGCGATGCCCTTCCGGGCGTACAGCACACCCACGCCCTTGGGGCCGTGGAATTTATGGGCGGAGAGGGAGAGCAGATCAATGTGCATGGCCTGCACGTCGATGGGCAGGTGTCCCGCGGCCTGCACCGCGTCGGTATGGAACAGCACTCCCGCCTGAGCGCAGACCGCGCCGATCTCGGCGATGGGCTGGACGGTGCCGATCTCGTTGTTGGCGAACATGACGCTTACCAGGCAGGTATCCGGCCGGATGGCGCGGCGCACCTGCTCGGCGGTGACGACCCCGTTCTCGGGAATGTCCAGCAGCGTCACCTCAAAACCAAGCCGCTCCATGCGCCGGAGTGTGTGGAGCACGGCGTGGTGTTCGAATTTGGTGGAGATGATGTGCTTTTTCCCCTCCTTCGCCCCGATCATCCCCGCCGAGAGGATGGCCTGATTGTCGGCCTCGCTGCCGCCGGAGGTAAAGGTAATCTCACCGGTCTGGGCGTGGAGATACTGCGCAAACACGCTCCGGGCCTCCGCCAGTTTTTCCGCTGCCCGCTGGCCGATGGCGTACAGGCTGGACGGATTCCCGTAGCACTCGGTCAGGCAGGGCATCATGGCGTCCAGGGCGGTCTTGCTCACCGCCGTGGTGGCCGCGTTATCCGCATATACATACATGGTTTTATCTCCTCTATTTCCTATATGTTTACTATGTAATTATGGAATATCATATCTGCCCCGGTTTGTCAAGGGAAATCTTCGGGAATGGTTCAGCAGTCGGAGTGCCGCTGCCGCTCGTCTGTTTTTCTGCCTCTCCGGGCGGTTTTCTCCCGTTCGCTTCGCACCAGGTCCGCCAGGGTAAAGCGGTCGATATAGTCGTTGATGACGGCGTACAGTCCCGTCCAGAAATCCAGCGTGGGGCAGCAGTCGCAGCGCTCGCACGCGTTTTTCTGATCCTCCAGGCAGGCCACCGGCGCCAGATTCCCCTCCGTCAGGCGCAGAATCGCGCCCACGGTGTACTCCTCCGGCGTCCTTGCCAGGCGATACCCGCCCTGGGGGCCCCGGCTGGAGCGGAGCAGTCCGGCCTTGCTCAAAAGTCCCACGATCTGTTCCAGGTACTTGGCGGAGATCTCCTGCCGCGCGGCCACGTCCTTCAGAGAGGTCAGTCCCCCGTCGTCGTGCTCCGCAAGATCGATCATCACCCGCAGCGCATAGCGTCCCTTTGTCGAAATTCTCACGTCATCCCTCCTTCGGCGGTTTTATTGTGCCACAGAATTTCCCTGTTTTCAAGTAGGTTTTAAGGGAAAATTTCCGCACGCTGCCGAAGGGCCTGTCCCGGAGCGCTCTAGTCCCGGAGCAGCGCCCGCTCCCGAATCAGCTCCGCGGCGATGCTGACGGCGATTTCCTCGGGTGTCTGCGCCAGGATGGGCAGGCCGATGGGATTGTGAATACGGGCAATGTCCGCCTCCGGGATTCCGGCCGCCCGCAGTCTTTCGCACACGGCGCCGTGCTTGCGCCGGCTGCCGATGCACCCCACATAGGCGGCGGGCGTCCGCAGCACCTGCTCCAGCACCTGGCAGTCCCCCGCGTGTCCCCGGGTCATAACGGCGGCGTAGTCACAGGGCCGGATGGAAAGCCGTACGCCCGCCTCCCGGTACTCCCCCAGAATGATCCGCTCCGCCTGGGGGAACCGGGCCGGGTCGGCAAATTCCGGCCGGTCCTCATAGACCGCCGTCCGGAACCCCACCCGAACCAGCAGCGGAACCAGCTCCAATGCCACATGGCCGCCGCCGAAGACGTAGACTGTGCCGCCCCGGCCCAGGGGCTGGGCAAAATAGCCGTCCTCCTCTGCAAAAACGCTCCGGGGCGCAAAGAGGTGGCGGCGGACATCCTCCGGAATCCCGTCCAGATACCGCACTCCCTCCGTCGGCTCGTAGGTGCCCGTCTCCCAGTCCGTCCCCTCTCCGATACGGGTAATGAGCCAGGAGTCCGCGTCCCGCTCCGCCAGCTCGGCCGCGTGGGCCAGCACCTCCCTGGTCCTGCCGTCCCCCGCGTCCAGGAACTGGAAGGCCACTGTAATTCCGCCGCCGCAGATCATTCCCACATCGTCGGAACCTCCGGCGCCCATCTCATAGCTCCGGACGCAGGAGCGCCGGGTTCTCAGGAGCTCCGCGGCCTTTTCCTGGGCCGCGTGCTCTCCCGCGCCGCCGCCGACGGTGCCCCAGCATCCTTCGGCAGCCACCGCCATGGCGGCCCCGCTGCCCCGGGGCGTGGAGCCGCTGGCGGAGATAATCCGGCACAGCACGGCGTCCCGCCCGGATGACAGCAGCCCGCACAGGGTATTCAGCAGTTCTCTCATGAATCCTTCCTCTCTCCGGCCCCCGGCCGGCTTTCCTCTGTTTTCTCCCCGCCGCCCGACAGGGGCGGCGGCCTTGAATCTTCTTGACATTCCGTCGGGAAGTCAGTATGATAATACCAAATTCGTTTTCCTTTTTCAAGGATAGCGCCTTTAAAAGGAGAGATATTTTGGAGGACCGATACGGCAGAAAAATCGACTATCTCAGACTGTCTGTGACAGATCTGTGCAATTACCGCTGCCGCTACTGCATGCCGGAGGCAGGAGTGGCCAAGCTGCCCCGGAGCGGCATCCTGTCCGTGGAGGAAATCGGGGAGCTGGGCCGGGCGGCGGTGAACTGCGGCGTGACCAAGATCCGCCTCACCGGCGGGGAGCCGCTGGTGCGGGGCGGCATTATAGAGATCTGCCGCGCTCTGTCCTCCGTGACCGGACTGCGGGAGCTGTGCATGACCACCAACGGGAGTCTGCTGGAGCGGTTCGCCGTGCCTCTGCGGGACGCCGGCGTCTCCCGGCTGAATATCAGCCTGGACACGCTGGTGCCGGAGAAATTTGCGTCCGTCACCCGCCAGGGAGATCTGGACGGCGTTCTGCGCGGGATCCGGGCGGCGGAGGCGGCGGGCTTCCGGGAGCTCAAGCTGAACACCGTGCTCATCGGCGGATTCAATGATTCGGAGATCGAAAATTTTGTCGCCCTCACCCGGGAGCACCCCTGGGAGGTGCGGTTTATCGAGCTGATGCCCATGGGCGAGTGCGCCCGGTGGGACGCCGGGTGCTTTTTGTCCGGGGACGAGGTTCTGCGCCGCTGTCCGGAGCTGGAATCCGTGGGAACCCGGGGCGTGGCCCGGCAGTACCGTCTGCCCGGCGCGCCCGGCACGGTGGGGCTGATTTCCCCCATGAGCCACAGCTTCTGCAGCCGGTGCCGCCGGATCCGTGTCACAGCGGAGGGCAGGCTCATGGGCTGTCTCCACTCCCGGGAGGAAATTCCCCTCCGGGGCCTTCACGGCCCGGAGCTGGAGGCCGCTATCCGCCGGGGCATTGCGCAGAAGCCTGAGCGCCACCGCCTGACGGAGGGCGGCAGCGAGACGCCCCGGGAGATGAACGAGATCGGCGGCTGAAAAGCCGGAGAGGAGCGGAAAATGGACCGTGAACTGACCCATTTTAATGAACAGGGCCGCGCCCGCATGGTCAGTGTGGAGAGCAAGGCGGTGACCCACCGGGCCGCCTCAGCCTGCGGAGAGGTCCGCATGGCCCCGGAGACGCTGGAGAAAATCCGCCGGGGCGAAATGAAAAAGGGCGACGTGCTGGCGGTGGCCCAGGTGGCCGGAATCATGGCGGCCAAGCGGAACTGGGAGCTGATTCCCATGTGCCACCCCCTGCCTCTCACCGGCGTGGACATTGACTTTTCTCTCAGCGACGACCCCTGCCGGGTGGAGATCCGCGCTGCGGTGACCTGCGACGGGAAAACCGGCGTGGAGATGGAGGCGCTGACCGCCGTCTCGGTGGCGGCTCTGACAATTTATGACATGTGCAAGGCCGTCCAGCGGGACATGCACATCGAGGGCATCCGCCTGCTCTCCAAATCCGGCGGCAAAAGCGGCGATTACAGAGCGGAATCACATGGGGAGGAGTGACGGCTGATGGCACAGGTCATCTCGGTAAATATCAGTGAAAAAAAGGGGGAGCAGAAGCACCCCGTTCCGGAAATCCGCCTGCGGTGCCGCCACGGCATTATGGGCGACGCCCACGCCGGCGACTGGCACCGCCAGATCTCGCTTTTGGCGGAGGAGAGCGTGGACACCATGCGCGCTTTGAGTCCGGTGGCGCTGGAGCCGGGCGTTTTTGCGGAAAATCTCACCACCCGGGGCGTGGATCTGCGGCATCTGCCCGTGGGCACGCATCTGCGGATCGGGGAGACGGAGGTGGAGCTCACCCAGATCGGCAAAGAGTGCCACAGCGACTGCGCCATCAAGAAGGCCGTGGGAAAATGCGTCATGCCCACGGAGGGCGTTTTCGCGGTAGTCATCCGGGAGGGCACCGTCCGTCCCGGCGATGCGATTGAAGTTCTGGGAGGTGCGGAATGAAGCTCATCCGAACGGAGGACGCGGTGGGGCAGGTGCTCTGCCACGACCTGACCCAGATTATCCGGGGCTCCTACAAGGACGCCCGGTTCCGCAAGGGACACATTGTGGTCCCGGAGGATATTCCCGTGCTGCTCTCCATGGGAAAGGAGCACCTGTACGTCTGGGAGATGACGCCGGGCATGGTGCATGAAAACGACGCGGCCGACCGGCTGGCGGCGCTGTGCGGCAGCGAAAACTTCCTGCGCAGCGAGGTCAAAGAGGGGAAAATTGAACTCACCGCCGGGTGCGACGGTCTTTTCCGTGTGGACAGCCGGCGCCTTGCGGCCGTCAATTCCGTGGAGGATGTGATGCTGGCCACCCGGAAGGGCTGCACCGCCGTCCGCCGGGGCGACAAGCTGGCGGGGATGCGCGTCATCCCGCTGGTGATCGAGGAGCAAAAGCTCCGGGAGGCGGAGGAGGCGGCGGGCAGAGAACCGCTTTTGTCCCTTCTGCCCTACCGGCTGAAAACCGCCGCTGTTGTCATCACCGGCAGCGAGGTCAAAACCGGCCGCATCCGGGACACATTTACCCCGGTGGTGAAGGACAAGCTGGCCGGGTACGGCATTGAAACCGTCCGGGAGGTAATGACGGGCGACGGCGTGGAAAACGTGGCCGCCGGCATTGCCGCCATGCGGGCCGGACACCCCGATCTCATCGTCTGTACCGGCGGCATGAGCGTGGATCCGGACGACAACACCCCCGGCGGCATCCGGGCCTCCGGCGCGGAGATTGTCTCCTACGGCGCTCCCGTGCTGCCCGGCGCCATGTTCCTGCTGGGCTATTTCGGCGACGGCGTCCCCATTCTGGGCCTGCCCGGCTGCGTCATGTTCGCCGGCGCCACAGTCTTCGACCTAGTGCTGCCCCGGATCGCCGCCGGCGTCCCCGTGTCCCGGGCGGATCTGGTGGCCCTGGGCGAGGGCGGGCTGTGCCTGGGCTGCAAGCCCTGCCACTGGCCGGAGTGCCCCTTCGGCCGCTGAGTCCCCTGCTGTCCTCTGAAAATCCCGCGCCCGCCCGCCTCCCTCCGGAAGCGTTTTGCCGCTTTCGAAAGCTGCGGTTCGGGCGTCGGTTTTCCCTTTTCGTTGTCCTTGTGCAAATATCACGAAAAGGCGTTCTTTTTTCCCTGCCGGGTCCCAGCCGGCAATCGGCGCGGCGTTTTCTCCGGCGCTCCTGCATCGCCGCGTATTCCAACGAGTGCCAAATACTGAAAAAAGGAAGGATCCCCATGAAAAAAATACTGTCTCTGCTCCTGGCGCTGTGCCTTCTCCCGGCCCTGACCGCATGCGGCGGCAAGGGCGCCTCCTCCTCCGCGGAAAAATCCGCCGCTGCCTCCTCCAAGGCCGAGCCGGTGGAGATCACCGTCTTTGCGGCCGCCTCCATGACCGAAACTCTGAATCAGATCATCGAGGCCTACAAAACCGCGGCGCCCAATGTGACGGTTACGCCCTCCTACGAGTCCTCCGGCGCGCTGCTGGATCAGATTGAGCAGGGCGCGGAGTGCAATCTGTTTATCTCCGCGGCGCAAAAGCAGATGGACGCACTGGACGGCTCCCTGACGTCCGACAAGGCGAAAAACCCCGACGGCCAGGATATGCTGGTATCCGGCTCCCGGGTCAACATCCTGGAAAACAAGGTGGTGCTGGTGGTGCCCGGAGGCAATCCCGCCGGGATCAAAAGCTTCTCCGACCTCAAGACGGACAAGCTGAAGCTCATCGCGCTGGGCGGTGAGAGCGTGCCGGTAGGCAGCTACTCGCTGGACATTCTCAAGTACCTGGGGCTGGACATCACCGCGCTGGAGAACGCCGGCAAGGTTACTTACGGCTCCAACGTGAAGGAGGTTACCACCCAGGTGGATCAGGGTGCCGTGGACTGCGGCATCATCTACGCCACCGATGCCTACTCCGCCCAGGCCGCGGGCAGCAAGATGGAGGTGGTGGACACCGCCTCCGGCGACATGTGCAAACCGGTGCTCTACCCTGCGGCGGTGCTGAACACCACCACGGACACTGCCAAGCTGGATGCGGCCCAGGCGTTTTTGGACTACCTGCGCACGGATGCGTGCTCGGCAATTTTTGAAAAAGTGGGCTTCACCGTTGTGAAATAAGCATATTTCTGTTACACTGAGAGCCGGACAGCCCCGCGGCGTCCGGCTCTCAGTGCAATCGGCGGCAGGCCGGATTTCCGAACCGCCGCCGGCTCCGGAGGTGAAAGACGTGGACTGGTATCCCCTTTACAATTCTCTGCGGATCGCGGCCGTATCCACGGCGGCGGTATTCTTTCTCGGTGTTTTTTTTGCGTACTATATCGCCCGGCTGCCCCGGCTGTGCAAGGGAGTGCTGGACGTAGTCCTGACGCTGCCCCTGGTGCTGCCTCCCACGGTGGTGGGCTGGCTGCTGCTGGTGGTGCTGGGGCCGCGGCACGCCTTTGGTGCCTGGGTTCTGGACACCTTCGGCACCCGCCTGGTCATGACCTGGTGGTCGGCGATTTTTGCCACGGTAGCGGTCTCCTTCCCCCTGATGTACCGCACGGCCCGGGGCGCGTTTGAAAGCTTTGACGAGACTCTCTCCGACGCCGGACGGACGCTGGGCCTCTCCAATACCTATATTTTCTGGCGGATCCGGATGCCGTACTGCCGCCAGGGCATTCTGGCCGGCATGGTGCTGGCCTTTGCCCGGGCTCTGGGCGAATACGGCGCCACCTCCATGGTGGCGGGCTATACCCCCGGCCGGACGGCCACCATCTCCACCACGGTCTACCAGCTCTGGCGCAACAACGACGACGCCGGCGCGGCGCGGTGGGTGGTCGTCAACATCGCCATCTCGGCCGCGTTCCTTCTGACCGTCAACCTGCTGGAATCCCGGCAGCGCAGCACCGGGGAAGGAGGCGCCGCATGACTCTGAAGGCAGACATCCGCAAGCGCCTGGGCAATTTTCATCTGGACGTGCACCTGGAGGCCGGGTCGGAACGGCTGGCGCTGCTGGGCGCCTCCGGCTGCGGAAAGAGCGTGACGCTCCGCTGCATCGCCGGGATTCTCCGTCCGGACGAAGGGCATATCGAGCTGGACGGGCGGGTTCTCTACGACAGCGCGGCCGGCATTGACCTGCCGCCCCAGCGGCGGAAAATCGGGTATCTTTTTCAGCAGTACGCACTTTTTCCCAATATGACCGTGCGGCAGAATATCGCTGCGGCCGTCGGGGATAAGTCCCTCCGGGCAGCCCGAGCCGCCGATCTTCTGTCCCGTTTTCGGCTGGAGGACGCGGCGGAGCGGCGTCCGTGCCAGCTCTCCGGCGGACAGCAGCAGCGCGCCGCCCTGGCGCGGATCCTGGCCTCGGGGCCCATGGCAGTTTTGTTGGACGAGCCGTTCTCCGCGCTGGACAGTTATCTCAAATATCAGCTGGAGCTGGAGCTGTCCGATCTGCTGGAGGATTTCTCCGGCCCCGTCGTGTGGGTCTCCCACGACCGGGGCGAGGTCTGGCGGAACTGCCGCTGGGTCTGCGTGCTGGACAGCGGCCGCTCCGCCCCTGCGGTGACAACGGAGGAACTGTTTCGTTCCCCCGGCACCCAGTCCGCCGCCCGGCTCTCCGGCTGCAAAAACTATGTTCCCATCCGCCCGGCGGGAGACCGGGTGGAGATTCCCCTCTGGGGCGTGACGCTCTCCTGCGGCCGCCCCGTACCGCCGGATACCGCCGTCATCGGCATCCGCTCCCACCGTGTCAGACCTGCGCCGGAGGGGGCGGTCAACGCCATTCCCTGCGCTGTGTCCCGTGTCATTGACGACGTGTTCGGCGTCATCGTGCTGCTCCGCCCCCAGGCCGCCCTGCCCGGCGCGCCGCTTGTGCGGATGGAGCTGCCCCGGGAGGACTGGGCCCCCCTGGCGGATGCCGGTTCTCTCTGGGCATCCGTTTTACCCGAAGATATTCTGCTTTTGAAATAAAGGAGGAACCTGTATGAACCGTGCCGCCGTTTTGACCGTCAGCGACCGCAGCTTTCGGGGGATGCGCCCCGACGGAACCGGGCCCGTGGTGGCGGAGCTGCTCCGCACCGCCGGCTATGACGTGGTCTGTACCGCTCTGGTTCCGGATGAGCAGCAGATGATTGAGGAGGCCCTCCGCCGTCTGGCCCGGGACGCAGTACTGATCGTCACCGCCGGAGGGACGGGCTTTTCCCCCCGGGATGTGACGCCGGAAGCCACACTGGCCGTCTGCGGCCGCATGGCCCCCGGCATCCCGGAGGCCATGCGCCTCGCGTCGGCGCAGGTTACCGACCGCGCCATGCTCTCCCGTGCCCAGGCGGGTCTGCTGGGCGGAACACTGATCGTCAATCTGCCGGGCTCCCCCAAAGCTGCCCGGGAAAATCTGGAGGCAGTTCTCCCGGCGCTGGGCCATGGGCTTGCCATGCTCTCCGGCGCTCCGGCGGACTGCGCCGCCGATACGGATGGGAAATAACCCGCCCGCCAGGCGATTCGCACGACGTGCTCCTGCCCGGATTTTTTGATGGAAACGGGACATAACATACAGGGATTGCTCCCCTGCCCCCGTCTGCGGAGCTCCCCCGGCGGGATGGCGGGGTGCTCCGCTTTGAAGAAGCTTCTTGACAATTCTCAGTAAGAATTTTATACTTTATCTGTTATTCAATGCGGTGCGCCTGTCTCATGGACGGCGCGCCTTGCCGGGGAGGGATCGCCGCGTATGCAAATCAGTGAGATGATTCGTGAGATTGAGCAGACCTGCCGGGATCCGCAGACCACCGGAATCCCCCGGCAGACCTTTTCTCTTTTTTTAAAAAAGTGGAACATGGCGGTGATTTTTGAACTGTTCCGGAGCGAACCCCTGCGCTTTGGCGAGCTGAAACGGCGGATTCCCGGGATCACCAGCACCATGCTGACCTCCAGCCTGCGCAGCCTGGAGCGCCGAAAGATCTTGCTGCGTGCGCAGTATAACGAGATTCCCCCGCACACCGAGTATTCGCTGACGCCCCGGGGCAGGGCGCTGCTTCCGGTTTTTTATGAGATTGTCCGCTGGGGGCTTGAGTATACGCTCTGACGGCAGGGCGCTGCTTCTTCCGCAGAGTGTCCGAAACGGAGGCTTCCGTTTTCCCGGCGGTTTTCCGGGACGCCCACCATTCTGAAGGAGCTGGATCATGCGAAAATTTTTGTCCAATCTGCTGTATCTGATTTTTTTGGGGATCGTCTCCCACGTGATCGGCGAGGCGGTGCCCCGCCGCTGGGTTCACCCTGACCGGTTCCCCTACCGTCCCATGAGCTGGGAGGAGCAGGGCCGGATTTATGACCGGCTGCACATTCGGGCGTGGAAAGACCGTGTCCCGGACATGAGCCGGGTTCTCCGGGGCATGACCCCCAAGCGTCTGCTGCCCTCCGGCGGAACGGTGCAGACGGATCAGCTGATCCGGGAGACCTGCGTAGCGGAAACCACCCACGTGCTTTTGATTCCCGCCGGCCTGGTGTGTCTTTTTCAATGGCCCGGGGCGGGCGGAACCGTTCTGTTTCTGCTCTGGTCGCTGGGCAATCTTCCGTTTATTCTGATTCAGCGATATAACCGCCCGAGGCTGATCGCCCTGTCGGGACGGCTGAGCGCGGTGCGCCATCAAGAGGGAGCGTGTGTAATTTGAAAATACTGCTTTTGACCTGCAACACCGGGGAGGGGCACAATTCTGCATCCGCCGCCATCCAGGACGTCTGCGCGCAGCGCGGCATCTCCTGCGACACGGCGGACGCGCTGAGTTTTCTGTCGGAGAAGGTTTCGAGGGTGATCAGCCGCTGGCATGTGCGGATCTACCGGCATATGCCCAAGCTGTTCTGTTCCGGCTACGGCTTTGCGGAAAATCACCCCTCCATTTTCAATGAACGGCGGCTGATCTGCCGCTATCTCTCCACCGGCGTCAATGGTCTGCGGGCCCATCTGATGAAGGGACAGTACGACGCGGTTCTGTGCGTCCACGTCTTTCCCGCACTGATGATGACCGAGCTGATCCGGCGGTATCCGCTGAACATCCAGACCGCCTTTGTCTCCACGGACTATACCTGCAGCCCCATTACGGGAGACACCGATCTGAACCTCTATTTTGTGCCCCATGGGGATCTGCTGGACGAATTTGAGTCCAACGGCCTGCCCCGGGATCGGCTGATCCCCACCGGCATCCCCGTCCGCCGCGCCTTCTGCCAGCCGCCGGAAAAAGCCGCCGCCCGGGCGGAGCTGGGTCTGACCCAGTCCCGGCAGATCGTCCTGATGTGCGGCAGCATGGGCTGCGGGCCCATGGGGCTGCTGTCTGAGGAGATCTCCGCCGCCCTGCCCCCGGATACCGGGCTGAATGTGATCTGCGGCACCAACGCCAAGCTGGCCCGGACCCTGACGGAAAAGGCACTGCCCGGCGTGCAGGTCATTCATTACACCCAGAAAATGGCGGCTTGGCTTGCCGCGGCGGATCTGTTTCTCACCAAACCAGGCGGTCTGAGTATTTCGGAGGCCGCCACCGTGGGCGTCCCCATGCTGTTTCTGGATACGGTGGGCGGCTGCGAAGCCCGCAATCTGAAATTCTTTACCGACCACGGCTGGGCCCAGGCGGCGGATTCCGCGAAATCCATGGCGGAATACTGCTGCGGCCTGATCCAGGACTCCTCCCGGCTGGAGGAGCGGCGGACCGCCCTGCGTCAGACCTTCTGCCAGAATTCCGCCTCTGCCATTCTTGATACGCTCTGTGCCCGCAATGAACATTTCCGGGAGGATTTGTAAGGCGGATCAGATCCGGAAAGGTCTGCGTCATGAAACAAGAGAAAATTGACTACCGGGGACTGCGGTGGAATAATCTGGGATCGGAGAGATTCAGGCACCTGAAGCTGTTGATCTTCTGGCCCGTCTTTGAGCTTCTGTTTATCTTTGTGGAGCGGGGCTGGACCAATCGGAGCTATGCCGTGATGCACTGTCTGCTGGACGATAAAATCCCGTTCTGCGAGTTTTTCCTGATCCCCTACCTATTCTGGTTTGTGTACATCATCGGCATGCACCTCTATACGCTTCTCTATGAAAAAGACGCCTTTGTCAAGATGATGCGATTCATTATTTTGACCTATTCGGTCACTATTTTGATCTATTTTCTCTTTCCAACCAAGCAGGAGCTGCGTCCGGCTGTTTTTGCGCGCAGCAATTTTCTGACTGCCTGCGTCTCCGGCTTTTACGCTTTTGACACGAATACCAATGTCTGTCCCTCCATTCATGTGATCGGCTCGCTGGCCGTTCTCTTTACGGCCTGGAACAGCCGGCGCTTCCACACGCCGCTCTGGCGGTTCGTCTTTACCGCCGCCGCGGTGCTGATCTGCGCCTCCACGGTTTTTCTCAAGCAGCACTCCGTACTGGACATCCTGGCCGCGCTGCCCATCTGCCTCGCCGGATACCTGCTGGTCTTCCGGGTGAGGGCGCCGGTGCGTCTGCGCAGGCCGGAATATTGTAAAAAGGAGACTGGCAGATGAAGCAGACTACCAGGCAGCTTCTCTTGGTCACAGGCTTCGGCGTTGTTTTGTATGTCACCCTCTCCCACCTGGATGCCATCCGCAGCTTTCTGCTGTGGACGTGGGATCTTCTGCTGCCCATCACCATCGGCGCGGTACTGGCCTTTTTCCTGAACGTCCCCGCCACCGGAATTGAGCGGAGGCTGACCGGCCTGTGCGCCAAATCCCGGAGAAAGGCGCTCTCTCCCGGGGCCATCCGCGGCGTCAGCGTTTTTCTGACGCTGATCCTGGTGGTGCTGATTCTGGTTCTCACCGGCGTTTTGCTGATCCCCACCCTGGTCTCCTCCGTCTCCAACATTGCGGAGCTGGCCGGGGAAAAGCTTCCTCAGTGGCTTGCCCAGCTGGAGCGTCTGGGACTTGACGTGTCGCAGCTGAATGAGAAGCTGCTGGAATTTGGAAAAACCCATGTGCTTCAAAACTTTGTGAACTATTCCGGCGGACTGCTCAGCGGCGCTTTTTCCGCCGCCACCGCCGCCGTGGGCCTCGTGGGTACGTTTCTCATTGCGCTGGTGCTGGCAGTCTATCTGCTCACCGGGAAAGAGATGCTGATCCGGCAGGGAAAAAAGCTCCTCTACGCCTATCTCAAGCCCTCCGCGGCGGAGGGCGTCTGCCGGCTGGGCCGCCTCATCGCCTCCACCTACGCGCATTTTCTCTCGGGCCAGTGTCTGGAATCGGTCATTCTGGGGCTGCTGATTTTTGTCTCCTTTTCGCTGTTCCAGCTCCCCTATGCGGGACTGGTGGCGGTTTTGACCGCCGTCTGCGCCTTCATTCCGTATGTGGGCGCATTTCTCTCCTGCGGCGTGGCCGCCCTGCTGACCCTGCTGATCGACCCCTTTCAGGCGCTGATGGCCATCATCGTCTATCAGGTGGTACAGTTCATTGAAGGACAGTTCATCTACCCCAGGGTGGTAGGCACCTCCGTGGGACTTCCGGCGCTGTGGACACTGGTGGCTGTGGTGCTGGGCGGGAAACTGCTCGGCGTTCTGGGCATGATCTTCTTCATTCCGGCGGCAGCGGTGATCTACGCGCTGCTCCGGGGCAGCGCCAACCGACGCCTGCGTCAAAACGGCGTAGAGCTTTAGGCTGTCCGCTTTTGGAGCGCGGCCTATTTCTAAAGGAGCGGAGGACGGGGATGCAGCTGAAGATCATCGCCCGGATTCACAGCGAGTTTCCGGAAAAATTTGGGATTCCCCGTCAGAGCGGCCTTGTAGAGGGGCTCCGCGCCTCTGTGGTCTTTGAGCCGGAGTACCGCTCGGAGGACGCGCTGCGGGGCCTGGAGGGCTTTTCCCACATCTGGTTGGTGTGGGAATTTTCCCGGGCCGTGCGGGAGACGTGGTCGCCCACCGTGCGGCCGCCCCGGCTGGGCGGGAACACGCGGATGGGCGTTTTTGCCACCCGTTCGCCTTTTCGCCCCAACCCCATCGGCCTTTCCTGCGTGCGGTTGGACGGACTGGAGCGCACCGCCGAAAGCGGCACGGTGCTGCGGGTATCCGGCGCCGATCTGCTGGACGGCACGCCTATTTATGACATCAAGCCCTATCTCCCCTATGCCGACTGCCGAAGCGATGCCCGGGGCGGCTGGACGGATGGACGGGACGCCCTGCTGAACGTCTCCTGCCCGTCCCGTCTGCTGGAGGCGCTCCCCTCTGACCGGCGTCAAACGCTGCTGGACGTTCTGGCCAACGACCCCCGCCCCCACTACCAGGCGGATCCGGAGCGCGTCTACGGCCTGCGGTTCGCAAACTGGAACGTGCGTTTTACGGTGGCAGACGGGACGGTTCGCGTCCTGGAAATCACGGCGGAGCCGCCCGCTCCCCCGGCGTTCTGAGCGCGGTTTAGCCTGACATAAGGGGCCCGGTTCCTTCTGAACCGGGCCCCTTTTTTTCTTTTTTAAAAACCGCCTGCGTTCCTGTTTTCCCCGGCGGCGGGGCATCAGATCTTCAGAAACTGCAGCAGCAGCTCCAGCTTCATCCGCGCGAAGCTGTCCTCCCAGTCGATATGCAGCAGGTCGTTGACCCGCTCAATCCGTTTGCGGACGGTGTTGATGTGGACGAACTGCTTTTCCGCCGTGTCGCTGAAGCTCATATTGCTGGCGAGATAGACCTTCAGCGTCTTGAGCATCTCCACGTTCCGCGGATCGCCCAGCAGCGGCAGAAATTCCCGTGCCATCATGGAAAGCTCGTCCTCCGGCAGCTTCAGCCAGGCCAGCGGCCCGAACTCCTCATAGCTCCAGATCCGGCGATCCGGATAAAGCGTCTGTCCCAGCGCCAGAGCCTGACGGCAGCGCTCCACATTGCGGGGCACGTCCTGCAGCGTGCCGGGTTCCTCAAAATACCCGGCCTCCAGCCGGGCGTCCCCCTCCCGGCCGCCCATGCAACCGCACAGCGCCTCCAGCCGCTCCCGCATCTGCAGGCGCTCCCGCTCCTTCCCGCCGAAGGGAAACAGGATGAGGCACTCGCTCTCCGAGAGGAAGGCAAGCCGGGCGCCGCTGTCCCGGCAAAGCCGGTGCGCCTCCGCGCTCAGGGCGGCGCGGCGGGTACTCAGCGCCGCATCGCCTGCCTTCTGACGCAGCACCGCGAAGAAAAACGCCTGATTGATATTGAGATTCAGCGCACCGGCCTGGGGGAGGAACCGTGCCGGATCCCGGCAACTCAGCGCCAGCAGAATCAGGTTCTCAAACCCGATGTCCCCCACGTTCCGGGCCACGATCACCTGCTCGTACACCGACTGCAGCAGCAGCGCCGCGATTCGCAGGGCATATTCGTCGAAATAGTCGATGAGCCCCCGGGACTCCATGACGACGAAGTAGGCCCGGGGCGTCCCCTCAAAGACGATTGGAACCGTGATCCAGCTGAACCGGGGCTGGGACTCGGCGTCCTCCTGCAGCCGGTAGCGCACCATATGGAGGCTGTCGCAGAGCGTGTGGCGGGTGCAGGGCTGCCGGGGCTCCCAAAAATCCGTTCCGCCCAGGCCGTGGGCCTCCACCACCCGCTGGAAATTGGACGAGCTTGCAAACGCCCGGTTTTCCGTCAGATCCCAGAGCAGGGCAGGGAAATTCATCTCCACCTCCACCGCCTGTAAAATCCGCCGGATCTTGCGCTCCTTGTAGCTGGTCTCCCCCAGGGCAAAGCTGCCGCTGTCCGAAATGCGGAAGCGCTTGGTGGTCTTGTTCATAATGGCCACGTTCACCTGGTGCATAAGATCCATATAGGCCACGGAAAACGGCGCCTCCAGCAGGGGAATGCCGTTTTCCTCAAAGATGCGGATCAACTCCGGAGGAACGGGCGTCAGATAGCGCCCCGCCTTGATCACAAGGCAGGCCATCTGCGTGAGATAACCCTCCTGCTGCCACCGCGCCACACAGTCCGGATCCTGCTGGAGCACGTAGCCGCTGCTGAGAATCAGTTCCTTGCCCCTGGTCCAGCGGAAGGAATCCGGCGCGTCCAGCACGGTGACGCCCTGTACCTCCCGATCCAGATTCTGAGCGCCGGCCAGCACGCGAAAGCCCTCGAAATACTCCAGCGCCAGCAATTCCCGTATGGCGATCCCCACAGCATCCGCCTCCCTTTTTCTGTAAAAATACTACCATCCCCGGGGGGTTCTGTCAAATGAAAACTGCCGCCGTCCCCGAAAGGTCGGAGCGGCGGCAGTCTGGGGAAAGGCGGAGTCAGTCCGCCTGGATGGGCGTATAGGGATGTGTGGCGGAGACTTTGCGAAATTCCTCCTGGGCGGCTTTCAGGGAAGCTCCGTCGGTAAGCAGGTCGTATCCCGTTCCAGCCAGCACTCTGGC
The DNA here is from genome assembly GCA_022652655.1 of Oscillibacter sp. Taxonomy (GTDB): domain Bacteria; phylum Bacillota; class Clostridia; order Oscillospirales; family Oscillospiraceae; genus Oscillibacter. The sequence continues at coordinate 12,560 of JALCRQ010000013.1, read as the reverse complement.
CGCATAGAGCATGCCCTTCTCGCCGATTCCGCTGCCGGCGCAGGCGGTGATAATCCACGTATGGGAGGTGGCCCCCAGCGGGGCGCAGGCGGCGGTAAAGAGGCTCATGGGCATATTATAGCTCACGTCTCCGCTGTCGGAGGAGCCGGGAAGCTCAGCGCGGCGCGCCGTCTCGTAGTCCGAGACGCCCCGGAAAATAGCGGGGGCGCTGTCTGCATCGCAGCCGTAGGTTTCCCGCTCCCGGGCCAGCTGTTCCGGCGGGATATTTTTCAGCAGCTCCGCGGCGAACCGCTCCTCCGCCTCCGTGTACACAGGGGTGGGAATCGTCTCCATATTGTTCCGGGTAATCTTCTCCATCACCCGGTTGGGCAGCATTTCGCAGCAGCCGCTGACCGTTTTGAACTCCACCGTGGTGCCGGTCATCAGCGCGGCGCCCCGGGCCACGTCCTTCAGCCGGTCCAGAATCCCGTACACATCGCTGATGCGGGGCGCGCGGACATAGTACCAGGATTCCGCCCGGTCCGGGACAATGTTGGGGGTAAATCCGCCGCTGTCTGTGGTATAGTGGATGCGGGCCTTGTCGATGACGTGCTCCCGGAGGTAATTGGCTCCCACGCTCATAAGCTCCACTGCGTCCAGCGCGCTGCGGCCCAGATGCGGGGAAAAGGATGCGTGGGCGGTTTTGCCCTTGAAGTAGAAGCGAACGGAGGCGTTGGCCAGGTAGGCTCCGGTATAGGGCGTGTTGGAGGTCATGGGATGCCAGCTGAGAGCGGCATCGCAGCCGTCGAACGCGTGGGCTGCAACCATATGGGTCTTGCCATCCAGCGTCTCCTCCCCCGGGCAGCCGTAAAACCGGACGGTGCCGGAAACTCCGCCGTGCTCCAGCATGTATTTGAGTCCCAGCGCCGCGCCCAGCGATGCGCCGCCCAGCAAATTGTGGCCGCAGCCGTGGCCGGGAGCGCCCTCGCGCAGCGGCTGGTGCCGGGTGGCGGAGGCGTCCTGGGAAAGGCCGGGAAGGGCGTCGTATTCGCCCAGGATCCCGATCACCGGCGCACCCGTACCGTATTCCGCCCGGAAGGCGTGGGGCATGCCCGGCACGTCTGTGACGGCAAAGCCGTTCTTCCGCAGGACACTGCGCAGAAAATCCGCCGAGTACTGTTCCTCTCCGGAAGTCTCCGGATGATTCCAAAGCTCTCTGCTGACTGCCAGCACCTCGGGATCCATCTGATCCATGGCAGAGAGCATCTCCTGCTTGCTCATCATAAGCTGCTCCTCCTCTCAGTTGGCGGCTTTCCGCTTTTTATAGGAAAACCGGGCAATCAGAATACTGACAAACACGCAGCTCAGCATGGCCAGATAGTTGGCGGCGCCGGGCAGCCAGGCAAACGCCCCCCTGCCGATCAGCAGGTTGATGACGATGGCAAAGGCCAGCATGATCAGGGCCTGCCGCTTATTTTTGAAGCCGAACTGCGCCAGCAGCGCGCCGAACAGGGCGGGCAGCAGATAGTTCAGTGTCTCCTGCACCACCGGCGGCAGCTTTGCCAGCACCGCGCTGCCCAGCAGCACGCCCACCGTCAGCACGGCGATGTTGATCAGGACGGAGACGGCCATGCCCAGCGCGGAGACGACGGCTCCCTGGGCCGTGCCGGGCTTTACACCGGCGGCGTCCTGGGCCACGGCGGCGCAGGGCAGGCGCATGTTGGAGATATTGCCGGAGAGAAAGGCCATGTAGGTGCCGGTGACGCCCAGCACGGGGAAATAGGAGATGGGCTCCACGAACCACAGCACGCCCACGGCGCTGGCAATGCCCACGAAGGCAGTGAGCACGGCGCCGCCGGGAGGCAGGATCTTAAATACCGCCAGCAGCACAATGGCCGGGGAGAAGGAGAGCAGCACGCCCAGCGCGCCGGTGATTTTTCCCACCCGGTTGACCCGGGGCAGATAATTCTTTTCGTAATATTCCTCCGCAGCGGAAGCCGCGGGTGCCTGATTTTCATTCATCGCTTCATCCTCCTTAAAACAGCAGCGTAATCAGCATACCGCCCAGAATTGCGAACGTCAGGTTCCAATCCTTCAGCCAGCGGATATTCTTCTTCTCGGAAATATTCATCAGGAGCAGCATGATGCCGGCTCCGGCCAGACAGGCGATGGAGTTCTTGTTCAGCTTGATGAGATGGGATGAGGACAGGGCGCTGAATGCGCCGATGATGGCGGCGGTGGAGATGACGGTGAGCATGGCGGCGTCGCCCCGAACCAGCTTCATCTGCACCTGATCCATGCGGTTGGCGGAGAGCGTGGAAAAAATGACCCAGCCGATGGAGCCCAGGATCATGGTCCACACAGCCATGGCGAAGGCCGTACCCGTCATGGGGTCGGAGCCCAGCGTCACGCCCACCGCGCTGGTGCCGATGCCCGCCGCCATGGACTCGAACATCACCGAGCCGATGAGGGATAGGCGCATCCAGGCCATGGGGCCGCCCACAGAAACCAGCAGGGAGAGCATGCCGCTGAGGATGACGATGGAGGGGCCGATGGAGGTGATGGCCGCGCTGCGGACGCCAACTCTCATCTGTTGGCGTGTCAGACCCACCTCCGGACCGGCGGCGTAGGCCTGCCTGAAGAAAATGATCGCCTGCACAATGATCAGGGACACCGCCAGACCGCAGGCGAGCCACATAGGTACGCTGTTCATGAGTCGATTGACATCCATTTTGTGCTTCCTCCCAATCTTCACATTTGCGGCGCTGCCGCTTTTGGATCTGTACTCAGCATAGCAGGACGGCACGCCTCTGGGAATGAAATAAATTTCCTCTTTTTTGAAATTTCGGCGGATGTGAAAATCTTTTTATTTTTAGGGTGCAAAAGAGAAAAACTTTTCACATTGCCGGCCCGTTTGGGCATAACAAAGCTCCCGCAGGACGCCGAAGGCGTTCTGCGGGAGCTGCCTTTTGAAGTTTTATCCGGGCGCGGCCTATGCCGCGGCAGCGGTCAGGTTTTTTCTTCTCTCTGGGCCGCGGTTCCTCCCAAATCCACCCGGGGTCCGCCGGCGCCGGTTTCCAGGTGAAAATCCTGCCCCACGGTGGAGGTGTCCCGCCGGAGCATAGTCTCCATCACCCGGATGTCGCTGTTCACATCCATGGCGTCGGCCTTGTAGAGCTCGTCCAGCTGGTGGGCAAATCCGGCGACGACGGAGTCCATGGTCTTTTTGATATTCTCCTTGGCCGCCCGGAGATTTTCCCCCTCCACGCCGGTGCTCTCAAATTCCGCGTAGGAATCCAGCAGCTTCTGCGTGGTGGGGAGATAGTAATTCAAAAACGTATCAATTCTCCCGCGCTTTTGGGGATCCTCCTCCACCGCCCGAAAAATTTTGGTGGCAATCTCCTCCAGCCGGTCGATTTTAGCCGACAGCTCCGGATCTGCGATTTGGTCGTTGGCCCGGCGGATATTGCGCAGAATGCCGGAATAGCCCTCCTCGGCCTCCCGGGGCGGCGGGGACTGCTCCTCTCTGCGCCGCTGCTGAAACGCTGCGTCTGCCTGACCGGAGCGGAAAAAGCACCGCTGCTCCATGTTGAGGTATGCCGTGTCCCCGAAGCAGCCCTTTTCGATCATCCGCTGAAGATCCCGGATCACCTGCTTTTCCGAATAGCCCAGCTTGGAGGCCAGCTGCTCCACCGGGACGGCGTCCAGCGCGCCAATCACCCGCAGGTACTGATTGTACCGCCGAATACTGCGCTCCATGGCCAGGCCGCTGAAAAACATGGCCAGACCGCCGGCGGTCAGCGCCAGATATTTCAGAAGTCCCCACACCGCGCCGGCCATCTGCCCGGCCAGGGCGGCCCCTGCGGGGCCGGCGGCGAGATAGAGCCCTGCCGCCGCCACGATCAGTCCGGCGATCCGAAGGATGCGGGCATTGGAGCCCTTCATCACGGGAGAGCGCGTCATTTTCCGCGCCGTCTCCCCGGCCCGGTTTTCCTGACGGGAGGGCCGGCTGTCGATGGAGGCGGCCGCCGCGGATGCTGCCGTCTTGGGGTCGGACTGTCTCCGGCGATCCGGAGCGAACAGCTTGATAAACAGGATCGGCAGCGCCAGCCACCACGCGTTAAAGGTAAACAGGAGAACAATCAGCACCCAGGAGCCCCAGTCGCTGTCATCCTTTTTTCTGTTTGGATTCGTCTGTGCGGCCATGGGAGGATTCCTCCTTTTTCTCCAGTTTTCTTCTGTTGCCCTGCTCATCCACAATGACGACTCTGGACAGCTCCCGCTCCAGATTGCCCACCACGGCGCGGCGGTATTCCTCCCGCAGGGCCGCCCGCTCCAGACATTCCTCCTCCGTCAGTCCCTCCGCGGTTCGGGACTTGCGGCCAAGCTCGCTGATCCGGTCGATTTTTTTCTGATCCATGAATCTCCGCCTTTCACAAATAGCGTCTGACCACAATGCCGGTGCGCCCCTTCCGGGTCACGCCGCCCACCGTCAGCAGAACAAACTTGCCGAAGCCCCGGGCGGTAACGGTGTCCCCCTCCCGAAGAAGCCGGTCCGGCTTTACGCAGTCCCGCCAGTTGACCTGAACCCTGCCGCTCTCCACCAGCTCCGCAGCTTTGCCCCGGGACATCCGAAACCCCGTGGCCGCCACGGCGTCCAGCCGCAGCGCCGCCACCGTATCCCGGAGCTCCTCGCACCGCGCCTGGGGGATGCGGAGGTCCTCCGCCTGCAGCGGTTCCACCGTCAGCCGGGTCCGCCCGGCGCTCTCCCAGTTCTGCAATAAAAATTCCGTCACGCTCTCCGCCGCCACCAGATCGCAGCTTCCCTCGCCCGGCAGGAGATCGCCCACCTTCTCTCTGGCGACGCCCAATCCCATCAGGCTGCCCAGAATATCCCGGTGCGTCAGACCATCCTCTGGCCGGTAAACGGCCCGGAGATACCGAAGGGGGAATTCCGCTCTCTCCGGTTCCATCCAGTCGGGGAGAAATGCCAGCATTTTCCGTTCCGCGCCGTCATAGCCGCCAAAGAGGACAAAGGAATCCGCGCTCCGCCCCGCCAGCCGGAGAAGCTCTGACGCGGAGGCCTGTTCCTGAGGCGTCAGAAAATCCGTGGAGGCGGGAATATTCCGTTTTTCGGCCTGCTCCATCTTATCCAGAACGTGGGCCAGCAGGATCCGCTCGTCTCCGCCCGCCCCCAGCTGATCCAGCAGTTTACTTTTCTCCATGAAACCCTCCCAGTTCAAAGGCCGCGCTCCCCGCCGGAGCGCTCCCGCCATTCTATGCCGCCAAAGCGCAAAGCGCTTTTCGGTTATCATACCATATTCTTTTTGCATGCGCAAGAAAGCCGAAACCGCCGCCAAAACAAAAGTGAACCGCCGCCTCTCGCGAAAAAAGCGGCTCCGGATCAGTGATCCGGAGCCGCTGGACGGCGCTTTATTTAACGCGCACGATACAGGTCAGCGTCTTGCCATCCACCGCAGCTGTAACGGTAGTCTGTCCCTTGGCCACGCCGGTCACCTTTCCGCCGCTGACAGAAGCAATGCCCGCGTTGGCAGAGCTCCATTCCGCCGGCGATGTGCCGGTAACCCGCAGCGTAAAGCTCTCGCCCACCTTGATCGTAGCGTCCGTCTGGCTCAGCGACGCCGCACCCGCGGTGCTTCCGGCATTGGGGGTACCGGTACCCTTGATCCGCACAATGCACTCGCCCTTGCCGCTGCCGTCGGAGACGGTGACCGTCACCGTACCCGATGAGACGGCGATCACATTGCCGTCCTTGTCCACGGAGGCAACCCCGTCGTCCTCGCTGCTCCAGACATAGCTGCCGCTTCCGCCGGAGACGGTGAGTTTCACCGGGGCGTCGCCCACCTTCATGGTAAAGTCATCCGGAGCCACGGTCAGGGTCACCGGGAGATTGCCGGTATCCACCGAGGACGCGGCGGCGGAACTGCCGGCAGACGAGGGATCGCCGGATACGGGAGGCGCGCTGGACGCGCCCGCCGGCTCGGATACGCTGGAGGCCGGGATCACCGGGGCCTTGCCCATTCCCAGTTTCTCCGCGATAGCGTCTCCGAAAAGAAGATAAACCAGCACACCGGCCATCACCAGAATCGTCACAATCAGCAGGGGGCTGAGCAGGCTGGGGCCTTTCTGCGCCACCCGATGCCCGCCCCGGTGAGACTGGGAATTGCCGCTGCGCAGCGTTTCCGCCTCCTCGCAGAACGGGCAGCGGCGGTATGTATCGGAATATTTTTCCCCGCAGACGGGACAGCGTTTCATCGCCATAACGTTCTCCTTTCAGGTGAAAAATACAAGTTGAATTGCTTTACATAATACGTTCTTATCATACGTCCTTCCGTGGTCCGCGTCAATACCGGAATGTCGGTTTTCGGCGAAATTTCATTTTTTTCGACTGCAAATCTTCCCCCCGCCGGGAAGCTCCTCCCAGCACAGAGGAGGGGCGCTCTCCCGTCCGGAGGGCGCCTCCCGCTTGTCATACTCCTCCGAAGCGGAACACAATGCCGATGACGGCGGAAATTCCGATAAAGAGAATGGGATGCAGGTTCTTTGTGGGCTTGACCCAGTTGGTCAGGATCACCAGGGCGGCCGCCAGCGCCACTGCGGGCCAGCGCACCAGCGCCAAAAACGAGCCGGTGGCCGTCCACTGCTGGACGTTCAGCAGCGCCACCGGCAGGACGGAAAGGCCCGCGGCGGCGATAAGTCCGGTAGACGCCGGGCGGAGGCCGTAAAAAGCGCGTTCCACAATGAGGCTGTGCCGGAATTTCTGCAGCATGCGGGCGATCAGCAGAATCACGATGACCGACGGCGTCACCAGCCCCGCCGTGGCCACCAGCGAGCCCAGCGGCCCTGCGGTGGTAAAGCCCACATAGGTGGCCATGTTGACGCCGATGGGGCCCGGCGTGGATTCGGAAATTGCCAGCATATCCGTCAGCTGCGCCCGGGTAAACCAGCCGGTGGTGTCGGCCATGCTCCGCAGAAACGGAAGCGTCGCCAGCCCTCCGCCGACGGAAAAGAGCCCGGTTTTAAAAAACTCGTAAAAAAGGCGGAGATAGATCATGCCCGTCTCGCCTCCAATTCCTTCAGCACAAGACCGGCCAGCGCGGAGAGCAGCACAAAAATCACAGGGGAGATGTGTTTGACCGCCAGCTCAAATCCCACGGAGCAGCCTGCAACCAGGAGGAAAATCACCAGCGTCCTGCGATCCACCACGGAGCTTTTCAGCAGCTTGAGCACTGCGTTCAGGATCAGTACACACACGCAGACCTTCACGCCGGCGAAGGCGTTCTGTACCACCGGAAGGTCAGAGAAATTCGTAATCAGCCCGGCGATGGCCAATATAATGATCAAAGAGGGCATTACAATGCCCATTGTTGCCACAACCCCGCCCAAATTTCCCTTGCGCTTCTGTCCAACAAAGGTGGCAGTGTTGACCGCGATAATACCCGGCGTGCATTGGCCGATGGCAAAATAATCCACCAACTCCTCCTCGGTGGCCCAATGCCGCTCCTCCACAATTTCCCGCTGCAAAATCGGCAGCATCGCCATTCCTCCGCCGAAGGTCATCACGCCCACCTTTGCGAAGGACCAAAACAGTTCCCAGTACTCTTTCACTTTTTCACACTCCCGTAAAAATAGGCGCTTTTATTCCGCGTAGCCGTACATGCCCCGCACCGACGCCTCGCCGGAGCGCACCGTAAATTCCCGGCCGCCGTCCCCGCGAACCACCAGTCCGAAATCCTCATCAATATCCAGTGCCCGGACATGCTCCCGGGTACCGTCGGCACGCAGCAGCTGAACCTCCCTGCCCAGCGTCACGCAGCTGCGGCGGTATTCCTCCAGATACTGGGCCGTTTCGCCGGTTCGCAGCGCCGTGTAGAGGCCGTCCAGCTCCTGAATTTCCGCCGCGGCCAGCTCCGGCCGGGAGACGGAAGCCCCCAGCTCCATCCGGAGGGAGGTGGCCATCGTCCGCACCTCGGGAGAAAAATCCTCCGGCCCCTGAAGCACATTGACGCCGATGCCCATCACCAGATACTGCACGCTTCCGCTCTCGCCCTCCAGGCTCATCTCCGTCAGGATTCCGCAGAGCTTTTTTCCGCCGATCACCAGATCGTTGGCCCATTTGATCTGCGGCTGCAGGCCGGTGGTTTTTTGGATGGCCCGGCGCACGGCCACAGCGCACAGCGCTGTGGCAGGCAGCAGCCGCTGCGGCGGAAGCTCCGGGCGCAGCAGCGCCGTGAGATAGACACCCTGATTTCTGGGGGATTGAAAGGCGCGGTTCAGCCGCCCGCGGCCCGCGCTCTGATAGTTGGCCGCCGCCACCGTCCCGTCCGACGCGCCGGAGAGCGCCAGCCGCTTGGCCCAGGTGTTGGTGGAATCCACTTCGTCCAGGCAGAGGATCTCCCGGCCCACCGTCCCGGTGGGGCCCAGGAAGGTGCGGATCTCCGCCTCCGTCAGGACGTTGGGTGCGGCTGTCAGCCGGTAGCCCAGCCCCGTCCGCGCCTCAATGGCGTAGCCGTCCGATCGCAGGGCGTCCACCGCCTTCCACACCGCCGTGCGGGAAAGGCCCAGCTGCCGGGCGGCCTGTTCGCCGGAGACATACGCCCCGGCGGCCTTCCGCAGCAGCGTCAGCATATCCTGTCGGCTCATCCGCTCACCTCCCGCCCTGAATTCCCGCTCAGTTTACCACGTTTTTCCCCGCTTGTAAACGCCGCTTCTCCAAACCGCTTCGCCCGGATTCCGCCGAAAAAACGGCGCGGCCCCGAAGGAGCCGTGCCGCCGTGAAAATCCGTCTTGCTGCGCCGCGCGGTCCCGTCCCCCGGGATTTTGGCGCCGGCTGCGTTACGCGCCGCCCTCGTCGGACGGGGCCGCCTCCTCCGGCGTCCCGCCGTTCTGGGAGGATGTCCCGGTTTCACTGCCGTCCTGGGAAGCCGCCGCGCTGCCGGAAGCCGCCGGGTTCTCAGGTTCCGCGCTGCCGGAGGCCGGGCTTTCCGCCTGCTCCGGAGCGGCCGGCTCGGTCTGGGCAGGTGTCTGCGTTTTGGGAGGATTGGGATTTTTCAGAACGGCCTGCACCACCCAGCGGGTGGCGTGGCCCCGGCCCGTACAGGTGGAGAGCGTCACCACATGGTCGCTGACCGTGGGCGTGACGCCGGTTTTGATCACCGACTGGCTCACGCAGTAGTCCAGAAACTGCTGCTTGGCCTGGTCGGAGGGAAAGCCGATCTGATAGGTCTCCCCGGCGGTAGCCACCTCGTAGGCGGCGAAAATCCGGTAAGCCCGGGTGCCGTTCCCGTCGGTGAGGTAGACGATGGGATGGGCGGCCCACCAGCTCTTTTTCTTGTACTTCTTCAAAGAGCCGAACATGGAGCCGTTATTCATATTGTGCCCGTAAATCACGGTGTTGAAATCGGAAAAATCCCCGCTGTTCTGGTGCTCCAGAAAGATTGCGCCCACGACGCTGCTCTGTTTTTTCCAGGTATGGCGCAGGTAGTACGTGTTGTTGGAGGTCTGGAGCATGGGGTAGGAGATCACGGTGCCGGGAATCACGATCCAGCCCAGTACGTCCCGATTGACCTTCTGCAATGCGGAAAAATCCATTTCCCGGAGCTGCTGGGCGTAGGGATCCGCGTAAACGGTCTGGACGCCGGAGCTGACCGCCGGAGCGGCAGGTTCCGCGCTGCCCGCCGCGGCGGAATCGCCGGAGAAATCCGGGACGCCGGCCAGCTCGCCGGCCTCCTCATAGGTCTCCCTGCCGGCCCGATACTGCAATAGCTCACGGGCAAACACGAACATGCTGACGGCGAATACGGCTGCAAGCGCGGTGGTCAGCGCGATGCGGAGCTTCCTGTTCACGGTTTTTCCTCCCTCCGGCGGTACCTGCGTTTTTGTACTCAGTATTATAGCGGATTGCGGGGTTTAAAACAAGGGGGCCGGGCGTTCTTGCGCCCGGCCCCTCTCAAACCCGGTGACGGGTTTTCGGTTGGATGGTTACTGTGCGTCGTGATCTCTGCGCTTTTTGCCTGCCAGGGAGATCCAGACCAGTCCCAGTCCGGAGACGCCTGCTGCCAGGATCCACAGAGCCAGGCTGTCGCCGGTCTTTGCATCGGCGGAAGCGGCTGCCTTGGGCGGCTGCTGATCCTCGATGGTGGTCGTAGGCTCGGTGGTGGGAGTGGTGGGCAGATCGCCCTTGGGCACATCGGGATCCTCAATCGGTGTTTCGGGATCGGGCTTGGGATCGGGATCGTCGTGATCGTGAGAGCCGGAGGAGGTGTAGCCGTTGGTCACAGTCAGCAGGGCGGTCTCGGCCTTTTGAACCTCGATCTTCCCGCCGTCCGCGCTGTACCGGACACTCCAGGTGTAGCCGCTGATCTTGGCGTCCTGCTCGGTGACGACGTAGTCGCCGGTAGGCAGGTTGTTAATGGTCAGTTTCTCGCCCGCCTTCAGCTCAACGACAGCCTTGTTGGTGGTCTCGTCGAAGGTCACGGCGGTGCCGGTCTTATCGGTCAGATAGGTCTTGCCCGCGGTGCCGGTGACACCGGTGATCTCCAGCGTGAAGCTCTTGGAGGAGGGCGCATAGCTGCTCTTCTCGGCATACGCCTTGGCCACGGTCAGATTGCCGGTGGTGCGGGTGTAGCTGTTCAGCGCGTATACGCTGGCATTCTTGGCGGAGCTGATCGTCACACTCTGATTGACGGCAGCCTCGCTGTACTTGCCGTCCTCGGTGCCGTACCGGACGGAGGTCCAGGTGTAGCCCTTGATCTCTGTGACGTTCGCGGTATTCTCGCTCACGGTATAGGTGCCGTAGGGAACCGTGACCTGCGCGGACTTGTTGGCCTCCACAGCCTTTGTGGACTCGTACGGGTCGCCCCACTTGTCCGTTCCGGAAATCGTGAAGCTGTAGCTCTTGCCCGCGGCCTCATCGTCGCTGACATTGACCTTCTTGAAGATCGTCAGGGTACCGGTGCCCTTCTTGTCGTTCTCGGGCTTGCTGAAGGTGTTGGTAATCTTGGCTTCGGTTTCCCTGTGGGACTGAACCGCCGCCACGCCCTGGCCGCTGACGCTCAGATCGTAGTCCGCGTCATAGCCGGTCTTTCCGGTCTCCTGCACGTCGTAGCTGCCGATGGGCAGGCCCTTGACGGTGATGCTGCCCGCGCCGTTGATGGTGACGGTGGCCGCGCCGTTGGTGAAGCTCACGGTCGTGCCGGTCGCGCTGGTCTGATAGGTGCCGGTAAATGCGGTGTTGGCCGTATTGCCGTCGGTGCCCTGTGTGAGGGCGGTGATGGTGAAGGTGTAATGGCCGTCCGCTCCGGCGGCAGTAACGCCGCCCAGGGCCTTGGTGATTTTCAGATCGCCGGTCTGATAGGTGTTGGCTACCTTCAGGACGCCGCTCTCCAGCAGATCGTTTCCGATTGCCGCGCCGTTCTTGTACTCCTTGACGGAATCGACGGAGTAGGTGACGGTGGTCACGAAGGTGCCGTCAACCAGCTTCTCATCGCCGGTCGCCGCTTTGGTCGTGATTTCCCAGACGGTGTCGGCCGCGTTGTAGTTTGCGGGGGCCTTGGTTTCCTTCAGATAGTAGGGGCCCTTGCCCAGTCCGGTGATGGCCACAGTGCCGTTCACGGTGTCAAAGCTGTTGACCTGCTGCTTCAGCTCTGCGTCGGAGTACAGGGTGAAGGCCGCGGAGCCGTTTTTGATGAGTTCCTTGGTGTCCGCGTCGATCTTGTTGACGCTCAGCGAAGTCTTGACATAATCGGTGCTGGTTTTCTTCGTGTTGGCCACTGTCAGGGTGTTGTTCGCCCAATCCTTGTTGCTGAGGTTGGTCACCCAGGTGAAAAGCCGGTCGAAGAATCCGTTCGTATTGGCTGCCTCGGAGATCTTTACAGCAGGCTCGCCTGCATCGTCCGCGGGCTTGGTGACGGTGACAGTCCAGACGGTGGAATCCTTGGTATAGCCTCCGGGCGCCGTCGTCTCAGCCAGGTAGAAGGTCTGGGATTTGCCGGTCAGTGCGCTGTCAGGGAGGTCGATGACCAGTCTGCCGGTGATGGGGTTGTTGCTGCTGTCCAGCTTCTGCGCGCTGGTGGCAATTACCTTGCCGAAGACAGCGGCGGTATCGGCTGTTGCCGGCGTGTAGCTGTCGTACAGGGTAAATACTGCGCCGTCCAGAGCGTTCTTGCCGTCGGTCTTGAGAATCTCGAAGCTGGCGGTGTTGGTGTCGCTGAACTTCTGGGTGTAGGTGTTGGTGACGGTGTAGGCTGCGGGGGCTGTGCCCTCTGTCACCGCCGCCTGATGGTTGGCATCCGTGTAACTGACCGTCAGGTCATAGCCGTCCACCTGAGCCGCAGTCTCATTCTCGACGATGGTGTAGGTTCCGGTGGGCAGGCCCTTGATGGTCAGCTGCTCGCCCGCCTTCAGTGTGACGACAGCCTTGTTGTCTGCGCCGAAGGTCACGCCGGTGCCGGCCTTGTCGGTCGTATAGGTCTTGTCTGCGGTGCCGCTGACCCCGCCCACACCGGTGATGGTGAGCGTGTACTCGGCAGTTGTGCCCTTGTAGGCGCTGCTGGTACCGT
>JALCRQ010000012.1 GCA_022652655.1 Oscillibacter sp. | reverse complement strand
TGGCGGTGCACGGAGCCCTGGTATTTGTGCTGCTGCGGTTTACGGATCTGAACGTCTACGCTCTGGTGATCGGCAATGTGACCTTCCCGCTGCTGGTGTCCGCGCTGAACTGCCGGTCCGTGGCCCGGGAGATGGGCTACCGCTGGCGGCCCGGGCGCACCTTCGGCGTGCCGCTGCTCTCCGCCGCCGTCATGGGCGCCGTCACCTGGAGCAGCTACCGTCTGGCGTCGGCGGTGCTCCCCGTCTGGGCGGGGCTGGGGATCTCCCTTCTGCTGTCGGTGGCGGCATACGGCTACCTGATTCTGCGTCTCCACTGCTTTGCGGACTCCCAGCTGACGGAGCTGCCCATGGGCCGAAAGCTCCTGCTGGTGTCGAAGCGTCTGGAACGGTGACGCGCCGGAACGGCCGCAGCCGCCGGCAATCATAAAAGCCCGGGTCGAACCGACCCGGGCTTTTGTTTTTACCGCAGTTATACCGCGGCGGACGCTTTTGTTATCCCCGCAGGCTGGGGGGGTAGACGCCGCTTTCGTGGAGCCGGCGCAGCTCCTCCGCCACCCGGGCCCGATCCTCGTGATAGGTCATGCCGAACCAGCGGTCCGCGGAGCGGAGCACCGATACCTCCAGCTCTCCTCCCCGGAGCAGCTCCCCCACCATAACGGGCAGCAGGCACTCGGCCTTCAGATCCTCTCCCGCGTCACGGCGCAGAAATTCCTCAAAATACGCCCGCAGCCGGGGGAAAATGCCGGGGGCAAAGCCCCAGAAATTCATGGACACCACCGTCTCCGGATCCAGCGGCACATCCTCCTGCAGGTCCCGCAGCGTGCCGTCGGGATAGAGCTGCACCCGGAGTGCCTCCCGGATGGAGCGGAGCTTCCCGTCCTCCACCGAGCACACGCCCCGGGAGACCGTCCCGTGGAGGCTGGCGGTATTTTTGAGCAGATACCCCACCATGGCGGCCTTTCCGTCGGGGGGGAGCGCCGTCAGCTCCCGGTGAATGGTGCGGTAGGCGTCAATGCCGTAGTAGTCGTCGGCGTTGATGACGCAGAAGGGGCCGGGCACGGCGTCCGCCGCGCACAGCAGGGCGTGAACCGTCCCGAAGGGCTTGGTGCGCCCCTGGGGAATGTGGTAGAAGGACGGCACGGAGGAGAAGTCCTGGAAGGCGTAGGCCACCTCCACCGGCGTTCCGTCCGCCGCCGTCTTTTTTTCAAGATAGCCCACCATCCGGCGCATCATCTGCTCCATCTCCGGTTTGATGATAAACACCACGCGGCCGAAGCCGGCGCGCAGCGCGTCGTAGATGGAGTACTCCATCAGAATCTCGCCGTTGGGGCCGAGCCCGTCCACCTGCTTGTTTCCGCCGTAGCGGGAACCCAGTCCCGCCGCCATGATTACCAAAGAAGTCTTCATGGAAAAGCCCTTTTCCTCTCTCGTTTTCATCGGCCTCCGCCGCCTGACGCGGCGGAATGTCCGTAAATTCACGATACACTTTTTTCCTCCGGTTTGCAACCGCGGGCAACCGATTGCCTGAAAATCCTTGACTTTTGCCCCGCAGGCCCTATAATATGAAAATGATTTTCATTTTCATATTGGGGGGATTTTATGTCCCACTCGACCAAACAGCGCCAGGCGGTGCTGGCGTGCCTCTCCGGCCGGCGGGGAGAGCTGCTCTCCGCGGCGGAGCTGACGCAGATCCTGCGCCAGGCCGGCAGCCCCGTGGGGCTGGCCACCATCTACCGCCATCTGACCCGGCTGGAGGAGGCGGGCTTCGTCCACCGGGTCAATACCCCGGAGGGCGCCTTTTACCGATACTGCGAGGAGGAGTCCTCCGGCGGCCGGGAGTGCTTTTTGCTGCGGTGCGAAAGCTGCGGCCAAATTCTGCATCTGGACTGCTCCCACCTCCGGGCGCTCTACGAACACCTGGAGCGCGACCATCACTTTATCGTCAACCCCCGGGAGACGGTATTCTCGGGGCTGTGCGAAGCCTGCGCCCGGCGCGGAAAGGAGGCCCTCCATGAACAACCGTGAACTGCTTGCCTGCCGGGACGTCTCCCTGGGCTACGAGGGCCGGCCCCTGCTCACCCACCTGAATCTGGAGGTGCGCGCCGGGGACTATCTCTGCGTGGTGGGGGAAAACGGCTCTGGAAAATCCACGCTGATGAAATGCCTGCTGGGGCTTCTGCCCCCGCTGGCCGGGGAGATCCGCCGGGCGCCGGAGCTGCGGCGGGGCGCCATCGGATACCTGCCCCAGCAGACCCGGGCCCAGCGGGACTTCCCCGCCACGGTGTACGAGGTGGTTCTCTCCGGCTTTCTCAATCAGGGGGGGCTGCGCTTTTTCTACACCTCCGCGCAGCGGGCAGGCGCTCTGATGAACCTGGGAAAGCTGGGCGTTCTGGAGCTGAAGGACCGCTGCTACCGGGAGCTGTCCGGCGGCCAGCAGCAGCGGGTGCTTCTGGCCCGGGCGCTGTGCGCCGCCGGGGCGCTGCTGATTCTGGACGAGCCCATTACGGGGCTGGATCCGGCGGCGGCCCAGGATCTCTACAAGACGCTGCGCTATCTCAATGAATCGGAGGGAATGGCCGTGGTGATGGTGACCCACGATCTGACCGCGGCGCTGCAAAGCGCCCGCACTGTCCTGCACATCGGGCGCAGCAGCTGGTTTTACGGGACGGCGGCGGAATATCTCCGCTCCCCGGAGGGACGCCGCTTTCAAAAGGAGGGAAACGCATGACCGTTTTTGAAATGCTCTCCTATCCCTTCATGCGCCGGGCGCTGATCGCCGGAGGGCTGGTGTCCCTGTGCTGCGCGCTGCTGGGCGTGTCCCTGGTGCTCAAGCGCTACTCCATGATCGGGGACGGGCTCTCCCACGTGTCCTTCGGGGCGCTGGCCGTGGCTGCGGCCCTGGGGGTGACGCCTTTGAGCTTCTCCATCCCGGTGGTGGTGGCGGCCGCGTTCTTCCTGCTGCGGATGGCCAATCATCCCCGCTGGAACAACGACGCCGCCATCGCGGTGATGAGCGCGTCGGCGCTGGCTGTGGGGATCCTGGTGATCTCCCTGACCACCGGCATGACCACGGACGTGGACAACTATATGTTCGGCAGCGTCCTGGCCATGACCAAGGCGGACGTGGGACTCAGCGCGGGGCTCAGCGCCGCGGTGCTGGTGCTCTTTGTGCTCTTTTACCACCGGCTGTTCGCGGTGACCTTCGACGAGAACTTCTCCCGGGCCACGGGGCTGAAGGTGGATGCCTACAATACGCTTCTGTCCGTCCTGACGGCGCTGGCCATCGTCTTGGGCATGCGCATGATGGGCGCCATGCTGATCTCCTCTCTCATCATCTTCCCGGCTCTCACGGCCATGCGGCTTCAAAAGAGCTTTCTGGGCGTGGTGATCTCGGCGGGAATCAGCGCCGTGGGGTGCTTTGTCGTGGGGCTCACCGCCTCCTTTGTGCTCTCCGCCCCGGTGGGCGCCACCGTGGTGGCGGTGGATCTGGCAGTCTTTCTCCTGGCCTGTCTGTTCCGGCAGCTCAAAAGTCGCGGAGCCGCCGGGGCAAAATAAACGCTCCGGTGAAAAAACCGGGCGGTTTTGCAGAAAAGCCGCCCGGTTCCTCCAGTTTTTCCGGAGAAAAGGCTTGCAATGCCCGGGCTTCTGTGATACATTATCTATGTTAGTAGTGTAGGAATGTGGAGTGGGCTTCAACGTCCGCTCTTTTTCTTGACCTTTTTTAAAAGGTCACCGCGTAACAAATGGAATCCGGAAAGGAGCGGTCTATTGAAAAAAGTTACCGAAGTTGTGGCGCAGCTGGCCGCACCGGCCGTGGCCGCCGCGGGCTGCACCCTTTGGGATGTGGAGTACGTGCGGGAGGCCGGGACCTGGTATCTGCGGCTGTATCTGGATAAACCGGGCGGGAATGTGGATATTCTGGACTGCGAGCGGGTCTCCAGAGCAGTGGAGCCGCTGCTGGATGAGGCGGATCCCATTGAGGGCGGCTACACGTTTGAGGTCTCCTCCGCCGGAGCGGAGCGGCCGCTGAAGCGCCCCGGGGATTTCGCTCTTTTTCTGGGCAGTCCCGTCACCGTCCGGCTCTACCGGGCCCAGGACGGGCGCAAGGAGTTTGCGGGCGTTCTGAAGTCCTATGACGAGGCCGCCGGCGGCGTCACCGTAACGGTGGGCGACCGGGATCTGACCTTTGAAAAAAATGACGTCGCCCTGGTTCGTCTGCGGGTGGAATTTTAACGCGGCGGATGCTTTCGCCGCAA
This sequence comes from Oscillibacter sp., assembly GCA_022652655.1. Classification (GTDB taxonomy): domain Bacteria; phylum Bacillota; class Clostridia; order Oscillospirales; family Oscillospiraceae; genus Oscillibacter. Next base: position 27,585 of record JALCRQ010000012.1, on the reverse strand, counting down.
ACGCATATTCTATAAGATGGGAGTCGTACCAATGAGAGGCAAAAAGCAGCAGGAGCCGGCCGGCATGAATCCGCAGGAGATCTTTGCCGCCCTGGCCATGATCGAAAAAGAGCGCAACATCCCTCAGTCCTTTATGCTGGATAAGATCGTTCAGGCCCTGACCACCGCCTATAAGCGGGATCACGAGGGCGTGGAAAACGTGATCGTGGATGTGGATGCGGAGCATCAGGATCTCCAGATGTACGTCCAGAAGGCCGTAGTGGCCGAGGAGGACTATGTGGACCCCGGCAATGAGATCACCGAGGCGGACGCCAAGGCCATCTCCGCCAGCTACACGGTGGGCGACACGGTGAATCTGCCGGTGCCCAAGGTGGAGTTCGGGCGCATTGCCGCCGGCAACGGCAAACAGGTCATTATCCAGGGCCTGCGGGAGGCCGAGCGCGGCATGGTGTACGACGAGTTCAACTCCAAACAGCATGAAATCCTCACCGGCACCGTCACGCGGATCGACCCCCGGAACGGCAATGTCTCCCTGCGCATCGGCACAGGCAGCGAGTCCACCGAGGCGCTGCTGATGGCCGGCGAGCAGGTCAAGGGCGAGGAGCTGACGGAGGGCATGCACATCAAGGTGTATGTGGTAGAGGTCCGCCGCTCCACGAGAGGGCCCCAGGTGCTGATTTCCCGCACCCATCCGGGCCTTGTCAAACGGCTTTTCGAGCTGGAGGTTCCGGAGATCTTCGACGGCACGGTGGAGGTCAAGTCCATCGCCCGGGAGGCCGGCTCCCGCACCAAGATGGCCGTCTCCTCCAATGATTCCAACGTAGATCCCATCGGCGCGTGTGTGGGCCCCAAGGGCCAGCGCGTGGCCTCCATCGTGGAGGAGCTGCGGGGCGAGAAGATCGACATCGTCAAATACAGCGAGGATCCCGCTCAGTTTATCGCCGCGGCGCTGGCGCCGGCGGACGTAATCGACGTGTGGATGGCGGACGAGGGCAAGGCCTGCCGCGTCATCGTGCCCGACGATCAGCTGTCCCTGGCCATCGGCAAGGAGGGGCAGAACGCCCGTCTGGCCGCCCGCCTCACCGGCTACAAGATCGACATCAAACCCGAGAGCTATCACGAGGAGGAACCGGAGGCCGGTGAATCGGCTCCGGAATCTGAGGAATTATAAGAAGTAAGGCGGCTGACCGATGCTGAAAGTGAAAAAGGTTCCCCAGCGGCAATGTGTCGGCTGCCGGGAAATGAAGGACAAAAAAGAGCTGATCCGTGTGGTGAAATCCCCCGAGGGAGCGGTCTCCCTGGATTTTACCGGTAAAAAGCCCGGCCGCGGCGCCTATGTGTGCCGCGATGTGGCGTGCCTGAAAAAGGCGCGCAAGAGCCGGGCGCTGGAGCGCACCTTCTCGCTGCAGATCCCTCCGGAGGTCTACGACGCGCTGGAGCGGGAGCTGGGAGGCGCCGATGGACAATAATCTTCTCTCCCTGCTGGGCCTGGCCCGGCGGGCGGGCATGGTGCAGATGGGCGAAGACGCCGCCGCGGAGTCCGTGGACGGCAGGGCCGCCCGGCTGCTGGCCCTGGCCTCCGACGCCGGAGGAAATACCGCCCGGCGGGCCGCCCAGCTGGCGGCGCGCAGCGGAGTTCTCCTCATCCGGCTGCCCTCCTCCAAAACGGAGCTGGGCAGCGCCCTGGGCTGCGCGTCCTGCGCGGTGCTGGCGCTGGAGGATCTGGGCTTTGCCGCCGCGGCAGTGGACCGCCTGGCCCAGACCGATCCCAAGCAGTACGGGCCGGTACTGGAAAAGCTAAAGCTGAAGGTCAAGCGCGCCGCCGAGCGGAAGGAACTTCGCCGGGCGGAGCGTGCCGCTGATAAAAAGGATACCCGGCCGGCGCCCGAGGGGCGGAAGGAGCCCCGCCGGACGGAGCGCCCCGCCCAGGACAAGGATGTCCGCCGGACGCATCTAAACGGGGATCGCGGAACCGCGCCCCCGCCTCAGGCCGGACGTGACCGCCGGTTTTCTCCCCAGTCGCCCCGCTCTGACGCGGCGGCCGGAACGGCCCCCGACAGGCGGCGGCCCGGGGAGCGCGGAGCTGTGCCTCCCGGCGGCCGGCAGCGGCCCGGAAAAGGTGCCCCTGGGTTCTCCCGCACCGGCGGCAAGCCTACAGACCGCGCTTCCGGGTTCTCCCACACCGGCGGTCAGGCCAGGCCGCCCCTGCACGGAGGAAAAAGCGACGGCCCGAAATACGGGAAGTCCTTCGGCCGCTTTCACTCCCGCCCTGTCAAAAAGGGCAAGGGCTCCTTCCGGAAGAAGGACCAAAGCTGAACGGAAAATGACCGGGACGCCCTGCGCGTCCTTTGGAATTTGTCGATGGCAAATACATGAAATTTCTCCCGCCCCCTGGGTTGGGTTATAACGAGGTGGCTTTATTGGGTATGGAAAAATACAGAGTGCATGAGGTAGCAAAGGATTTTGGCGTCCCCACCAAAGACGTGGTGGAGATTCTGGCGCAGTACGCGTCAGCGCCCAAAAATCACATGCAGGCGCTGACGGACGAGGAGCTCTCTCTCATTTTTGAGGCTCTGACGCAGCGCCATCCCGTGTCCGACATTCAGTCCATTTTTGCGGACACGTATACGGAGCGCGCTCCGGCGCCCGCTCCTGCGCAGCAGCAGGCGAAGCCCGCCGTGCAGGCTCCTCAGGGACGGCCCGCGCAGGCCGCCCCCGCCGCGGCGCCGGTTCAGCATGCCGCTCCCGCCGGAGCGAAGCCCGCGGCTCCCGCTTCCCCTGCCGCCGCGCCGCAGCAGGCCGCCCAGAGACCGGGCCCTGCCGGTGCAAGACCCGCCGCTCAAAACGGCGCAGCCGCTCAGAACGGCGCTGCGTCCCGCGTCCCCAAGCGGAAAATTGTGGACACCCGACAGGCCACCAACGTGAACCTGGCCCGGTATGACGAGCGGCTGGAGCAGATGGCGCCTGACAAGGCCCGCCGGATGCAGCCCACCCAGCAGGGAAAACAGAAAATCCGCAACGACCGGGGCCGCCGTCCCGCCGGCATGACCTTCTCCAACAAGCGCCGCCAGGACGAACAGGACCGGATCCGCAAGCTCCAGCTGGAAATTGCCAAAAAAGCGCCCCTGAAGGTCTCCATTCCCGATGAGATCTCCGTGGGCGAGCTGGCCTCCCGTATGAAAAAGACCGGTGCCGTGGTGGTGAAGGCCCTGATGAAAAACGGCATCATGGCCTCCCTGTCCCAGATGGTGGACTACGACACCGCCGCGCTGATCGCCCTGGATCTGGGCTGCAAGGTGGAGCACGAGGTCACCGTCACCATTGAGGACCAGCTCATCGACGACAGCGCGGACAGCGCGGAGGATCTCCAGTCCCGCGCTCCCGTGGTGGTGGTCATGGGCCACGTGGACCACGGCAAGACCTCCCTGCTGGACGCCATCCGGAACACCTCCGTGGCCTCCGGCGAGGCAGGCGGCATCACGCAGCACATCGGCGCCTATCAGGTGACGGTAAAGGGCAAGCCCATCACCTTCCTGGACACGCCGGGCCATGAGGCGTTTACCTCCATGCGCGCCCGGGGCGCCATGATCACGGACATTGCCATTCTGGTGGTGGCCGCCGAGGACGGCGTCATGCCCCAGACGGTGGAATCCATCAACCACGCCAAGGCGGCGGGCATTCCCATCATCGTCGCCATCAACAAGATCGACAAGCCGGACGCCAACCCCGACCGCGTCAAGCAGGAGCTGACGGAATACGGCCTGGTGGCCGAGGATTGGGGCGGCGAAACCATCTGCTGCCCCATCTCCGCCAAAAAGGACATCGGTATCGACAAGCTGCTGGAAATGGTGCTGCTGACGGCGGAGATGGCCGAGCTGAAGGCCAATCCCAAGCGGCCCGGCAAGGGCACCGTCATTGAGGCGCGGCTGGATAAGGGCCGCGGCCCCATCGCAACGCTTCTGGTGCAGAACGGCACCCTGAAGCAGGGCGATATTATCATCGCCGGAACGGCCGTGGGCCGGATCCGCACCATGACCAACTCCAAGGGCAAGCAGGTGCCCAAGGCCGGCCCCTCCGTCCCTGTGGAGGTCACGGGTCTTTCCGAGGCGCCGTCCGCCGGCAGTCCCTTCTTCGCGGTGGAAGACGAGCGCATGGCCCGGGAGCTGGTGGAGCAGCGCAAATCCGAGGAGCGGGCCAAGGCTGCGGCTCCCGTGCAGAAGGTCTCGCTGGAAAATCTGTTTGACCAGATTCAGGCCGGCGAGCGCAAGGAGCTGGCGCTCATTGTGAAGGCCGACGTCCAGGGCAGTGTGGAAGCTGTCCGCTCCTCTTTGGAGAAGCTCTCCAACGACGAGGTCAACGTCCGGGTCATCCATGGGGCCGTCGGCGCCATCAACGAATCCGACGTCATGCTGGCCGCCTCCTCCAACGCCATCATCGTGGGCTTCAACGTCCGGCCGGATGCCTCCGCCCGGGACAGCGCCGCCCGGATGAACGTGGATATGCGGATGTACCGGGTCATTTATGACTGCATTGACGAGATCACCTCCGCCATGAAGGGCATGCTGGCCCCCAAGTTCCGGGAGGTCATCCTGGGCCACGCCGAGATCCGCCAGACCTACAAGGTCTCCGGCATCGGCACCGTGGCAGGCTGCTACGTTCAGGACGGCAAGCTGGTGCGGGCCTGTCAGGTTCGGGTCGTCCGGGACGGCATCGTCATTCACGAGGGCGAACTGGGCTCTCTGCAGCGGTTTAAGGACTCCGTCAAGGAGGTCGCGCAGAAATACGAGTGCGGCCTGACAGTGGAGAAATTCAACGACATCAAGGAAGGCGACATTATTGAGGCCTTCGCCATGGAGGAGATTCCCAGATAACTCGCCATGTCCCCGGCGGGCAGCGCCCGCCTGTGGCTCCGGTCAAACAGGTCCCATTTTGTTTTCCGCCCCGGCGGAAAAGTTCTGCAAACGTCAGCGCAAATCTTGATAGGGGCGGCCGAACGGCCGCCCCTGTTGAACCTTTACTACCGAAAGGAGGATTTTCTTATGTCCGCCAACCGAATTGGAAGAATCAACGAGGAAATTCAGAAAAATCTCAGTGAGAACATCCGCCGGCTCAAGGACCCGCGGGTCTCCGGCGCCGGGATGGTCTCCATCACCCGGGTGGACACCACCGGCGACCTGCGCTATGCCCGGGTCTATGTCAGCGCCCTGAACAAGGAAAACGAAAAGGAGATCCTGAAGGGTCTCAAGTCCGCCGCCGGTTTCCTGCGGCGGGAGCTGGGCAGCGCGCTGCAGCTTCGGTACACTCCGGAGCTGCAGTTTGAGGCCGACGACTCCATCGCCCACGGCGCGCATATTCTGGAGCTGCTGCGGGATGTGGAGCGCCGGGACGAGGCGCGGGAAAACCATACGGAGGAGTGAGCGGCATGCTGAGCGTCAAGGAAGCGGCGGAAAAACTCCGGGCCATGGATCGGATTCTGATCCTCACCCACGTCCGGCCCGACGGCGACACCGTGGGCTGCGCCGCGGGTCTGTGCGCCGCGCTGCGGCAGCTGGGGAAAACCGCCTTTCTCCTCCCCAATCCGGAGCTGACCGACAATACCCTGCCGTATTTCCGGCCCTATGAGGCGCCGGAGGATTATGTGCCCGACGCCGTGGTGTCTGTGGACATTGCCTCCGCCGGGCTCTTCCCGGAAAACGCGCGGCCCTTCCTCTCCCGGGTGGAACTGGCCGTGGATCACCATCCGTCCTTCGAGGGCTTCGGGCGGGACAACCTGGCCCGGCCTTCGGCGGCGGCCTGCGGCGAGATCGTCTACGACCTGGCGGCTGCTCTGGGCCCCATCACGGCGGAGATCGCGCTGCCGCTCTATGTGGCCGTCTCCACGGACACCGGCTGCTTTCAGTATGCCAATACCACGCCCCGCACCCATCAGGTGGCGGCGGCGCTGATGACGACGGGCATCGACTACCGCGCCGTCAACAAGACCTTTTTCCGCACAAAGAGCCGCAAACGGCTGGCGCTGGAGGCGGACATGCTGAGCAAGATGGAGTTCTACGACCGGGGCCGCACAGTGGTGCTGACGGTACCCATCTCCCTCATGGAGCGGGTGGGCGCGTCAGAGAGCGACGCCGAGGATCTCAGCGCCCTGGGCGCCCAGATTGAGGGCACGGACTGCGCCGTCACGGCGCGGGAGCTGGGACACAATGTCTGGAAGCTCTCCCTGCGCACCGGCAGCCGGGTCAATGCCACCCGCGTCTGCGCCCTGCTGGGCGGCGGCGGCCACGCCGCGGCGGCCGGAGCCACGGTGGAGGCCTCTCTGGAGGAGACCCGGCGCCGGGTGCTGGACGCCATTGCCCGGGTCGTCCCGGATTTTGTGCCGGAGCCGGTCTCCGGGACGGAAGCCTGACACGGCGGAGGAGATGCCATGCCTGACGGAATTGTGATTATCAACAAGCCCCGGGACTGGACGTCCATGGACGTATGCGCCAAGCTCCGGGGCATCCTGCATGAAAAGCGCGTGGGCCATTCCGGAACGCTGGATCCCATGGCCACCGGAGTGCTGCCCGTCTTTGTGGGACAGGCCACCAAGGCCGTCCGCTTTGCGGAGGGCGGGAAAAAGGAATATCTCGCGGGGCTGCGCCTGGGCCTGGTCACCGATACCCAGGACGTCACCGGGACGGTGCTGGAGCGGCGGGACGCCGCGGTGTCCCCCGACGCGCTCAGGGAGGCCCTGCCGCATTTTACCGGGGAGATCTCCCAGCTCCCCCCCATGTACTCGGCCATTAAAATCAACGGCCGGAAGCTCTGCGATCTGGCCCGGAAGGGCCAGGAGGTGGAGCGCAGTCCCCGTCCGGTGACCATCTTTGCCCTGGAGCTTCTGGAACAGACCGGCCCGGGGGATTACACGCTCCGCTGCGTCTGCTCCAAGGGCACTTACATCCGCACGCTGTGCCACGATCTGGGCGCATATCTGGGCTGCGGAGGCGTCATGTCCTCCCTGTGCCGCACACAGGCCGCCGGCTTTTCTCTGGAACAGGCCGTCACGCTGGAGGAGGTGCAGGCCCGGGGCGCAGCGGCGCTGCTGCCTACGGACAGCCTCTTTGCGGCATATCCCGTACTGCTGCTCCAATCAGAGCAGGCGGAAACCCGCGTCCGCCACGGCAACCCCATTGCCGATCCGGCGGTCCCTGACGGCACCTACCGGGTCTGCGGGCTGGACGGCACATTCCTCTGCCTCTCCCGGGCGCAGGGCGGGACGCTGACGTCCCTCCGGAATTTTTTTGAAACGTAAGGACTGAGCTTTTACATGGAACAACGGGTCATTGCCCTGGGATTTTTCGACGGGGTACATCTGGGCCACGGCGCGCTGCTGCGGCGAACCACGGAGGAGGCCCGGAAACGGGGCTGCGCCTCCGCAGTATTCACCTTTGACCGGCCGCCCAAGGAGGTGGTCACCGGGATCCCCTGCCCGCTGATCAATTCCCCGGAGGACCGCCGGGAGCTGATCACCCGCCTCTACGGCGTGGACGAGGTCATTCTGGCCCCCTTCGACCGGGAGCTGATGGCCACCCCCTGGGACCGCTATGTCACAGAGCTTCTGGCGAAGCGCTGGCACGCCGTCCATCTGGTGGCGGGCCACGACCACCGCTTCGGCTACAAAAATGCCGGCACGTCGGAGCTGCTGCGGGCCAAATGCGCCCAGCTGGGCATCGGGTGCGACATCATCCCCAAGGTGGAGGTGGACGGCGTCACCGTCAGCTCCACCTACATCCGCACACTGGTGGAACAGGGGGATCTGGAACGGGCGGCGCGGTTTCTGGGCCACCCCCACATTCTCTCCGGAACGGTGCGCCACGGGCGCAGTCTGGGCCGCGCCCGTCTTTTTCCCACCGTCAATCTGACGGTTCCCCCCCAGGTGCTGGTTCCCCGCCGGGGCGTCTATGTCTCCCGGGTCTATCTGGACGACGGGCGGGCCTTTCCCGGCGTCACCAATGTGGGCGTCCGGCCCACCGTAACCCCGGACGGCGAGGTGACGGTGGAGACCTACCTGCTGGACTTCGACGGCGACCTGTACGGCCGGCAGGTGCGTCTGGAGTTCTGGGCCCGTCTCCGGGACGAGCGCCGCTTCGACTCTCTGGACGCCCTCAAAGCGCAGATCGCCGCGGACGCGGAGACTGTCCGGGCGCGGTTTTCCGCCCCGGAGCCGGCGGCCTCCCCCCGCACAGAGTAAACCATACAGGCGGCGGAAAGCACCTTTTGCTTTCCGCCGCCTGTATGTGTTTTTCCTGTTACAGCAGCGTCACCAGCAGCCAGACAAGCCCGATGGCCGCCGCTCCGGTCAGCGTATACAGCGCCGGCGAGAACTCCCGGAATCTGCGGCTGAGCCTGCTGCCGCCCTCGTAGCTGCGGGCCACCCGGCGCGCCTCCTCCACCAGTTCCCGGGCGGTGACGCCCTCCCCGGCCGCGTCGTTGCGCACAATGAAAATAGCCTGTTCAAAAAAACGCTGGTCGGGAGAATCCACCACCACGACCCGTCTGGAAATGCCCTTGACCATCCTTTGTCCACTCCCCTGCCATCAGATTTCATTACTTGCAGTCTGTCTCGGCAAAGGCAAAAATATACCGGAGATCCGCGCTGCCGCCGGATTTCTTTTCCGCTTTTTTCCCCGGGCCCGACTTTCTCACACGGGTTTTTTGTCCCCGGAAGCATTTTCCAGCAGCAGCACCTGCACCGCGCAGTCGTCCGCCATCCGGCCCCGCCTGGCCGCCTCCTGCACCACCAGTCCCGCCAGCAGCTGGGGATCCCCGCCGTCCCAGCCGGCCAGAAGATCCTGCAGCCACTCGTCGCTCAGCGCGTCCACCACGCCGTCACTGACCATAACGGCAAAGCTCCCCGCCTCCAGCTTAAGCCGGGTCACATCCGGAGGCGCCGGCGAATCCCGGAGGCCGGCAGGCAGGGCGCTGCCGGTGATTCTGCGGATATTGCCGCCCTTTTTCACGTAGGTGGGCGCGGCGCCGTACTTGTACAGCGCCGCCTCCCCGGTGTGCAGCGTTACGGTCATAAGGTCGATGGTGGAAAAGCTGCCGGTCTCCTCGCTGCGCAGAGCCAGCGCCGCGTTCAGGGTCTTGAGGGCGGCCTCCGGCTCGATGGCCGCCTCCAGAAACTGCCGGAGCAGGCGGTTGGTCAGCGCCGACTCCTTCCGGGCCTCCTCGCCGCTGCCGCAGCCGTCGGAGAGCAGCAGGCACAGGAAGCCGCCGTCCGTTTCAAAGGAACTGACGCTGTCGCCGCAGACGTTTTCCCCCTCCTTGGGCCGCAGCGCCGCGCCGATCCGGTAGGGCCGGCCGGCCTGAGCCGCCACGGTTTTGCTCTCGCCCAGCCCCGCGGCCGTAGCCGACAGCAGCTCCCCCAGCTGGGCGTACTGACCCCTGGCCGACCGCCGGGTGTCCTCCAGCTGCCGGCGGTACTGGCCGCGCAGCAAAAAGGCGGACAGCTCCGTGTTGACGGCCGCCAGAAAGTCCTGGAGATGGATGCAGCGATCCGCAAAGTGCCGGGGAAAATCCTTGGGCAGCGCCCGCCCCCGCTCAATGAGGAAGGGCGTGGCGTCGTTGAGGGCGTTGAAGGTGGACACGTACTCCTTTTTCCAGCACAGCTGACACAGCGCGCAGCTCCGGCAGACCCGCTCCGCGGCCCGGTCGAACACCACGGCGGGATTTTCCTCCGCGTCACGGGACGCTGTGCGGCCCAGGCTGTCGTAGAGATCCCGGAACGCGGCCGCGGCCTGGGCCATCTGCGCCTTGAGCTTTTCCACCACCGGCGCGCCGGAGGCAGGCTGAGCCTTCTCGATCCGCTTGCCGCCGAAGACCCGGCCCGGAATCAGCAGGAACACCGCCGACGCGGCCAGGGTCTCCTCCAAAAGAGCGCCCCGCAGAGCGCCGGACAGGGGAAGCGCCAGCAGCCCCCCGGCGCACAGAAACGCCGCCGCGGCGGAGATCCTCCGCCGGCCGGCCCGGCTGCCCGCCAGCAGGCCGCCGAAGCCGTACACCGCCGTAAAAAGGGGATAGCCCATATCCGCGCACAGGTCTATCAGCAGTCCTGCGCACAGGCCTGTGGTCATGCCCGCGGCGGTGCCCTCCTGCCAGGCCGTCACCAACACCAGCGCCGCAGTGAGAATCCGTCCCACATCCACCGCTCCCAGTCCGAGACCCGTAAAGGCGCACAGCACCGTCAGAATCAAAAACCGCAGCGGCACCGGCTCCGCCGACGGCTCGTCGCCCCGCAGCAGCGGCGCATAAAACCAGGCGCTCACGCCCACCAGCACCGCCGCCGTCAGACAGGGAAAGAGGTCTCCCGCGGGATCGGAGGACTGGACAATGTAAATGCCCTTCACAATCAGAAAGAGCCCCGAGGCGCACAGAGGACAGGCCAGCGGCTTTTGCCAGAGCTTCAGGCCGTGCAGGGCCGTTCCCGCGGTGCACAGCAGCACGGCGGCCGCCAGATGTGGAAGGCCGTTTTGAAAATCCAGGAACAGCACGGCGCCCACCCCGGTGCCCAAAAGGGCCGCGATGGAGGCGGCGCCGGATCCCGAGGCCGCAATACACCCCAGGGCAAACGGCGCGTATCCGGCCGGAAGCTGCGCCGCGGTGAGCACCGCTGCCAGGAAGAAATGGATTCCCCAGCTGATCAGAATGCCGGTCTGTCCCTGACCGACGGCTTCAAATTTCTTTCGCAAGGCCTGTCCCTCCCGCCATTGATTTCCACCATTTTACAAAAGCCGCAGCGAAAATCACGTCGGGAAAAGAGAAAGCCGGGAAGTTTTTTCCCCTGTGGGCGGAAACGGGGTGGGAACAAAAATTCTTTGGCGGCTCTCCCGGCGAAAAAAATGTGCCGGAAGCCGCAGGTTTTTTAAAAAAGGGACAAAAAAGCCCGTCATTCCTGCAATTTTACCCCGGTCCGGTGAAAAGAACCATTTGCTTTTTTACCGGCTTTAGTCTACGATAGAGGTAGAAAATCCGAATCTTTTCAGGCACGGATTTCCCTGCCGCAGGGGAGCTCCGGAGCAGTACGACTTTTGGCAGGAGGAGAGCAATATGGGGAAAAGGTGGTTTGCGCTGGCTCTGGCCGCCGTTATGGCGGCGACTCTGCTGAGCGGCTGCAGTTCTAAAAAGGAGGACGTCGATCCCATCGGCAAGACGGACTCCGGCAAAGTGCGCTATCTGAGCAGCGAACCCAGTCAGGCCGGATACTGGCAGGAACTGGCCAGTCGGTACACAGACGAAACCGGCGTGCCGGTAACGGTGACCACCGCCGAGGAAAATCAGTATGACCAGCGGCTCAGCAGCGAGATGAACAGCGACGAGGCCCCCTCGCTTTTCCAGATCGGCTCTCCCGCGGAGTGGAAAGACTGGAAGGCTTCCTGCTACGATCTGTCCGGCGCCGCCGCATACCGTCAGCTGGTCTCCGACAGCTTTGCCCTGAAGGACGGCGACGGAGCCGTGCGGGGAATCGCGTACGCCGTCAAAACCTACGGGCTCATCTGCAACCGGGCGGTGCTCCAGCGGGCGGGCTACGCCCAGAGCTCCATCACCAGCTTCGCCACGCTGAAAACCGTGGCGGACGACCTCCAGACCCGCCGGGAGGAATTGGGTATTCAGGGCGCCTTTGCCGCCGAGGGGGAAAAACTGCCCCTGTATCTTGCCAACGTGGCCCTCTCCTATGAATTTAAAAACGATGCCGCCGCAGCCGGTGCCGATGCCATCAAAGGCGCCTATCTGGAAAACCTGCGGCAGAGCTTTGACCTGTGCATTACGGACGCCGCCTGCGCCCGGGCGGACTTTCCCGCCGCCGGCTCCGCCGGAGCCATCGGCACCTTTGCCGCCGGAAAAGCCGCCTTCCTGGTGGCGGGAACAGACGTCTACCAGCAGATTCGCGCTCTGGGCGACAGCGATCTGGGCCTTCTCCCCCTCTACATCGGCGCAGAGGGAGAGGAAAAACAGGGCCTGTGCACCGGCGCCGAGCGCTACTGGTGCGTCAATAAGGACGCCTCCGAGGAGGATATTCAGGCCACTTTGGACTTTCTGAACTGGGTGGTAACGTCAGCGGAGGGCACCTCCCGTCTGGCCGACAGCATGGGCCTTGTCTGCCCGTACCGGACCGCCGAGACTCCCTCCAACCCGCTGGACGAGATGGCCCGGCAGTCCGTGGCCGACGGCGGGATCCCCGTGAACTGGTATTTTTCCGCCATGCCCTCGGACAACTGGCGCAACGGCCTCCGCTCCGCCATGAACGCCTATGCCGCCGGCAGCGGCACCTGGGACGCCGTTCACGCGGCTTTTGTGGACGCCTGGGCCGCCGAGTATAAACTGGCCAACAGCTAAACGCCGCCTTCGGGGCCGCCGGTTTCACCGGCCCGACTCTGTTCGGGTTCTACTGTAAAATGCCCTCCGCGGGACGTGTTCCCCGGAGGGCATTTTTGTGGACAATTTCAGCCGGCTGCAATTTTCTTAACAAAATATTTATAATCTTTCTGCTATAATAGCCGCATAGCGGCTATTATTGCGCATACCGCCGCTTTGTCGGCGGCGCGGGAATCTGATTCAGGCAGGATCAATAAGGAGGTCCCCCAATGCGATTGACTTCAAATCGTTTTTCACAGCTGTTTCCCTTTTGCTGGAGGGATCTGGCGCTGACGGCCGGTATTCTGGCCTGCGCGTCGGGTCTGTGTGCGCTGCTGCGCTTTGTCACACGGGACGGAGGATTTGCCCCTCTGGTCTTTGTGCTGGCCGTTCTTCTGGTTTCCCGGCTGACCACCGGCTATCTCTTTGGTCTGACCGCGTCGGTGCTGGGGGTCATGGGCGTCAACTTCATCTTTACATATCCCTATTGGAAAATTGATTTTTCCCTCTCCGGGTATCCCCTGACCTTTCTGACCATGCTCACCGTCTCCCTGATCACCTGCACCATGACCACCCGGGTCAAGCAGCAGGACTCCCTGCGGCTGGAAAACGAGCGGGAAAAGATGCGGGCAAATCTTCTTCGCTCTGTCTCCCACGACATCCGGACGCCGCTGACCTCCATCGTCGGCGCCACTTCCACGCTGCTGGATCCCTCTGCCCAGCTCACGGCATCGGAGAACCACCAGCTCCTGGAGGACGTCAACGAGGACGCGCAGTGGCTGATCCGCGTGGTGGAGAATCTGCTGTCCATCACCCGGGTGGGGGACAGCCAGGCGGATATTAAGAAGGAACCGGAGGCCGCGGAGGAAGTGCTGGGTGAGGCCGTCCGGAAGTTCCGCAAGCAGTATCCCCAGGTGGAAATTCAGGTTCAGGCGCCCAACGAGCTGCTGATGGTGCCCATGGACGCCATTCTCATTGAGCAGGTGCTGGCCAATCTGCTGGAGAATGCCGTTCTCCACGGAAAGCACACCACCGCCATCCGGCTGTCTGTCTGGAAGGACCGGCACTATGCCCGGTTCTCTGTGGAGGACAACGGCTGCGGCATTCCCCCTCAGATCCTCCCCTCCCTTTTCAACGGGGCGCTGCCTCAGGAGCCGGAACGGGCCTCCGACGGAAAGCGGAACATGGGGCTGGGACTGACGGTCTGCCGGACGATTGTCGCCGCCCACGGCGGCTCGGTGGAGGCCCACAATCTTCCCAGCGGCGGAGCGGAATTTTCCTTCCGCCTGCCCCTGGCAAAGGAGGAAGCACAGTGAAAATTCGTGAAAAGGTTCTGATTGTAGAGGACGAGCACAGCATCGCCCGCTTCATTTCCACTATTCTCACCTCCCACGGTTATGAGTCCCTGGGCGCGCAGACCGGCGCCCAGGCCCAGTCTCTGATTTCGTCCTGGTGCCCGGATCTCGTCATTCTGGATCTGGGCCTGCCTGATATGGACGGGATGGAAATTCTGAAAAGCCTGCGCACCTGGTCCAGTCTGCCGGTGGTGGTGGTATCCGCCCGCTCCCATGAGCGGGACAAGGTGACGGCGCTGGATCTGGGCGCGGACGACTATCTGACCAAGCCCTTCGGGACGGATGAACTGCTGGCCCGGGTCCGCACAGCCATCCGCCATACCCGCACCACCTCCCAGAACAGCGAAATCGCCCGCACCGGCAGCTATACGGTGGATGAGCTGACCATCGACTACAACAAGCATCAGGTGCTGCTTCGCGGCGAAAACGTCCACCTGACGCTCAGCGAGTTCCGCATCGTGGCCCTGCTGGGAAAATACGCGGGAAAGGTCCTGACGTACGACTATCTCATTAAAGAGCTGTGGGGCCCCCGCGCCGGAAACGACAACCAGATTCTCCGGGTCAACATGGCCAACATCCGCCGGAAAATTGAAAAGAACCCCGCCGAACCCCACTACATTTTTACGGAGGTGGGCGTGGGCTACCGGATGGTGGAGAGCGAGTAAAAACGTCCTTTATGCGCGTACATTTTAACGGTAGCTGTATGTATATTTTCAGCTTTTTAACTTCTTGTATGGTTTTTTCGTGATAGAATCATACTAAGGAGACGGTCCCGTCCGTCTCTGCAGCTTTTCCCTTCTTGTTTTAGTTTCCCCTTTTGGGGACGGCCGCCGTGGGTTTTACCGCGGCGGCCGTCTCTTTTTTCTCAGGCTTCCACCCGGCCTCCGCCGAAAAGGACATTGACTTTCCCTGTCAAACGTGGTTTAATAAAAAATGTAATCTGGTATTAAGAAACGCATTTAAAGGAGTCTAAAATGACTTATAACATTGTATGCGACAGCAGCTGCGATTTGAAGTCCATGGAGATTCAGGCCGGGCAGCTGTATTTTACCTCCGTGCCCCTTCGGATTCTGGTGGGGGATCGGGAATATACGGACGACGAAACGCTGGACGTGCCGGAGCTGCTGACCGCCATGCAGGGCGGAAAGGGCACCGCGGGGACGGCCTGTCCCTCTCCGGAGTCCTTTGCCCGTGCCTTTGAAGCGGCGGACTGCTCGGTCTGCTTCACCATCTCCAGCAACCTCTCCGGCACCTACAACGCGGCCATCCTGGCCCGCAATCTGGTGCTGGAGGAGCACCCCGAAAAGCAGATCTGCGTCATCGACTCCCGCAGCACCGCCGGCGTGCTGGTGCTGCTGGCCACCCGGGCCCGGGAGCTTCTCAGCGGGGAGGCGCCGGATTTCGACGCGGTATGCAGCGAGCTGCGGACCTACCAGGCGTCTTTGCGGACAGTCTTTACGCTGAGCTGCTACGATAACCTCATTAAAAACGGCCGGATGCGCCCCCTGGTGGGCACCCTGCTCCATACGCTGGGCATTCATGTCATTGCGGATGCCACAGCCCAGGGCACCATCCACGTTACAGGCAAGGCCCGGGGCGAGGCCAAGACCTTTGCGGCCATCGTAGAGTTTATGCAGCAGAGCAAGGAGTGCGCCGGCGCCCACGTGTGCCTGTCCCACTGTGAAAATCTGGAGGGCGCGCTGCGGCTGAAGGAGCTGATTCTTCAAAAGCTCCCCGTGGCAGAGGTCACCATCCTGGCCTGCCGCGGCCTCACCAGCTTTTACGCCATGCCCGGCGGCCTGATTCTGGGCTATTGACGGCGGGACACGCAGGGGCCTCGGCCCGGACTTCGATCTGATTTAAAAAAGGCTCCGCGGACGGGTTTCGTCCGCGGAGCCTTTTTGTCCGGCTGCCGCCTGTTTCTATTGCAGCAGAACGCCGGCCGTCAAAAAGAGGAGAATCATCACCAGGAAATACGCCAGCAGCTTCCAGACGTACCGAAACCACTGGTCGTACCCCACATGGCCCAGCGCCAGCGCGCCCATGACCACCGCCGCGGTGGGCGTAATCAAATTGACCAGTCCGGAAGCCGCCTGAAACGCCGTGACCACCAGCGCTCCGCCTACGCCGGAAAACCCGCCCAGCGGGGCCAGAATGGGAATGGAGAGGGTGGCCAGGCCGGAGGAGGAGGGAATCAGAACCGACAGCGGCAGATAGATCAAAAATACCAGCAGCGTAAAGCCCACAGGCCCGGTACCGGAGAGTGCCTCCTCCCCCCAGTGGAGGATGGTATCCGTAATGCCGGCGTTGTTCATCAGCACGGTAATGCCCCGGGAGATGCCGATGATAAACGCCACGCCCAGAAGATCGGCGGCGCCGCCCACGTACTCCCCGGCAATGGTCTCCTCCCCCATCCGGTCCACCCAGCCGATCACCACGCCGGACACCAGAAAAAGGGCGCTGAGCTCCGGAAACCACCAGCCCAGAGCGGGGATCCCCAGCCCCATTTCGTCAAAGGGAATGACGCCGTAGATCATGACCAGGAACGTCAGCGCAAAAATGACCAGAATCCACTTGCGCTTGACCGTCAGCGGCGGGGCCTCGCCGGACTTGGTGTGCAGCAGCTCGCGGCCGGAGCCCACCACCGAGCTGGCCGGATTCCGCTTGACCTTGGCGCCGTATGCCATGACAAACCAGATCGCGGCGCTTTCAAACGCCAGAAACATCAAAATCCGCAGCACAATCCCGTCCCCCAACGACACCCCGGCAAAACCGGAGGCAATCCCGGTGGCAAAGGGGTTGACGGTGGAGCACACCACGCCGGCTCCGGCGCCCAGCAGAATGACTGAAATACCCACCGCCGCGTCATAA
This sequence comes from Oscillibacter sp., assembly GCA_022652655.1. Lineage (GTDB taxonomy): Bacteria > Bacillota > Clostridia > Oscillospirales > Oscillospiraceae > Oscillibacter. Next base: position 10,969 of record JALCRQ010000012.1, on the reverse strand, counting down.
CCCGCCGCCAAAAAGATGGGGATCAGCAGGGGATAAAACGCCATCGTCTCCTCCCACATGCCGTAGGTCGTCCCGCCCAGGCCGAAAAAAAGCATCAAAACCGGAATCAGCCACTGTTCCCGACCCCGGAGCTTTCCGATTACGGCGGAGACGCCTGCGTCGATGGCGCCGCTTTTCATTACGACACCCAGAAAGCCGCCCACCATCAAGATAAACACGCATACGTCCACCGCGTCGTAAAATCCCTCGAAGGCGGCCTTCAGCACGTCCCCCGCCCCCGCCGGATTGGCCTGGATGACATGGTACGTTCCGGCTACGGGGACGCCGTCTGCGTAGTCGTAGGCCCCGGCGGGAATAAACCACGTGGCCGCAGCCACGGCAAAAATCAGCAGAAACAGGATGGTATAGGCCGTGGGCATTCGGAACCTGGATTTGGCCATACGGATGACCATTCCTTTCGTTTTACAGTAAGACTCCCTGAGCCGGCCGCCGCACCGGCGGCGGAAAAGGCGCTGAAAGGCGCGGTTCGCCCCGTCCGATCAGCTGCCCATGGTGGCCACCAGAACGGCCTTGATGGAGTGCATCCGGTTTTCAGCCTCGTCAAATACCACGGAGTGCTTTCCCCGGAACACCGCATCGTCCACCTCTCGGATGTCCACGCCCCGGTCGCTCCACTCCTTGGCTGTCTTGGTGTTGAGATCATGGAAGGAGGGCAGGCAGTGGAGGTACAGCACGTCGGGATTTCCGGTGGCCTCCAGCGTCTCCTCCGTCACCCGGTAGGGCGAGAGCAGTTCCGCCCGTTTCGGAATCAGCTCCTCCTCGCCCATGGAGGCCCAGATGTCACCGTAAATCACGTCGGCGTCCCGGAGGCAGTTTTTGTCGTCCGTGATCTCAATGAGGCCGCCGGTGGCCCGGGCGGTTTCAAAGGTGGTTTTCAGGGTTCTCTGATCCATCTCCCGAGCCAGCTGCTCCGGGCCTAGGCCCACAAAGTGCATGCCCATCTTGGCCGCGCCGATCATCCAGGCGTAGCACATGTTGTTCCGCACGTCGCCGGGGAACACCACCTTCACCTTGCTCAGCGGCTTTTGACAGTGCTCCTCGATGGTCATCATGTCCGCCAGAATCTGGGTGGGGTGATCCGCGTCGGTGAGGCCGTTCCACACCGGCACGCCTGCCCATCTGGCCAGATCCTCCACCACCCGCTGTTCGTAGCCCCGATACTCGATGCCGTCAAAAAACCGGCCCAGCACCCTGGCGGAGTCCTCCAGGCTCTCCTTTTTGCCCATCTGAGAGCTGCCCGCGTCCAGATAGGTCACATGGGCGCCCTCCTGGGTGGCGGCCACCTCGAAGGAGCAGCGGGTGCGGGTGGAGGTTTTTTCAAAGAGCAGCACAATGTGCTTGCCCTCCAGCGCAGGCGCCCGGATCCCCGCGCGCCGCTTGGCCTTGAGATCGTGGCCCAGATCCAGCAGATACCGGACCTCCGCCGGCGTAAAATCCTGAAGGGTCAAAAAGCTCCTGCCTTTTAAATTGACTGCCATAGTGAACTCTCCTTGTCAAATTGAAATAAGGGCGCCGGCCTTTTCACGGCTCGTCCCGAACCAGAGGCATGGACATGCACCGCGGCCCGCCCCGGCCCCGGCTGAGCTCGGCGGAGGGAATGACATGGAGCTTTACGCCCGCCTCCTCCAGGGAGCGGTTTGTCACATAATTCCGGGAGTAAACCACCACCTCGCCGGGGGCAATGGCCAGCGTGTTGGAGCCGTCGCTCCACTGCTCCCGGGCGGCGTCGATCTCGCTGCCCTGCCCGCAGGGAATCAGCGTCACCCGGTCCAAATGGAGATGCTCCTTGAGGATGTCCTCCAGGCGGCCATCCTCCTGGCGGATTTTCATCTTCCGGTTTTCGTCCAGCTCCATGACGAACACCGTGATCTCCTGCAGAATGTTGGGATGGACGGTAAACTTGTCCCGGTCCACCATGGTGAAAACGGTGTCCAAGTGCATGAAGGAGCGGCTTTTGGGGATGTTGAAGGCCAGCACCTTTTTGTAGGTCTCGCTGCCGGTCAGCACGGCCTCCGCCAGCGCGTCGATGGAATCCTCCTGGGTTCTCTGGGAAATTCCCACCCCCAGAACCTCCGGGGACAGCAGCAGAATATCGCCGCCCTCCAGAGAGGACGTCTCTCCCCGGTCGTACCAGCGGGGCGCGCTGCGGTAGACGGGATGGTGCTCAAAGATCATTTTCCCGAACAGCGTCTCCCGGTTCCGGGTGGCGGTGTGCATCCGGTGTAGGGACACGCCGGTGCCGATGGTGGCAAAGGGGTCCCGGGTGAAATAGAGGTTGGGCAGCGGATCCACGGCAAACGGGTAGTCGTCCTCCGCCGCCGAGACGTAATCCCCCAGCCTGGCTCCGCTTTTGCGCAGTTCGGATTTGCGGACGCCGGCGATCATGGTCTCTACCAGCTGCTGATCCTGCAGATCGGAGAAATACGTTTCCAGCGCCGGGCGTGTATTCTCGCCGTGCAGATCGGCCTCATCCAGAAAATTTTGGACAAATTCCTGCCGAACCTCCGGAGAGGTCAGGCTCTCCGCCGTGAGATCCGCCAGATAGATCACCTCCACACCGGCCTCCCGCAGGCAGGCCGCAAACGCGTCGTGCTCCCTCTGTGCCTCCTTCAGATATGGAATATCGTCAAACAACAGTCGGGAGAGGTGCTCCGGCATCAGATTCTCCAGCTCCCGGCCCGGCCGGTGCAGGATCACCTTTCTCAGCCTTCCGATTTCCGAGGTATTATGAATCCCGGTTTCCAATCCGCGGTCACTCCTTTAAAAAAAACAGTGTTTTTCTACCTGGTTCAGGCATTCACAGGTAGGATTTACGGGAATTGCTTTTGTATGCGTTTTTCCGAAAAATTGCAAAAAAAATTCCCCGGAATCCCAATTCCGGAGAATTTTTTGTAAAACCAGAGAGGGCGCGGCAGACGCTCCCGGCCACCCGGTCACCTGTCGGGCTGGAAGGTGGCAGCCAGAACGGGAAGCCGGGCGCCGAAGCCCTCGGCCGCATCGGCGGGGTAGCGGATCGCCACGGTGAAGCCGTCCTTCCCGTCGGCCGAGAAGAAGGGATAGACCGCCATGGTCTCCCCGTTTCGGCTGTCGGTTCCCGCCAGCACATTGTCCTGCGCGGTAAAGCTGAAATCGTCCTCGTCCTTTTCAAAGGCCGCAAACAGCGCCTCCGTCGGATTTTCCTTCTCCCCCATGCCGGGCCAGACCCGCACGGACAGCTCCGCCTCGTCGTTCACGGCGGATTCCCAGGCGACCTCCCGGTCCTCCGGCTCCGTGTCCGTCTCAAGTCTCCAGCCCTCGTCCGGAATATAGATCGACCAGCCGTCCTCCGCATACAGATTGGCCGCAATCCGCTCCGTCCGTCCCTCCACGGTCATCTCAAGCGTGCTGTGCTCATCCCGGCCCTGGGCCACCGTAGGCATTTGCGGCCCCTGTGCGGAGGACGCCGCCGCTTGCAGCGAGGCGGCGCCCGGCGCGGTTTTGCCGCCGCAGGCGGTCAGGCATACGATCAGCAGGCAGGCCGCAACCTGTGCAAAAATCCGTTTCATATTCCCACTCCTGTTGAAAATAATGGGGTTTCTCGTTTTCAAACAAGAATAGCAGAGGACAGCCGGGAAAACAACTACAAACCGGTATCAAAAAAGCGGGGGGACGGCGCCAGCCGTCCCCCGCCCGGGCTTTAGTTCTTGTGCTTGCCCAGATAGGCCTCTTTGACCTTTTCGTTTACCAGAAGCTCCGCGCCGGTGCCGGACATCGTGATGTTGCCGGTCTCCAGCACATAGGCAAGATCCGCCGTCTTCAGCGCCATGTTGGCGTTCTGCTCGATCAGCAGGACGGTGGTGCCCGTCTTGTTGATCTCCCGGATGATGGCGAAAATATCCTGCACCACCAGGGGCGCAAGGCCCAGAGACGGTTCGTCCAGCATAATCAGCTGCGGACGGCTCGTCAGTGCGCGGCCCACGGCCAGCATCTGCTGCTCGCCGCCGGAGAGCGTACCGGCCAGCTGCCAGTTCCGCTCCTTCAGACGGGGGAACAGCTCGTATACCCGCTGGATGTCCTTCTCAATGCCATCCTTGTCGTTGCGCAGATACGCGCCCATCCGCAGATTCTCCAGCACCGTCATATCGGAAAACACCCGGCGTCCTTCCGGCGCCATGGCGATTCCGCTGGCGATCACCTTGTCGATGGACAGTCCCACCAGTTCCTTGTCATTCCACTTGATGGAGCCGCTCTCGGCCTTGACAAGACCGCTGATGGTCCGCAGCATGGTGGATTTGCCAGCGCCGTTGGCGCCGATCAGGGTGACGATCTTGCCATCGGGCACTTCCAGGGAAATACCGCGCAGAGCGCGGATGCCGCCATAAGAAACATGCAGATTCTCAATTTTAAGCATCGTTGCTCACCCCCAGATATGCGTCAATGACGCGCTGATTGTTCTGAATCTCCTCCGGCGTTCCGCTGGCAATCAGCTTACCGAAGTCCAGCACATAGATGCGGTCTGAAATGTCCATGACCAGATCCATGTGGTGCTCAATGAGAAACACGGTGAGCTTGAAGTTGTCGCGGATCTTGCCGATAAACGCCGTCAGCTCGTCGGTCTCCTGCGGGTTCATGCCGGCGGCAGGCTCGTCCAGAAGCAGCAGCTTCGGCTGGGTGGCCAGAGCGCGGGCGATTTCCACGCGGCGCTGCTGGCCGTAAGGCAGAGACGTGGCCAGTTCATCCCGCACGCCATCCAGCTCCATGACCCGCAGCAGCTCGTCGCACTCCTCACGCTGACGCTTTTCCTCGGCGTGGTTGAGACGGAAGGTGGCGGAAAAGAGGTTGGAGGTCGTGCGCAGATGCTTTGCAATGAGGACGTTTTCAAACACGGTCTGGGATTTCCAAAGCCGGATGTTCTGGAACGTCCGGGCCATGCCCAGCTTGGTAATTCTGTCGGGAGTCGGGGCTGTAATGTGGGAATACTTTCCGTTGTTCTGCCCCTTGTAGAGCTTCTGCATCTTGCCGTGGGGGTAATTCTCGACGATCTTGTCCCCCTCGAACCAGACACAGCCGTTGGAAGGCGCATACACGCCGGTGATGACGTTGAACGCCGTCGTCTTGCCTGCGCCGTTGGGGCCGATCAGGGAGACGATTTCGCCCTCGTTGACTTCCAGGTTCATGTTGTCCACAGCGACGACGCCGCCGAACTGCATGGTGGCATTCTCCACCTTCAATACGTTCTTACTCACTGGGCGTCACCTCCCTTGGAAGCCTTTGCCGCCTTGGCGTTTCTCCGCTTCTGCAGCAGATCGGGCAGCTCACGGTCGCCCATGATGCCCTTGCTGAAGAACAGCACCATGATCATAATCACGATGGAGAAGATGACCATGCGGAAGCCGGAGCGCAGCAGCGGAAGCTGCAAGCTGCTGGAAATGGCGAACTTGATCTGTCCGGCCAGCAGCACCGCGCCGACGATCAGCGTTAGGAATATCGTATTCCGCTTGTCGGCGAACGCCTTCTTCCGATTTCTCCAGAAGATCAGTGCTACAACGCCGACAATCGCCACGCAGATCACAATCACACTGGCGATCTTGCCGTTCAGGCTGACCACCGTGGTGTTGTCCAGGAACCGCAGCCACCATTCCGAGCAGCCCACGAACAGGAAGGATGCCAGGATGGAGCCGGTGATGGAGCCGATGCCGCCGATGACCACGATCAGCAGAATCTCATAGGTCATGGCCGATTTAAAGGTGACGGCCTGGACGGAGGCCTGATACATGGCCAGAAGGCCGCCGGAGATGCCGGCGAAGAAGGAACTGATGACGAAGCTCATCCGCTTGTGCTTGGCCAGGTTGATGCCCATGGCCTCCGCGGCCACCTCGTCGTCGCGGATTGCCTTGAACGCGCGGCCGTAGGTGGAGTTGATCAGCAGGACCACGATCCAGATGCAGGCCCCGGAGAACAGGAACGGCATAACCGTCCCCAGATGCAGGGTGCCGATCTGGAAGTTGGAGAAGCTGGTGAACCCGTACAGCAGGTTGGAGCCGTTGGTCACCGGGCCCAGCTTTTCAAACTGCACCAGGGCGCGGAGAATTTCGGCGAAACCCAGAGTGGCGATGGCCAGGTAGTCGGATTTGAGCCGCAGCACCGGCAGGCCGATCAGATAGGCGAACAGGGCCGCCACGGCGCCGGCGATGATGAGGCAGATGATAACGCCGATCAGCGTACCGAACTCGCCCATCACGTTGGTCAGGCTCTCCGTAATGGAGAAGTGCAGACCGCCGTTTTTAAACTGCTGATAAATTGCTGTTTGATTTTCAACAGGGATCGTCAAAACCGCGTAGGAATAGGCGCCCAGAAGCATGAAGCCCGCCTGGCCCAGGGAGAAAAGCCCCGTAAAGCCGTTGAGCAGGTTCATGGAGACCGCCACCAGTGCATAGATGACGCCCTTGCGCAGAACCGTCAGCAGCATGGGGGGGACCCAGGCTGCGTTGTCCAGCAGTACCAGAACCGCCAGCAGCACAATGACAATTCCCGCGGTGATAAGACCCTGACGTTGGTTGTTCTTTTTCATGCTCTCACACCTTCTCCGTCAGACTCTCTCCGAAGAGGCCGGTGGGCTTTACGCCCAGAATCACAATCAGAAGGCCGAAGGTAAAGGCATCCGAGAAAGTCGTCCAGCTGGCGCCTTTGATAAAGCTCTCGCAGATTCCAATGATGAAGCCGCCGATGACGGCGCCGGGAATGGAGCCGATACCGCCGAACACAGCGGCCACAAAGGCCTTCAGTCCGGGCATTGCGCCCACGACAGGGGTAACAGTGGCATAGTTTGTAAAGTAGAGCATGGAGCCAACGGCCGCCAGTCCGGAGCCGACGATAAAGGTGAAGCTGACAACGCTGTCCACCTTGACACCCATCAGCTGGGCTGTCTCAAAGTCCCGGGATGCGGCGCGCATGGCCATGCCGATCTTTGTTTTCTTAATCAGCATCACGAGGAAGATGACCAGGATCACCGTCAGGAACGGTGTGATAAGGGTTACGCGGCTGGTAGTTGTGCCGCCCACGTTGATCTTATCGCTGATCCAGGGCAGGGTCGGATACTTCTTCGCCAGACCGCCGGTGAGGTACCACATGGTGTTTTGCAGCAGGTAGCTCATGCCGATGGCCGAGATCATAACAGACATACGGGGTGCGGTGCGCAGGGGTTTATAGGCAACTTTTTCCACCAGGACGCCCAGGATGATGGTCAGAATAATGACCAGCGGGGCCGAGATGTACAGGGGCATGGTCGCGGCGGCGTAGACCATCAAAAGGCCGGCCACCGTAAAAATATCACCGTGAGCAAAGTTAATCAAACGCAGGATGCCGTATACCATCGTATAACCGATGGAGATCAGCGCGTATTGCCCTCCCACGGAGATTCCGCTCAATAAATAGGGCAGGATCCTTGACATGATAGATTCTCCTCCGTTCGGCCGGCTGCACCGGCGTTTCTGTTTCTGCTCTGTCTCAGGCCTTCCAAACGGCGGCTTGAGTCGAAACAAAATGAGAACTTTCTGAGAAGTACAGGCGGGGGGAACCCCCGCCTGTGCCCGTTCTGTCTATGCGTAAAATCCGGTACTTCTCAGATAAATGACAGGTCTGTGATTACTCAGCGACAGACTGAGTCTTGATGAACTTGAACGCGCCGTTATCGGCCTGCTTGATGTAGGCAGTGCCCTTGTTGGCGTCGCCGGTATCGGGATCGATGGTGATGTGGCCGGTGACCGCGTCAAAGTCCACCTTGAACATGGCCTGCTGAATATCAGAGCCCTTGGTGGAGTTGGCAATCTTGATGGCCTCGATAGCGGTGTTGTAAGCGTCGAAGCTCAGCGCGGAAACAGCTGCCACGATGTCGTTGCCGCCGTTGTCGGTGAGGCGCTGCTTGTCGGCGTTCAGCCATTCCTTGAAGCCCTTGACGAAGGTGGCGGCGGTGCCGGACTTGTCGTTCTCGTCAAAGAAGGTGGAGCAGAATACCTGCAGATCAGAGCCCTTCTGGGCGTCCAGAATGACGGAGCTCTCCCAGGTGTCGCCTGCCAGGATGGGAATCTTGCAACCGGCCTTGGCAGCCTGGCTGATGATCAGAGACGCATAAGTCGTTGCGGAGGGGGCGAAAATGACGTCGGCGCCGTAGGCGACAGCGTTCTGGATGTACGCGGAGAAGTCAGAGGTGCCTTCGGGGAAGGACTCAGCCTTGTACTCGCCGCCCAGCTTATCCTTGAATTCCTGCTCATAGAAGGTGGCCAGGTTGGAGCCGTAGTCCTCGCCCAGCATGGTCAGAACATAGGTCTTCTTGGCCTGGAACTGATCCTTGGCGAAGTTGGCCATAACGGGGCCCTGGAACGGGTCGATGTAGCACACGCGGAAGTAGTAGGGGTTTGCAGCCGTGACAGCGGGGTTCGTGCAGGAGCAGCCGACTGCCGGAATCTGTGCGGAGCCGAAAATGGGGGCCGCAGCGATGGAGCAGCCGGAGCCGTAAGAGCCGAGAACCACGGACACGCCCGCGGAAACCAACTCCTGTGCCGCGGAGACGGCCTTGTCGGTGGTGGACTGGTTGTCAACAACCTTCAGCTCGACATTGTAGGTCTCGCCGTTGATGTCCACAGTGGGGGTCAGGGACTGTGCATACTGGATGCCCAGAACCTCCTGCTTGCCGCCTGCGCCGTTGTCGCCGGAGGCCGGTTCAAATACGCCGATCTTCAGGGTCTTGCCGGAGGATCCTTTTCCGCCCGCGCTGCCGGCAGCGGCACCGCCGCTCTCGCCGCAGGCTGCCAGAGACAAAGCCATTGTCAGTGCCAAAACCAATGCAAAAAACTTCTTCATTCTTCTTCTCCTCCTCTTTTTGAGTTGAAACCTTTTGAGGGGCCCCAGCCTCTCTTTCCGGGGGTTGTGACGCTATTTTACGAGCTTTTTGAAAGGTTTGCAAGATGAAACCTCCACAAGAAAAAGCGGCTGGTTTACATAAAACCAACCGCTTTTTTTGTCAAATTTAGGCTGTCTGTCTCCAATATGTGGACAGTGTTGTGGAACGACTGCCTCTCCATGAACTACACGTCTCTGACACATGGACAGTCAAACTTGGTGATTTTAACTAATTCAACCTAAAATATCCGCTAAAGTTTTTATTCTATTATGGAAAATAACCAATGTCGAACTTTTAGTTTTGGCGGCGAACATTCTCTCCGGAGGGCAAACGTCCTTCACTGGGGGATTTCTTCTTTTGCGGACATTTGTCCTTCCACCACGCGCAAAAAATTGACCTGATCCATCGTCTCGTGGGCCAAAAGATATTGCGCAACCGCGTCCAATTTGTCCTGATTTGCCCGAAGAATCTCCTCGCAGCGCCGGGAGGCGGCGGAAATGACGGCCTTGACCTCCTCGTCGATCTCGGCAGCCACCTGTTCGGAGTAGCTGCGGCCCTGGGTCATGGTTCGGCCGATAAACACCTCGTCATGGCCGGTATCGAAGGCGACTGTGCCGATTTTGTCGCTCATGCCGTAAGTGGCCACCATTTTGTGGGCGATCTGGCTGGCGCGCTGGATGTCGTTGGAGGCGCCGGTGGAGATGTCGCCCAGCACCAGTTTTTCCGCGGTGCGGCCGCCCAAAAGGCCCACAATCTCATTTTCGAGATACCGCTTGGATAGGTAGGAGCGGTCCTCCGTGGGCATGGAAATGGTCATGCCGCCGGCCTGGCCCCGGGGAATAATGCTGATCTGGCTGACGGGATCCTGATCCGGCAGGGCGTGGAGCACGATGGCATGGCCCGCCTCGTGGTAGGCCGTCAGCTCCCGCTCATGCTGGGGAATCACGCGGCTGCGCTTCTCCGGGCCGGCGATCACCTTGATCTCCGCCTCCCGCAGATCGTCCATGGAAATAAATTTTTCATCCCTGCGGGCCGCCAGCAGGGCGCCCTCGTTGAGAAGGTTCTCCAGATCCGCGCCGGTAAAGCCGGGCGTGGCCCGGGCTACCTCCGAAAGCCGCACGTCCTCCGCCAGGGGCTTATCCTTGGCGTGCACCTTCAAAATTGCCTCCCTGCCCCGGATGTCGGGCAGGCCCACGTAGACCCGGCGGTCAAACCGTCCCGGCCGCAGCAGCGCCGGATCAAGCACATCCGCCCGGTTGGTGGCGGCCAGCACCACCACACCCTCGTTGCGGCCGAAGCCGTCCATCTCCACCAGGAGCTGGTTGAGGGTCTGCTCCCGCTCGTCGTGTCCGCCGCCCAGGCCCGTGCCGCGCTGGCGGCCCACGGCGTCGATCTCGTCGATGAACACGATGGCCGGCGCCTGCTTTTTGGCCTGCTCGAAAAGGTCGCGGACCCGGGAGGCGCCCACGCCCACATAGAGCTCCACAAAGTCCGAGCCGGAGATGGACAGGAAAGCCACCCCCGCCTCGCCGGCTACGGCCTTGGCCAGCAGCGTCTTGCCGGTGCCCGGAGGGCCCACCAGCAAAACGCCCTTGGGAATCCTGGCGCCCAGGAGGATGTACTTCTTGGGGTCCCGGAGAAACTCCACAATTTCCTGGAGCTCCTCCTTCTCCTCGTCCTCACCCGCCACGTCGTCAAAGGTGATGGCCTTGTCCCGCTCGCTGAGCGTCCGGACGCGGGCGGAGCCGAATTTCGCCATCCGGTCCGGGCCCATGCCGCCGCCCTGGGCGCGGGCAATCATGAAATACCACATGGCGCCCATTCCCAGCGCCAGCAGGATGTAGGGCCCCAGCACCCGCAGCCAGTTGACGGAGTGGTCCGCGCGGTAGTCGTAGGATTTGATAATCCCCGCGGCGTACTGCTGCTCCACCAGACCGTTGAGATCGTCGTAAAAGACCTGGAAGCTGTACAGGTCGCAGGTAACCGTTTTCTTCCCGTCCACCGCCCGGCGCAGTTCCATGGTCAGCGTGT
>JALCRQ010000011.1 GCA_022652655.1 Oscillibacter sp. | reverse complement strand
GACAGGGGGGGTTAAATCTGTTAGCGGGGGGGGCGCGCGGCGGGCCGGCGCCCCGCCCCTCGTTTTATCCTTCGGCGCAGCTTCACGGCCCGCACTGTAAAAAAGCCGCGGAACACTCCTCCGGTGCTCCGCGGTCCTTTTGTCCCCCGCGCTCCTCCCTCTCTTTGCCGGTCCCCGTCTTGACTTTGACGGATAACCTGATAAAATGACAGAGGATTCAGTCTGTGGCATTGGGCCGCACAGGCAGTATGACCCGCAGGGGCCGGTATCGCCGGGCGGCCTATCATTTACCTTTTTTAAACATTCGGCGGCCTGAAGCGCGCCGGAGCGCATAGAGCGGCGCAGAACGGGCGCGGAAGGCGCTTTTGAAACGCCGCAACGACAAGGAGATGTGGGAATCTATGAAACTGGGAATCGTGGGTCTGCCCAATGTGGGCAAAAGCACCCTCTTCAACGCCATCACCAACGCCGGCGCGGAGAGCGCCAACTACCCCTTCTGCACCATTGAGCCCAACGTGGGCATGGTGGCAGTACCGGACGAGCGGCTGGACAAGCTGGCGGAGATGTATGAGCCCGATAAAAAGACGCCGGCCGTGATCGAGTTTGTGGACATTGCGGGCCTTGTGAAGGGCGCGTCCAAGGGCGAGGGCCTGGGCAACAAATTTCTGGCCAACATCCGGGAGACCGACGCCATTATCCACGTGGTGCGCTGTTTCGACGACGCCAACGTGATCCACGTGGAGGGCGGCACCGATCCCCTGCGCGACATTGAAATCGTCAATCTGGAGCTGGCCATGGCAGATCTGGAGATGGCGGCCCGCCGGGCGGACAAGGCGGCCAAGGCCTCCAAATCTGGCGACAAAAAGGCCGCCCACGAGGCGGCGCTGTTCACGGAGCTGCAAAAGCATCTCAACGACGGCAAGCCCGCCCGCACCTTCCCCTGCGGGGAGGAGGACGCAGCCATGCTGCGCACGTCGGAGCTGCTGACGCTCAAGCCGGTGATCTACGCCGCCAACACCGATGAGGACGGCTTCATCCACCGGCAGGATAACCCGTATTATCAGCAGGTGCAAAAGCTGGCCGACGCGGAGGGCTCCCAGGTGCTGCCCATCTGCGCCAAAATGGAACAGGACATCGCGGAGCTGGAGGGCGAGGACCGGCAGCTGTTCCTGGAGGAGCTGGGCGTGGAGGAATCCGGCCTGAACCGGCTGATCCGTCAGTCCTATGCCCTGCTGGGCCTGATCTCGTTTTTGACCTACGGAAAAGACGAATGCCGGGCCTGGACCATCAAAAAGGGCACCCGGGCGCCTCAGGCGGCGGGCAAAATCCACTCAGACATCGAGCGGGGCTTTATCCGGGCGGAGGTCATTGCCTATGAGGACATGCTCCGCTGCGGCTCCATCGCCGCCGCCAAGGAGAAGGGGCTTCTGCGCAGCGAGGGCAAGGAATACGTCGTTCAGGACGGCGACATGATCTATTTCCGGTTCAATGTCTGAGCCTCTGACGGACGCGGAGCGCCTGGCGCGCTATGACCGGATGCGGGCCGACCTGCTGGCCGAGAAGTCCCGCATCGCGGACAAAATGGACCTTCTCCGCTTGCAGGGACGGCAGAAAAGCGCGTCCTTCCGTCAGCTGATGGGGGACAAGCTCACCGTTCAGGCCATGCTGAGCCGCCTTGCGTCCTACGGTCTTTAATTTCCCCTCCCGGGCAAAGTCAAAGGAGGATTCCAGCGAGAGCTGGGATCCTCCTTCTTTTTTATCCCTGCTGCAAGCGGGCGGAGCGGTATGCCACACCGGGCTGTGGCGTCACGCCGTACAGCTCCAGCAGCTCCTGCACAGTGACAAATTCGTAGCCCTGCGCCTCCAGCGTATCCACAATCCGCAGCGCCGCATCCACGGACGCGGGCACGGAGTCGTGCATCAGGATAATGTCACCCGGCCGGACATGGCTCAAAACGGCCTTTACATCGGCGTCCGCGTTGCGGAGCTTCCAGTCCTCGGGATCCACCGACCAGCGAACCAGCGGCACAGTAAAGAGCTTCTCCTGGCTTTCGTCGATGAGGCCGTAGGGCGGCCGCACCCAGTAAACGCCGTCACCCAGCACCTTCCGGATCTCGGCGTCGGTTTTGGACACCTCCGCCTCCACCAGCGCGTTGGACGCGCCCTTGATCCGAATGTGGCTCCAGGTGTGATTTCCCACCTGATGGCCCTCCTCCTTCATGCGCTTCACCACGTCGGCGTTGGCGTCGATCTGCTCGCCCACCAGAAAAAAGGTGGCGCTGGCGCCCCGCTGGCGCAGTCCGTCCAGAAGGCGCGGCGTGGTGTCCGCCCTGGGGCCGTCGTCAAACGTCAGCGCCACGTATTTCGTCTGGGATGCGGGAAGACGCGTCTCTCCGGCGGCAGCCACCGCCGCTCCGGGCGGAGGCAGAAGGCTCCGCGTCAGCATCAGCGCAGCCAGCGCAAAAAAAGCAGCGTACCGCCGTTTCAAAATCGACTCCCCCTTTTTTAATTGACAGGGGTAGTTTGTACGGCGGCGCGGGATTTACGCAGGAAAAAAATCGGTTTTTACCGAAACCCGCCTCCCACGGCCAAATTTTTCATTTTTCGTTTAATTTCAGCAGACGCAGCAGATTTTCAAACGTCCGGGCATAGTTTTCCCGGCTGTGGGGCCGGGAGCGGGAAAATGCCTCCGCCTGCCGGTTGATGGAAAATACCGCCTCGACGCCCAGCTGCCGCAGAGCGGCGCTCTCCTCCATCTCGGGCGCCACGCTTCCCGCCAGCACCACCGTGGGTACGCCGCAGGCCCGGACCCGGCGCGCAATGCCGCTCACCGCCTTGCCCCGGAGGCTCTGGCTGTCCAGCCGCCCCTCTCCGGTAAAGACCAGGCCGCACCCCCGGAGCAGGCGCTCAAATTCCACCGCGTCCAGCACGGCCTCGATTCCGGGGCACAGCTCCGCGCCCAGAAGGGCCATCATCCCCGCGCCCAGACCGCCGGCCGCTCCGGCGCCGGGCACCTCCGCCGCGCTGCGGTTCAAATTCTGCCGGACGGCCTGATCCCAGGCCCGGAGCTGCCCGTCCAGCAGCCGCGCCGTCTCCGGATCCGCCCCCTTCTGGGGCGCAAACACCAGGGCCGCGCCGGACGGCCCGCAGAGGGGATTGTCCACGTCACACATGGCCCGGAGCCGGACGTCCCGGAGCAGCTCCTCCGCCGGGGCCGTGTCGATTTTCCGGATTCGATCCAGCGTGGCCCCCACGGGGACAAACGGTTTCCCGTCCTCATCCAGGAACCGGACGCCCAGGGCGGCGGCGCAGCCGCAGCCCGCGTCATTGGTGGCGCTGCCGCCCAGCCCCAGCGTCACGGTGCGGCAGCCGCCGTCTACTGCGGCGCGGATCAGCTGTCCCACGCCGTAGGTTCCCGCAAGGGCGGGATTTTCCCTTCCCTCGGCCAGTGAAAGCCCTGCGGCAGCGGCTGTCTCCACCACGGCCCCGCCGTTGGGAAGCCGCAGCCAGGCAGCTTCCGCCGGCTCCCCGAAGGGCCCCTGCACGGCTGCGGGGACCATCATCCCGCCGCAGGCCTCCCGGAAGCACTCCAGCGTGCCCTCGCCCCCGTCGGCCACCGGAACGCAGACAGCCTCCCACTCCGGGCAGACTCTGGCGGCGCACTCCCGGGCCACGGCGCAGATCTCCCGGCTGGAGAGCGATCCCTTAAAGGAATCGGAAATCACCATAAACTTGTCCATCCGCCGCTCCCCTTTTCCGTTTATAAAATTCTCCGGATCTCCTCCAGCTTTCTCACCGTCCACTCCGGCCGGCACGTCTCGTCCGGCACTCTGCCGGCGGGATTGTACCAGCAGGTGTGGAGTCCGGCGTCCAATCCGCCCCGGATATCGGCGCTGAGGGAGTCACCGATGAGCACCGTCTCCTCCGGGGCGGCGTTCAACGCCGTCAGGCAGTGGGCAAAAAACCGGGGATCGGGCTTGGAAAACCCCACGCGCTGGGAGACGAACAGCTCCCGTATGTATTCCCGCAGGCCGGCCAGCTCCAGGCGCCGGGCCTGCTGTGCGTAGGAGGCGTTGCTGGCCACGTACACGGCGTATCGCCCGGACAGATACCGCACCAGCGCCTCTGCCCCCGGCACCGTTTCGTGGCTCTCCGCCAAAAACGCGTGGAACCGCCCCTCGAAGGCCTGCCCGTCCGCCGGAATACCCAGCTCCTCAAAAATCAGGTTCCAGCGGATCCGGTACAGCGTCTCCGCGGTGATACTCCCCTGCTCCACCTGCTCCCAGAGCGCGTTGTTGCGGACGGTGAACACCGGGAACATCCGCGCCTCCCAGGGCAGCCCCGCCTCGTCCAGGGCGCGCCGCATAGCCGACTCGGCGCACCGGTCAAAATCCAGCAGCGTATTGTCCACGTCCATGAGAATATACCGAATGCCCGATACACCGTCCACTGCGCCCCTGCCTCCTTTTCAAAACGCCCCGGCTCCGTTTTCCGGCAGGTGCGTTTGGTTTATTTGTTGATTTTATCATGCGCCCTCGCCGGGGTCAAGAGAGCGCCCCCGCCGGCTGCGGCGTGCAAAAAGGGGGAGACGGAGCGCACTGCGCTTCGTTCCCCCTTGGATTTCCGGTCTCTCGGCTTTGAAAGGCGCGGATTACGGCACGTAAATCTGAGTAATACCGGTGATGCGGCCGTCCTCCACGGTGACGGTGGTGGCATTGGGCGTGAACGTGCGGTCACTGTCCTTCATATCGCTGAGAAAATCGCCGGCGTAGGACTTTTTCTCCGGGCTGTTGAGCTGGGAGCTGTCCGTGAAGAGAAAGTCCTGGCTGATGGGAAGCGTGGCCTCGCCCACGCGATAGTAGCTCTTTTCGTCGTCCATCATATTTTCATAAAAGACGCCGTCCTCGTCGGTGACCAGCTCGCAGCCGCCGTTCTCCAGTCCGCCGTTGACTGTGACCATGCCGCTCTCGTCCCTCTGGACGGACTTGACAGCCATGCTCTTTTTGTCGATGACAAGCGTGTCGCCCGCCGCCAGCTGTGAGATGTCCACCAGGTCAAAAAGCTCGTAGTCATAGACGGTCAGGTGGACCACCATCATTCCGTCATCGTTGAGCACCACGTCGGAGGCCTGAAAGCCCGCGGCAAAGGTGCAGTCGTCCAAGGCGTCCGCATGCAGCGTGGCGGGAAGGGGCTCCACCGTTTTGGCGCTGTGCGGCGCAGGTGCGCTCCCGGCGGCACTTGCGGAGGCACTTCCGGCCGCCGTTCCCGCACCCGCGCCGCAGCCGGCCAGCAGCAAAACACCCGTCAGGAGCAGCAGCCCCATGATCCTTTTTATCATTGCAATCTTCCTTTCAAAAAGGGGGTTTTCCCTCAGCTTTGTGCGGAAGTATAGCACGCTCCGCCGCCGGGAGCAAGCACACATCGGTAACAGGAGTGACAGTGCGGTTACAAATGCACAGGCACAGCCGGGGCTGGGTGAACGGCGGCGCCCGAAGAAATCTGCGGCGTGGAAACAGGCCTCCCAGGCAGGCAGAGGCCCGGCTGCCCTTTCGGGCGGCCGGGCCCCTGTGCTTTTAGAAAACGCACGGCTGAAAATGATCTTTTTGCACTGAATCAATCATCCGCCGGCCGCTCACGCCTTGGCGCGCACGTCCACAAGCTTGGAGTTTTGCAGCAGGCGGAGCACCACCACAGCGGTCTGGGCCCGGGAGATATTGTCATTGGGGTTGAGATGGCCGCTGGAATCGCCCTGGATCAGGCCGTTTGCCACATTGTACTCCACATACGTCTTTGCCCAGGCGCCCACCGTCGCATGGTCTTTGAACTGGCTCAGATCGGCGGCGGTCTTTCCGCCCAGCTCGGTGATGGCGGCGGCCCGGGCAATCATGGCCATGGCCTGCTGCCGGGTGATATTGGCGTTGGGGCGGAAGCTTCCGTCGGAGTAGCCCTGTACAATTCCGTACTTCACCGCGGTTCCCACCGCGCCGTAGCACCATGAGCCGGAGGACACATCCGTAAAGCTGCTCTTTCCGTTGTCGGGAAGGCCCAGCGCCCGGACAATAATCGCCGCGAACTGCGCCCGGGTCACGGCCGCTTCGCCCCGGAAGGTTCCGTTGCTGTACCCGTTGATGATCTTGCGGGAGGCCATTTCGGTGACCGCGGCGCGATACCATTTGCCGGTGGTGTCGGAGAAGGACTCCGCGTTATAGATCAGCGCATAGGTGGAGTTGGTCAGGGAGTTGATCCTGGCATACCACTTGCCGCCGGAGAGATAGACCTGGGTGGGGACATGGCGCTCCGTGCCGTTCTCCGCAACGACTGCGGTTGTGATCTTGGAGGCGTCCACCCCGCTGGGGATCTCGATGGTGCGGCTGACGTATTTTTCAAAGCTGGTGATCTCATAGCTCTTGCCGCCGTACTCCGCCGTAACGGTGAAGCGCACCGGCGGAACCATCAGCTTGCCGTCCTTGAGCGTAACGGCGCTGCTCGCAAGCTGCGTAATGGTGACGTTCACCGGCACCGCCGCCGGATCGGTGGCTCCCACGGCCTTCATCACCGCCCCGGTATCCACGGCGGCAGCCCGCATATCATAGCTGATGCCGCCGGTTTTCACGGAGAGCGTCATGGACTTTTCCGCCATATCCTCCACGTTCTTGACGACGAGCTGTGCGGAAACCGTGTCCGTCGCAGCGGCGACAGGCACCACTACCGTGCTGCTGGCCTTTTCAATCTGCTCCTCAAGCTTTCCCTGGTCAACAACCACGGTGGTTTTGTCCTGCTTCGCGTCCACCACGGCGGTGCCGATGTTATACTCCACGCCGTCCACGATAACCGGCACATTGTCGCCGTTGGCAGCGGTTCCGCCAGTTGCGGGGCTGAACTCGGCTGTGAGTGTCATGTCACCCTGTACGACGAGCGTGTACGGATTTTTTGTACTGCCGTCGCTCCAGGCCGTAAATTTATAGCCGCTGCTCGGCGCGGCGGTGAAGGTGACGGACGTCCCGCATTCCATTTTCTGTCCCGAATAGAACAGGTTTCCGGAGGACGTATAGGCTCCCGACGCATCGCCGCCCTTTCCGGCTGAATAGCTGACCGCGGCAGGATCCCAGAATGCGGTAAAGCTGACATCTTTGCTCACATAGTAGCGGTCGCCGGCATAATAGCGTTTTGCGCCGTCGTACCAGCCGGAGAAGGTCTTTCCGGTCTTTGAAAGTCCGCTTCCGGACGGAATTGCGGCCAGCTCTCCGGCGTAAGCGGTTATGGGTGATACGGTTCCCGTGGCGCCGTTTCCGGCGTTAAAGGTCAGCGTATACCGGATTGGCGTACCGGCGTTGACCGTGGTGTCTTTTCCGGTTACTGTCTCGTTGTTTGTTCCCGTCGCAGAGGTCCACACCTGTGTTTCGCTGTCGGAGCCGTGATAGACAGCGGTGCGGCAATCGTCCAGCACTTTAAATTTGAGTGTAGCGACTGTCATGGACGCGGGTCGCATTGCCGGCTCTGTGACCGTACCGGAGGTATCCGCGAACTGATAGCGCAGGCTCAGGAAATTACGGTTGCTCGAATACACTGCGCCCTTATCGTCCGTACCGGCGGCAAGCGTGAAAATATCGGAACCGACTGTACCGCCCTGATAACTCAGGAGGTTGGGGTCGTACACCACATAGTCCTGAAAATTATACAGCCGATAGTCGCTTTCGGAGTCCGTGCGGTTGAGTGTCACGGTGCGGTCGCGCTCATCCTGCGTCAGGTGAGCGTCCGTATCGATATACTTTTTATCGCTGGCAATGGAGTGTGCGTCCTCGGCATGGAGTTTGGAGGTCTTACCGTAGTAGCGCTCGTCGCTGCGGTAGAGGATACGGTCGACTTCCTTCATGTCCTCTTTGTTTTCCTTCACCCACGCTTCCGCGTCCTTGGCAGCGTTGGGGTTCTGCTGTCTCATCCACTTCCAGCCTTCCGCGATCTCCTTTTTCGCCCGCCGCTGCCATGCCATGCTTCTCACCTCACAAAAAATATTTTTCAAACGACCTTCCGTTTTTCGGCTTTTCATCCACTCTTTTATAGAGGGGTAATTCACCCGGCTGCAATTATCCCACGTCCGGTTACAGCGCGTCGTCACAAGCTGCGCATTGCTCATTTCCGCGCAAGCGCGAAAAATCGCGCACTCCGCTGTTCCTCCTTTTCGCGGCGAACCCGCTTCGCTGGGCTTCGTCGCGATGTGGAAAAACGACTGCGCCGACGGACACTTTGCATTCCGACAGATCACTATGCAGCAACGGTATTGGCCGTATACCGGCATCAGGGCTTGTCTGCGGAAGGCTTTTATTTCTGCACCGCGCCGCCGGGGGCGCGGTCTTTTTCTATTTCCATCATATCAAAAAAGCGAAAGAAGGACAAGCCGCATTGAACGAATAAGAAAAATGGATACTGCCCCCACCTTTATTATCACACCAAGGAGGAACTACATGACGCAAAAGAAAACCAAAGACAAACGCGAATACCCAAACGGCTTCTATCTCATCGACAACCGCATTACCATGTTTGGTCTCACGCCGATCCAGATGGCGGTATACAACTGTCTCTGTCGGCATGGCAACGCACATCATCTCTCGCATCTTCGTATGTCTACCATCGCATCCGAGTCCGGCTGTGCAGTCAGCACCGCGCGACAGGCGGCGCACACGTTGGAGGAGCTGCGGCTCGTCTCCATCTCGCCGGACTTCAAGGACGCTCCGGACGGTGGCAAATGGCATGGTGCCAATTACTATCATGTGCTGGAGCTACCAGCATACATCGAACGAAAAAGCATCCCCGAGCAGGAGGTGAGCTGTGACGAACTGCCGTTCTGAGCTGGCGCAGAGAACGTCCGCCGTGACCGCCTGTGAGCCGCTGTGTGGGGCTTTGGAAAGCTCGGCGAGTCCCTGTCCCGCCGAGGACAATTCGGGCGGAATTGAGGCCGTTTCAGACGAGGAACGAGGGACGATAGGAGAAGCAGGATAAAGCCACGGCGTCGCCAGCGCCGTCGTGGCTCCAACTTCTGCCCGCAGTGCGGGCAGTTTCAGGGGTGCGGTAAACGGCGTCTATTCGGAAGGAAAACAGAGCCGCTGGCGTCTTGATCTGCGAAAAGCCCACAGGATCAACGCTTTCGGCGGTGTCTTGGAGCAAATATGGAGGATTTTGAATGAGTACAGAAACAAAAGACCGGCTGGCTCTTCGGATGAAGCCGGAAACAAAATGCAAAATTGAGCAGTGGTACGAAGCGGACAACTGCCGCAGCAAAAATGAGTTCATAGAAAGACCGGCGGGATGTACTACCCAGACTCAGTAGTGAACATCCACAAGAAGATTCTCAAGGACGCGGGGCTGGAACACTTGCGTTTCCACGATTTGAGACACACGTTCGCCACGGTATCCCTGCAAAACGGGGTAGACGTCAAGACGGTCTCCAGTATGCTGGGGCACTACAACGCCGGCTTCACACTGACCACCTATGCCCACGCAACCCGGCAGATGCAGGAGGACGCGGCACAAAGAATGGGCAGCTTCATGACGCAGGCCATGTAAACACCCGGAGCAACGCTCAAAAACTGCATCGCAAAACCAAAGAAAAAAGCCTCCAAAATAGAGAGCGCACAGGGCAGGTTCCTATCGGAGCCTGCCCTGTGCTTTCCAATACTATCCCCGTGTGGGTCAGCGCGTGGGTCAAGCAGCTTTTCTGCCAGGCAAAACCGAGCATAAATTCCTGCCGAAATTGAGAAAGTGGGTCAAAAAACTGCTTATTTGTGGGTCAAGTCATTTTCAAAAATAAGAACTTTTTATACAAGAAAACAGCCAAAATCATACGATTTTGGCTGTTTTCTGGAGCTGGATGCGAGATTCGAACTCGCGACCTCATGATTACGAATCAGGCGCTCTACCGACTGAGCTAATCCAGCATATTAACTTTTTGGGCGGCTCGGCGGCGGAGGGCTGACAGTTACGAATCAGGCGCTCTACCAACTGAGCTAATCCAGCGGCTTTTCACGGCAGGGTTTATGATACCACACTTCTTCTGCGCAGTCAACAAAAAATCTGCGGACGAGGGGAGTCTGTTTGGCTGCCTCTATACGGCGCATCTGCATATTACAATTAGTATTTTTGCAGGAATTCTTTCACCCTTCTTTTTGCTGTTTTGTCAAATCTCGCGCTGTTTCGGCATTTTTCGACTGTTTTCTCCTTGCCGTTTTTTCGCTTATCCTGACCGTTTCTGCGCTTTTTCATAATTCTTTTTTACATTTTTCTATTTACATAACTTCATTGTCCCTGAGTTTTTACAATAAGTTATTCACATTTTCCACATGGTTTTCAACAATTCAAAATCCCTTTGTGCTCATGCTTTTTTTTCCTATTTTTGAAAAATCAAAAAAATATGGCACAAGGTTTCGTTTTTGGGCGAAATACAATTCAATTTACATAATTTTATTGTGTTCACCGCTTTCTCCCTTTTCCCTCCTCTTTTGTTTGCGCAGCAGCCTCTTTGCACCTATTTAACGGAACAACTTCAAAAAAAGCAAGTTGCATCGCTTTACATGCATTTTTGCAGAGCGTATACTCACACCCCCATCCGCGGCAGGCGGGAGAAAAAGCAGGCGGGGAAAACACCTTCGCGTCTCCCCCGCCCGCTTTATTCGTCAATTTCCCGCGTGGCATAGGCGTTCAGCTCCATGCCCGCCGTGTGCCCGGCCAGGTACTCGTAATAGCCCTGGGCGCCGATCATGGCGCCGTTGTCTCCGCACAGGCTCAGGGGCGGCAGATACAGCCGGTACCCCTTTTCGCGGCAGGCACGCTGCAGATCTCCGCGGATCACGGAATTCGCCGCCACACCGCCGGCGGCGGCGATGACGGTTCGCCCGGAGAGCTCCGCCGCCCGGATAGCCCGGGGAACCAGCTCGGCGCTGACCGCGTCGGTAAAATCCCGGGCCAGTGCGGCCCGGTCCAGCGGCTGTCCCGTCTGCTGGGCGTGATGGGCCAGATTCACCACCGCCGTTTTCAACCCGGAAAAGCTCATGTCCAGCTCCGCTCCGCTCACATGGGTGCCCGGCAGGTGGTATACGCCGCCCCGGGACTGCTGCGCCAGCTCATCCATGGGTTTTCCTCCGGGATACGGCAATCCCAGCACCCGGGCCGCCTTGTCGAAGCACTCCCCCGCCGCGTCATCCCGGGTGGCGCCTAAAATTTTCAGCTCCGTATAGTCCCGGACATCCGCGATCAGCGTATTGCCGCCGGAGATGGCCAGCGCCAAAAAGGGCGGCTCCAGCTCCGGAAAAGCCAGATAGTTGGCGGCGATATGGCCCCGGACATGGTGCACCGGGATCAGCGGCACCCCCCACGCATAGGCCACCGATTTGGCAAAGCTTAGTCCCACCAGGACGGCTCCGATCAGTCCGGGGGCGTACGTGACGGCCACCGCGTCAATGTCCGCCCGGGTACAGCCCGCCTCCCGCAGGGCCTGCTCCGTGATCCCGGCGATTGCCTCCACATGCTTGCGGGAGGCGATTTCCGGCACCACGCCGCCGTACAGCGCATGCATGCCGGCCTGAGAGGCCACCACGTCCGACAGGATTTTCCTTCCGTCCTCCACAACCGCGGCGGCCGTCTCATCGCAGGAGCTTTCAAATGCCAGGATCTTCATGGGGAATTTTCTCCTTTCGCCCTCCCGTACGCGGGAGCTCACTGATCCCAGGGAACGGCGGCGCCGGGCGCCCGCTCCGGATCCCAGGGAACATGGACATATTTCTCATATGTATCGGCCGCAAACGCCCGGCGGTAGAGCGCCTCGTACTCTCTGCGCAGCGCCTCGTCCGAAACCGGCGCCGGGGCCCAGTAGAAGATCCGGTAGTGCATACCGAACATCTCGGAGTCAAATCCGGCGAAGCGGACGCCGGTACGGCGGTAAAAATTCAGCCGCCGCTGGGCCATCTCAGGATCCGGCGCGTGCCGGACGGCCTCGGCCTCGCCTAAAATCACCGTATCCGGCTGGGCGTCCAGCAGCCTGCCGATCATCCCGGCTCCCACGCCCCGTCCCCGCTGCGATGCGGGGACGCACAGATAGTCCAGCAGCGCCCAGCCCGGTTTTCCCTTCCAGATAAAGCACTCCCCCGCCAGCCGCGCCCCGTCGAAAAGGCAGTAGGGCAGGTAATCTCCCCGATCCCAAAGGGTTTGAATCACCCGCAGCGGCTTGAGCTCCGCCTGGGGAAAAGCGGGAATCAGATCACGTTCATACGCCGTTTGCAGCTGTTCCGGCGTCGGCAGAATCAAGTTCATTTTGAAACATCCTTGTCATAATAATCGCATCCTCCCGGGGATGCTCGTAGTAGTTCCGGCGGCGGCCGGCGCCCCGGAAGCCCAGCTTGCTGTACAGCAGCACGGCGGCGTGGTTGGAGGCGCGCACCTCCAGCGTCAAAAACGCCAGCCGGTGCGCCTGGGCAAAGTCCGTGAACACCCGCAGCAGCTTTTCCGCGACCCCGCCGCGGCGGCACTCGGGCCGGACGGCCACGTTCATAATATAGCCCTCGTCCAGCACCACCTGCAGCCCGGCGTAGCCCGCCACGCTGCCGTCGTCGTCCAGGGCCACCAGAAACGAGGAGCAGTCGTTTTCCAGCTCCTCGGCCAGCATCTGCCTGGACCAGGGGGAGGAAAAGCAGATTTGCTCCAGCTCCGCCACATCGTTCAAATGTTCCGCGCTCATGGGCACGATGGTCACATGTCTGCGCTGCTCCATCAGCTTCATTCCTTTCAATGGCCGGGGCGGCCGGAATTCCGGCGTCGAATTGCCCCGGAAACGCTCTCAGTCCTTGGCCTCCAGCCAGTTTCTGCCCCAGTGGGCCTCGGCGCTCAGGGGAACGGACAGATGCACCACACCCTCCATCTCCTCTTTCAAAAGCCGGGCGGCGGTCCCGGCCTCGCTCTCCGGGCACTCCACCACCAGCTCATCGTGCACCTGGAGCACCAGACGGGCCCGGAGGCCCTCCGACGCCAGACGGCGGTGCACCGCGATCATGGCCAGCTTCATCACATCCGCCGCCGTGCCCTGGATGGGCATGTTCAGCGCCACCCGCTGGCCAAAGGCCCGCAGATTGTGATTGGAGGAGGTGAGCTCGGGCAGATCCCGGCGGCGGCGGAACAGCGTCTCCACGTAGCCCTGGGCCTCGGCCCGCTCCACCACGTCGGCCATATAGCGCCGCACGCCGGGGAAGGTGGCAAAATACGCCTCCATATAGTCCCTGGCCTCCGCCACCGTTACGCCGATGTCCTGGCTGAGGGAGAAGGCCGAAATCCCATAGACGATGCCGAAGTTCACAGCCTTGGCCCTGCGGCGCATTTCGTGGGTCACCTGCTCCGGGTCGATATGGAACACCCGGGCCGCCGTGGCCGTGTGGAAGTCCGCCCCGGAGTTAAAGGCCTCCTGCATGGCCTCGTCGCCGGCGATATGCGCCAGCAGCCGCAGCTCGATCTGGGAGTAGTCCGCGTCCACCAGCACGTTTCCCTCCGCCGGAACGAACATTTTCCGGATCTCGCTGCCCAGGTCGGTGCGGGTGGGGATATTCTGGAGGTTGGGCTCCGTGGAGGACAGGCGCCCTGTGGCGGTCACGGTCATCTGAAAGCTGGTGTGGATCCGGCCGTCCGGCCCCAGGGCCTTCAAAAGCCCGTCGGCGTAAGTGGATTTGAGCTTGGCGTACTGCCGGTATTCCAGCACCTGATCCACAATGGGGCTGGCGGGCCGGAGCTTTTCCAGCACGTCCGCGTTGGTGGACCAGCCGGTTTTTGTCTTTTTCCCGTGGGGCAGCGCAAGGCGCTCAAAAAGCACCTCGCCCAACTGCTTGGGGGAATTGATGTTGAACTCCCCGCCGGCCTGGGCGTAGATGGTCTTTTCCAGGGCGGCGGTTTTGGTCTGCATCAGCTCGCCGAAGGCGGCCAGGGCTCCGGCATCCACCCGGCAGCCCGTCAGCTCCATCTCCGCCAGCACCCGGCACAGCGGCAGCTCGATCTGCTCAAAAAGCTCCTGCTGATTCCGTTCCTCCAGCTTTTCCCGCAGCGTGGCACAGAGGGCGCCGATGGCGGTGACATAGCTGTCCAGGGACGCTTCCGCCGCCGCCCGGTCGCCCAGAAGGGCAAAATTGTCCGGATCCAGATAGAGGGGCTTGGGAAGCTCCTCACTGTAAAAGGTCACAAACAGCCGGGCAAGGTCGTAGCTGCCCGCCGTGGCGTCCAGCAAATAGGCCGCCAGCGCCGTGTCGAACACAAAGCCGTCTGCGGGCAGGCCGTTTTCCAGCAGCGTGCGCATGAGATCCTTGACGTTGTGGGACGCCTTTTTCACGTCGGCAGAGAACAGCGCTCTGAGCAGGGCGTTCCAGTCCCCCTGGTACCGGTCGAAAAACAGCCGGGTCACGCTGCCCCCGCCCTCCGAGGTCTCGCAGAACACCGCCGCGCCGGTGAGATCCGGCAGCGTCAGCACCGCCACGGAGTCCGCGTCCCGCCACAGGGCCAGGGCCTCGTCCGCCTGCGCCTGGGTTTCAAGGGTCTTTACGCTGACGGCAAAATCGCTCCGGGCCGGGCCGCCGGCCGAAGCTTCGGAGTCCTTTTCCGCAGGCCGCAGGCCCCACCTGTCGATGAGCTTGGAGAACTCCAGCCGGAGAAAAAGTCCGTAGAGCTCCGGCTTGGGCGCAGCGCACAGATTGTCCTCCGGGCGGAAATCCATGGGCACATCTGTGACGATTGTTGCAAGATAATAGGATTTTTGCGCACTATCTTGTCCTTCCTGAAGCTTTTTCAGGGCGGCAGGCCGGGTCTCCACCTGGGGCATTGCCTGATACAGCGCGTCCACGGAGCCGTATTTCCGCACCAGCTCCAGGGCGGTTTTCTCGCCGATGCCCGGCACGCCGGGGATGTTGTCGGAGGAATCGCCCATCAGTGCCTTGAGGTCGATCATGTGGATCGGGTCGAAGCCATAGGTCTCCCGGAAGGCCTCCTCCGTCATATCCTGCGTGGTAGTCTGTCCCATGCGGGTGGACACTAGCTTGACCCGGGTGCGGGGGGTGATCAGCTGGAGCGAATCCTTGTCGCCCGTCACCACTACGCACTCCCAGCCCGCGGCCTCGCACTTCCGGGAGATGGTGCCGATGAGGTCGTCGGCCTCCCAGCCCGCCGATTCGTACCGGGGAATGTTCAGGTCGTCCAGCGCCTCCTTGAGAACCGGCACCTGCATCCGGAGTTCCTCCGGCATGGGCTTGCGGGTGGCCTTATACGCCTCATCCGCCTTGTGGCGGAACGTGGGCGCGTGGACGTCGAAGGCGACGCACAGGGCGTCGGGCTGCTCGTCGTCCGTCAGCCGCCGCATGGTCGTGAGAAAGCCGTAAACCGCATGGGTATACAGCCCGTCCCGGGTGGAAAGGGGGCGGATTCCGTAATACGCCCGGTTTAAGATGCTGTTGCCGTCGATCACCATCAGTTTCATGGATATTCCTCCGTCTGTCCGGCCCGGGCAAATTCGCCCCGGCCCCGCCGCTCCGCGGATTTTACCGCGGCGAGACATATTGTTATAGTATACCGCATTTTCCAGATTAAAACAAGCCGCACCCTTGACACCCCGGCGAAGGGTTGTTAAAATAACCGCAAACCGCGCGATGCCCGTCCCGACGGAGCGCCGCGCCCGCCGGACGGAGGGGGATGCAGGCCATGGTGCAGAATATGATGACGGTGGGCGCGCAGGCCCTGGTGCTGCTGCTTTTAATGCTGACAGGGCTGGTGTGCGGCAAGCGCGGGCTGCTGGGCCCGGCCGCCGTCACAGGTATGACCAACCTGGTGCTGTACGTCGCGCTGCCCTGCTCGCTGATCCGGGCCTTTGAGCTGGAGCTGACGCCGCAGACCCTGCTGGATCTGCTGATCTCCATGGCTGCGGCCTTCGGCTGCCTGCTGTTCAGTTTTCTGGCCGCCTCCCTCCTGATCCGGGAAAAATCGCCCTCCCGCCGGAAGATCCTGACGCTGGCCGCCACGTTTACCAACTGCAACTTTATGGCCTTTCCCCTGCAGACCGCGCTGATCGGCCCCACCGGAATTTTTTACGGCTCCGCCTACGCTATGGCGACGCCGCTGCTGTTCTGGACCGGAGGCATCGTCTACCTGGAAGGGGACCGAAAGGCGTTTTCCTGGCGGAATGCCGTGCTGAATCCCGGAACCGTGGGGCTGACCGGCGGGCTGGCGCTGTTTCTGGGCCGCGTCACGCTGCCCGGTGTTCTGGACTCCGCCATGTCCCACCTTGCAAATCTGGCCGTGCCGCTGCCCATGCTGATTGTGGGCTGTCAGCTGGCCCGCACCGATTTCCGCCGGATTCTCAAAGACCGGATGGGCTGGGTTGCCACGCTGCTGCGGCTGTTGGTGCTGCCGCTGGCGGCGCTGGGGCTGCTCTATGCCTTCGGCGTCCGGGGCAGCGTACTGGTGGCCACCGCCATCGCCGCCTCCGCCCCCTCCGCTACACTGGTGGCCATGATGGCGCAGAAGTGCGGCCGGGAGCCGCAGCTGGCCGCGGAGCTGGTTTCCCTGCAGACGCTGGCGTCCATCGCCACCATGCCGGTGGTGGTGGGTCTGGCCCAGCTTCTGGCCTGACGGCAGAGCCGTCAGAGGCCGGATACGCCGGAGGGCGGATGCGCCGGAGTTTTCCTCTCGCCGCCGAAAAAAAGCAGAGCCGTTCGGCTCTGCTTTTTCCATATGCCGCCTACTCGGCATGGAGTTCGGTGTGCGCGATGAGCTCCTCCAGCCGCCGGCGCAGTATGGCCGGCTCATAGGGCTTGCGGACAAACCCGGAGGCGCCCAGTGAAAGGGCCCGGAGCTCGCTGCTGCGCGTCTCCGCCTGCGAGAGTACCAGCGTCGGGATCCCCCGCAGCCGGTCGTCCCGCCGCTTATGCTCCAAAAACTCAAACCCGTCCATCACGGGCATGATGATGTCCAGCAGAATTGCCGCAATATCGGAGCGGCTGCTCAGAAGCTTCAGCGCCGCGGCGCCGTTGGACGCCTCCAAAACGCCGTAACTGCCGCTGAGCATTTTTTTCAGCATCAGCCGGTTGACCTGGTTGTCCTCTACGATCAGAATCTGCCGCCCCTCCACCCGCGGCGGTTCCGGGCTAGGCTGCACCGCCGGGGGACGCTCCGCGGGCCGGATCTCCTCCAGCTCCTGAAAATCCTTTCCCCACATGAGATACAGCTCCCGATCGTCTTTGTGTCCGAAATACAGAATACTGATAAAAATCTTCACATAGTGGTCGGAGGAGATGTACCGCTCGGAGATGAGATCCTGCCGCTTTTTTGTCTCTCCGGCTCTCTGGAACGCCTCCCGCAGCCGGATCTGGCTCTCTTTTCTCGACCAGCCCAGGGCGTTGTTGGCCTCCCGGAAAAGGCGGTCAGGGGTGGTGCGCATCACCTGATAATACTCGTTGTTCACCGCCAGCAGATCCACCTGGCCTCCCGCGGACAGCTTATAGAGCCCCACGGCCCCCAGCATGACGCTGAGCGGATCCGCCGGATCCATAATATCCTTCCAGAGCTTCTCCAGGCGGACGGTATCGAACGTCTGCCGCGGCTCCTCGGTCTGGTCACGGCTGAAATCGGAGATAAGGCCGTGAAACTCCTCGATGGGCAGCGGCTTGGAATAATAGTAGCCCTGCACCCGGTCGCAGCCCACGGAGCGGAGATAGTCCAGCTGGACACGATCCTCCACGCCCTCGGCAATGACGGTCATCTCCAGCCATTTGGCCATGCGGATTACGCTGGTCATCATGCTGTTGGACCGCTCGGACAGGCCCACATCCCGGACAAACTCCATGTCGATTTTCAGCGTGGACACCGGAATATTCACCAGCATGCTCAGTGAGGAATAGCCGCTCCCGAAATCGTCCATCAGGACGGAAAAGCCGGCCGCGTTGAACCGTTTCACCGTGTCCAGGAGCTGGGCGGGGTTGTCCATGTACGCGCTCTCGGTGATTTCGATGCGGAACATGGAGCGATCCACCCCGTACCGGTCAGCCAGGGCGGCCACCGTGTCGCACAGGGCGGGATCGTAGAGATCCACCCGGGAGACGTTGACTGAAATGGGCAGCTCCGGAAACCCGTGCTTTTTAAAGTCCCTCAGGTACTCAAATACGCGTTCCCGCACAAACGCGTCCAGTTTGGTGATAAACCCGTTGCGCTCGAAAATCGGAATAAACCGCCCCGGCGGAATGACGCCCTTCTGCGGATGAATCCAGCGCACCAGCGCCTCGGCGCACACCGGCGCTTCCGTACTCAGGCTGTATATGGGCTGAAGATAGATGTGAAACTGCCCGCCGGCCAGGGCGCTCTCCATCTCGTCCGTGATCTCCTGCTCCTCCAGCAGTCCCCGGCGCAGCTCCTCGTGATAAAATGCGCAGCTGGCGGCGTCGCTCTCCTTCAGCCGGGACAGCGCCATCTGGGCGCGGTCGCACATCTGCTGCACCGGCATATCCGGGTCCTCGATCTCGTAGATCCCGTAGCTGATCCGCAGGGCAAACCGAAGCCGGAGCTGCTCCGTAATCCGGCGCGCCAGAGCCTGCAGCTCACCTGTGTCCGCGCTGTCCCGGGGACAGCAGACGGCAAAATGGTCGTTGCCCACCCGGCAGACCGCCCCGCCCACACAGCAGTGGGAGAGCCGGTCGCTCAGGGCGCACAGCACCCGGTCCCCCATCACCTGTCCGTACAGGTTGTTCATGACCCGAAACCGCTCGATATTGGTGTAGATCAGCACATAGGGGTGCCGCCGGTCCGACCGGATCAGCCGGGCCGCCTCCGTCAAAAATTTCTGCCGGCTGTATACGCCGGTCAGCGGGTCGGTGCTGTTCTCCGCGTGCAGAACCTCCAGCAGGTTGTGAAGCCGGCTGCGCAGAAGCAGCGGCTCCTCCGGTTCCCGGATAAAAGCGGTGGCACCCATAGACAGCGCCTTGAGTTCGTCCTCGGCCGCGCCCATGGCGATCACCGGCACCGCACGGGCAAAACGGGTGAGATTCATCTGGATCAGCACGTCAAAGCCGCTGACCTCAAAAAGTCTGCAGCGAAGCAGCACGGCGGAAAAGCCGCCCTGCGCGTGCAGAAGCTCCAGCGCCATCTGCCCGTCGTAAGCCTGTACCACCGCGTATTCCCTATGGAAAAAATCCGCCAGGCGGGAACGGCGCTCCGCGTCCCCGTCGACGATCAGCAGTTTGTGTTTTTGCAGGACGTCCATGCGCTCCTCCCGGCCTTTGGGGCCGCCCGAATCCGGCTGTACGGCAGGCAATCCCATCACCGCCGGTCAAATGCAGCCGCAAAACAGCAGTTCACATAATCGCATTTTATCATGAATCTGTTTTCTTGCAGAGGCTACTTCTGCGCGAAGTCCGTCGAAAATGACGCAATTTTGAGATCACAGTGTTTTTTTCATTTTTTTCGCCACTTTATCGTACAGTTTTTGGGCAAGAAACCCCAGGACGACGCCCAGAATCGCGCCGGCCAGCACGTCGCTGGGCCAGTGGACATACAGGTACAGTCTGGAAAAGCAGATCAGCAGGGAGAGGGCGAAGGCCGGAATCCACCCCCGGCAGCCCGCGGCGTACAGCGCGGCCGTGGCCGCGAAGGAGGATGCCGCGTGGCCCGATGGAAACGACCAGTCCGATGGCCGGCGCACCAGCAGCTCCGCCGCCGGATTGACGTCGCAGGGCCGGACCCGGGCGATCAGCGGCTTGAGAATCCCGTTGCAGCAAATAACGTCCAGGATCAGCGCCGCGGCCAGAATGCCCCCGACGCGCCGGGTTCGGGGAAAAATCAGCAGCACCGCCGCCAGCACGATCCAAATTTCCCCGTGGGCGCACAGCGCGCTCACCGCGGGCATCAGCGCGTCCAGAAAGCCGCTCCGGCACTGCGCCTGAATCCAGTTCAAGATGGTCAGTTCCAGCGTCTGCATAAAAGTCTCCTTAAAAATATTATGTTAACCCATGGATTTCTGTTTTCATCATAGCACAGTTTGCCGGGGGCCGATACAGGGAGTGTATTCTGTTTTGTACAAACTTTGAAAAATTTTTTGTGAAACATGTTGACAAGTTCTCCGGTGCATGGTAGGATATGCAAAATTGAATCGCTTCGATAGAGGTGCGGGGTTCATCACTACCACGGGAAAAGACAGGTATCTGTCCCATGGGAAAGGGAACACCGCCGAAGGATTTGAAAGCTGCCTGGCTTTGAGATCCTGGGACGTCGGGGAATACCCGGCGGACTGTCACATGATTTTCGTGTGGAGCGCTATCAAGGGGTATACTTCGGAGTATTCGGCCGTGTGCGGCCGCTTTCCGCTGTCTCCTGGAACCGCTTGACACAAGCGGTTCTTTTTTTGTCTCCCTCCGGCGGCGCGGCGGCGGCCGGAACGGGCAGCGGAAGTCCGCCGTGAAAATTCGCACTGTTGAGAAAGGTGAATGACTATGAGAACAACCATCCGAAGAGCAGCCGCGCTGCTGCTGGCCCTGATCCTGAGCCTGAGCCTGGCCGCCTGCGGCGGAAAGGGTGCCGCCTCCGGATCCGGAAGCGGTTCCGGAAGCAGCGCCGGCTCGGCGCCCGCAGGCACCACGCCCACCGATTCCGGCGTGGAGGACGGCGTTTTGACCGTGGCCATGGAGTGCGCCTACGCCCCCTACAACTGGGCACAGAGCGACGACGCCAACGGCGCCGTCCCCATCAAGGATTCCGGCGAATACGCCAACGGCTACGACGTGATGATGGCCCAGAAGCTCTGTGACGCCAACGGCTGGGATCTGGAGGTCGTCCGGCTGGACTGGGACTCCCTGATTCCCGCGGTGCAGTCCGGAACGGTGGACGCCGTCATCGCCGGCCAGTCCATGACCGCCAAGCGCGCCGAGCAGGTGGACTTTGCCGGCCCGTACCTGTACGCCTCCATTGTCTGCCTGACCCTGAAGGACGGCAAGTTTGCCTCCGCCAAGGGGATCGGCGATCTCTCCGGCGGGAAGTGCACCTCCCAGATGGGCACCATCTGGTATGACACCTGCCTGCCCCAGATCAAGGGCGCCAAGGTTCAGACCGCCTCCGAGTCCGCTCCCGCCATGCTGATGGCGCTGGAGACCGGCGCCGTGGACTTCGTCTGCACCGACATGCCCACCGCCCAGGGCGCCGTCCTGGCCTATCCCGACATGCAGATTCTGGACTTCTCCTCCTCCGACGACAACTTCCAGGTCTCCGACGAGGACATCAACATCGGCATCTCCGTGCGCAAGGGCAACACTGCTTTGAAGAACGCCCTGGACGGCGTGTTGTCCTCCATGACCGCCGACGATTTCAACGACCTGATGGCGCAGGCAACCGCCGTTCAGCCGCTGAGCAAGAACTGATCTGATTCAGGAAAGGAGCGATCTGATTGTGGTCTGGGCAAAATTAGGCGAGGACATCGCCGGCCTGTGGACGGAATACGCCTTTACCTACCTCGGCGGCATGGGCCGGACGCTGGCCCTGGCCACCGTTGCCACCCTGATCGGCTGTCTCATCGGGCTGGGCTGCGGCATTCTGCAGACCATTCCCCACGCAAAAACGGACTCCCGCGTCAAGCGGTTTTTCCTGTGCCTCATCCGGGTCATTCTCCGGATCTACGTGGAGGTATTCCGGGGCACGCCCATGATATTGCAGGCGGTGTTCATCTACTTCGGCCTGCCCTATTTTTCCGGCAACACCATGCGCTTTGACAGCATCTGGAGCGTCTCCATTCTGGTGGTCTCCATCAACACCGGCGCGTACATGGCGGAATCCGTCCGGGGCGGCATCCTCTCGGTGGATGTGGGCCAGACGGAGGGCGCCAAGGCCATCGGCATGACCCACGTGCAGACCATGCTCCACGTGGTGCTGCCCCAGGCCCTGCGGAACATTATGCCCCAGATCGGCAACAACTTTATCATCAACATCAAGGACACCTCCGTCATGTTCATCATCGGCTTCGCGGAGTTCTTCACCGTCCACAAATCCGTGGCGGGCGCCACCAACGCCTACTTCCCCTCCGCCTCCATCGAGATGATCGGCTACCTCACCATGACGCTGGCCGCCTCGTTCCTGCTGCGCTGGATTGAAAAGCGGATGGACGGCTCCGACAGCTATGAGCTGGTGCAGACGGACTCTCTGACCTCCACCGCCGGGACGTACAACTACCCCCGCCGCGGCAGCAACTTTGACGAACAGAACCGGGAGTACCGGGAAAACACGACTTCCGCCGGGGAAGGAGGTGCGCTCCATGAGTGAGACCATTCTGGAAATCCGGCATCTGGGCAAAGCCTTCGGCTCCCACCAGGTGCTGCGGGACATCGACTTTACCGTCCGCTCCGGCGACGTCACCAGCATCATCGGCGCCTCCGGGTCCGGAAAATCCACGCTTCTGCGCTGCATCAACCTGCTGGAGACGCCCTCCTCCGGTGAAATCCTGTTCCACGGAAAAAACGTGGCGGGCCGGGGCGTGGACGCGCCCGCCTACCGGGCCAGAGTGGGCATGGTGTTCCAGTCCTTTAACCTCTTTAACAACATGACGGTTCTGGACAACTGCACCGTGGGCCAGATCCGGGTGATGAAAAAGCCGGCCGGCGAGGCCAGGTCCAACGCCCTGCGGTATCTTGAAAAGGTTGGGATGGCCCCCTATGTCAACGCCCGGCCCCGGCAGCTCTCCGGCGGCCAGAAGCAGCGGGTGGCCATTGCCCGGGCCCTGGCCATGGAACCGGAGGTGCTGCTCTTTGACGAGCCCACCTCCGCCCTGGATCCCGAGATGGTGGGCGAGGTGCTGGAGGTCATGCGGGGTCTGGCCCAGGACGGAATGACCATGCTGGTGGTGACCCACGAGATGGCCTTTGCCCGGGACGTCAGCACCCATGTGGTCTACATGAACGCCGGCGTCATCTGCGAGGAGGGTCCCTCCCGGGAGGTGCTGGGCAATCCCAGTCAGCCGGAAACCCGGGAATTTCTTGCCCGTTTCCGCCGGGGCTGAGCCCGGGAACTGGATGCTGCCCCGCCGCCCCGGCCGCAAAACGCCGGGAAGCGTTTCAGGGAGGGCCACAGGGGATGTCAGACAGAACGTCTGCATCCCCTGTTTTTCTGCCGCCGCCTTCGCTCCCGGCAGGGACATCGCCCGGAACGTTCTCCGAAAGGATTCCGGCTCAGTGGCAAATACCACTTGTTCTTGTGGTGAAAACGGTTTACAATATCTACATCTTGTGAATTGAGGGGGAATGCTGCCGTGAAGATCTGCGGAGTGCAGAAGCTGGCGATGGTGGATTATCCGGGGAAGCTGGCGGCCACCGTGTTCACCGGAGGGTGCAATCTGCGCTGCCCCTTCTGCCACAATGCGCCGCTGGTAACCGGTCTGGCGGAGAATCCGGAGGAGTACACCCAGGAGGAGGTACTGGCGTTTCTGAAAACCCGCCGGGGCCTTCTGGAGGGCGTGGTGCTCTCCGGCGGAGAGCCGCTGATGCAAAGCGGCGCGGCCGAGTTTGCACGGGCTGTCCGGGAGCTGGGCTTTTCCTTTAAGCTGGACACCAACGGCACGTTTCCCGACCGGCTGGCCCATCTTCTGGAGACGGGACTGGTGGACTACGTGGCCATGGATATTAAAAACTGCCTGCCCAAATACCCCATGACCGTCGGCCTGCGGGACTTTGACACCGCTCCCGTGGAGGAGAGCGTGCGGATCCTCCGCGCCGGCGGCGTGGACTACGAATTCCGCACCACCCTGGTCCGGGAATTTCACACCGCCGCGGATCTGGAGGCCGTGGGCCGCTGGCTGGAGGGCTCTGCGCGGTACTTCCTGCAGACCTTTGTGGATTCCGGAAACCTGATCGGCTCCGGATGCAGCGCCTTTTCCGCCGACGAGATGAACGCCTTCGCCAACGCCGTCCGCCCGTATTTCGGCACGGTGGGCGTTCGGGGCGTCTGACTAAATATTGGTGCGATTGAGCATTTTTGCTGAAATTTTCTACAATATCTTGTGGCATTCTAAAATTGACTTCAACAGCCGCCGTGCTACAATAGAGTGTACGGAGAATTTTCTCCGCAAAATGGGAGAGTCCTGGCCGCCGCCCAGGAGCGCAGCCGGATGATAGAAATATAATTTTAGAGAGGGAACGATGTTATGTACCAGGTCGTTAAACGGGACGGAGCGGTTGTGGATTTCAACCTGTCCAAGATCAGCATCGCCATCACCAAGGCTTTTGAGGCCACCCACAAGGAATATAACCCCGACATTATCGATCTGCTGGCCCTGAAGGTCACAGCGGACTATCAGGACAAGATCAGCGCCGGGAAGATCAGCGTGGAGCAGATTCAGGACAGCGTGGAGTCCGTCCTCAGCCGCGCCGGCTATGCGGATGTGGCGAAGGCCTACATCCTTTACCGCAAGCAGCACGAGAAGGTCCGCAACCTCAAGTCCACCATGCTGGATTACAGGACCCTGGTGGACAACTATCTGCACATCAACGACTGGCGGGTGAAGGAGAATTCCACCGTCACCTACTCGGTGGGCGGCCTGATCCTCTCTAACTCCGGCGCCATCACCGCCAACTACTGGCTCAGCGAGATCTACGACCAGGAGGTAGCCGCCGCCCACAAAAACGGCGACATCCACATCCATGACCTCTCCATGCTCACCGGCTACTGTGCCGGCTGGAGCCTGAAGCAGCTCATCCGGGAGGGCCTGGGCGGCATTCCCGGCAAGATCACCTCCTCCCCCGCCAGCCACCTCTCCACCCTCTGCAACCAGATGGTCAACTTCCTGGGCATCATGCAGAACGAGTGGGCCGGCGCCCAGGCGTTCTCCTCCTTCGACACCTATCTCGCCCCCTTTGTCAAGGTGGACAGCCTCTCCCAGAAAGAGGTCAAGCAGTGCGTCCAGTCCTTTGTCTACGGCGTGAACACGCCCTCCCGCTGGGGCACCCAGGCGCCGTTTTCCAACATCACTCTGGACTGGGTGGTACCGGGCGACCTTAAAAATCTGCCCGCCATCGTGGGCGGCCGGGACATGGATTTCACCTACGGCGACTGCCAGAAGGAAATGGACATGGTCAACAAGGCGTTCATCGAGATCATGATCGAGGGCGACGCCAACGGCCGGGGCTTCCAGTATCCCATCCCCACCTACTCCATCACCAAGGACTTTGACTGGGCCGACACGGAAAACAACCGTCTGCTCTTTGAGATGACCGCCAAATACGGCACGCCGTATTTCTCCAATTACATCAACTCCGACATGGAGCCCTCCGACGTGCGGTCCATGTGCTGCCGCCTCCGGCTGGATCTGCGGGAGCTGCGCAAAAAGTCCGGCGGCTTCTTCGGCTCCGGCGAGTCCACGGGCTCCGTGGGCGTGGTGACCATCAACCTCCCCCGCATCGCGTATCTCGCCAAGGACGAGGCGGATTTCTACGCCCGGCTGGACAGGGTCATGGATATCTCGGCCCGCTCCCTCAAAACCAAGCGCACCGTCATCACCAAGCTGCTGGACGCCGGGCTCTACCCCTACACCAAGCATTACCTGGGCTCCTTTGACAATCACTTCTCCACCATCGGTCTCATCGGCATGAACGAGGCCGGCCTCAACGCCAAGTGGCTGCGCCGGGATCTGACGCAGCCGGAGTGCCAGCAGTTCGCCAAGGACGTGCTCAACCACATGCGCCAGCGGCTCTCCGACTATCAGGAGGAGTACGGCGATCTCTACAATCTGGAGGCCACTCCCGCCGAATCCACCACCTACCGCCTGGCCAAGCACGATGTGGAGAGGTATCCCGACATCATCACCGCCGCCAAGCACCCCGGCGACGCGCCGTACTACACCAACTCCTCCCATCTGCCGGTGGGCTACACCGCGGACATTTTCGAGGCGCTGGCCGTTCAGGACGATCTGCAGACGCTGTACACCTCCGGCACGGTCTTCCACGCCTTCCTGGGCGAGAAGCTGCCGGACTGGCAGGCGGCGGCCAAGCTGGTGCGCAAAATCGCGGAGAACTTCAAGCTGCCCTATTACACGCTCTCCCCCACCTACTCCATCTGCCCGGAGCACGGCTATCTCGCCGGTGAGCATTTCACCTGCCCCACCTGCGGCAAGACCGCCGAGGTGTACAGCCGCATCACCGGCTACTACCGCCCCGTCCAGAACTGGAACGACGGCAAGGTACAGGAGTTTAAAGACCGCCAGCTTTACGACGTCTCCCACTCCAAGCTGGCCGGACGCGCGCTGCGGGACCGGACCTGCGCCTGCGGGACGGCCGAGACGCCGGAACCCAGCAGCGCCGACGCCGTGCGGGAGGCGGTGGACGAGCTGATGCTCTTTACCACCAAGACCTGCCCCAACTGCCGCACCGCCAAGGACGACCTGGAGGGCGCGGGGATCTCCTACCAGCTCATCGACGTGGAGGAGCACCGGGATCTGGTGAAAAAGTACGGTGTGATGACCGCCCCCACGCTGATCGTCCTCCGGGGCGATCAGGTGAAAAAGCTGGTCAACGCCTCCAACATCCGCAGCTTTGTAAATTCCGCGGCGATCTGACCCGGTTTTACACGGCAATACTCCCCCGGTTAACCGAAACCCCGGCGGCCTCGCAGAAGGCCGCCGGGGTTTTGTCCGGATTCTTCCCGGGCTTTACGTCCGGCAGTACTCCGCAATGGCCGCGGCCATAAAGTCCGCCGTACCCGAGCCGAACCGATCCAGGTTGGCCCGGAACCGCGGGTCCGCCCGGTACATCTCTCCCAGCCCCGCCAGAATCTCCCGGGTGCAGGCATAGTAATTGGCCGACAGAAACATCTGCCACTCCCGCACCGCCGCCTGTGCCTCAGGGGAGGCGGGCGAGCCCTCCCGCGCCGCGGCAAACCGCCGGAACAGGGCATTGGCCGCCTCGTCCAGCTCCGCCTGTTTTTTCCCGGAGCGGCCCCGCTCCTTTTCGCGGCTCTCCTTCCAGGCGTCTGTCTCCCCCCAGCGGGCCTGCGCCTCCCGGGCGTACTGCCTGCGGAGCGCCTCCTGCTCCTCTGTGTCAAATCCCGTAAAATCCATCATACGCTCTCCTTTCAGGTTGTCGTCCAGCAGCGCCAGCAGGCGGTCCAGCCGCCGGCGTTTGAGCTCCAGCAGTTTCCGCTGCCGGAGGAGCGCCTCCTTTCCGGCGCCGCCGGACGCGGCGAGAATCTGACGGATATCCCCCAGGGAAAAGTCCAGCTCCCGGTAAAAAAGAATCTCCCGCAGCCGCTGCGCCTCCGCTTCCCCGTACCAGCGGTACCCCGTCTCCTGCGAGACCTCCCGGGGACGCAGCAGCCCGATCTGATCGTAATAGTGCAGCGTGCGTACGCTCACGCCGCTGAGAGCCGCCATTTTGCTGATGGAAATCCGCATCTTCCTCACCTCATTTTGAAGAATAGACCATGACGCAGCGTCAGTGTCAAGCCCAAAAATAAAACCCGTCTGCCAGGCAGCCGGGTTTCGCGCTCCGCCGGACAAATCCGGCGGACGGCGCGGTTGTTTTCAGCGGGCGTATCCGCCCCTTCAGAGCTATTGGGCCGGGACAAACAGAGAGGTCTGCGTCTCGTCCTCCTGCTCGTCCAGGACGCGATCCAGGTATTTTTTCTGATATTCCCGGACATAAGACTGGTAGGCCTCCGTCTGGCTGGCCTTCAGATTCGCCTCGTAGGAGTGGGACGCCAGATCGATGGTTTTCTGGTTTTCCAGCTCGATCAGGGCGATATTGGAGCAGTGGTCGGCCACACGCTCAAAATTGGTGATGCAGTCGTTGAAGATGAAGCCCAGCTGCAGCGTACACTGTCCCGCCTGGAGACGGTTGACATGCTGGGCCTTCAGCCGCTCGGTCATGGCGTCGATGGTGTCCTCCAGCGGTTCCACCCGGATGGCCGCCGTGAGATCCTTCTGGGTAAACGCCTGATAGGCCAGATCCACAATTTCCAGCACCGCCTGGACGCAGACGCTCATGCCCTCCTTGGCGGCCTCTGAAAAGTCGATGTTCCGGGTGTGCAGCTCGTCTCCCAGCTCCGCGATATTGGTGGCGTGGTCGGAGATCCGCTCCAGGTTGGTCAGGCTCTGCAGCAGTACTGCGGACTTCCGGGACTCCGCGTCGGAGAGATCCTTGGCGGAGAGCTTTACAAGGTAGCTGCCCAGCCGGTCCTCATACTGATCCACCCGGTCCTCCCGGCTTTGAATCTTGTCGTATTTCACCTGGTCGAACGTCTCCAGCAGCTCGATGGACTTATGCAGATTCTTCCGGGCGGCAAAGGCCATCAGAGCCGCGGTCTTGGACGCCTGCTCCAGCGCTACGGAAGGGTAGGGCAGGAACCGGTCGTCCAGCAGATTGGCCTCAAACTCCCGATCCTCCTCATCCTCCGGGGTGTTGGGGAAGGTCCGGACGGACAGCTTCTCCAGCAGGGAGCGGAACGGGAACAGGACCACCACGGCAAACACCTTGAACACCGTGTTGATAATGGCGATGCCCACGCTGGTGGCGGCTCCCTGCAAAAACGGCAGTCCGCCCACGGCGGCGTTGACCGCGGCAAACAGGGCCAGGAAAATCCCGCCGCCCAGGACGTTGAAATAGAGATAGGAAAAAGCGGCCCGCTTTCCGTTTTTGCTGGCGCCGATGGCGCTGAGCAGCACCGGCACACAGGCGCCCACGCTCATGCCCACCACCATGTAGACGCTGACCTGATAGCCGATGAGGCCGGTGGCGGACATGGCCTGCAGAATACCGATGGAGGCGGAGCAGCTCTGCACCACGGCAGTCACCAGAATACCGATCAGCACGCACAGAATCGGGTTGGACACCACGGAGAGAATCCGGACGAAGGACTGGCTGTTCTGCAGCGGCTCCATGGCGGAGGACATGGTTTTCATGCCGCTCATCAGCACGCTCAGCGCCAGAAGAATCACGCCCACGTTCCGGCGGGTGTTGGTCTTGGCGGTCATGTAGAGGAGAATGCCGATCACAGCCACCACCGCAAAGATCACGGTGGGGGACAGCAGGCTGGCGGCGCTGGAGCCGTTGACGCTGGCCAGGCTCAAGAGCCAGCCGGTGGCGGTGGTGCCGATATTGGCGCCCATAATAATGGCAATGGCCTGCGACAGCTGCATCACGCCGGAGTTGACGAAGCCCACCACCATCACGGAGGTGGCGGAGGAGGACTGGATGACGGCCGTCACAAAGGTGCCCAGCAAAACGCCCTTCAGGGGCGTGGAGGTCAGTTTTTCCAACGTGGTCTGGAGCTTGCCGCCCGCAACCTTTTTCAGGGCGTCTCCCATCAGCGACATGCCGAAGAGGAAAAAGGCCAGTCCGCCCAACAGGGAGATAACAGAGGTAATGTCCATGCGTCCTTTGTGTCCTTTCGTTGTTCAAGTAAAAAGCCGCAGTTTGAAATTCGATATTCAACCGATTATACTTGATTGTAACACGAAATTTGTCGTCTGTAACCCCTATTTTACACAGACTCACAGGAAAGTTTTCTCTTTTTTTGCACACGCCGTCTTTTTTCGCAGCTTTTCGCGCTTCGGGTAAGCGCCGGCGTTTTCCGGCGGCGCCGCCTCCCCGGGATTCTGGTGCGGGTGTCATGGAGAATCCAAAAAGCGGAAAAGAATCTGTGAAATTTGCCAGTTGCAGACGAAGAAAAAAGCCGTTATACTTAAAGGTAATACCTATATTGAAATGAAACCAGGAGTATGAGGTGAGGCATATGAGCGAACATCCCGCGCAGTCCAAAACGATCCGCGCCCAGCTGCTGGCCTCCATGAACAGCGGCGAGTACGCGGTCTGCGGCCGCCTCCCCCGGGAGAGCGTTCTGGCCGAGAAGCTGGGCATCAGCCGCACCCAGCTCCGGGACATTCTGGCGTCTTTGGAGCGGGAGGGCTTCATCACCCGCCGCCACGGCGTGGGCACCATCATCAACCGCCATGTGCTGGGCGTGCAGACCCGGATGGACATTGAAGTGGAGTTCATGGACATGATCCGGCAGAGCGGAAAAAAGCCCGCCGTCTCCTTTGTCCAGGCCACCAACGAAACGGCGGACGCCGGAATCGCCCAGCGTCTGCTGATTCCGGAGGGGACGGACATCGTGCGGGTGGCGCGTCTCGTCACGGCGGACGGAATCCCGGCCATTTACTGCGAGGACGTGGTGGACAGTGAGCTGGTCCGGGGCAGCGCGACGCTACGGGACTACAAGCTCCCCATCTTCCATTTTCTGCGGCAGTTCTGCCACGTCATTCCCTATCTGGATCTGACGGACGTGCGCCCCGCCGCCGCGGATGAAAAGCTCAGCCGCCTGATGGAGATCCCCGTGGGAACGCCGCTGCTCAACATGGACGAGGTGGACTACGACATCGACGGAAAGCCGGTGTTCTGCTCCAACGAGTATTACGTGGACGGCATCATCCGCCACACCGTCATGCGCAAAAAACTGTAAAAGGATCGGAAAAGCATGAGAGAATTGGAACTCAAATACGGCTGCAACCCCAATCAGAAGCCCGCCCGCATTTTCATGCGCCGGGGCGAGCTGCCGGTGCAGGTTTTGGGCGGCAGACCCGGCTACATCAATTTTCTGGACGCCCTGAACTCCTGGCAGCTGGTGCGGGAGCTGAAGGCGGCCACCGGCCTCCCCGCGGCGGCATCCTTCAAGCACGTCTCCCCCGCCGGCGCGGCGGTGGGCCTGCCCTTAAGCGAGGAGGACCGCCGGGCCTTTTTCGTGGACGGCGGCGTCCCCCTGTCCCCCGTCGCCTGCGCCTACATCCGGGCCCGGGGCTCGGACCGGCTGTGCTCTTACGGCGACTGGGCGGCCCTCAGTGACGTGTGCGACGGCGACACCGCCCGGTATCTCAGG
The DNA here is from genome assembly GCA_022652655.1 of Oscillibacter sp. Classification (GTDB taxonomy): domain Bacteria; phylum Bacillota; class Clostridia; order Oscillospirales; family Oscillospiraceae; genus Oscillibacter. The sequence goes on along the minus strand of JALCRQ010000011.1, from coordinate 1,708 downwards.
GGCGAAGTCTCCGACGGCATCGTGGCGCCGGGCTACACCGACGAGGCGCTGGAGATTCTGCGGACAAAAAAGCGGGGCAATTACAGCATCGTACAGATCGATCCCGGGTACGAGCCCGATCCCCAGGAGTGCCGGGACGTGTTCGGCATCACCTTTGAGCAGGGCCATAACGACTGCCGCATCGACGGCTCCCTGCTGGAGCATATCGTCTCCCGCAGCCGGGAACTGCCGGAGGACGCCCGGCGGGATCTTTTGATCTCCATGATCGTCCTCAAATACACCCAGTCCAATTCCGTGTGCTATGTCAAAGGCGGCCAGACCATCGGCGTGGGCGCCGGACAGCAGAGCCGCATCCACTGCACGCGTCTGGCCGGCGGCAAGGCCGACAACTGGAACCTCCGCCGCCACCCCCGGGTGCTGGCCCTGCCGTTTGCGGACGGCATCCGCCGCCCGGACCGGGACAACGCCATCGACGTCTACCTCTCCGACGACTGGGAGGATCTGCTGGCGGACGGCGTGTGGCAGCAGACGTTTACGGCCCGCCCCCAGCCTCTGACCCGAGAGGAAAAGCGGGCGTGGATCGCCGGCCAGGACGGCGTCAGCCTGGGCAGCGACGCGTTTTTCCCCTTTGGCGACAATGTGGAGCGCGCCCGGCGCAGCGGCGTGCGCTATCTCGCCGAACCCGGCGGCTCCATCCGGGACGACCATGTGATCGCCGCCGCCGACCGGTACGGCATGACTCTGTGCTTTACGGGCCTGCGCCTTTTCCTCCACTGAGAAGCCGCGCCGCTGGGACGGCGCCCCTTTTAAATCCGATTTGATTTTAAATACGAGGTGGCTGTATGGCTTATTTCTTTGACGAACCCTCCCGCACTTTCAGCGAATATCTCCTGGTACCCGGCTATTCCGATGAAAACTGCGTGCCCTCGGGCGTCTCTCTGCGGACGCCGGCGGTGCGCTTCCGCCGGGGCGAGGAGCCGGCCCTGAGCATGAACGTGCCCATGGTCTCCGCCGTCATGCAGGCGGTCTCCGGCGACCAGATGGGCATCGCCCTGGCCCGGGAGGGCGGCATCGCGTTTGTCTACGTCTCCCAGCCCATCGACCAGCAGGCCGACATGGTTCGCCGGGTCAAATCCTACAAGGCCGGCTTTGTGGTCAGCGATTCCAACCTCCGCTCCTCCGACACGCTGGCGGACGTGCTGGCGCTGAAGGAGCAGGCCGGTCACTCCACCATGGCCGTCACCGACGACGGTACCGGCACGGGGAAGCTCCTGGGGCTGGTCACCAGCCGGGACTACCGCGTCAGCCGCATGGATCCCTCCACCCGGGTAGAGACCTTTATGACCCCGGCGGCCAAGCTGATCTGGGCACCGGAGGGCACCAGCCTGAAAACCGCCAACGACATCATCTGGGAGCACAAGCTCAACGCCCTGCCCATTCTGTCCCGGGACGGACACCTGGTGTCCTTCGTGTTCCGCAAGGACTATGACACCCACAAGTCCAATCCCCTGGAGCTGCTGGACAGCGAGAAGCGCTACGTGGTGGGCGCGGGCATCAACACCCGGGACTATGAAGAACGCGTCCCCGCCCTGGTGGAGGCCGGAGCGGACATTCTGGTCATGGACTCCTCCGAGGGCTACTCCTGGTGGCAGAAGCACACCCTGGACTGGATCCGCTCCCGCTACGGCGACACGGTGAAGGTGGGCGC
>JALCRQ010000010.1 GCA_022652655.1 Oscillibacter sp. | reverse complement strand
TACCACCAGGCCGGAAACCATGATGGGCGACACGGGCGTGGCCGTCAATCCCGGCGATGAGCGGTTTCGCTCCATGGTGGGCAAGACCTGTATCCTGCCCATTATGAACCGGGAGATTCCCATCGTGGCCGATGACTACGTGGAGCTGGAGTTCGGCACCGGCGCCGTGAAAATGACGCCTGCCCACGACCCCAACGACTTTGAGGTGGGCCTCCGGCATCATCTGGAGGTCATCCGGGTCATCGGCGACGACGGGCATATCAATGAAAACGGCGGGCCGTACGCCGGTATGGACCGCTACGAGTGCCGTAAGGCCATCGTGAAGGACCTGGAGGAGCAGGGGTATCTGGTCAAAACCGAGCCGTACAGCCACAATGTGGGCACCTGCTACCGCTGCCACAGCGATGTGGAGCCGGTGATTTCCGCCCAGTGGTTCGTCAAAATGGAGCCGCTGGCCAAGGAGGCCCTGCGGGTTGTCCGGAACGGAGAAGTCAAATTTGTGCCGGAGCGGTTTTCCAAGACTTATACCAACTGGATGGAGAACGTCCACGACTGGTGCATCTCCCGCCAGCTCTGGTGGGGCCATCAGATTCCGGCGTGGTACTGCGATGAGTGCGGCCACATCAATGTCAGCCGGGAGGATCCCACCCGGTGCAAACAGTGCGGCAGCACGCATCTGACCCGGGATCCGGACGTGCTGGACACCTGGTTCTCCTCGGCGCTGTGGCCGTTTTCCACGCTGGGCTGGCCGGACAAAACGCCGGATCTGCAGTATTACTATCCTACCTCCGTCATGGTGACCGGCTACGACATCATCTTCTTCTGGGTGGCCCGGATGATTTTCTCCGGCTGTGAGCAGATGGGACAGATTCCGTTCCACACCGTGCTGATCCACGGCCTCGTCCGGGACGACAAGGGCAGGAAGATGTCCAAGTCCCTGGGCAACGGCATCGACCCGCTGGAGATGGCGGAGAAGTACGGCGCAGACGCGCTGCGCATCAACCTGATCACCGGCAACAGCCCCGGAAACGACACGCGGTTCTACACGGAGAAGTGCGAGGCCATGCGAAACTTTGCCAACAAGATCTGGAATGCGTCCCGCTTTGTGCTGATGAACCTGACCATCGACGAGTGCAGCCTGCCCCCGGCGGAGAAGCTGGAGCGGGAGGACCGGTGGATTCTCACGCGGCTTAACAGGCTGATCCGGGAGGTCACGGAAAATCTGGAGAGCTATGAGATCGGCGTGGCCTCGGCCAAGCTGTACGATTTCATCTGGGACACCTACTGCGATTGGTATATTGAGCTGACCAAAACCCGCCTGAACGGCGGCGATCAGGCGGCCCGTCAGACTGCAGAGCAGGTGCTGTGCTATGTGCTGACAGATATTTTGAAGCTCCTGCACCCGATTATGCCGTTTATCACGGAGGAGATCTGGCAGGCGCTGCCGCATACAGGCGATTTCCTGATGACCGCGGACTGGCCTGTTTTCCGTCCGGAGATGGACTTCCCCGAGGAGGCGGACGCCATGGAGGCGGTCATGGATACAATCAAGGCGGTGCGCGCCCGCCGGGCGGAAATGAATGTGCCGCAGTCCAAAAAGACGGAGATGATTCTGCTGACCGGAGAGCCCACCATCTACGAACAGGGCGGCCACTTCATTACCCGCCTGGCCTATGCCTCCAGCGTGGAGATTACCGGCCGGGCGCCGGAAAATACGGACGGACTGGTCAGCATCGTCACTACCAAGGCCACCGCCTATATTCCGCTCAGTGAGCTGGTGGATCTCAAGGAGGAGCAGGAGCGGATTGCGAAGGAGCGGGAGAAAGCCGCCAACGGGCTTCGCATCTCGGAGGGGAAGCTGAGCAACGAGAAGTTTGTCAGCCACGCGCCGGAGTCCGTGGTGCAGGCGGAGCGCGAAAAGGCCCGGAAATACCGGGAACTCCTCGCAAAACTGGATGAATCCGCGAAAGCAATGAATCAGTAATGTAAAAATACTTCACACAAAGGCGCCGGAGACCGGGCATCTGCAAAAAATGCAGATGCCCGGTCTCTTTCGACAGAAAAGCAGCGGCGAAAAATGCTATGATCGCCCTGATGAGACGCATACAGCGTATAAAACGGAATTGTACGATCAAGTAAATCTACTTTACAAAGGAACGGTTGGAATGGAGATTGAAGGAAAAAGCACAGACCGAAATCTGATGCTGAAATTCTCGGGAGAGCTGGATCATGTGGGGGCGCGGGAGGCAATCCGGGAGATGGAGCAGGCCATCGACGCGGCTCTGCCCCGGCGGCTGCTTCTGGATTTTTCCGGCGTTACATTTATGGACAGCTCCGGAATCGCGCTGATCCTCCGGGCTCAGAAGCGGGTGCGCAATCTGGGTGGGAGCGTTCTGATCTGCCATGTTCCGCAGCAGGCGAGACGGGTTCTGGATGCGGCCGGAATCGGCCGTCTGGTAGAAATCCGATAGGAAGGGGGACTACATCCAATGAAAAATAAGACATTGAATTACATATCCATGGAGTTTTTAAGCCGCAGCGCCAACGAGGGATTTGCCAGAACCGCGCTGGCGTGTTTTGCCGCGCAGATGGATCCGACGCTGAACGAATTGGAGGACATTAAGACGGCGGTATCCGAGGCGGTGACCAATGCCATCGTCCACGCCTATCCCAATTCTCTGGGGAAGGTCAGTCTCAAAGCCAGCATCTGCGAGGGAAATGTGCTGGAGATCACGGTAAAAGACCGCGGCCGGGGCATCCCGGACATTGAAAAAGCGCGCCAGCCCATGTTTACGACAGGTGGGGAGGAGCGCAGCGGTATGGGCTTTACCATTATGGAGAGCTTTATGGACAAGCTGACCGTGCGCTCCGCAGTCGGCCGCGGAACTACCGTCGTGATGCGGCGGAAAATCGCCAGCCGGCTCAAGCCGCAGCAATGAACGCGGAACTGCTGCGTGCCGCGCAGGCTGGGGACAACGACGCCTGCGAACAGGCGGTGCAGGAGAACAGCGGACTGATCTGGAGCATTGTAAAGCGTTATTACGGCCGCGGTGCGGAGCCGGACGATCTTTACCAACTGGGCTGTCTCGGGTTTTTAAAGGCGGTTCGGGGCTTTGATTTTCACTACGGAACCAGTTTTTCCACCTATGCGGTGCCAAAAATCGCTGGGGAGATCCGGCGTTTTCTGCGGGACGACAGCACCATTAAGGTGGGCCGAACCATCCGGGAGCAGGCGCAGCTGCTCTACAGAACGCGGGAGCGCCTCCGTCATCAGCTGGGGCGGGAGCCGGTGATCTCGGAGCTGGCCGAGGCCACGGGCCTTTTAAGCGAGGAGATTGCCCGGGCGGATCTTGCCTCCGACGCCCCGGAGTCGCTCCAGGCGGAAAACGAGGACGGCCTGACGCTGGAGGGCATGCTGGGAACCGATGCGCCGGAGGAACGGCTCGTGGAAAAAATCGCCCTGCGGGAGGCCATTGACCGACTGCCGGAAAAAGAGAAGATGACCATTCTTCTGCGGTATTTCAAGGGCCTTACCCAGGATCAGACGGCCCGGATTCTGCGGGTTTCGCAAGTCCAGGTCTCCCGTTTGGAGCGAAAGGGACTGCGCGCTCTGAAGGAGAATTTTTCGCCCTGAAATAAGAGGGCGGCTGAAATTCTGTCATGGTGTTCCAGTACCGTTTGGGCATATGGGTCATTCTGCATTTCGGATTGTACCGCTCCCGGATGGCCACCGTGTCGTAAAACCGTTTCCACAGCAGACGGTAGCCTGCCTCCTCCGCACCGGGGGCCTCCATTTCAAAGTGCTCCAGCGGGACAATCCTCGCTTTGCCGTCGGCGTAAAAGAGCGCCTCCCGGTGGACCCGGTCGTAAATAAAAAAGGCTTCGTTCCGGTAGCGGGAGCAGAAATGTCCCCGCAGAAGGGGCAGCACCCTGTTTTTGGGCTCAATTTCCGCGCCCAGCACGCCGCTGAACTCCGAAAATCGAACAAAGCCCCGCAGCAGCTGAGCCTCTCCGTTCAGGGCCCGAACTGCCTTGATTATGGGGTAGAGGACTTCATCGGCGGGATTGCGGAGAAAGCCGGGGCCCTCCCGCAGCAGTTTCGCCACCATCCGGTAGAGAAACAGCTCCCGCCTGTCCAGACAGGTGAGAAAGCCCCGCTGCAGCAGATCCGCCGCGTAGGGGGAGAGCACCGCCACCCGGCGCAGGACCCGCCGGGCGTGAGCAACGTCCGACGGGACGGCGCGGACAGAATAGAGCGTAGGTTCCCACAGCTCCTCCTGGAGGATGTCGGTGGGAATCTCTTTTTTTGCGTAGCTTTCGAAGATGCAGCAGAGAAAACCGTCCAGACTGCCGTCGTACAGATAAATGACCTCCGGCATGGCGTCAGGCCCCCTGGGGAACGGAGTCGAACAGGGACAGCTGACGCATCGGCGGATCGGCGGCTCCGGGAGCTTCCGCGACGATGAGCGTGCGGGCCAGCGCCTCGCCGGAGATGCGGCCGCCCGGGGCCAGCTTTCCGGAGGCGGTGAGAAAGTAGCGGGCCCGTTTCAAAACGACGCCCAGTTTTTTCAGATCCTCCGGCCGCAGCCGCCCGGTCCGGCGGGCGGAGAGAATCCTCCGGGCTGAGGTGACGCCGATGCCGGGTACCCGCAGAAGGGTTTCATAGTCGGCGGTATTGACCTCCACAGGGAAAAAATCCAGATGCGCCAGTGCCCAGCTGCACTTGGGGTCCACCAGGGGGTTGAAGTCCGGCGCCCCCTCGTCCAGAAGTTCCTCCGCCCGAAAGCCGTAAAACCGCAGCAGCCAGTCCGCCTGATAGAGCCGGTGCTCTCGCAGCAGTGGCGGCTTTGTGTCTCTGGCGGGCAGGAGGGCGTTTTCCACCACCGGAACATAGGCCGAGAAAAAGACCCGCTTGAGGCGGTACCGGTCATAGAGCCCCTGGGTCAGCCGCAGAATCTGCAGATCGGAGTCCCCGGTAGCTCCGACGATCAGCTGGGTACTCTGACCCGCGGGTGCGAAGCGGGGCGCGTGCCGGTATTTTGCCAGCTCCTCCCGGTTCTGCGCCCGGCCGTTTTGAATCTGCCGCATGGGGGAGAGAATTGCCTGCCGGGATTTATCCGGGGCCAGAAGCCGGAGCCCGGCCTCTGACGGAAGCTCAATGTTGACGCTCAGCCGGTCGGCCAAAAAGCCCAGCTGCTCCACCAGCTCCGGCGAGGTGCCGGGGATGGCCTTGGCATGGATATAGCCGTTGAACCGGTAAGTCTCCCGGAGAATCCGCAGGGCCTTGATCATCAGCTCCGTGGTTTCGTCGGGGGAGCGGAACACGCCGGAGGACAGGAAAAGCCCCTCAATGTAATTCCGGCGGTAGAATCCGATGGTCAGCTCCGCCAGCTCCTCCGGGGAGAACATGGCCCGCCGGGTGTCGTTGCTCCGGCGGTTGACGCAGTATTTGCAGTCGTAAACGCAGCAGTTGGTCAAAAGCACCTTTAAAAGCGTGACGCAGCGCCCGTCGGAGGAAAAGGTGTGGCAACAGCCGGCCAGGGAGGAGGAAGCGTCTCCGATCATGCCCTCCCGGAAACCGCGGCGCGCACCGCTGGAGGTGCAGGCCGCGTCGTATTTGGCGGCGTCCGACAGGATCGTCAGTTTTTCCAGCAGGTCCATGGCCGCCGGTCTACCGGGCGGCGGCCCGGCGGCGGGTCCGGGCGGCCGGACGCTCGATGGCGTCGATGACGCGGAAGAGCTGCACCGTCAGAAAAACCACTCCGATTACAATAAAGAAAAATGTCCAGCCGTTCATGAAAAAGACCTCCGTTCGAACTAATGTTCTATTCATGTCTCTACTATATATCGAACAATCGTTCGTGTCAAGTGAAATGATAAAAAAACCGCCTGCTCTTTTCAGGGCAGGCGGTTTTAGAATCACTCAGCAGCCGGAATCCGCGGCGGGCAGGTCACGCACGAAGGCCCGGACGGCCTCCTCCGGAGTGGCCCAGCTGGTGACCAGCCGGATGACGGAGTGGAGCGGATCTGTTTTTTCGTTGACGTCAAATTCATACTGCCGGCAAAGCGCGCGGATGACGTCGTCCTGCACAATGGGGAAGAGCTGGTTGGAGCGGGAGTCCACGGCGAAGCGGTAGCCTTTGGCGGTCAGCCTCTCCCGGGCGATGGCGGCCATTTCGTTGGCATGGCGGGCCAGCTCCAGATAGAGATCGCCCCGCAGCAGCTCCCGGAACTGAATGCCAAGCAGGCGGCCCTTGGCCAGCATGGCGCCGCGCTGCTTGATGTACCAGCGGAAATTAGGCTTTGCCGCGTCGGAGACCAGGACAATCGCCTCGCCGAACAGCGCACCGTTTTTGGTGCCGCCGATGGTAAACGCGTCAGCCGCGGCGGCCAGGGCAGGAAACGTCAGGTCGCTGCCGGGAGTCGTCAGCGCGGAGCCGAGGCGGGCGCCGTCCACGTAGAGATAGAGCTGATGGGCATCGCAGCAGCTGCGGATTTCCCTCAGCTCCCGGACGGTGTAAAAAGTGCCCAGCTCCGTGGTTTCGGAGACATAGACGAGGCGGGGGGCGACCATATGCTCGGAGGAATGGCCGGCAATCACCCGTTCGATCAGCGCGGGAGTGAGTTTCCCATCCGGCGTGGGAACGGTGCAGACCTTGTGCCCGGTGGCCTCGATGGCGCCGGTCTCGTGGACGTTGACATGGCCGGTTTCCGCGGCGATCACCGCCTCGAAGGGCCGGAGAAACGCCTGGATCACAAGAAGATTTGCCTGTGTGCCGCCGACGACAAAGTGCACGTCGGCGTCTTTTACGCCGCATTTTTCGCGGATTATACCAGCTGCCTCCCGGCAGCAGGGGTCGAGTCCGTAGCCGCAGGTCTGCTCCAGATTGCTCTCCCCCAGAGCCCGCAGGATGCTGGGATGCGCACCCTCGCTGTAATCGTTTCGAAAGCTGTACATAGTTTGTTCCCACCCTTTGAAAATTTATGCGGCGCCGCGCACCGCCGCCGGTCTGCACGTTCGGTTCCGCCCGGCGTGCTTTTGGCCCATCATACTGCGGATGGCGGCAAATTGCAAGAGATGCGGTTCTGCCGATAATTTGTCTTTGGAATGCAGATACTGTCCACCGAGGGGAACTTATTGAAAAGCATGTCCGTCTATGATTACTGTTGAAAAGGAGAATCTGTTATGATAAAGCGAATAACCGCTGCGGTGCTGGCCCTGCTGCTGGGAGTCTGTGCGGCAGGCTGCGGAGAAAAGACAGACGGAGATTCCGGCAAAAAAGCGGATCTGACGTCCTTTTATGACCAGCTGGCCAACAAATTCGGCTGGGCCGACACGTATATGATTGATCTCAACGACGAGATGCTGGACAGCTCGTATCCCGGGCTGCGGCAGATTGCCTCCGGGCAGCTGGTGGCCAAAATGCCCCAGATGTCCTCGGTGGTCAACGAGATCGTGCTGGTGGAATGTGCCAGCGAGGAGGACGCCCAGCGGGCGGCGGAGCTGTTCCGCTCCAGAATTGACGACCAGGCCAACGGCGGGGCATGGTACCCGGATTCCATGGAGGCCTGGAGTAACGCCCAGGTCTACACGGAGGGAAACTACGCGGCCATGATTGCCTCCGCCGAGCACCAGGACGAGATCGGCAGCGAATTTACGGCTTTGTTTGCGTAAAAAAAGCCGGCGTGGTACACTGATGAAAACGGCGCGCGCATGTCCGCCTCCGGGACATGCGCGCCGCCCCGATCCGCGGCGGCTCCGCCGGACGGAGAGCGGAAAAAGGCCCCTGGCGCGGGGGAAAAGAATGTAAAGCAAAAATATTTTACAGATAGGATGTGACGGGGTGGTATTCAGCAGCCTCACCTTTTTATTTCTCTTTCTGCCGCTGAGCATGGCGGCCTATTTTCTCGTGCCGCTGCGGTGGCGCAATCCGGTTCTTCTGCTGGTCAGCCTGCTTTTTTACGGCTGGGGGGAACCGGTGTACATCTGCATTATGGTGGTTTCGATTTTTATCGACTACACCCACGGGCTCCTGGTGGAAAAATACCGGGCGGACGACCGGAAGGCGCGCTGGTTTGTGGCCCAGTCCGTGATTTTCAACCTGCTGCTTCTGGGATTTTTCAAGTACTGGGACTTTTTCGCAGCCAACCTGTCCCTGATTCCGGGGGTATCCCTCCCGGTTCTGGGTGTGAAGCTGCCCATCGGCATCTCCTTTTACACCTTCCAGACCATGAGCTATACCATCGACGTCTACCGCCGGGACGCGCCGGCGCAGCACAATCTTTTGACCTTCGGCACCTTCGTGACGATGTTTCCGCAGCTGATCGCAGGCCCCATCGTCCGCTACAAGGAGGTGGCGGCGTCCCTGGAGCGCCGAACCTCCTCGGCGGAGGATCTGTCGCTGGGCGTGCGGAGATTCTGCGTGGGCCTGGCGAAAAAGGTGCTGCTGGCGAACTCCGTAGGGGCGCTGTGGGACAGCGCTCTTGCGGCGCAGGGGGCCGGGACGCTGACGGCGCTGGGCGGCTGGCTGGGCCTCGCCGCCTTCACCTTTCAGATCTACTTTGATTTTTCCGGCTATTCGGATATGGCCATCGGACTGGGGCGGATGCTGGGCTTCCGGTTCGGTGAGAACTTCAACTACCCGTATCTGGCCGATTCCGTGACGGATTTCTGGCGGCGGTGGCACATCTCGCTGACCACCTGGTTTCGGGAATACCTGTATATCCCGCTGGGCGGCAACCGCCGCGGCACGGCCAAAACGCTGCGGAATATCCTGATCGTCTGGCTGTGCACCGGCTTCTGGCACGGCGCCAGCTGGAATTTCCTCCTGTGGGGACTCTATTTCGCCGGTTGGCTGATTCTGGAGAAATACGTGCTGCGGGACGCGCTGCAAAAGCTGCCCCGGGCGGTGCGGCGGGTCTATACGCTCTTTGCCGTGGCGGTGGGCTGGGGAATTTTCGCCATTGAAAATCTGGGACAGTGCGGCGCATACCTGCGTATCTGCTTCGGCGGAGGCTCACTCTGGAGCGGGGCGGATGGGTATCTGCTGCGCAGCTACGCCCTGGCGCTGCTGGTGCTGGCCGTCGCCTCCACCACCGTGGGCAGGCGGCTTTGGCAGCGCCTGCCGGAGCGGGGGCAGGCCATTGCCGCGCCGGTGCTGATCGTGGTCTGCCTGATTTTCTGCACGGCCTATCTGGTGGACGGCAGCTACAACCCGTTTTTATATTTCAGATTTTAAGAAGGAGGGCGCTGACTATGAAAAAAAGCAGGATTGAAACGGTACTCTTTTTCCTGTTTTTGGGCGGGATGCTGGCATTTTTGCTCCTGGCGCCCGACCGGGCGAAGTCTGAGACGGAAAACCGCACGCTGGCGCAGAAGCCGGTTTTCTCCCTCTCCGCGGTGCTGGACGGAAGCTTTATGTCCGACACGGAAAAATATCTCACCGATCAGTTTCCCCTGCGGGACGAGTGGACGGTGCTGAAGGCTAAAACCGAGCAGCTGGTGGGCAAGACCGAGTTCCACGGCGTCTATCTGTGCAAAAAGGATACGCTGATCGCGAAGGCGGAGGCGCCGGAGGAGGGACTGGGGGAGAAAAATGCGGAGTATGTCCGGAAACTCACCGAAAAGACGGAGCTTCCGGTTTACCTGGGGCTCATTCCCTCCGCGGCGGAGGTCTGGCGGGGAAAGTTGCCGCCGGGTGCGGAGAGCTGGGATCAGGCGTCGTATATCCGGGCCGCCGCCGGGGAGAGCGGAGCGGAGGGCGTTGACTTCCTGGGCACGCTGGAGGCCCACAGGGGAGAGGCGCTCTACTACCGCACGGATCACCACTGGACCACACTGGGCGCCTATTACGGCTGCGCGGCCGTGCTGGACGCGCTGGGCAGGGGAGACGAGCTTCCGGGACCCGACGCCTTTCAACACCGGGTCCTGCCGGGCTCCGACCGGTTTAACGGCACCCTCTATTCCAAATCCGGCATCCACTGGCTGCGGCCGGACACCATTGAGTTCTGGGTGCCGGAGGAGGGGCTGAGCGTCACCTCCTGGCGCTCCGGGTCGCCGGAGGAGACGGCGCTGTATGAGACGTCCTATCTGGACGAAAAGGACAAATACTCCGTTTTCCTGGGGGGAAACCAGCCGCTTTGCGTCATCAAAAATGAGAACCTTCCGGAGGGTGAGAAGCTTCTTTTGATCCGGGACAGCTATTCCGACGCCCTGGCGCCGTTTCTGGCGCAGTATTTTGCAGAGGTGCATCTGCTGGATCTCCGGTATTACCGCGCCTCCGCCGCCCAGTACGCGGCGGAGAACGGAATCGACCGGATTTTTGTACTTTACAGCGTGCCCAATTTCATCGCTGACCGGAACCTGGTCTTTTTGGGACAGTGAGTGCTCCAGTCTGCCGCGGCCCCGCCGATTCCACGGCGGGGCCGCAGTTTTTTTCAGACTTTTTTCGCCTGCCCAGGGATCACGGTTGACCCGGCGGAGTTTTTATTTTAGAATAGAGGGCAGTAAAAAGGAAATTTGGTGAGGATATGAGCGATTTTAACCAACGGTACCGCGCCGCCCGGTATCAGGTGATTCAGCGGGATTTTCAGCGTCTTAATCCCGAGCAGCGCCGGGCGGCCCTGACGACGGAGGGGCCGCTGCTGCTGCTGGCGGGCGCCGGCTCCGGTAAGACGACGGTGCTCATTCAGCGGGTCTACAATCTTCTGACCTACGGGCGGGGCAGCGATACCCAGGAGATTCCGCCCCAGGCGTCGGAGGCGGATCTGGCCTTTCTGGAAACGTACCCCCAGCAGCCGTCGGAGGCGGAGCGTTTCCGGGCCCGGGAGCTGTGCGCGGTGGATCCGGCGCCTCCGTGGAATGTACTGGCAATTACCTTTACAAATAAGGCGGCGGGAGAACTGAAGGAGCGTCTGGCCGCGCGGCTGGGGGATGCGGCCAACGACGTCTGGGCCTCCACCTTCCACTCAGCCTGCGTGCGGATTCTGCGGCGGGACATCGACCGGCTGGGGTTTGGGAAGGATTTTACGATCTACGATACCGACGATTCCAAGCGAGTGATCCGGGATCTTGTCAAGGAGCTGAAGCTGGAGGAGAAGTCGTTTCCGCCCCGGGAGGTTTTGAGCGTAATCAGCCGGGCCAAGGACCGGTATGAGACGCCGGAGGCGTTCGCCCGGAACGAGACGGCCGCCAACGACTGGAAGCTCAGCCGCATCGCCAGGGTCTACAAGGCCTATCAGGCCGCGCTGCGCGCCTCCAACGCCCTGGATTTCGACGATTTGATTTTTCACACGGTAACGCTGCTGCAAACGTGCCCGGACGTGCTGGAGCACTATCAGGAGAAATTCCGCTACGTGCTGGTGGACGAATATCAGGACACCAACCACCTCCAGTATCTGCTCACGGGCCTGCTGGCGGGCGGGCGGAAAAACCTCTGCGTGGTGGGCGATGACGACCAGAGCATTTACCGCTTCCGGGGCGCCAGCATCGAGAACATCCTGAATTTTGAAAAGCAGTACAAAAAGGCCCGGGTCATCCGTCTGGAGGAGAATTACCGCTCCACCCAGAACATTCTGGACGCGGCCAACGCCGTGATCCGGAACAATCAGGGGCGGAAGGGGAAAACGCTCTGGACCCGGAACGGCGCCGGCACTCCCGTGCAGGTGCGGACGGTGTTCAACGAGAGCGACGAGGCGAATTTTGTGGTGGGGGATCTGCTGGGCGGCGTCAGCCGGGGGCAGAATTTCCGGGACAGCGCGATTCTCTACCGCACCAATGCCCAGTCCAACGCGCTGGAGTATGCCCTCAAGCGCAACGCTGTGCCCTATAAGATTGTAGGCGGCACCAAGTTCTTTGACCGCGCTGAGGTCAAGGATATGCTGGCCTATCTGTGCGTGCTGAACAATCCCCTGGACGATCTGCGGCTGCGGCGGATTCTCAACGTGCCGGCCCGGGGAATCGGCGCGGCCACGGTGGAAAAGGCAGAGGCCCTGGCTGCCGGCCAGGGATCGTCACTCTACGAGATTCTGCGCAACGCAGATCTCTTTCCGGAGCTGAAGGCCCCGGCCGCCAAACTCCTGAAATTTGCCGATCTCATCGACGGACTGCGTAAGGCCGGGGGAGAACTGGCGCTGCCGGAGTTTTACGACGAGGTGTGCGGCCGCACCGGATACATCCGTGCCCTGGAGGAGAAAAACGATCTGGAGAGCAGAGGCCGGATCGAAAACGTTCAGGAGCTGAAGTCCAACATTGTGGGATTTTTGGAGCAGGGGCCGGAGGATGCGACCCTGTCGGGGTTCCTCAATGAGATCGCGCTGTACACGGATCTGGACTCCGTGGACGGCGGGGACAACAGCGTGACCCTGATGACCATGCACGCGGCCAAGGGCCTGGAATTTCCCAATGTCTACGTGGTGGGCATGGAGGAGGGCCTGTTCCCCAACATGAACGCCGTCACCGATCCCGAGGAGCTGGAGGAGGAGCGGAGGCTATGCTATGTGGCCATGACCCGGGCCAAGGAGCACCTGACGATGACCAATGCCCGCCAGCGGATGCTTTACGGCAGGACGTCCCCCTGCATGCCCTCCCGGTTTTTAGGCGAGATTCCGGAGGATAAGCTGGAGTGGCAGGGAAAACCGGAGCTCCGGGCGGAACGGGAGGACGCGGACAGCTTCCAGAGCCGTTTCGGCGCCGACCGATCTTCCGCCGGGCTGGGCGCGTTTTCATCCGGCGGCTTCCAGAGCAGGGGAGGACTGTCCGGCCGAAGCTCCGGCGGAGCGCCTTCGGCGCCTGCGTCCGGCAGGGCTCCGCGGTTTGCGGTGCGCAGAACGCTGGGCGGGCCGGGTTCCGGCTCTGCCTCCGCGCCCATGCTGCAGCTGGAGGCCGGAGACGGCGTGGAGCACACCGCATTCGGCCGGGGAACGGTGCGTTCCGTCCGCCCCATGGGCGGCGACGCGCTGCTGGAGGTGGAATTTGAGAGCGCCGGAGTGAAAAAACTGATGCTGAAATCCGCCGGTGCCCATATGAAAAAGCTCTGAACCCCGTAAGAACCCAACAGCCGCCCCCGTTCTTTCGAAACGGAGGCGGCTGTTTCAGTTCAATACCGGCCCGGGATGTCGGAAAAAATTCCGGCGGGGCAGAAGAAAAGCCCCTTTTACGGCTGCCTGGTTCGCTCCGGCAGCAGCAGCTCCTGAAAGCTTTGGATGTACACGTCGCAAAACCCCCGCATCTCCCGTTCGTCCGCGGCAAAATAGTCGTCGTAGACGCCGATGACCCGCATTTCGGCATCCCGGGCGCCCCGGCAGGCGGCGATGCTGTCGTCAAATACGGTGCACGTCCGGGCCTCGACCTGATTTTCCGCGGCGGCCGCCAGCCAGAGGGCCGCGTCCTTTTTCGGAAGGCCCAGCGTCTGGGCATAGGTAATGCGGTCAAAGTATTTGACAAGATCCAGGTGCTCCAGCGCCGCACGGCAGTGCTCCGGCACACTGGAGGTCACCACCGCCATCCGACGGCCCTCCGCCCGGCACTGGCGCAGATAGGCCCGGACACCCGGTTTGACGGGCACCTTGGCGTACAGGCCCTCCGCCAGCTCCATCCACTCGTCCATAATCGCCTGGCACGACTCGTCCAGATGGCAGAATTCCTTGGTGAATTTAGCGGCCAGGGGGAAGATCGTATGCGCTACGCCCTCATAGTACGCGTGGCTGTAGGAAAGGCCCCGCCGGGCGAGAAACGTGCGGTCCACGTCCCGCCACAGCCCGTTGGAGTCGATCAGCGTTCCGTCCATATCAAAAAACAGCATGCGTTTACGCCTCCTCCAGCCAGAAGCGCCAGGGAAAATCCCGGGCCTCCTCCGCATAGTCGATGCCGATCCGCCTGCCCTCGCAGATCCGCTCCGCGGGCGGCAGCGGGGGAACGGGAAGCCCCGCGTCGGCGGGGCTATCACAGACAAACAGCTGGTCCCCCGTCAGATCCAGCCCATTGTCACGGGCGGTAAGCGAAAAGCCTTTACAGAGCTTCCCGGGTCCGTTGAGAAAGTTCTTTTTCCGGTAGGGCGTGAGCTCCTCCGGGCGGACGCCGAATCGGAGACGGGAGATCGTCTCCAGCCCCGCGGCCGGTGAGAGGCTCCGGATTAAAACCGCGGCTGGTTCTCCGGCGTCCTCCGTGACGAAATTCAGGCAGCAGTACATGCCGTAGATGAGATAGAGATACGCGTAGCCCGGTTCGCCGAAAAGGATGGCGGTTCGGGCGGTTTTCCGGTAGCCGTACGCGTGACAGGCCTTGTCGCACCGGCCCACATAGGCCTCCGTCTCGGTAATGCGCCCGGCCAGCAGCTCTCCCTGATATCTGCGCACCAGATATTTGCCCAGAAGCCGCCGGGCGGTCCCGACGGTGTCGTTTCGGTAAAATTCCCGCGGAAGTATTGCCAAGAAATCACCCCAATGGTATACTAAAACCCTGTGCGCGGCGCCGCCGCAGGATTTCATAAAATTTTTATGCTTATCCTATCACAAAAACAGATCTGGAGCAAGACAAATGAAAGTGAACTATGTTCGTCAGACCGTTCTGCCGCTGCTGGCGGCACTGATCTGGGGCACCGCCTTCGTGGCCCAAAGCATCGGAGCCGAGTATGTCGGCCCCTTTACCCTCAACGCCGTGCGGTCGGCCATCGCGGTGGTGGTTCTGCTGTTTGCCGGGGCGGTATTCAAGCGCCTCCAAAAGGAGCCGCCCGCCCAGTCTCCGGAGAACAATCCCCACTATTACCGGGATCTGGCCATCGGCGGAACCGCCTGCGGCGCGGCGCTGACGCTGGCCACGAATTTCCAGCAGGCGGGCATCGCCACCACCTCCTCCGGCAAGGCCGGCTTTATTACCGCGCTGTACATTGTCATTGTGCCGGTACTGGGGATTTTCGTCAAGAAACGGGTCTCCTGGCCCATTTGGATCAGCGTGGCGCTGGCGGTGGCGGGGCTTTATTTTCTCTGCGTCCGGGAGCAGTTTACCGTTGCGCCGGGCGACGTGTACCTGGTGCTCTGTGCGCTGTGCTTCTCCGTCCAGATTCTGCTGGTGGACCATTATGTGGAGAAGGTGGACGGCCTGGCGCTGTCCTGCGTCCAGTTTCTGGTGGTGGCCGCGGTGTCGGGAATTTTGATGCTCCGCTACGAGACGCCCACCGCTCAGGCGCTGTACCGGTGCATGTGGCCGCTGCTGTATCTGGGCGTTTTTTCCAACGGCGTCGCCTACACCCTGCAGATTCTGGCGCAGAAGGGCTCCAATCCCACAGTGGTCTCCCTGCTTTTGAGCCTGGAGGCGGTTTTTGCCACGCTGGCAGGGGCACTGATCCTCCACGACCGCATGATCGGCCGGGAATACGCGGGCTGCGCGCTGATGCTCTGCGCGGTGGTTTTGGCCCAGATTCCGCTGCCCTCGCGCAGCGGACGGAAAGCGCCGGAGAGCAAATGATGAAAACGGGAATGCCGGGCTTCCGGGATTCCCGTTTTATCCGCCCGGGCGGAGGTTCCGGGAAGGTTCTAATGGACAAGTGACGCGGGTTATGCTATAATTTCACCTGTATGGGTGCAGATGAGTAAGGGGTGTTTTTCATGCGGATCGACGTATTGGGCGTGGGCTTTGACAACCTGACCATGGAAGAGGCGGTGGAGCGCGGGATGGAACTGCTCCACAGTCAGGGGACACACTACGTGGTGACCCCCAATCCGGAGATCGTAGAGGTCTGCCGCGAGGATCCGGCCGCCGCCGCCGCCGTCAACGGCGCGGATCTGGTGCTGCCGGACGGCATCGGCGTCGTCAAGGGCGCGGCCATGCTGGGAACTCCGCTGAAGGAAAAAACCCCCGGAATTGAATTTGCCGACCGTTTGATGGGGAAAATGGCCCAGGGAGGCCAGTCCCTTTACCTGCTGGGCGCCAAGCCCGGCGTTGCAGAGGCCGCCGCGGAAAAGCTGATCGCCCAGCATCCGGGACTGCGGATCGCCGGCACGCATAACGGCTACTTCAAAGACGACGCGGCGGTGGCCCGGGATGTGGCCCGCAGCCAGGCGGATGCCGTTTTCGTCTGCCTGGGCGCGCCCAAGCAGGAGCTGTGGATGGCGAAATACGGCGCGGATACCGGCGCACATCTGCTGTGCGGTCTGGGCGGAAGCCTGGACGTGTTCGCGGGTACGGTGGAGCGCGCTCCGGAGTTCTGGTCCAGGCACGGGCTGGAGTGGTTTTACCGTCTGTGCAGGGAGCCCAGCCGCCTGGGGCGGATGATGAAGCTCCCGCTGTTCCTGATTCATGTCCGTCAGGAGAAGGGAAAACGCGGATGAACGGAAAACTGATTGTATTTGAGGGCACCGACGGCTCCGGCAAGGCTACGCAGACCGCACTGCTGTGCCGCCGGCTGGACCGGGAGGGAATCCCGTACCGGGAGATCGACTTCCCGCGCTACGGCAATCCCTTCGCGGAGCCTGCCCGGCTCTACCTGTCCGGCGCTCTGGGCGCCAGACCCGGGGACGTAAGCGCCTACGCGGCCTCCACGCTTTACGCGGTGGACCGGTACGCATCCTACAAGGAGGACTGGGGGAGCTTTTACGAGGCCGGGGGACTGGTGATCGCGGACCGCTACACCACGTCCAACGCGGTGCATCAGGCTTCCAAGCTGACTCCGGGCGAGCGGCAGGAATTTCTTGCCTGGCTTTTTGATTTTGAGTATCGCCGGCTGGGCCTTCCCCAGCCGGATCTGGTGATTTATCTCGACATGCCCGTGGAGATCACGGAGCGGATGATGCGCGGCCGGGAGGCAAAAACCGGAACCCACGCCGACATCCATGAGCGGGACGAGGCCTATCTGAACAGCTGCCGCGCCGGCGCTCGGGAAATCGTGCGGGAGTGCGGCTGGGCGGAGATCCGGTGCGCCGGAGCCGACGGCCGGCCCAGAACGGCGGAGGACATCCACGGAGAGGTGCTCCGGATCGTGCAGGGACTTCTGTGAGCCTGTCCCGCCGGGGAACAGCAAAATGGGACGCTCAGCGTCCCACCTTGCCATGTACTCAGCAGCAGGAATTACTGCCGCAGTTCTCGCCGTTGGAACAGCCGTTCCCGCAGCAGCAGCACAGGACCAGAACGATGATGATGATCCACCAGAGGCACGAGCAGTTGTTTCCGGAGTTGGAGTTAAAGCACATGAATGTCACCTCACTTGCTGTTCTTGACTATTCTATGCGGCTTTGCGCAGTTAGAAACTTGACCATCGGAAAATTCCAAGGAAAGCGGAAGATCTTTGACTCCGCGGTGCGGATCACAGGAGGTTGCCATGTCCGATCATAGAAACGAAGAGACCACCAACTGGAATGCCGGAGAGGTGCGCGCTTACGAGCGCCGCGGCACGGCGCCGCAGCATCCGCATCCCCGGCGCCGCCGGTTCAGCCGGGCCAAATATCTCCTTTTTGTGCTGACGGTCTCCGCGGTGCTGGCAGGCTGCAGCTGGCTTTTGATCAACGATTTCTGCTCGCTGAACAAAAAAGACGTAACCGTCACGGTGGAAATCTCCTCCAAGGAATCCCTGAGCTCCGTGGCGGACAAGCTGCACAAGGCGGGACTTGTGAAATACAAGTGGTTTTTTACCCTCTTTGGCAAGGTTGAACACGCCGAGGATAAAATCGGCATCGGGACCTATGAGCTTAACAGCAGCATGGACTATCTGGCGCTGATTACCGCCATGCACAACGCCTCCGGGGATCTGAACGCCGCCACGGTCAAGGTCACGATTCCGGAGGGCTACACCACGGCGCAGATCATCGCCCTTTTGGCCTCCAAGGGCGTCGGAACCCAGGAGGAGCTGACCAAAACCGCCCAGACCGGAACCTTCGACTACAGCTTTGTCGACGGCGATTCCCAGGAGCTCTCCCGGCTGGAGGGATACCTTTTCCCGGATACCTATGACTTCTACAAAAACGAGAAGGCCGACTCCGCCCTCAAGCGGCTGCTGAGCAATTTCTCCAGCCGGATGAACGGCACCCGCATGGCGGAGATCAAGGCGTCCAAATACAATCTCACCCAGATCGTCACCATCGCGTCCCTGATTGAAAAGGAGACGGACGGAACCGATCAGGCCAAAATCGCCTCCGTGATCTACAACCGGCTCAACGACGGCGGCGACCACGGGACGTACCGCAAGCTGCAGATTGACGCGTCGCTGCTGTACGCCTTGCCGGGCCACAGCGGAAAGATCACCAATCAGGACAAAAAGACCGATTCCCCGTACAACCTCTATGAAAATGCGGGGCTTCCGCCCACACCTATCGCCAATCCGGGCCTTACCGCCATCGACGCCGCGCTGCACCCGGCGACTACGGACTATTACTATTACGGCCTGGGGAAGGATAATCTGCACCACTATTTCCGGACGTACAGCGAGTTCCAGAAATTCCTGAAGAGCGACGACTATGCGGGATGAGCGGAAAAGACCGGAGCTGCTGGCCCCCGCGGGAGACATGGAGCGGCTCCGGATGGCCGTGCTGTACGGAGCCGACGCGGTGTATCTGGCGGGCACCAGCTTTGGCATGCGATCCTTTGCCGGAAATTTTACCGATGAGGAGCTGCCGGAGGCGGTGCGCTTTGCCCACGATCGCGGCGTGCGCGTCCACTGCACAGTGAACACCATGCCCCGCAACGGCGAGGTGCGGAAGCTGCCCCGCCATCTGGAGCGCTTGAACGAGGCGGGAGTGGACGCGGTCATCTGCGCCGACCTGGGTGTTTTTACCCTGGCGGGCCGGTACGCGCCCCGCTGTCAGCGCCATATCAGCACCCAGGCCAGCGTCTGCAATTATGAATGTGCCCGGGCGTGGTACGACCTGGGGGCCCAGCGGGTGATCCTGGCCCGGGAGCTCTCTCTGGACGAGATCCGGGAGATCCGGGAGAAAACCCCGCCGGAGCTGGAGCTGGAGTGCTTTGTCCACGGGGCGATGTGCGTCAGCTACTCCGGCCGGTGTGTGCTCTCCAACTACATGACCGGACGGGATTCCGCCCGGGGCGCCTGCGCCCAGCCCTGCCGGTACCGGTACGCCCTGATGGAGGAAAAACGGCCCGGCGAGTATTTTCCCGTTTTCGAGGATGAAAAGGGCGCCTATATTCTCAATTCCAACGACCTTTGCATGATCGACCACCTGGACGAGCTGTGCGGCGCCGGACTTTCCAGCCTGAAAATCGAGGGGCGGGCCAAGTCCGCCTACTATGCCGCCGTGGTCACCGGCGCCTATCGCCACTGTCTGGACGACGCGGCGGCGGGAAGACCGCTGCGCCCGCTCTGGCGGGGCGAGGTGGAGAAGGTCAGCCACCGCCACTATTCCACCGGATTTTTCTACGGCCGCCCGGGCCAGTATACGGAACATTCCCGGTATATCCGGGAGTGGCAGGTGGCCGCTCTGGTGACGGAGTGCGCCCCGGACGGCAGTGCGGTGCTCTCCCTTCGGAACAAGTTTTGCCGGGGGGATGAGCTGGAGATCGTGGGGCCGGACACGGAGCCGTTTTCGCTTATCGCCCCGGAGATGTATGGGGAGGACGGAACGCCTCTGACGGAGCCCCGGACCCCCCAGATGAAATTTCGCATGAAGCTGCCGCGTCAGGTTCCGGCGTATTCGCTGGTGCGCCGCGCGGCGGGACTTTCAGCACAGTAAGGAGAGACGTATGAAAGCAGATGTTGTGATTGTCGGAGCAGGCCCCGCGGGAATTTTCACCGCGATGGAGCTGATCCGGAAGGGCAGCAAAAAGAAAATTGTCATGGTGGAAAAGGGCCAGTCGGTGGAGAACCGGCACTGTCCCAAGGACAAGACCGGACGGTGCATGAACTGCAAGCCCTACTGCCATATTACCACGGGCTTTTCCGGCGCCGGCGCCTTTTCCGACGGCAAGCTCTCTTTGAGCTATGAGGTGGGCGGCGACCTGCCCACGCTGATCGGCCCGGCCCTGGCCCAGGAGACCATCGAGTACGCCGACCGGATTTATCTGGAATTCGGCGCCGACGATCATATTGAGGGGCTGGGGAACGACGGGGAGCGCAAGGAGATCCGCCGCCGCGCCATCCAGGCGGGGCTGAAGCTGGTGGACTGCCCCATCCGGCACATGGGCACCGAAAAGGCCCAGGAGATCTATCTGGGCATTGAGCGGTATCTTCAAAGCTGCGGCGTGGAGATGCTCTTTGGCTATGAGTGCAGCAATCTGATCCTGGAGGACAGCGTCTGCAAGGGCGTGACCATCTCCAACGGGAAAAAGGATCTGGAGATTTACGCGGAGCATACGGTGGTGGCCACCGGCCGCCGGGGCGCCGACTGGCTGGAAAAGCTCTGCGCGGAGCACAATATCGCCCACGCCCCCGGCACGGTGGATATCGGCGTCCGGGTGGAGGTGCGCAACGAGATCATGGAGACGGTGAACCGCGTGCTCTACGAGTCCAAGCTGGTGGGCTATCCCAAACCGTTCAAGAACAAGGTGCGCACCTTCTGCCAGAATCCCGGCGGCTTCGTTTCCCAGGAAAACTATGACAACAATCTGGCGGTGGTCAACGGCCATTCCTACAAGGACCTCAAGACTGACAACACCAACCTGGCCATTTTGTGCTCCCACAACTTCTCTGTGCCCTTCAACCAGCCCATCGCCTACGCCCAGAAGGTGGGAGAGCTGACAAACATGCTGGCCAACGGTCAGATTCTGGTGCAGCGCTTCGGCGATATTCTGGACGGAAAGCGTACCTGGCCCAAGGAGCTGGCGCAGTCCAACATCCGCCCCACGCTGCCCGACGCGGTGGCGGGGGACATCACCGCCGCCATGCCCTACCGGGCGATGATGAACATCATCAGCTTTATCCAGTCCATGGACTACGTGGTGCCTGGCTTTGCCTCCTACGAGACGCTGCTGTACTCCCCGGAGCTGAAATTCTATTCTAACCGGGTGAAAATGGATGCAAATTTCACCACCAGTCTCAGCGGCCTTCACTGCCTGGGTGATTCCTCCGGCTGGACCCGGGGCCTGATGATGGCGTCCATCATGGGCGTCCTGATGGGCCGGCAGATTGCGGCCGAGGCGTGAAGTTCCCGTTGACAAACGGGAAAAAACGATTATAATAGCAACGTAATTATTGAGAAAAGGCACAGACGGAGCAAGGAATTCCGCCCAGGCGTTCAGCGAGAGGGGAGCAGTGCAAGCCCCTTCGCCATGGAGAATCCGGCCACTCCCGAGCGGTCCGCGAGGAGCGGAACGGTTCATCCCCGTTACCGGATGACTAAGAGATCCCGCTGCGCGGGATAATTAGGGTGGTACCGTGAAGCTGAGGCTTCGCCCCTAAAATGGGGCGAAGCCTCTTTATTTTCATCGCCGCCGCGCCGGCGATCCAAGCTTTTGCTTATTTTACATTAGGAGGTAACCCATATGAGCCATCCCAGTTACGGCCTCAACGAGCTCCGGGAGATGTTTCTCAGCTATTTTGAGAGCAAGGGCCATCTGCGCCTGCCCAGCTTCTCCCTGATTCCCCACAACGACGCCAGCCTTCTGCTGATCAACGCCGGCATGTCCCCCATGAAAACCTGGTTTACCCGGGAGGAGGAGCCGCCCCGCAACCGCGTCACCACCTGCCAGAAGTGCATCCGCACCGGCGACATCGAGAATATCGGCAAAACCGCCCGCCACGGCACCTACTTTGAGATGCTGGGTAACTTCTCCTTCGGCGACTACTTTAAAAAAGAGGCCATTCCCTTCGCCTGGGAGTTTCTGACCAAGGTGGCGGGGCTGGAGCCCGACCGCCTCTATCCCTCCGTCTATCAGGACGATGACGAGGCGTTTCAGATCTGGAATGAGGATATGCACATCCCTGCCCAGCGGATTTTCCGCTTCGGCAAGGAGGACAACTTCTGGGAGCACGGCTCCGGCCCCTGCGGCCCCTGCTCGGAGATCTACTATGACCGCGGCGAGAAGTACGGCTGCGGAAAGCCCACCTGCACGGTGGGCTGCGAGTGCGACCGGTATATCGAGGTCTGGAATATCGTGTTTTCCCAGTTCAATAACGACGGTGAGGGCCACTATACCGAGCTGACCAACAAAAACATCGACACCGGCATGGGTCTGGAGCGCCTGGCCGTGGTCTCCCAGAATGTGGACTCTCTGTTCGATGTGGACACGGTGATGAATATCACCAACAAGGTCTCCGAGATTACCGGCGCCCATTACGAGCAGGAGGCAAAGACAGACGTCTCCCTGCGGGTCATCACCGACCATATCCGCTCCTCCGTCTTTATGATCTCCGACGGTGTGCTGCCCTCCAACGAGGGCCGCGGTTATGTGCTGCGCCGGCTGCTGCGCCGGGCCGCCCGCCACGGCAGGCTACTGGGTACCGACAGGCCGTTCCTCTATGAGATCGTGGACACCGTGATCCATGAAAATGAGTGCGCCTATCCGGAGCTGCGGCAGAAGCAGTCCTATATCACCAAGGTCGTCCGCACCGAGGAGGAGAACTTCGCCAATACCATCGACGGCGGCATGAAGATTTATGAGGATCTGCTCTCCGCCCACCGGGCCAAGGGGGAGAAGGTTTTCTCCGGTGCCGATGCCTTCAAGCTGTACGACACCTTCGGCTTCCCCATCGATCTGACGGCTGAGATGGCGGAAGAGGCGGGCATGAGCGTCGACCGCAGAGCGTTTGACGAGCTGATGGAGCAGCAGCGCGTCCGCGCCCGCAAGGCCCGGGAGGCCCTGGGTGATCTGGGCTGGGCCGGTATTGAGTTCGGCTCCGAGATGCCCGCCACCGAATTTATGGGCTATGACCGGGGCACTGTTCTGGACGCCAAGGTGCTGGCTATCGTGGTGGACGGCGAGCTGCGGGACGAGATCGTCGCCGGCGCGGAGGCGGCCGTGGTGCTGGACAGGACGCCCTTCTATGCGGAGATGGGCGGCCAGGTGGCGGACCGCGGGCAGCTTCTGGAGCACGGCATGATTTTTGACGTTGCGGATGTTCAGAAGAACAAGGGCGGCAAATTCCTGCATACCGGCGTTTTGAAGGAGGGCAGCCTGAAGGTGGGGGACACCGTGGCCGCCGGCATCGATCCGGACCGCCGCAGGGCGATTATGCGCGCCCACAGCGCCACCCATCTGCTGGACGCCGCGCTGCAGGCCGTTCTGGGCGACCACGTGCACCAGGCCGGCTCCCTGGTGGAACCGGACCGCCTGCGCTTTGATTTTACCCACTTCAGCTCCATCACAGCTGAGGAACTGAATCAGGTCAACCGGATTGTCAACAGCCAGATTCTGGAGGGATATCCGGTGATCACCCGGGTTCTGCCCATTGAGGAGGCAAAAAAGCTGGGCGCCACGGCGCTCTTCGGCGAGAAATACGGCAAGGTGGTGCGGGTGGTCTCCATGGGGGATACGGACAGCCCCGTCTCCATGGAGTTCTGCGGCGGCACGCATTTGGACAACACTGCCAAAATCGGCCCCTTCCACATCAGATCCGAGTCCTCCGTGGCCTCCGGCGTCCGCCGGATTGAGGCCACCGTGGGCAAGGAATCCCTGCGGACCATGAACCGCAATCAGGAGCTGCTGTTCCACGCGGCGGAGATTCTGAAGGCCAATCCCGCCGAGCTGGCGGAAAAAGCGGAGCAGGCCATGCTGGAGGTGCGGGAACTGCGGCAGAAGCTGGAGAAATTTACGGCCAAGGCCTCTCTGGGGCAGGCGGAACAGTTCCTGACCTCCTTCAAGGAGGTGGCGGGGCTGAAGGTGATTACCAAGACGCTGCACAACGTGGACACCAATACGCTGCGGCAGATGGGCGATTTCCTGCGGGACAAGGAGCCCGGCGGCGTGGCGGTTCTGGGGTGACAGGGGAGGAGAAGATCACCTTCCTGGCCGTCTGCGGCAAGGAGGCCGTCCGCCGCGGCGTCAAGGCCGGGGAATTGGTCAAGGCTGTCTCCGCGGTTGCCGGCGGTTCCGGCGGCGGAAAGCCCGACAGCGCCATGGGCGGCGGCAAGGACCTTTTAAAGCTGGACGATGCCTTGGCCTCTGTAGACGACTTTGTGTCAAATAAAGTAAAGTAACCTGTTTTCAAATTGTGTAAAGTATTTTAACTACACAGTAAAAATATGAAAAAGGAGGTGTATTCCATGTCTGATTGTCTGTTCTGCAAGATTGCGGCGGGAGAAATTCCCTCCCGGAAGGTCTATGAGGATGAGGTGTGCTTCGCGTTTTACGATATCGCGCCCCAGGCCCCGTCGCATTTTCTGGTGATTCCCAAGGAGCACATCGGCTCCGTATCGGATATTGGCTCGGCCAACAGCGCGGTGGTGGCCCATATCTTTGAGGTGATCGCGAAAATCACCGCTGAGAAGGGAATCGAGAGCTATCGGGTGGTCTCCAACATCG
Source organism: Oscillibacter sp. (assembly GCA_022652655.1). Lineage (GTDB taxonomy): Bacteria > Bacillota > Clostridia > Oscillospirales > Oscillospiraceae > Oscillibacter. Next base: position 11,241 of record JALCRQ010000010.1, on the reverse strand, counting down.
GCGAGCAGGCGGGGCAGAGCGTGCATCATCTGCACTTCCACGTTCTGTCCGGCCGGGATATGACCTGGCCTCCGGGCTAAGCCGCTTCCGCAGCTGTGCTATAAAAAATGTCCGCCCTCAACGGGCGGACATTTTTTGTACAGGCTTGTCCTGCAAAAAGCTCTCCAGAAAAACACAGACCAGGATAATGGCGGCTCCCGCGATTCCGGCCGGAGCCAGCAGTTCCCCAAGGAAGAAAAAGGACAGCGCCGAGGTGATGACCGGGTAGCTGCACTGCACCATGGCGATGGAGCGGGAGGGCAGCCGCCGCAGTGCCGCATTCTGTAAAATGAACCCCGCCGCCGTACAGCCGAAGGCCAGATAGGCAAGGCCGATCCATGCGGGAAGCGTCAGCGCGTCCGGCTGATCGCCGGAGGCAAGGAACCAGCAAAAGCAGAACACAAAACAGCAGAAGGCCTGGCCCACAGCCAGTACCGCGGCGTCCATGGAGTGAGAGGCGCGTTCGGAAAAGACCAGGGAGCTGGCGTTCATCAGCGCGGAAAAGAGTGCGACGGCGTCGCCCAATCCAAAGGCGGAGAGCCCGCCCTTTGCACACAGCAGATAAAGCCCGGCCAGAACCAGGAGCTGCAGCCAGACGTGCCACAGCCGGTATTTTCTGCGGAAGATCAGCAGCGCCAGCAGCGGCGTCAGCAGGGCGGTGAGGGAGCGGAGAAACGCCATGTTGGTCACGGCGGTATGGGCCAGCGCGAACTGGGCGCTGATGCAGGAGAGTGCCATAAAAATGCCGGGCGGCAGCCAGACACGCAGCGGCGTGCGGCGGAGCAGCTCTAGCCCGCGCCTTCCCATCATGATCGCCAGGGCCCCGGAGGCCATCAGATAGCGGATGGTCAGCATCAGGCTGAGGGAGTGCCCGGGATAGATTCGCTTGGCAATGACGTCGCCGAACGCATAGATCAGGCTTTGCAGGACAATCAGGAGCGCGGGCCAGCGCTTGGACTGCGTCAACAGGCATTCCCCCTTGATCTGGCTTGATTTGCCTTATCTTAACACGGCAAAAGGAAAAACGCCATCTTTTTCTCTTTTCCGCGGGGCTTGCGCCGTCTCCCGGGGCCTGCTATAATAGCCGCATAGCGGCTATTATATGCGCATCTGCGCACGGATGTGCGCAGGCGCTGAGATCAAAAAATTACAGCACAACGGCGCTATGCGCCTGTGCTGTAATAGCCGCATAGCGGCTATTATATGCGCATCTGCGCACGGATGTGCGCAGGCCCCAAAGCGATGAATCTCCGACCGGAGAGACGCGGGTGATGAGGATGGAGACCTTCCGGAGCGAGACGGCGGAGCAGCCGGATCTGCGGCGGCTGGCATGGGCGGCGTTTGCGTTTTCCGCCGGCGTGTTTGCCGCCCGCTGTCTGCTGCCCGGAACCTGGCTTTTGCCCTGCGCCGCCGCGTTTCTGGCAGTCGGGCTCTGCGGAGCGCGTCTGAGCGGACATACCCGGCTGCGGGTCGTCCTGCTCACCGTGGGAATTGCCGCGGGACTCGCATATTCCTGGGCCTATGCAGCCGCTGTTCAGGTCCCGGCGGAAACACTGTGCGGAGCGGAGCGGTCCGTCTCCATGACGGCGCTGGATTACGCCGATGAAACGCGGCTGGGTGCCAGAATCACGGTTCAGCTGCGGGGAGAGCATTCCCGCAGCTTCCGGGCGGTTTATTACGGCGACAGGGATCTTCTGGAGCTGGAGCCGGGCAATACGCTGCGGGGAACGGTGCGGGTGGAGAGCGCCGGGCGCATCCGGGACACGGATGTGACCGCCTTTACCTCCAAGGGCGTTTTCCTGCTGGCGTACGGCGGAACCGTCCGCGCCGGCCGGGGCAGCGTGTCCAGTCCCCGCTGGTGGCCCGCACGGCTGGGCCGCGCCATGCGGCTGCGGATTCAAGCGCTTTTTTCCGGGGACTCCGCCGGATTTCTCTGCGCCATGCTCACAGGTGATAAAAGCGGCCTTTCCCAGGAAGCCGCCACGGATCTCAGCGAGGCCGGGATCTATCACATTTTGGCGGTTTCCGGGCTCCACTGCGCGTTTCTTTTTTCCATGGTGGAGTTTTTTACCGGGCGGCACCGCCGCCGTTTGACGGCAGCCGCCGCGGTGCCGGTTCTCCTTTTCTATGCCGTGCTGGCAGGCTGCTCGCCCTCTGTGGTGCGGGCCTGCATAATGCTGATCGCCCTGCTGGCGGCTCCGCTTTTCCGGCGGGAGCGGGACGTGCCCACGGCCATGGCGTCCGCTCTGGCGCTGATTCTGCTGGCCAATCCCTTTGCCGCGGCGTCTGTCAGTCTGCAGCTGTCCTTCGCGGCCATCGTGGGAATCGCGTGGGCGGCTCCGCCGATTTACCGGTTTTTGACGGCGGGCCGGTTTTGGGGAAAGCTGCCCCGGGCCGTGACGGCCAGCCTGGCCGCCTCACTGGGCGTGACGGCGTTCTCCGCGCCGTTGGCGGCGGTGTATTTTCACATCTTCTGGCTGGTTCTGCCCCTGAGCAATCTCCTGTGCCTCTGGGCGGCGGGGCTGATCTTCTGCTTTGGACTGGGCGCTGTGCTGCTGAGTTTTCTCTGCCGGCCGCTGGGGGCCCTGCTGGGGCTTGTGCCCCGGGTGCTGATCCGATATATCCTGACGCTGACCCACTGGCTTTCCCGGCTGCCGTACCACGCGGTCTACTTTACCAATCCCTATCTTAAATACTGGCTGGCGCTGGTTTATCTGCTGTTTGCCGTCGTGCTGCTCTCCGGCGACCGGACGCGGCGGGCCAGATTCCTGGCGGCCGCACTGTCGGCGGCGGCTCTGGCGGCCACAGTCTGGGCCGGAGCCCAATTCGATACCCGGGGAAAGCTCAATATCACGGCCCTGGACGTGGGGCAGGGACAGTGTATCGTCCTCAGCTCCGGGAATGCGTTTGCCATGATCGACTGCGGCAGCAGCAACAGCTGGTACGACGCGGGCAATCTGGCGGAGGACAGTCTGGAGAGCATGGGCTGCCGCCGCCTGCAGTACCTCTTTTTGACCCACTTCGATTACGACCACGTCTCCGGCGTAACCGCGTTGCTGGCGCGCCGGGAGGTGGGGACGCTGGTAATCCCCACAGGGGAGGACGACGCGGGACAGAAGAAGCTCCTGCTGCGGGCCGCGGAGAAGTACGGCGTTCCCGTCCGCTCCGTGGGGGTAAAATCGCAGTTCTCCCTAGGCGGCGCGGCGGAGGTCTCCGTGCTTCCCTCCGCAGGCAGGGGAGACAACGACGGGGGCCTTGTCTTTCTCTGCTCCAGCGGCGGGTACGACCTGCTGGTGACGGGGGATTTGGACACCGGAGCGGAGCGGGAGCTTTTGAAGACCTACGCGCTGCCGGACATCGAGACACTGGTGGCGGGGCACCACGGCGCCCGGAACGCCTCGTCCCAGACGCTTCTGGACGCGGTGAAGCCGGAGAGCGGAATCGTCAGCGTGGGCAGCAACGCGTACGGCCATCCCAACGGGCAGACGCTCGGCCGCCTGACGCGCTCCGGTGTGCGGATCTATCGGACGGATTTGCAGGGCAGAATCCATATCTGCGTGAATTGAGGGAAAACGGCATGGCATATGAAAAGAAAAAAACAGGCCAGGACGCGGGGCTGCAGAGGCTGAAGTCAGATCTGCAGAGCGGCACGCTGAAAAACGCCTACATTTTTTACGGCGAGGAGAGCTACCTCCGGGAATACTATCTCCATCAGATAAAGAGCACCCTGATTCCGGCAGCCTGCGAGGAGTTCAACTGCCACATCCTGGACGGCAGGACGCTGACGGCACAGGCGCTGCTGGAGATGGCGGAGGCCATGCCGATGATGGCGGAGCATACGCTGATCGCGGCGGAGGATTTTGACCTTTTCCGCCTGCCGGAGGAGCAGCGGGAGAAACTGATTCTTCTGCTGGAGGATCTTCCCCCGTACTGCTGCTTGATTTTTGTGTACGACACGGTGGAGTACAAGCCCAACCGGACGGTTAAAAAGCTCTGCGCGGCCATCGACCGGCATGTGGAGTGCGTGGAATTCCGGGTTCAGGACAACAGCAATCTGGTGCCCTGGGTGATCCGGCACTTTAAATCCCTGGACCGGAACATTGACCGCCAGACGGCGGAGTACCTGATCTTTACCTGCGGCAGCCTGATGACCGGGCTGATGCCGGAAATCCAGAAGATCGCCGCCTATACCCGGGGAAAGACCGTTACGGCAAAGGAGATCGACGCCGTGGCCGATCCCGTGTTGTCGGCGGAGATGTTCCGGTTTACCGACGCTGTGGTTCAGGGAAATTATGACGGCGCGGCCGTGCTCATGGCGGAGCTTTTGACCATGCAGACCGATCCTCTGAAGATCACCGCGGCGCTGGGCATGCAGCTTCGCCACATCTATACCGCAAGGCTGGCCATTGATGCGGGAAAGGATCGGTACTGGCTGATGGAGCTTTGGCAGCCGCGGTCGGACTATTCCGTGCGGCTGTGGATGCGTGCGGCCGAAAAGACCACCACCCAGTGGTGCGCGGACGCCGTCAAGCAGTGCCAGGTGCTGGACCGGCGGCTGAAAAGCCAGCGCGGCGCAGATGGGGCACAGGAGCTGAAGCTGCTCCTGGTGCGTCTGGGGGCGCAGCGGCCATGAGGAAGATCAGGGAGGTCATCGTCGTCGAGGGGCGGTACGATAAAAATGCCATCCGGCAGGCGGTGGATGCGGCCGTGCTGGAAACCGGCGGATTTTCTATTTTCAACGACAGGGAAAAGCTGTCCCTGCTCCGGCGGCTGGCCGGAAGCCGGGGGCTAATCCTTCTGACGGACAGCGACGGCGCCGGATTTGTGATCCGGGGCTACCTGCGGGGCGCGATCCCGGCGGAGCAGATAAAGCAGGCGTATATTCCCAACATCTCCGGAAAGGAGCGGCGCAAGCGCGCACCCGGCAAAGCCGGGCTGCTGGGGGTGGAGGGCATGCGGCCGGAGGTGCTCCTCAAGGCCCTGGAGCGGGCGGGAGCCACTTTTGAGGACGAGGCCGCGCCGTCCGCGGTTGGGGCCGCGGAGATCACGAAAGCGGATCTCTACGAGCTGGGCCTCAGCGGAACGGAGGGCAGCGCGGAGCGCCGGCGCCGGCTGCTCCGGGAGCTAGAGCTGCCGGAGGGCCTCCAGGCCAACGGGCTGCTGGACGTTTTAAACGCGCTGACCACCAAAGAGGCGCTGGCCAGGCTGGCGGCCGGGCTTGATGGAAAGCCCGGGGAGGGGCAATAGGAAACGTTTGTGTTAAAAAAATCGCAGCTTTTCTTGGATTCGACTGAAATCGACAAATTGCCTCCGGCTAAAATGGTATGATTTCTCTGCTTCTCAAAATTCTTCGGAATTTCGGGGGAGCGGGGAGGAATGAAGATGCGCGCACTTTTGGTTGGAAGAAGAGAGATTCAGGATCAACCCATGGACTACTATCTCCTTGCGGAAGAATGTGAAAACCTGTGTGAAAATTACGGTGTGGAAATTTCCTGCGCCAGCGGTGAGGATGTGGCTGTTCCGGGAATTACCCCGTCCCAGAACAAGATCACCGGCCTTCTGGCTCTGCTGCTCCAGCACACCGTCACACCTTCCGCGCTCAGGGATATCGTAGACGACTGGCTGCTGCAGTGAAAACTGCGGCAGCCGCTTTTTCCCTTGCAATTCAGGACAGGCTTCTGTATAATAAATCCAATTCATCGCAAAAGAAAACGGAGGGGCTGAGAGCATATGTCTGACGAGATCAAAACGCCGGGAGCGGAACAGGATGACAGCCGCAATTTTATTCACGCCTTTATTGAGGAGGATCTGGCCGAGGGCGGACAGTTTGCGGGGATGACCGTCCACACGCGCTTTCCGCCGGAGCCCAACGGGTATCTGCACATCGGCCACTGCAAGGCGCTGACCATCGATTTTGGCACCGCCGAGAAGTATCACGGGCTGTGCAACCTCCGGATGGACGATACCAACCCCTCCAAAGAGGACACCGAATATGTGGACGCCATCAAAGAGGACATCCACTGGCTGGGCTTTGACTGGGGCGACCGGTTTTTCTATGCCTCCGACTATTTTGAAAAAATGTACCAGTGCGCGGTGGAGCTCATCAAAAAGGGCCTTGCCTATGTGTGCGAGCTGACGCCGGAGCAGATGCGGGAAATGCGGGGCGATCTGACGCACCCAGCCGTCAGTCCGTTCCGGGACCGGAGCGCAGAGGAGAATCTGGCGCTTTTTGAACGGATGCGGACCGGGGAGTTTGCGGACGGTCAGATGACCCTCCGGGCCAAAATCGACCTGGCGTCGGGGAACTTCAATCTGCGGGATCCGGTGCTCTACCGGATCAACCACGCCGCGCACCACAGAACGGGGACGGCCTGGTGCATCTATCCCATGTACGATTTTGCCCATCCCATCGAGGATGCGCTGGAGCAGATCACCCACTCGCTGTGCACGCTGGAGTTTGAAGCCCACCGGCCGCTTTACAACTGGGTGGTGGAGCACTGCACTCTGCCGGCCCATCCCCGGCAGATCGAATTTGCCCGCCTGGGAATCAACTATACCGTCATGTCCAAGCGGAAGCTGCGCTCGCTGGTGGAGGAGGGCCGGGTCTCCGGCTGGGACGATCCCCGGATGCCCACGCTGTGCGGCCTGCGCCGCAGGGGCTACACCCCACGCTCCATTCGGAATTTCTGTGAGCGCATCGGCGTGAGCAAGGCGGACTCCACGGTGGACTTCGGGTTTCTGGAGCACTGCCTGCGGGAGGATCTCAACGAGAACGCCCGCCGCGTCATGGCGGTGCTGCGGCCCGTCAAGCTGACCGTCACCAACTATCCGGAGGGAAAGACCGAGCAGTTCCAGGTGGAGAACAACCCGGTGCGCCCGGAGAGCGGAACCCATCCGGTGACCTTTTCCGGTCACGTCTATGTTGAGGCGGACGATTTTCTGGAGACGCCGGTTCCCAAGTACAAGCGGCTCTATCCCGGCAACGAGGTGCGCCTGAAGGGCGCGTATCTTGTCACCTGCACCGGCTGTAAAAAGGACGCGGACGGCAGGGTGACGGAGATTTTGTGCACCTACGATCCCGACAGCCGGGGCGGGGATCCCGCCGACGGACGCAAGGTCAAGGGCGCCACCATCCACTGGGTGGATCAGAACACCGCCGTGGACGCGGAGGTTCGCCTCTACGACAATCTCTTTGCCGATCCCGATCCGGACGGCCCGGAGAAGAATTTCCTGGACTACCTGAATCCGGCTTCGCTGGAGGTGCTCCGCGGCTGCAAGCTGGAGGCGGATCTGGCCCAGGCCAGAGCGCCGGAGAGCTATCAGTTTATGCGCCTGGGCTATTTCTGCCCGGACAGCCGGGATTCCGCGCCGGGACAGCTGGTGTTCAACCGGAGCGTCTCCCTGAAGGACAGCTTTAAGAAATAACCCCCGGGTCGGCGCTAGCACGCCCGAAGGAGGCGGAATTCCCATGGAAATCCGAAAAGCGGCGGAGGAGGATCTCCCCGCCGTGATGGAGCTTTACGATACGGCCAGGCGCTTCATGCGCAGGACGGGAAATCTGAGTCAGTGGGTCAACGGGTATCCCTGGCGGGAGCTGATTGTCTCCGACATGCGCAGGGGAGAGAGCTATGTCTGTGAGGAGAACGGGCAGCTCGCCGCCGTCTTTATGTTCCGGATCGGGGAGGAGCCCTCGTACAGCGCCATCCGGGAGGGGGCCTGGCTCAATGAAAAGCCCTACGGCGTGGTACACCGCCTGGGTTCGTCGGGAGTTGTCCCCGGAGCCGGCCGCTTCTGTCTGGATTGGAGCTACGACCGGTGCGGCAATCTGCGGGTGGATACCCACCGGGACAATGCCGTGATGCGGAGAATCCTGGAGGAAAAGGGCTTTGTCCGCTGCGGTGTGCTCACCATCGAGGACGGCACGGAGCGGATCGGCTATCAGAAGATTTGAAAAGATCCGGCGAACCGCGGTTCGCCGGATCTCTTTGCCCTCAGAGGTTTTTTCGGATGGTATTGATGGCGCCCTTCTCCAGCCGGGACACCTGGGCCTGGGAGATCCCCACCTCGGCGGAGACCTCCATCTGCGTCTTGCCCTCGCAGAAGCGGAGGGAGAGAATCCGCTTCTCCCGTTCGTCCAGCCGCCGCACAGCCTCCTTCAGCGCGATCCGGTCGATCCAGTTCTCGTCGGTGTTGTGGTGGTCGCTGACCTGATCCATGACGCAGACGGTATCCCCGCCGTCGGAATAGATGGGCTCATAGAGCGAGACGGGATCCACCACGGCGTCCATGGCGAAAACCACCTCCTCCCGGCGGATTCCCAGCTCCTTGGCAATCTGTTCCACGGTGGGCTCCCGCTGATTCTGGGCCACCAGCCTGTCCCTGGCCTGGAGTACCCGGTAGGCCGTGTCCCGCATGCTGCGGGAGACCCGGATGGAGCTGTTGTCCCGGAGGTAGCGCCGGATCTCCCCGATAATCATGGGAACGCCGTAGGTGGAAAACCGCACCGGCTGGGTGATGTCGAAATTGTCGATGGCCTTCATAAGTCCGATGCAGCCCACCTGAAAAAGATCGTCCACATTTTCTCCCCGGCCGGCAAATTTCTGAATGACGGAAAGCACCAGACGCAGATTCCCCTCGATCAGCTTCTGACGCGCCTGCATGTCCCCCTCTTTGGTTCGGCGGAGAAGCTCCATCGTCTCGTCGCCCTTGAGGATCTTGAGCTTTGCCGTATTGACTCCGCAAATCTCAACTTTTCCCTGCACAAAAGCCGCCCCCTGCCATCCCTGAGTTGTATGGTTTCAGTATGGCCGCTGGGCGGTTTCACTATACTGAGAGGTTTTGTCGATATTTCAGCGGAAGGGAAAAAGCGGCGGGGCGGACTGGGGGCTTCGCGGTCTGTTGCCGGTTTGTTATTGACACTCCTTCCCCGGCTGTTTAGAATGAAACCGTATTTTGTTAGAAAGAGAGAAAAAAGATGCTGAGTATCAACCACGTAACCAAGCGATACGGAAAGACCGCAGCCAACCGGGACATCAGTTTTTTCGTCGGCGACGGAGAACTTGCCGTGCTGCTGGGCCCCAACGGCGCGGGAAAATCCACCATCATCAAGTGCATCGCGGGGCTGCTGCGGTTTGAAGGAGACATAGAGCTGTGCTCCCTGCCCAATAAATCCCTGGAGGCGAAGCGCATTCTCGGCTATGTCCCCGAGATGCCTGCGGTCTACGACCTGCTCACCGTGGAGGAGCACATGGAATTTATCCGCCGGGCCTACCGGATGGAGGACGACGGAACGGCCCGGCAGCTTCTGGAGCGGTTTGAGCTGCTGGACAAGAAGGACAAGCTGGGCAAGGAGCTGTCCAAGGGCATGCAGCAGAAGCTCTCCATCTGCTGCGCGCTGGTACACAAGCCCAGGGTGATGATCTTCGACGAGCCGATGGTGGGCCTGGATCCCCACGCCATCAAGCAGCTCAAGGAGGTATTCTGCGAGCTGCGGGACAGCGGGGCCTCGGTTCTGATCTCCACCCATATGATCGACAGCGTGGAGAATTACTGGGATACCGTGCATATTATGAAAAACGGCTGCATTGCCGCCGCCCGCCGCAAGGGCGAGGTGGCGGAGCAGAGTCTGGAGGACCTGTTCTTCGCCATCACCGAGGGGGGTTCCGGCGTGAGGGATGGTGCCGAAAGATGAGAGCGCTTTTCTATCTGCGCGGCAGGAAGCTAAAAAATCAGCTCAAAAGCATTGTCCAAAAGCCCACCAGGCTCCTCTATACGTTGTTTCTGCTGGCCATTCTGGGACTGACGCTGTTTAACGGGGCGCGGTTGGGCGCGCTGCCCGGCCGGGTGGTACGCAGCGTGGACGAGCTGAACGCGGCCGCGTCCGCGCTGTACCTGGTGATGTTCGTGCTGGCCGTGGCCGGCGGCTTTTCCCGGGGCGGCAGTCTTTTCAGCATGCCGGATGTCAATCTGCTTTTCCCCGCACCCATCCGGCCGCAGAGGATCCTGTTTCACGGCCTTTTACAGCAAATGGCGGCGTCGCTGTTTGTGGGTTTTTTCCTGATCTTCCAGTATCCGAACCTCCGGCAGCTCTACGGCATTCATTTGCTCCAGCTTCTTCTGCTGCTGGTCGGCTACGCCGCATCGGTGTTTCTGGGCCAGGTCACGGCCATGCTGATCTATTCGCTGACCAACGGCGACGAGGGACGCAAGAGAATCGGGGGAGTGATTTTCTATGGCGTCATAGGGGCGTTCGCGGCGTATGTGCTGGTGTTCTCCCTGCGGGACGGCAGGGCAGGGCTTCTGCCCAACGCCGTGGCCGCGGCCAACAGCCCCGTATTCCGCTGCCTGCCGGTGGTGGGCTGGCTGAATCTGGCCATGGCCGGGGCGCTGACCGTCAATCCGATTCTGGGCCTTCTGGGCACCTTGGCGTGCGCGGCTTATCTGCTGCTGCTGGTTTTCCTGATTTTCCGTGTGGATCCGGACTATTATGAGGACGTCCTGGCCAGCGCGGAGCTTCTTCACTCTGCCATCACGGCGAAAAAGGAGGGGGTTGCCATGGAGGCGGCCCCCAGGAACGTGCGGCTGGGTAAAACCGGCTTTAACCGGGGATGGGGCTCCAGCGCCTTTTATTACAAGCACCTGACGGAAAACCGCCGGGCGCGGAAGTTCCTCTTGAGCACCAACGCGCTGATTTTCGCCGTGACGGTCATCGGCTTCGCATATTTTCTGCGGGACGGGGGACTGTTTCCGGTTTTCCTGATGGCGACCTATCTCCAGCTTTTCGCGTCCTTTTCCAGCCGCCTGAATCTGGAGCTGGCGCGGCCCCATATCTACCTCGTGCCGGAGCCGCCCATGAAAAAACTTTTGTGGTGCCTGGCGGAGCTGCTGCCCTCCGCGGCGCTGGAGGCGGCGGTGATCTTTCTCCCGGTGGGGGCAATTCTGGCCCTGCCGGCCCGGACGATACTGGTGTGCATCCTGGCGCGGCTCTCCTACACACTCCTCTTTACGGCGTCCAACCTGGCGGTGGAGCGGCTCTGGGGCGGTCTGACCTCCCGGGCGCTGATCCTGTTCCTGCTGCTGGCCGTGGCGGTGCTGCTGGCCGCTCCCGGACTCATTGCCGCGACAGTGCTGACACTGGGCGGCGGCTTCGGCGACACCGATGCGTTTTTGTGCACGGCGGCGGGGTGCAACCTCCTGATGTCC
>JALCRQ010000009.1 GCA_022652655.1 Oscillibacter sp. | reverse complement strand
TTATCCCAATTACAACACCTTCACCCGCCTCACGGGCGCCCACATCAAGCCCATTCCCACCACTCCGGAGGAGGGCTACCGCTATGCCGACCGGGCCAGAATCGAGCCTCTGATCGACGGGCGCACCCGGGCCATCCTGGTCACCAGCCCCGGAAATCCCACGGGTGTCGTCCTCTCCCGGGAGGAGATGCGCATGCTCAGCGAACTGGCCAGGGAGCACGGAATTTTCCTTATCAGCGACGAGGTGTACCGGGAGTTTGATTACGGCGGCGGAGCCCTGGCCACCATGCTGGAGTTTGAGGACGCCGCGGAGAACACCATCGTCATTGACTCGGTGTCCAAGCGCTTCTCAGCCTGCGGCGCCCGAGTGGGCGTGCTGATTTCCCGCAACCGCCAGCTGATGGCCCACGCGCTGAAGATTTGCCAGGGCCGTCTCTGCTCGGCCACGCTGGATCAGATCGGCGCCGCCGCGCTGTATACGGTGGGGCCGGAGTACTTTGCCGGTGTGCGGGAGGAGTACCGACGCCGCCGGGATACGGTGGTGTCCCGCCTGCAGAAGGTTCCGGGTGTGATCTGCGAGTGCCCCAGGGGCGCCTTCTATCTGATGGCGGCTCTGCCGGTGGACGACGCCGACCGGTTCCAGCAGTGGCTGCTGGAGGAATTTGAAGATCACGGCGAAACCGTGATGTTTGCCCCGGGCAGAGGCTTTTACGCAACGCCGGGAAAGGGCGCCAATGAGATCCGGATCGCCTATGTGCTCAAACAGGAGAAGCTGGAGCGGGCGGTAGATCTGCTGGCTTTGGGCATTCGGGCCTATAACGCCCGTTAGGAGGAGCGGATGATTCGTCATATCGTGATGTGGAAGTTCCGCCCCGGAACCGAGACGGAGCAGGAGCGGTTTCTCAGCGGCCTGCGGGCCCTTCAGGGCGTGATTCCCCAGATCCTCCGCAGCGAGGTGTCCGTCAACACCGGGACGGGCAATTATGACGCCGTGCTGGTGGCTGAATTTGAAAGCCCCGCGGATCTGGAGCTCTACAAAAACGATCCGCGGCATCAGGCGGTTTCGGCCATCTGTAAGGCTATCCGCCAGGAGCGGGCGGCTGTGGACTGCGCGTTTTGAGCGCTCCGCACAGTTGAAAAGCCCGCAGAGAAAAAAGTACCACTTAAAAAAGTCCCCGCCGGCAATCGGCGGGGACTTTTTTTTAAGGACGCGTGAAAGCGGAGGCGGCTGCGCAAGCAAGCAGTTCCGCGCCCGCCGTCAGTTCAGCTTCATGTCTCCGTCCTTGACCCACCCGGCCTTCCGGCACAGGCTGTTAATCAGGGGGCACAGCACGGCGGGCAGGACGAAGCAGATGAGAATCAGCCCCAGCCAGTCCAGAGCGCCGGGCACGATGGCGGCGGCCCCGTTGGCGATGGCCTCCTCGCTGGGGGAGACCCAGCCCGTCCACACGCCGATCTGTCCCACAAAGCCGCAGGTTCCCATGCCGGAGGAGATGGGCGCTCCGTTCATCTGCATGCGGAAAAGGCACGTGGCCAGAGGGCCGGTGACGGCGGAGGTGACGATGGGGGCGATCCAGATCCGGGGATTGCGGACAATGTTGCCCATTTGCAGCATGGAGGTGCCGATCCCCTGGGAGATGAGGCCGCCCCAGCGGTTTTCCCGGAAGGACATGACCGCGAAGCCCACCATCTGTGCGCAGCAGCCCGCCACGGCAGCGCCGCCGGCCAGGCCGGTGAGCTTTAAGACCGCGCAGATGGCGGCGGAGGAGATGGGCAGCGTCAGCGCCACACCCACCACCACGGAGACGATTACGCCCATCAGGAAGGGCTGCAGCTCTGTGGCCCACATGATGAGCCTGCCCACCGCTCCGGCGGCTGCGCCGATGGGAGGCGCCCACCAGGCCGAGAGCGCCACGCCTACGGCAATGGTCACCAGCGGCGTCACCAGAATGTCCACCTTCGTCTCCTTGGACACGGCCTTGCCGGCCTCCGCCGCCAGAATCGCCACAAACAGCACTGCCAGCGGGCCGCCCGCGCCGCCCAGCGCATTGGAGGCAAAGCCCACCGTGATCAGGGAAAAGAGCACCAGCGGGGGACAGTGCAGCGCATAGCCGATGGCCACGGCCATGGCGGGCCCGCTCATGGCGGAGGCCAGGCCGCCTACCGTGTAGTTCACGTTGGCTACAGTGGCCACCGTCCGGGTGAGAAAGTCGATGTGGAACTGCGTCCCCGCGGTGTTGATAATGGTGCCGATGAGCAGCGAGCAAAAAAGTCCCTGCGCCATGGCGCCCAGCGCGTCGATGCCGTACCGCCGGGCGGAAATCTCAATGTCCTTCCGCTTTAAGAATGCTTTTACCGTTTCCATGCCGTACACCTGCCAATCTAAAACTATTGGGTATGTACATGTGTCTTGACACGTGTACATACCCAATAGTAACCGCGCAGGCGCCGCTTGTCAACGGTCAGTTTTCAAAAAGGACATGCAGCCCGGCAAGCGCGGCCTTCACGCGGAGGAAGGCGTCCTCGTCGGGGCAGGAGAGGGTGTGCAGATGCAGCCCGCCGGTCAGATCCGAAAGGGGGCGGGCCTCGCAGGCGGCGCAGCGGGACAGGAACTGGGCGACGTCGTACCGGCTGGAGATTTGCAGCTGGCCCGTGAGCTGGCCGTAGACGGGATGCTCCACAATCACATCCAGCGCGGTGCAGCCGTTGTCCACGACGGCGTTGAGCTCCGCCTCCATGCCGGCGGCGTCATGCTGGCAGGCGATTCTCCGGATGAGTCCCGAACGCTCCTGTCCTACGGCATAGCCCCGGGGCGTGGCGGAGATTTCTGCGCCGGAGGCCCGCAGCAGGGCAATATCGCCCACGATCACCTGACGGCTGACACGCAGCTGTCCGGCCAGGGCCGCCGCGCTGACAGGCTCCCGGGCCTGCTCCAGAATTTCACGGATTGCCTGACGTCTCGCCTGTGCGTTCACGGCTGTTCCCTCCCATACCATCCATCTGCGCTGTATTTGCCCTGATTTTAGCACGGAATATCCCCGGCGGCAAGGGGATTCGGACGGAAAAAGTCCGCCCCGGACAGGGCGGACTTTTCAAAAGCGTTTATTTTGTGCCGAAAATGCGGTCGCCCGCGTCTCCCAGGCCGGGAACGATGTAGCCGTGCTCGTTGAGCTTTTTGTCCACATCGGCAATGTAGAGCTCCACATCCGGATGCTCTTTCTGCACCCGGGCAATGCCCTCGGGGGCCGCGATGATGTTCATCATCTTGATGTGCTTGCAGCCGTATTCCTTCATGAAATCGATGGCGGCGCAGGAGGAACCGCCGGTGGCCAGCATGGGATCGACGATGAGAATCTCCCGCTCGGCAATGTCGGCGGGCATTTTGCAGTAGTACTTCACCGGCTCCAGCGTCTTGGGATCGCGGTACAGGCCGATGTGTCCCACCCGGGCGGAGGGGATCATGGCGAGAACGCCGTCCACCATGCCCAGACCTGCGCGGAGAATCGGCACAATGGCAATCTTCTTGCCGGAGAGCGTTTTAAACGTATCCGTGGCAATGGGCGTCTTTACGCTGACATCCTCCAGCGGGAGATCCCGCGTGGCTTCGTAGGTCATCAGCATGGCAATTTCGCCTACCAGCTCTCGGAAGTCTTTGGTGCTGGTGGTCTCATTGCGGAGGATCGTAACCTTGTGCTGCAGCAGGGGGTGGGTAAGAATGTGCACGTTCTCGTTCATGATGACTGCTCCTTCTCGATTTATTGAGTTTTCAGACGGTCTGCCTGTGCGGCGCGGAGGTAGACCGGCGCCAGCTCCTGCGCGGTAACGCTCCGGCCCTCCCGCACGGCCGCCTCAGCAGCCAGGGCCACAGTGACGGCGCTCTGCATCAGAAGATGCGAGGGCGCCAGTACGCAGGGTATTTCATGTTCCAAAAGATAATTATAACACAAAAGCGCACCGTCGCCAACGATTATTTTCCGCTTTTCGACATTTTTCAGCTCCTCGGCCAGTTCCGCAAGGCCGATGGGGCGGTCCGGCGTCCGGCGGGAGAGCACGCCGTCTTTGGATTCAAAAACGGCGTTGTAAACCTGCTGACGGCGGGCATCCATGGCGCAGACCACCAACCCGTCCATTCCCGCGCAGCCCAGAGCCATGGCCTCCAGCGTGGAGACGCCCACGGCGGGCTTGTCCGCCGCAAACGCCAGCCCCTTGGCGGCGGCAATGCCGATGCGGATTCCGGTAAAGGAGCCCGGTCCGTTGGCCACAGCCACGGCGTCACAGTCGTCCACGGTCAGCTCCGCGTTTTTCAGCATGGCCTGCACCATGGGCATCAGCGTCCGGCTGTGGGTCAGCGCCGTGCATTGAAACGCGGAGGCCGCTACCCGCCCGTCCTCCGTGACGGCGGCGGAGCAGGCTTTGGCGGACGTCTCAAGTGCCAGAATTCTCATGGACGGTTCCCTCCTCAACAGAAATTTCCCGCCAGTCGTCGTGGCCGGGACAGCGGTTCAGCGTGACATACAGCGTATCGGGCGGCAGAGCGGAGGCCACCAGCTCGCTCCACTCCACGGCGCATACGCCGCCCCGGCCCAGATAGTCCTCCCAGCCGATGTCAAAAAGAGCGTCCGCGCCGTCCAGGCGGTACATATCAAAATGAAAGAGGGGAATACGCCCCTCGTATTCGTTGACGATGGTAAAGGTGGGGCTTGTCACCCGGCCCCGGCAGCCCAGGCCCCGGGCAAGTCCCCGGGTAAAGGCGGTCTTGCCCATGCCCAGTCCGCCCCGATAGGCGAGGACCGTGCCCGGTTTCAGTGTCCGGCCCAGCTGTTCGCCGGCCGCTTCAGTCTCCTGTTCGCTGTGGGAGAGATAGTTCATGGGACCCGTCTCCTTTGTGTTTTGCGTTTATTCCGCGCCTTGGGGGTATAATAGCCGCCACGCGGCCATTATACCATAAATTGCCCGCAATTTATGGTATGCCGTCACCCTCGCCGGTTGCCCCGTAAGGGGCGAGGCGGCGGACGATTGCAATGCGCCAAAGCGCACAGCGCTTTGCTGCGCAGGTATAATAGCCGCTTTGCGGCCATTATACCACACGACCTGCGGCAAGTAAAAGAAAATTGCTCGGTTTACACCGCGGGGCGACTGTGCTATACTATAAAATCACGGGTCCTATTGATTCCTTTCCCCTGATACGACCCGATACGAATGGAGAACGGCATGTTCAACCGATCGAAAAACTTATTGGAGGACTTTTTCCAGCAGGCCGACCTGGTGCTGCTGGGCCTCTGTGCTGCGGCGTCCCTCTACGGCCTGCTGCTGATTACCAGCGCCACGCGCTATATGGGCTCCAAGGCGCTCCGCCTTTTAACCGTCCAGTGTGTGGCCCTGGTTTTGGGGATTGCCATCTACATTTTGTTGTCGCTGGTGGATGTGGAGGTGCTTCTGCGCAAGTGGAAGTGGATCCTCCTGTTCAATATCGGCTTCATCTGCCTTCTGCGGACGCCCTTCGGCGTCAGCGACAACACCGGAAACCGGGCCTGGCTGAAGTTTCCCGGCGTGCCGGTCTCAATCCAGCCGGCGGAGATCGTCAAAATTACCTTTATCCTGCTGCTGGCAAAGCAGCTGGAGTGGGCCTGGCAGGAGCACCATGAGCTTAAGAGCCTCCGGGCGGTTTTGCCTCCGGCGTTCCACCTGATTTTTATGGTGGGCCTGATCTACGCGGTCTCCAACGATATGGGCAGTGCCCTGGTATACGCGTTTATCTTCGCCTGCATGGCCATGGTGGCCGGTATGGCCTGGCGCTGGTTTGTGGTGGGCATCGGCCTGGGCGGCCTGGGGATGTTCGGGCTTTACAAGCTGGGGCGCATCGACTACATGATCCGGCGGTTTCGCGCGATTTTCGACCATACCTTCGAGCCGCTGGGCGTGGGCTGGCAGCAGACCCGGGGCCTATTGGCCCTGGGCTCCGGCGGCTGGTTCGGACAGGGACTCTTTCACGGCACCCAGACCCAGAGCCCCACGTCCACGTCTCTGCCCGCCCGGCACACGGATTTTATCTTTGCCGTGGCCGGGGAGGAGCTGGGGCTGGTGGGCTGCATTGTGATCATCCTGCTTCTGGCCGCCATCATTGTGCGCTGCCTTCAGGTGGCGCGGCACGCCCGCTCCCAGTTCTCCTCCTACGTGTGCGTAGGGATTGCCGGGATGCTGATCTTTCAGACCATTGAAAATCTGGGCATGTGCCTGTTTGTCATGCCGGTGATCGGTCTGACGCTGCCGTTTTTCAGCTACGGCGGGTCGTCTCTGGTGACGCTGTTTGCGGCCATGGGCGTCGTCTCCGGCATCAAGAAGCGCGCGCTTCCGGATCGCGTCCGTCCGCGGTAGAGAGGAAATCAATGGAATAAAACGCCCGAAAGCGGTCGCTTTCGGGCGTTTTGAATAGTTTACACCGTGCGGCGCACACTATTCCCACAATAAAAGTGGGAGGTAATCACCTTGCAAATGAAAAATTTGTTCCGGCGCGGCGCGGCGTCCGTTCTGACAGCGGCAGTTTTGATGACGGTGCCGGCCATGGCGCTTTTCGGGAAGAAAACGGAGAAGACCCAGGCGCAGGGAGCGCCCATCGCCCAGGAGCTGGAGATCCGGACGTATCGGAATATTCCCTATCACGCACAGTTTCTGGCCGTGGACAACGAGGGCGACGATATGACCTATCAGGTGAAAAAGCAGCCCCGGCGCGGCAGCGTGACAGTGGAGGGCGCGAATTTCGTCTATACGCCCGCCAAGGACAAGACCGGCAGCGACAGCTTTACCTTCGTGGCCACGGACAGCGCCGGGCACAAATCCTCTCCCGCCACGGTGGATGTGACGGTGGATAAGGTGAAAAGCGGCGTCTCCTACGCCGACATGAGCGGCAGCGCCGCCGCTGCGGCCGCCCAGCAGCTGGCGGAGGAGGGAATTTTTACAGGGTCCAAAATCGGCGGCCAGTATTTCTTTGAACCGGAGCGCACGGTGTCCCGGGGCGAGTTTTTGGCGATGACCATGGAGAGCGCCGGAATGGACGCCTCCGCCGTCACCATGACGGGCTTCTCGGATGACGCCGCCATTCCCACCTGGGCAAAGGCCTACGCGGCGTCCGGACTCAGCGACGGCGTGGTGCAGGGCTGCTCCACGCCTGACGGCCCTGCGTTCCGGGCCTCCGACGCCGTAACGTACAACGAGGCGGCGGCCATTTTGAACCGGGTGCTCTCCGTCCGCGACGTGGATCTGGACGCCTGGTACGCGGATCGGAACGCGGCGCCCTCCTGGGCGGCGCAGGCGGTGGGCAATATGGAATCCGTCAGCGTTTTGGCGGCCGGAAGCTTCGGCAGCAGCGGCCTGGACCGCAGCGTGACACGCGCCGACGCGGCACGGATGCTGGCCGCGGCGCAGACCCTGATGGCAGGCGATCAGAAGGGCGTTCTGGACTGGATCAAATAAGCCGCCGGGAAAGCCACTCCCTTGTGCGGGGTGGCTTTTTTTGGTTGTATTCAGCATGAAAGTGTGCTAGACTAAAGACTGCTGTAATAATCTTTGAGCAGATTTCCAGACTGTTTCGAAAAGAGGAAATACATGAAAATCGCAGTTTTAGCCGGCGGCATTTCCCCGGAGAGAAATGTTTCCCTGGCAACCGGAACCTCCGTGTGCCGCGCCCTGCGGCGCAACGGGCACCAGGCGGTTCTGGTGGATTCTTTTCTTGGAATCCCGACCCTGGAGGGGGCGCTTGAGGACCTGTTCGACACACCGGACGGCTGCTGCCCGGAGGCGACCATCGGCGAGACCGCGCCGGATCTGGACGCTGTCCGCGCCGGCCGGGGCGGAGAGGACGCCGGCTCCTTCGGCCCCCGCGTTCTGGAGCTCTGCAAGCTGGCGGATCTGGTATTTATCGGCCTGCACGGCCGGGACGGCGAGGACGGACGCATTCAGGCCACGCTGGATTTGCTGGGCGTGGCGTACACGGGCTCCGGGTATCTGGGAAGCGGCTTGGCCATGGAGAAAATTTTTTCCAAGCGTCTCATGGACGCGGCGGGCATCCGGACGCCCAGGTGGAAACTGCTGCGCTATGAGGAGGGGGACATTCCCCGCCTGGCGGCGGAGCTGTTCATGCCCTGCGTGGTCAAGACCACGGGAGGCGGCTCCTCCATCGGCGTCTATCTGCCCAACACCCGGGAGGAGCTGGCGGACGCCCTGCGGGAGGTGCTGCGCTTCGGCGAACAGGTGATTGTGGAGGAGCGCATCCGCGGACGGGATCTGGCGGTGGGCGTGCTGGGCGATCGGTATCTGCCGCCGGTGGAGATGATCTCCAGCACGGCGTACTTTGATTACACCGCCAAATATCAGTCCGACAAATGCCGGGAGGTCTGTCCTGCCGACGTCTCTCCGGCGGTGGCGAAGGAGGCCGGGGAAATGGCCCTGGCCCTGCACCGGGCCCTGGGACTGGAGGTCTATTCCCGAGCGGATTTCATGCTGGATGCCAATAACGTCCCATGGTGCCTGGAGACGAATTCCCTGCCGGGGCTGACGCCCGGAAGTCTCCTCCCCAAAGAGACCGCCGCCCTTGGAATGACATATGAGGAACTGTGCGAGGAGATCGTGCAGCGCTCCTACCGAATAAAAAGGAGATCGTGAACCGCTATGCAGCCAATGACGATCCAGGAGATTGAGAAGGCCACGGCCGGCGTCTGGTGGAATCCGCAGGAGGGTCTGGCCCCGGTGACCGGCGTTTCGACAGACAGCAGGAAGATCCCGGAGAACTGCCTCTTTATCCCGCTGACAGGGGAGAAGCACGACGGGCACGCGTATATCGAAAAGGCCCTGGATGCGGGCGCCGGAGGAGTTTTATGCTCCAGACTGCCGGCCAATCTGCAGCCGGGAAAGTTTTACATCAAAGTGGCGGACACCCGCCTTGCGCTGAAGGCGCTGGCGGCCTATTACCGGCAGAAATTCACCATCCCCTTCATCCAGGTGACCGGCAGCGTGGGAAAGACCACCACCAAGGATATGATCGCCGCCGTGCTCTCTGCCAAATACCGGGTGCTTAAGACGCCGGAGAACTACAACAACGACGTGGGCGTTCCGCTGACGCTGCTGAGCCTGACGGCGGAGCACCAGGCGGCAGTAATCGAGACCGGAATGAACCATTTTGGGGAGATCCGGTATCTGGGCGAGATGATTCAGCCGGACATTGCGGTGATCTCCAACATCGGCGACGCGCATATCGAATTTCTCAAGAGCCGGGAGGGAATCCTGAAGGCGAAGTGCGAAATTTTTGAGAATCTCAAAAAGGGCGGCGTTGCCGTGCTCAACGGCGACGACGCGCTGCTCAACACGCTGAATCTGCCCATGGACACCATCCGGTGCGGGCAGACGGAGCACTGCGGCGTCCGGGTGACGGACATCGCCGACCACGGTGTCGACGGGATTACCTGCATGGTGGAGACGGAGAAGGACGCCTACGAGCTGAGAATCCCCGCCCCCGGCGAGCATATGGTCTATCCGGCCTCCATTGCCGTAGCCATCGGCGAGCGGATGGGACTGAGCCGGGAGGAGATCGTCCGGGGCGTGGCGTCCTATGAGCCCACGGGCTCCAGAATGCGCATCGTCCGGCTGGCCGGCAGGCGGACGATCCTGGACGACTGCTACAACGCCAATCCCCAGTCCGTCACGGCGGCACTAGAGATTCTGGCCAAGACGGAGTGCGACCGGAAGATCGCCGTGCTGGGCGACATGGGAGAGCTGGGCAGCCTGACGGAGCAGGCGCATTACAATATGGGGGCCCTGGCGGCCATGCTGGGAATCGACCAGATCTTCGCCGTGGGCACGAAGGCCTCCCGGATTGCCGCCGGAGCCGAGGACAGCGGCGGCACCGTGCAGCACTTCGCCACCAAGGAGGAGGCCCTGCCGTCGATTCAGGAGAGCTTTTCGCCCAACAGTGTACTGCTGGTCAAGGCGTCCCACGCCATGAATTTCGGATGGCTGGTGGAGCGCATCTGTCAATAGAAAGCGGGCCGCCGGTACGCGGCGGCCCGGTCTCCCCGGATAAAAACAGAGAAACGGATTGATAAGAGCATGATCGAGATCCAGGCTGAGGGGCTGGTCAAGTCCTTCGATTTGGAAAAGAAAATACTGGATGGACTGACTTTTCAGGTTGACCAGGGCGAACGGGTCGGACTCCTCGGCAGAAACGGCGCGGGCAAAACCACGCTGTTTCGCATTTTGACCGGGGAACTGGACTGCGACTCCGGCTGTGTGACCATCGGCACCGGCCGGCGGCTGGGGCTGATCTCCCAGATTCCCGTCTACCCGGAGGGCTTTACGGTGGAGGATGTGCTGCGCACGGCCTTTGCCCGTCTCCAGAGTCTGGCCCGGGAGATGGAGACGCTCACCGCCCGGATGACGGCGGGGGAGACGGATCCCGCCCTTTTGAGAAGATACGGCGCGCTCAGCGAGAAGTTTGAGACCTTCGGGGGCTACGATACGGATGTGGCGGTCAATAAAGTCGCCAACGGCCTGTCCATTTCCGGGGAAATGCGCCATCAGCTTTTTGAGAGCCTCTCCGGTGGGGAAAAGACCCGGGTCAACCTGGGCCGCCTGATTCTGGAGGACACGGATATTCTTCTGCTGGACGAACCCACCAACCATCTGGATCTGCACGCTACCGAGTGGCTGGAGGAGTATATCCGCACCTTTCAGGGCACGGTGGTGGTTATTTCCCATGACCGCTATTTTCTGGATCGGGTGGTTACCCGGATTATCGAGATCCAGGACGGCAAGGCGGAATTTTACAGTGGGAATTACAGCTTTTACGCCGTGGAAAAAGAGCGCCGTTTTCAGGAGCGCATGAAGCAGTACCAGAAGGAGCAGGCCAAGATCGCACAGCTCACAGAGGCGGCGGACAAGCTCCGCCTGTGGGCGTTTCTGGGCAACGACGCCCTTTATAAGCGCGCTTTTTCCATGGAGAAGCGGATTGAGCGCATGCGCACTACGGACAAGCCCACCCAGGCACGGAAAATGGACGCCCGGTTCAGCGCGGCGGAATTTCACGGGGATGAGGTGCTGGCCCTGCGAAACCTGGGGAAATCCTTCGGAGACAAGCACCTTTTTTCACAAATCAATCTGAAGGTTCAGGGCGGTGAGCGCATTGCCCTGATCGGCGACAACGGAACGGGCAAATCCACCCTGATTAAGATGATTATGAACGAGGAGTTCCCCGACGACGGGCGGATCCGGCTGGGGCCGTCCGTCAAACCGGCCTATCTGCCCCAGGTGATCCGCTTTGACCATCCGGATTGGAACCTGGTGGAAAACATGATGGCGGCCCGGAAAAACCTCTCCGCCCAGAGCGCGCGCAACCGCCTGGCGGCCTATGATTTTCGGGGCGAGGACGTATTCAAGACCGTATCGGTGCTGTCCGGGGGTGAGATGAGCAGGCTGCGCCTGTGCATGCTGATGGACGACGAGATCAACTTTCTCATTTTGGATGAGCCCACCAACCATCTGGATATTGATTCCCGGGAATGGATCGAGAACGCCGTGGAATCCTACGATGGAACACTGCTGTTCGTCTCCCATGACCGCTACTTTATCAACCGCTTCGCCACCCGGATCTGGGAGCTGGCGGATGGAACGATCACAGATTGGCCCATGGGCTTTGCCCAGTACCGTCAGCAGAAGGCCCTGGAGGAAGAAAGTCACAAAAAGGATTCTCCTGTAAAGAATGTAAAGCAAAATAGCATTACAGAAAAACCCCGGGGCAACCGGGGCCAGCAGGCCGCAAAGCGGCAGCTGACCATCTGTGAGCGGGAGATCGCAAAGGCGGAGGAGCGCCTGGCCAGACTGGACGGAGAAATGGAGGCCGCCGCCTGCGACTATGAAAAGCTGAACGGCCTGACGGAGGAAAAGGCGGCGGCTCAGGCGGAGCTGGACGCCCTTTACGAGAAATGGGAGGCGCTGAGTGAGGAAGCGGAGGCATAGCGTTTCGCGGCCCGCCCGCTATCGTGGGCGCTCCGGCGGCCGGCGGGGTGAAAAGGCACTGCTGGCGCTGGGCGGCGTATTTGTGCTTCTGGCGGCGGTCTGCGGCTTCGCGCTGCGGGGCGTGAAATTTTCGGCGGCGCTTTTTCTGGGACTGGCGGCGGCCTGCGCTGCCCTGGCCGCACTGAACCGCTGGGCGGCCGTTTCCCGGAGCGGGGCTGCCCTGCGGGGTGTGTTGGCGGCGCTTTTGTGCGCCGGGATTTTCCTCTTTGTGCTGACGGAGGGGAGGATCGCGGCGGCGGGGGAGAGCACCGCATACAAAACCCGCCGGCCCGACGCCATTGTGGTGCTGGGCGCCGGCGTCAACGGCAGCACGCCGTCTCTGGCGCTGCAGAGCCGGATCGACGCGGCGGCGGACTATCTGGACCGGCACCCGGACGTGCCGGTGATCCTCTCCGGCGGCCAAGGCCCCGACGAGGACGTGTCCGAGGCCCTGGCCATGTACCGGGGACTTGTCGGACTGCATGCGGATCCCGGCCGCCTCTATCTGGAGGAGCGCTCCGCCACCACGGCGGAGAATTTCTGCAACACCGCGGAGCTTCTGCGCTCCCTGGGGCTGAAGCCCGGGAAGACGGAACTGGCGGTGGTGACCAATGACTTTCACATTTATCGGGCGCTGAAAATCGCCGACAGCCAGGGGATGCCCTCAGCCTTCGGCGTGCCGGCGGAGCTTCCCTGGTGGTGGCTTCGGGCCAACTATTACGTCCGGGAATTTTTTGCCGTAGGCAAGTCGGTTCTGGTCCGGGCCTGAGGGCTGCGGGCGGAACCGCTGTTTTGGGATACTGTAAGGAGGCGAAGCGTTTGAGCGACGTGCTGTGCGTTTACTATTCCCGCACCGGAAATACCAAGCGGGTGATCGAGGAGGTCGGGCGGGAGCTGGACGCCGAGGTGGTTCGGATCAACGACGCTGTGGAGCGCACCGGCTGGAAGGGATTTTTCCGCTGCGGACTGGACGCTGTCCGGGCGCAGAGCGGACCGCTGCTGCATTTTGAGACGGATCGCCCGCTGGAGGAATACCGCCTGGTGATTCTGGGTACTCCCGTCTGGGCGGGACGGTGCAGCAGCATCGCCCGGTCGTTTCTCAAGACCTATGGGAAAAAGCTCCCCAGGATCGCCTATGTGGTCACCCGCAGCGGAGAGGGGAAATTCCAGGAGGTTTACCGGCAGATGGATTCCTACGTGCCGGAGGAGCACAAGGCGGCGGTTTCTCTGCGGACGGATTCCGTGGGATACTGCTTCTGGCAGGAGGAGTTTCTGCGTCAGATCCGGGAGTATCTGGGAGAGAACCGATAGCGGCTCATCTCAACATCTTCCGGAAGGAGCGACGAGGTCATGTTGGAAAAATTGGAAAAACTGGCGCAGCGGTACGACGAGCTCAGGGGTCTTTTGACCGATCCCGCCGTATACGCCGACGCCGAAAAAGTACGCACCGTCAATCGGGAGCTGAAGGAGCTGGAGCCGGTGGCAGAGGCCTACCGGGCGCTGCAGAAGGCCCGGGAGGATCAGGCCGCCGCCCAGGAACTGCTGGGCGATCCTGAGATGCGGGAGCTGGCCCAGGAGGAGCTGAACGGCGCCAGGACGCGTCAGGAGGAGTTGGCCGGGCAAATCCGCAGGCTGCTGCTGCCTGTGGACCCAAACGACCGCCGAAGCGTGGTCATGGAGCTCCGGGGCGGTGTCGGCGGCGAGGAGGGCGCCCTGTTCGCGGCCGATCTTCTGCGGATGTACTCCATGTACGCCGAGCGCAAGGGCTGGAAACTGGACGTCGTCAGCAGCAACGAGACGGAGCTGGGCGGCGTGAAGGAGTGCAGCGTTCTGGTGGAGGGCGAGGGCGTTTTTTCCCGCCTGAAATACGAGAGCGGCGTGCACCGGGTTCAGCGGGTTCCGGAGACGGAGTCCGGCGGACGAATCCACACCAGCGCCGCCACGGTGGCGGTGCTGCCGGAGACGGAGGAGGTGGAGTTCGTCATTGATCCCAAGGATCTGCAGATTGACACCTACCGTTCCTCCGGCGCCGGGGGCCAGCACGTCAACAAGACGGAGTCCGCCATCCGGATCACCCATCTGCCCACAGGGCTGGTGGTGGAGTGTCAGGACGAGCGGTCGCAGTATAAAAACAAGGAGCGCGCCATGAAGGTGCTCCGCTCCCGTCTTTCGGAGATGGAGCGGGAAAAGCAGGCGGCGGCCACCGCCGCCCAGCGGCGCAGTCAGGTGGGCAGCGGGGATCGCTCCCAGCGAATCCGAACGTACAATTTTCCCCAGGGCCGGATTACGGATCACCGCATCGGGCTGACGCTCCATAAGATCGACGCGATCATGGACGGGGATCTGGACGAACTGATCGACGCGCTGGCGGAGGCCGATACCGCCGCGCGGCTGAAAAACGAGACAGAGTGACGGGACGGCCGGAACGGAAACAATGAAGAAATGCGGGAGAGAAATCATGCAGACGTTATTATTTGATTTGAAGGACACAAAGCGGCCCCCCAAGGAGATCGACGATCTCATCCAGGCCGCGGCGCGGGTGCTCCGGGAGGGCGGACTTCTGGGGATTCCCACGGAGACGGTTTACGGCCTGGGGGCCAACGGCCTCAACCCGGAGGCGGTTCGGAAAATTTTTGCCGCCAAGGGGAGGCCCCAGGATAACCCGTTGATTCTCCATGTGCCGGGGCCCCAATGGCTGACGCGCTACTGCCGGGAGGTTCCGCCCATTGCCTATGAGCTGGCCCGGCGGTTTTGGCCGGGCCCGCTGACCATGATTCTCAAGCGGAACCCCATCGTGCCTGACGAGACTACGGCGGGCCTGGATACGGTGGGCGTCCGCTGTCCGAACCATCCCGTGACGCTGAATATCATCCGGGAGGCGGGGATTCCCGTGGCGGCTCCCAGCGCCAATCTGTCGGGCCGCCCCAGCTGCACCACGGCGGAGGACGTCCTGGAGGATATGGACGGAAAAATCGACGGCGTCGTAGACGGCGGTCCCTGTGCGGTGGGCGTGGAATCCACGATTCTGGATCTGACGGTGACGCCGCCCCGGCTGCTGCGTCCCGGCGGACTGCCGCTGGAGGAATTGGAGAATATTGTGGGCCACATTGATGTGGATCAGGCTGTCACCTCTCCGCTGAAGAAGGGCGAGCAGCCCAAGGCCCCCGGCATGAAATACCGCCATTACGCGCCCAAAGCGCCGGTGACCGTGGTGACGGGCGCGCCCCGCAAGACTGCCCAGGAGATTCTGCATCTGCTGAAACCCACCTCCGGCGTGATCTGCTTCGACGAATTTGAGGGGCTTTTCACCGGCCATGAGGTGCACCCCCTGGGTCCCAGCACCGACAAGGCCATTCAGGCCCAGCGGGTGTTCGATGCCCTGCGTACCTTTGACGGAAGCCCCGTGAGCGAGATATTTGCCCAGTGCCCGGACAGGCGGGGCCTGGGTCTGGCGGTGGGAAACCGGCTGAAAAAAGCCGCGGGCTTTCAGGTGGTGGACGTGGACGACGAGAACGTGCTGATCGGCATCACCGGCGGAACCGGGGCGGGAAAAAGCTGCGCCCTGCGGGCCATCGCCTCTCTGGGAGGAAAGGTGCTGGACTGCGATCAGGTTTACCGGGAGCTGCTGCGGGATGACGAGAGCTTCCGCAACGCCATTGCGGCCGCGTTCGGCAGCGTGTTTCTCCCCGATGGGGAGCTGAACAGCCGCAAGCTGGGCCAGGAGGTGTTTGGAAATACCGCCAAGCTGGCGAAGCTGGACGCCATCGTGTTCCGCTTCGTCCGTCCGGAACTCAACCGAAGGATGGAGACCGAGCCGTCGCGGCTGTACGCGCTGGACGCCATCAATCTCATTGAGGCGGATCTGGATCAGATCTGTGACCGCACCGTGGCGGTAACCGCTCCGGTAGAGCTGCGGGTCCGGCGGATCATGGCCCGGGACGGCATCGACGAGCAGTACGCCCGTATGCGGATCAGCGCGCAGAAACCGGATGATTTTTACCGGGAGAAATGCGACTGTGTCCTGGAAAATTCGGCGGATTCACCGGAGGCCTTCCAGCAGGAGGCCCGGAATTATTTTGAGAAGCTGATTGATAAAATTAAGGAGGAAAAACAGCATGGCGGAGACGAATAAAGCTCTGAAGGAAAAGCTCTTTACGCAGAAGAAGAACGGCTGGGACCGCATCGGCGCGGCGGAGGCAAAAAAGGTGGATGGCTACTGCCGGGACTACAAAGCCTTTTTGAACGCCGGTAAAACCGAGCGGCTCTGCGCCGCGGAGATTGTCCGTCTGGCCGAAGAGGCGGGTTATCGGCCCTATGAGCGGGGCATGGCCCTTCAATCCGGGGACAAGGTGTATCTGTGCAACCGGGGCAAGAGCGTGCTTTTGGCGTTCCTGGGGACGAAGACCCTGGAGGAGGGCGCCCAGATCACAGCGGCCCACATCGATTCCCCCCGTCTGGATCTCAAGCCCAATCCGCTCTATGAGGACAGCGAAATCGCCTATCTCAAGACCCACTATTACGGCGGACTGAGAAAATATCAGTGGCCCACCATTCCGCTGGAGCTTCGCGGCGTCATCGCCATGAAGGACGGAACGGTGAAAACGGTCAACATCGGTGCGGATGACGGCGACCCCAAGCTGGTGATCACGGATCTGCTGCCCCATCTGGGCGCGGAGCAGAGCAAAAAGCCTCTGGGCGAGGCGGTGCCCGCCGAGACGCTGAATCTGGTGGTGGGCAGCAGGCCCGTAGGCAGCGAGGAGGGCGGCGACCGGGTGAAGCTGGCCGTCATGCAGCTGCTCAACGAGAAATACGGCATCGTGGAGGACGACTTCACCTCCGCGGAGCTGGAGGCCGTCCCCGCCGCGGATGCCTGCGACATCGGCCTGGACCGCAGCCTCATCGGCTCCTACGGCCACGACGACCGGGTGTGCGCCTATGCGGCGCTGCGGGCGCTGCTGGATCTCACCGACACTCCGGAAAAGACTTCGGTGTGCGTTCTGGCCGACAAGGAGGAGATCGGCTCCTGCGGCGTTACCGGCATGCAGTCCGCCGCTTTCGATACCTTTATGGAGGATCTGTGCGACGCCCAGGACGTTCCGGTGCGGGTGTGCTTTGAGAAGTCCTTCTGCCTCAGCGCGGACGTCACGGCGGCCTTCGATCCCAATTTCGCCGAGGTCTACGAAAAGCGCAACGACTGCCAGATCAACTACGGCATCGGCCTTTGCAAGTACACCGGCGCCCGGGGCAAATCCGGCGCCTCCGATGCCAACGCGGAGACGGTGGCCTATGTCCGCCGCCTCTTTGACGACGCCAAGGTCATCTGGCAGCTGGGCGAGATGGGGAAGATCGACGCCGGCGGCGGCGGAACGGTGGCGCTCTATATGGCCAACCGCAACATCACCACGCTGGACGCCGGCGTGCCGGTGCTGAGCATGCACGCGCCCTTTGAGGTGGTGGCCAAGCTGGATTGCTATGAGACGTATAAAGGCATGAAAGCTGTGTACGAATCCAAGTAAAAAGAAAACTGTAAAGGGAAAGCACCTGACAAACTGCCAGGTGCTTTCCCTTCTCTTTTTTTGTAAAAGCACTCTTTTTTGCGCGGCGGGACAAAAGCGGGTTACTTCTTTTTCAGCTCCAGTGTTTTTTCGTAGGCGGCGATCACCGCCTCCATCACGGTGCCGCGGAAGGCGCTGTTCTCCAGGACCCGAACGCCCTGAATGGTGGTTCCGCCGGGGGAGCAGACGGCGTCCTTCAGAGCTCCGGGATGGCGGCCGGTCTCCAGAATCAGCTTTGCCGAGCCCAGCACCATCTGTCCAGCCAGCTCCAGCGCCTGGGCCCGGGGCAGCCCGCAGGCTACGCCGCCGTCCGCCAGCGCCTCCACAAAGAGATCCACAAAGGCGGGGCCGCAGCCCGACACCGCGCTGCCGGCGTCCATCAGACCCTCAGGAAGCGCGCACAGCCGTCCGGCCCCTGCCATGACCGTCAGGAACTGCCGTTCCTCCTCCGGAGTGACCTCCGGGCTCAGCGCATACAGGATCATTCCCTCGCCGATGGCGGCGGGAGTGTTGGGCATAATGCGGATCACGGGATATGCGCCGCCGGCCATGCGCTGGATTTCCGCAATGGCCACGCCTGCCGCCATGGTGACGAGAATCACACGTTCCTTCCGCCTGCGGAGGACAGGGGCCAGCTCTGCCAGAAGCCCCTCCGTCATCTGCGGCTTGACGCCCAGAAAGAGGACGTCCGCCGCCTGTGCCGCCTCTGTATTGCCGCAGGCGGCGCAGCCCAGCTCCCGGGCCAGAATCCGGGCCTTTTCCGCCGTGCGGTTGGTCAGCAGCACGCTGTCGGGACGAACCGTGCGGCATACGGCCCGCGCCAGTGCGCCGCCCATATTGCCGGTGCCCAAAAAAGCAAATTTCTCCATAAATGCCGATCCTTTCATACGAACAAGCCGCGGCTGCCGGAAAGCGGCGCCTGGGCGGGCCCCCGGGCCGCCGGTTATTCCCGGATCTGACCCTCGCCGTAGATCACATATTTGCAGCTGGTCAGTTCCTCCAGCCCCATGGGCCCCCGGGCATGCAGCTTCTGCGTGGAGATGCCGATCTCCGCGCCCAGGCCGAACTCCCCGCCGTCGGTGAACCGGGTAGAGGCATTGACATACACCGCCGCCGCGTCTACTGCATCAAGGAAATGCTGCGCTGTAAAGTAATTTGACGTTACAATAGATTCCGAGTGCCCGGTGCCGTGCCGGTTGATAAAATCAATGGCCTCCCGGGCGTCGTCCACCAGATGAACCGCCAGAATATAGTCGTCGTACTCCGTGTCCCAGTCGGCGTCCGCGGCGGCCGTGCCCCGGCTGCCCAGAAGGGCCAGCGATTCCGGATCGCAGCGCAGCTCCACCTTCTGTTTCTCCAGAAGAGGCACCGCACGCTCCAAAAACGGGCCGGCCACGCTCCGGGCAATGAGCACACATTCGGCGGCGTTGCAGACGGAAGGGCGGGAGCATTTGGCGTTATAGAGGATTTTTGCGCCCATGTCCAGGTCGGCGTCGGTGTCGATGTAGATATGGCAGACGCCCTCGCCGGTGCGGATGACGGGGACGCTGGCGTTTTTCGCCACAGTGCGGATCAGACTGCGGCCGCCCCGGGGAATCAGAACGTCCACATAGTCGTTCAGGTGCATCAGCTCGTCGGCGGTTTCGCGGGAGGTATCCCCCACCAGACATACGCAGTCCCGGGGCAGACCGGCCTTCTCCAGCGCGCCGCGGATCAGCTCCACGACGGCGCGGTTGGAGCGCACGGCCTCTTTTCCGCCCCGGAGGATACAAGCGTTTCCGGACTTGAGGCACAGAGCCGCGGCGTCCACCGTGACATTGGGGCGGGCCTCATAGATGATGGCGATGACACCCAGCGGGACGCTGCGCCGGCCAATGATAAGGCCGTTGGGCCGAACCTCCATCTTGGTCACCCTGCCGATGGGATCGGGAAGGGCAGCCACCTGCCGGATGCCGCCGATGATGCCGTCAATGCGCTCTTTCGTCAGAGCCAGGCGGTCCAGCATCGCCTGCGCCATACCGCCCGTCCGGGCGGCCTCCAGATCCTGGGCGTTGGCGGCAAGCCAGGTGTCCCGGCCGTCGGAAAGCGCCTGAGCGATCGCCTCCAACGCACGGTTCTTTTTGGTTTCGCCTGCGAGAGCCAGCGCCCGGGAAGATTCCTTCGCCGCCGCGCCCTGCTGTTCCAGTACCGTCATATCAGTCTCCTCCTTTTGCGAGAAAGCGGGTGCCCACATCCCGGCCCGCCACAATATCGTAAAGTGCCTCCATGCGGCTGCCGTTGGCAATGACCATGTCGAAGCCGCCGGACATGGCGATCTCCGCCGCGGAGAGCTTGGTGGCCATGCCGCCGGTGCCCCGGAGCGTGCCGGCCCCGCCGCCCAGCTCCAGAATCTCCGGCGTCAGGGCTCCCACGCGATGGATGAGCCGGGCGTCCGGATTGGAGCGGGGATCAGCGTCATACAGCCCGTCGATGTCGCTGAGGAGAATCAGGAGATCGGCCCGGCACAGCTTGGCCACAATGGCGGAGAGAGTGTCGTTGTCGCCCAGCACCTTGTGCCGCCCCGTCTCGATTTCGGCGGAGGAGACGGAGTCGTTTTCGTTGACCACAGGGATGACGCCCAGCTTTAAAAGCGCCTCGAACGTGCCGGAGAGATGTTCGGCACGGACGGGATCGTCTACATCGTCCCCGGTGAGAAGGATCTGGGCGACGGTGCGGTTGTATTCGGCGAACAGTTTGTCGTAGAGGTGCATCATGCGGCACTGGCCCACGGCGGCGGCGGCCTGCTTCATCCGCAGATCGGAGGGCCGCTGGGCGAGGGACAGCTTGGCCGTGCCGATGGCGATGGCTCCGGAGGAGACCAGAATGATCTCATGCCCCATGCCGGAGAGATCCGCCAGGATCCGTGAAAGACGCTCCATGTGCCTGAGATTCAGTGCGCCTGTGTCGTGAGTCAGGGTGGAGGTGCCCACCTTGACCACGATGCGGTAACAGGTTTTCTGCCACATATGTAAACGGCCTCCTTCAAAGACAGCGGGAAAAACGGGAGATCAGCGCCCCGGGCGGGGAGGGTAGAAAGCTGGAATTATGGTTATCATACCATAAAGAATTCCGAAAGAAAAGGGCACAGATTACCATGAATTTGAAAAAATACGGAAGGGGCGCACAGAGGATTATGACAAAAAGTACAAAACCGAAAAAGACAGAGGACAGCGGGGGAGAGGACGAGGCGCCGTCTACCCAGCAGATTGTGGATTTAGGGAGCGCCCAGACCAGAACGGCCCACGGAACCATCCACTGTCTAACGATTATCGGGCAGATCGAGGGGCACATGCTGGCAAGTCAAAGCACCAAGACCACCAAGTATGAACACGTGATGCCGCTGCTGGCCTCTCTGGAGGAAAACGACGAGATCTCCGGCGTGCTGCTTCTGCTGAACACGGTGGGCGGCGACATCGAGGCGGGCCTGGGCATCGCGGAGCTGATTGCTGGCATGTCCAAGCCAACGGTGTCGCTGGTGCTGGGAGGCAGCCATTCCATCGGCATTCCGCTGGCGGTGGCGGCCAAGACCAGCTTTGCCGTGCCCTCGGCGGCCATGACCATCCACCCCGTGCGCATGAGCGGAACCGTCATTGCGGCGCCCCAGACATACAACTATTTTGACCGCCTGCAGGAGCGGATTGTGGAGTTCGTGGTAAAAAACAGCCATATCAGCCGGGAAAAGTTCTTGCAGCTGATGCTGAAAACCGGGGAGATGGCCGCAGACGTCGGCAGTGTGGTCTACGGTCAGGAGGCGGTGGAGCTGGGGCTTATCGACCGTATCGGGGGCCTTTCCGACGCCCTGGCGGATCTCTACGGACAGATCGATAGGCGGAAAAAAAGAAAATAAGGCAGATACCGGAAACTTTTTGGCCCGCCGTCCGTCTGAATAAAATATCCGGATGAAAAGTCCGTGATATGACAAATGAGAAGGAGACGGGATATGAAAAGATGGACGACGCGGCTGTGGGCGCTGGCACTGACGCTTGCGCTGGGGATCGGGATGTGCGCGCCCGCCCTGGCCTATGAGAGCGCCGATGCGGAGCGGAAGGCGGAGGCGCTGCAGGAGATGGGCCTGTTCCGGGGCACCGGGACGGGCTTTGCGCTGGACGCGGCTCCCACCCGGCTGCAATCGCTGATTATGCTGGTGCGGCTCACCGGCGGCGAGCGGGCGGCGCTGCTGGAGCAGCATGCCCACCCCTTCACGGATGTTGCGGAGGGCGAGGCTTCCGCCTATGTGGGCTACGCCGTGGAAAAGGGACTGACCCGGGGCGTCAGCGCCCAGCGGTTTGTCCCCGGCGCAAAGGTGAGCGCCCAGGCTTATGCCACGATGGTGCTCCGGGCGCTGGGTTATCAGGACGGAAGCCAAACCGTCTATTCCCAGTGGGAGACACTGGGGAAAAAGGCGGGGATTCTGCCCGCCGGCGTCAGCACCCGGGATTTCCGGCGGGGGGATCTGGTGCTGATGTCCTACGCCGCGCTGGGCGCCGCGATGCACAGCGGCAGCGGCACACTGGCCGACGCGCTGGTGTCCGCCGGAGCGGTATCGGAGGTGGCGCTGTCCGCCGGCCGGGCGACGGCGGGGGAAAAGGTCACGCTCAGCGATTCCCTGACGGAGATTCTGGGAGCGGTCTACGCCGGCGTGGAGGGCATCAGCCCCTCCGGCCTGAACGTCACCAAAATCACAGAGGAGAATCTGAGCTTCTTCCTTGGTGTAAAGAGCCTTGACTTTACAGAAGGCGTGGCCTGCGAGCCCATGATGAGTTCCCAGGCTCACTCCGTCTGCCTGGTGCGCCTGAAGGACGGTGCGGACACGGCCCAGGTCAAACGGGACATCGCCGCGGGCGTGAATCCCAACAAATGGATCTGCGTGGGCGTGGATCCCGCAAATATCCGGGTGGAGAGCATCGGGAACCTGGTGCTGCTGGTCATGGACAACACCGCCGCGGATCAATACACGGCCAACTTCAAAAAACTTTCTGCCGCCGGTCTTATTCAGACCGGCGGTACCTATGTGGACGCCGTGCAGGCGGCGGACCCGTCGTCGATCCGCGGCTTCTCCGACAAGCTCACGGCGCTGCGCAGCGCGTACTTTCCTGAAAACCGGGTGTTCTGCGCCACCGTCCCCCACAAGAGCTATTATGCCCGGACGGAGCTGCCCGTCTATCTGGATCACGCGCTGATCTCCGACTCCCTTTCCCGGCAGCTGCCCGGCTGGACCTGCGTGGAGCTGGCAGACACGCTGACGCTGGCGGACTATTACCGCACCGACGCCCACTGGCGGCAGGAGACGCTGTTCCCGGCGGCGGAGAAGCTGGGGACAGCCATGCATTTCACGGTGGACCGCTCCGCGTTTACCGCCTTGTCCCGGGACGGCTTTGTGGGGGCTTACCGGACGCTGGACGCCTCGCTGGAGTCGGAGACGGTGCGCTGGCTTACCAGTCCGGCCACCGGAAGCGCGCAGGTTCAGGACGTTCAGCACCCCGCGTTCCACGGCGTTTATGCCCTCTCAGCGCTGGACACCGCCTCGCCCTATGACCTGTTTCTCTCCGGGCCCACGCCGCTGACCGTCATCACCAACCCCGCGGCGCCGCAGCGGGAACTGGTGGTTTTCCGGGATTCCTACGCCAGCAGCCTCGTTCCGCTGCTGCTGGACGCCTACTCCAAAATCACCCTGGTGGATCTGCGGTATATGTCCTCCTCGCTCCTGCCGCAGTATGTGGAGTTCGGCGGAGCCGACGTGCTGTGCCTCTTTTCCGATCAGGTGGTGAACAACAGCCGCCTTTTGAAGTAAAAGCGGCGCGCTGTCCCCGGGTTTTGATTTTTTCAGCCGGCCGGAGAGGCTGACATCGGGAAGATGCCAGCCTCTCCTTTTTGCCGCCCGGCCGGGGGCGGATTTTTCGCGGCGCTTGACAAACCGGAAAGTTTGTCTATAATGAACAATGTTCAGTTAGGAGGCGATTCTATTAATACCGTGGTGACATCCAGAGAGGCCATCCTGAAAAGCTGCCGCCAGGTGGTGGCGGAAAAGGGCCTGACGGCGCTGAATATGCGCTCCGTGGCCGAGGCCGGTCATATCGCGCTGGGCTCGCTCTACAATTATTTTCCCTCCAAGGACGAGCTGGTCATGGCCGCCATCGAAAGTGTGTGGGGAGACATTTTCCAGATGGATCGCGCCTGCAGGGCCGATCTGCCGTTTCCCGAGTATGTGCGCTGGATTTTCGAGAGTGTGCGGCGAGGCGCCGGGGAGTACCCGAACTTTTTTACCGCCCACTCCATCAGCGTCGCCAGCGCGGGCAGAAGCAGGGCCCGGGAGAAGATGGAGCGCTGTTTTGACCACATGAAACTGGGCATGGCGGAGGCGCTGGAGGCGGACGGCGCCGTCCGGGGGGACGCGTTTCGCGCCGGCTTTTCCAAGGAGGATTTGATTGAGTTTGTTTTTTGGAATATTCTGACGCTTCTGGTTCAAAAAAAAGACGACTGCGAGATCCTGCTGGAGATGATCCGCCGCACGCTCTATACGGGATAGCCGCCGTTTCCCGGTAAACAAATTGAGATGCCGTTTGGGCTGAAAGGAATGAAATTTATGCAGGCTGTTTTTGAGACACTGTTCGACATTGTCTATCTGACGACTGTCATTACCCTGGGCGTGGGGATGCTCCGGGGCAGCGGAGGACGGAGGCAATATCAGCTCTACGGCGTCATGGCCGTCACCCTGGGCTGTGGCGACGCCTTCCATCTGGTGCCCCGGGCCGTGGCGCTGTGTACCACCGGACTCGCGGATTACACCGCCGCCCTGGGCGTGGGGAAATTGGTCACCTCGGTTACGATGACGGTTTTCTACGTGCTGCTCTACTACGTCTGGCGCGCCCGGTACTCCGTCTCCGGCAGGGGCGGGATAACCGCGGGGGTCTGGATTCTGGCCCTCTCTCGGATTTTCCTCTGCCTGCTGCCCCAGAACGACTGGACAGGTGCGGCGCCTCCGCTGTCCTGGGGGATTTACCGCAACATTCCCTTCGCGCTGCTGGGAGCGCTGGTCGCGGTGCTCTTTTACCGGAGCGCAAAGAGGGAGCGCGACCGTCCCTTCCGCTTTTTGTGGCTGACCGTGGTGCTGAGCTTCGCGTGCTATCTCCCCGTGGTTTTGTTTGCGGACGCCGTGCCCGCCGTGGGGGCTTTGATGATCCCCAAGACCTGCGCCTATGTCTGGACGGTCTCCATCGGGTACCGGGCAATGAAAGGAAGCTGCTGACATGAAAAAATACCTGAATTTCTCCCTGGGCTATGCTGTGGCCGCCATGGCCGGCGGCGTTTTCTACCGGGAATTTACCAAGTGGAACGGCTTTACCGGCGTCACCGCGCTGGGGAAGGTACATACACATCTCTTTGCGCTGGGCATGATGGTCTTTCTCTTTGTGGCGCTGTTTGCCGCACACGCCGATCTCAAAGCGCAGAAGACCTTCCGTCTGTTCCTGTGCCTTTACAACATCGGTCTGCCGCTGACGGCCGCCATGCTGATCGTCCGGGGAATCCCGCAGGTTCTGGGCGTCAGTCTCTCCGCCGGGGCCAGCGCCGCTGTCTCCGGCATTGCCGGCATCGGACACATTCTGGTGGGCACGGGCCTTGTCCTGCTGCTGGTCAGCCTGAAAAAGACGGCGAAAAACTGAAAACAGCTCCGGACGGTGGGAGACGGAACC
Organism: Oscillibacter sp.; assembly: GCA_022652655.1. Classification (GTDB taxonomy): domain Bacteria; phylum Bacillota; class Clostridia; order Oscillospirales; family Oscillospiraceae; genus Oscillibacter. Next base: position 11,715 of record JALCRQ010000009.1, on the reverse strand, counting down.
GGGAGGTTCCGCCTCCCGCTTTTGCGTCCGGAGGCCCCTGCTCCGGCGGCATGCGGGGGATTGCGCCGGGGAAAGGCGGAGACCGCCAAAGCTCCCGCACTGGGCCGGGACACGGGACAGCCGGGGCAGCGCGGCAAACAAATCTTGAAAAGAATGGCCCGATATGCTACACTTTCAAGATGTATCAGCCTCTTTTCCGAAACGGAATCACTGTGTTCGGAGAAGGGACGGCTAAAGGGTCCGGTTTTGAGCGGCGGGGAGGCGGAACGGCAGGTTTCCGCTCCCATCCGCCGTTTCGGGCGGGAGCTCCCTGCGTTTTGCCGCGCCGGTTTACCGGGAGGCCCCGGAGGGCTGCGGGAGCGGCGAGAGCTGCCCCGACGCCGGAAGGCGAGAACTTATGGAAAGAAAGAGGAACGCTTATGTACCTCAAAGCATTGGAAATTCAGGGATTTAAGTCCTTTCCAGATAAGACGGTTCTGAATTTCGGCGAGGAGATCACCGCCATCGTGGGCCCCAACGGAAGCGGGAAATCCAACATCTCCGACGCCATTCGCTGGGTCATGGGCGAGCAGAGCACCAAGAGCCTCCGGGGCACGAAAATGGAGGATGTGATTTTCGGCGGCACAGCCAAGCGGCCCCAGCTGGGCTTCGCCCAGGTGACGCTGATTCTGGACAATACCGGGCATATTTTTCCCGCGCTGGAGGAAACTGAGGTGGCCGTCACCCGCCGGTACTACCGCAGCGGCGAGAGCGAATATTATGTAAACAGACAGTCCGTTCGCCTCCGGGATGTGACGGAGCTGTTTTTGGATACCGGCATGGGCCGGGAGGGCTATTCCCTCATCGGCCAGGGGAAAATCGACGAAATCCTCTCCACGAAAAGCGGCGACCGCCGGGATATTTTTGAGGAGGCGGCGGGCATCTCCAAATACCGCCACCGCAAGGAGGAGTCTGAGCGCCGGCTGGAGCGGACGGAGGAAAACCTGCTGCGCGTCAATGATAAAATCGCGGAGCTGGAGCTGCAGGTGGAGCCGCTGCGGGACCAGGCGGAAAAGGCCAAGAAATATCTGGTGCTGCGGGACGAGCTCCGGTCGCTGGAGATCTCCGTGTGGCTTCAGAATCTGGACGAGCTGAAGGTGGAGCAGCGGAAGCTGGAGTCGGACTTCCGCGCGGCCCAGGAAAACTGCCGGGAGGCGCAGGCCAATCTGGACAGCCTGTATGCCGAGGGCGAAAAGTGCGGCGGGCAGATGCAGGAGCTGGATCTGACGGCGGAGCAGCTTCGCACGGAGGCCTCCACGCTGGATTCGGGAATCTCCGGTGAGGAGTCTGCCGTGGCGGTGCTGGAGAGCACCATTGCCCACAATCGGGAGAATATCCGGCAGGCGGAGCAGGAGCTTGAGGAGCAGGACAGCAGAACCGGCGGCCTGCAGAGCAGGATCGACGCCCAGACAGCCCGGATCGGAGAGATCGGGGAGCGGCTGCTGCGTCTGAACGGGGAGCTGGACGCGCTGATGGCTCAGGCCGCGGAGGCCTCCCAGCGGGTGGGCGGAGCCCAGACCCGGGCCGAGGCCCTGCGGGGCGCCGAGGCGCTGGCTGTGGCGGCCGCCGCCGATGCCCGGGCGGAGTGCTCCGCCGCGGCGGCGGAGAGCGAGCAGCTGACCCAGCGTCGGGACGCCGCGGCGCAGGAGCGCGCGGGGACGCAGGAGCGCCTCACGGCCGCGGAGGCGGAGAGCCGGAGCAGCCGCCATGCGCTGGAGGATGCCCGGGACGAGGTGACAGCCGCCTCCAACGTGATCGAGGGACACAATCTGCGGATGGAGGAGCGGACGAAGAAGGCCGCCGCCGCCGCGGAGAAAAAACTGAAGCTCACCATGGACGCGGGGGCGGTGGATAACCGGATCCGCATGCTCCGGGAGATGGAGAAGGAATACGAGGGCTTTTCCAAGGCCGTCCGCCTGGTCTGCCAGGCGCAGGACTCCCTGCGGGGCATCCGCGGGCCTGTGGCCGGGCTGATGAAGACCGACGCAAAATACACCGTCGCCATCGAGATCGCGCTGGGCGCGGGACTGCAGAACATTGTAGTGGAACGGGAGGAGGACGCCAAGGGCGCCATCGGCTTTCTCAAGCGCCGGGACGGCGGCCGGGCGACGTTCCTGCCGATGAACACCATCCGGGGGGACGAGCTGCGGGAGCCGCAGCTGGAAAAGGAATCCGGTTACGTGGGCGTTGCCTCCCGGCTGATCTCCTTTGACGGGCAGTACAGGGGCATTTTCCTGAATCTTCTGGGCCGCACGGTGATCGCGGAGGATCTGGACTGCGGCATCGCCATCTCCCGGAAGTACGGAAACCGGTTCCGTATCGTGACGCTGGACGGCCAGGTCATCAACCGCGGCGGCTCCATGACCGGCGGCAGCGTCAATCAGCACGCGGGCGTGCTGTCCCGTGCGGCGGAGCTGACCGCTCTGCAGTCCCGGGCACAGGAGCTTGCGGCGCAGCAGGCGGACGCCGTCCGGACGGAGGAGACCCTCCGGCGGGAGCTGGAGGCCGCGAAGTACGAGCTTACCACGGCGGAGGCCCAGCGCCGGGCGGCGGAGGATGAGGTCCTCCGGCTGGAGAGCGCGGAGAAGCACTATCAGATTTTGCTGGACGGCCTGCGGGAGAATCTTGAGAATCTGGCCGGCGAGGAGAAACGTCTGGCCGGCCGGCTGGCGGACAACGCCCTGCGGGCGGCCCAGGCGGAAAAGACCGTGGCGGAGCAGGAGCAGGCGGCGGAGAAGTGCCGCGCCGACGCGGCGGAAATCCTGGCCGGACAGACGGAGCTTCTGGCCCGGTCCGGGGAGCTGGGCGAGCGGGTCAGCGCCGGAAAATCCGAACTGGCGGCTCTGACCGCCGAGAAGGAGACCACAGAGCGCGCTCTAACGGAGCTTCAGCAGCTGCGGGGGCAGATGTCCGAGGCCAGAGACGACAAAAAGCGGCAGGCGGAAGCCTGCCGGGCAGCCATCGCCCAGGCGGAAACAGAGATCTCCGACCATCGGAAAAACGCGCAGACGCTGCAGGCCCAGGCCCAGGAGCTTCGGGACAGAATCGCGGAGCTGAACCGGCAGAAGCTGGAGCTGGAGGCGCAGCGCACCGCCAAAAACCGGGCGGGGCAGGAGATGAACGAGACGCTGCTGAATCTGGAGCGGGCGGCGTCCCGGCTGGAGCAGAAGCTCTCCGCCTCCGCCATGGAGGAAAAGCAGATACTCGACCGGCTCTGGGAGCGTTACGAGCTGAACCACTCCGACGCCCAGGCCCAGCGGATCGAGCTTTCCAGCATGGCCAAGGCCACCCGCCGCATCGGGGAGCTGAAGCGGGACATGTCCGCGCTGGGCACGCCCAATATCGGCGCCATTGAGGAATTTGAGCGAGTCAACACCCGCTATACCTATCTCACCGGTCAGCGGGACGACGTGGAAAAGGCCAAGGGGGAGCTGGAGGGCGTCATCGGAGAGCTGACGGAGCAGATGACCCGGATTTTTGCCCAGCAGTTCGCCCTTTTGCAGAAGAGTTTTCAAGAGACGTTTGCCGATCTTTTCGGCGGAGGACAGGCGGCACTGGAGCTGGAGGATCCCAACGACATTCTCAACTGCGGCATTGAGATCCGGGCCCAGCCGCCGGGCAAGACCCTGCGGACGATTTCCCTCCTCTCCGGCGGAGAGAAGGCATTTGTGGCCATCGCGCTGTATTTCGCGATTCTGAAGGTACATCCCACGCCGTTCTGCGTGATGGATGAGATCGAGGCGGCGCTGGACGACGCCAATGTCACCCGCTATGCCCGCTACATGCGGACACTGTCGGACAGGACGCAGTTTATCGTCATCACCCACCGACGCGGCACCATGGAGGAATCGGACATCCTCTACGGCGTCACCATGCAGGAGCAGGGCGTGTCCAAGATTCTCACCATCAATCTCAACGACATGGCAAAAGAGCTGAAGATCAAGTAGGCGCGGCGAAAGGAATGGTATCATGGGCTTTTTCAGCAAACTTAAAAATATTACCACCAGCCTTTTCGGCGGTTTTACCGAGGCGGACGAGGCGTTTTTCGACGAACTGGAGGAGGCGCTGATTCTGGCGGATCTGGGCGTGGAGACGTCCTCCGACGCGGTGGAACAGCTCCGGGGCCGGGTCAAAAAGGAGAAGCTCCGGGATCCGGAGGCCATTCGCTCCGCGCTGCGGGAGATCCTCATTGGGGAGATGGATGTGGGGGACACGTCGCTGGATCTCTCCACCCGCCCCTCCGTGGTGCTGATTATCGGCGTCAACGGCGTGGGCAAGACCACCTCCATCGGAAAGCTGGGCCACCAGCTCCGGGAGGAGGGACGGAGCGTCCTGTTCTGCGCGGCGGACACCTTCCGGGCTGCCGCCGCCGATCAGCTGGAGATCTGGGCCCGGCGGGCCGACTGCGAGCTGGTGCGCCAGAACGAGGGGGCCGACCCCGGCGCCGTGCTCTTTGACGCCCTGCGCTCCGCCAAGGCGCGGAACACGGACGTGGTGCTGTGCGACACCGCCGGGCGCCTTCACAACAAGGTGAATTTGATGGCGGAGCTGGGAAAGCTCTCCAAAATCATCGACCGGGAGGCGCCGGGCGCCGCCCGGGAGACGCTGCTGGTGCTGGACGCCACCACCGGTCAGAACGGCCTCATTCAGGCCCGGCAGTTCCAGGAGACCGCCGGCCTCACCGGGATCATCCTCACCAAGCTGGACGGCACCGCCAAGGGCGGCATTGCCATGGCCATCGCCCGGGAGCTGCACGTTCCCGTGAAATTCGCCGGCATGGGCGAGGGCATTGACGATCTCAAGCCCTTCAATGCCAGGGAGTATGTGGAGGCCATCGTCTGATATTGCAGGGACGGGGCCGCTTTCGGCCGCCGGAGGACGGCGGCTGAGTGCAGAAAGGAGATACGGGATGACGAGAGAAGACGGGCGGACGTTCGATCAACTGCGCCCCATTGAGATTACCACGGATTTTGTCAAATTTGCCGAGGGCAGCTGCCTCATCGCCTGCGGCGACACAAAGGTGCTGTGCTGCGCCAGTGTGGAGGACCGGACGCCGCCCCATGTGGCCGAGGGCTGCGGCTGGGTGACGGCGGAGTACTCCATGCTGCCCCGGGCCAACCGGGAGCGCAGCCGCCGGGACATCGACAAGCTGAAGCTCTCCGGCCGCAGCGCCGAAATTCAGCGCCTGGTGGGCCGCAGTCTGCGGGCCGCCGTAGATCTGACCCGGCTGGGCGAGCGCACCGTCACCATTGACTGCGATGTGCTGCAGGGCGACGGCGGCACCCGGACGGCCTCCGTCACCGGCGGATTTATCGCCCTTGCGCTGGCCTGCAGGTCACTGGTGAAGGACGGCGTCCTGGGCGCAACGCCCGTGCGGCGCTTCGTCTCCGGCATCAGCGCCGGAATCGTGGGCGGCGAGCTGATGCTGGATCTCCGGTACAGCGAGGACAGCCGTGCCGAGGTGGATTTCAACTGCGTGATGGACGAGGCGGGGGAGCTCATTGAACTCCAGGGCACCGGCGAGGGCCGCGCCTTCACCGTGGGCGAGCAGCAGGGGCTGGTGCGCCTGTGCGCCAAGGGAAACCGGGAGCTCATCGCCCTGCAGAAGAAAATACTGGGAGGGCGGCTGTGATGGCGGAAAAATTTGTTCTGGCAACCCACAATCCGGGCAAACTGAAGGAGATGTCGGCAATTTTAAGCCGGTTCGGCGTGGAGGCGGTCATGCCCGCTGACCTGGACATTCGGGCGGAGGCGGAGGAGACGGGGGAGACTTTTGCGGAAAACGCCCTGATCAAGGCGCGGGCGGTCTGCGCCGCCGCCGGGCTGCCGGCCATTGCCGACGATTCCGGCCTCTGCGTGGACGCGCTGAACGGCGGGCCCGGGGTTCACTCCGCCCGGTACGGCGGCGGAGAGCTGGACGACCGGGGACGGTATCTGCTGCTGCTGAACTCCCTGCGGGGCGCGCCGTCCAGAAGCGCGCACTTCACCTGCGCGGTGGCCTGCGTATTTCCCGGCGGCGATGTGCTGACAGCGGAGGGGCGGTGCGACGGCGCCATCGCCTACGCGCCCATGGGAACGGACGGATTCGGCTACGATCCTGTGTTTTTCGTGCCTGACAAGGCAAAGACCTTTGCACAGATGACGGAGGAGGAGAAGGCGTCTATCTCCCACCGCGGCAAGGCGCTCAAAGAATTTGCGGACAAACTGGAAACCTATCTGAAAAAATAACGTCTCAATAAAAAGGAGCATTTATGGATTTGACAAGCAAGCAGAGAGCGCAGCTGCGCGCCCTGGCCAACGGGATCGACACCATCCTGCTGATTGGGAAGGACGGCCTGACGGACAATCTGATCCGCCAGACCAACGACGCGCTGGAGGCCCGGGAACTGATCAAAGGCCGGGTTCTGGACAACAACCTCACCTATGACGCCCGCTCCGCTGCAGAGGAACTGGCGGCGGCCGCCCGGGCCGAGGTGGTGCAGGTGATCGGAACGCGGTTCGTGCTCTACCGGCAGAGCCACCGGAAGGACAAAAAGGATCGGATCGTTTTGGTAAAGAGCGCGGGAAATCAAGAGAAGGGCTGATGCCCGGATGTTTGCTGAATGGAAGTGAAACGTGCCATGCGCATAGGAATTTACGGCGGAACGTTCAATCCGCCGCATCTGGGACATTTGACGTCGGCTCGGGCGGCGCTGGAGACGCTGAAGCTGGATCGGCTGCTTTTTATACCGGACAGCCTTCCGCCGCACAAGGAGCTTCCGCCCGGCAGTCCGCGGCCGGAACAGCGGCTGGAGATGACGCGCCTGGCAGCCGAGCAGATGAATCTGGGCGACTGTGTCGAGACGCTGGATCTGGAGCTGCGGCGCGCCGGCAGGAGCTACACCGCCGATACGCTGGAGGAGCTGCACAGGCGTTATCCGGAGGCGGAGTTCTGGCTTTTGATGGGCGCCGACATGTTTTTGAGCCTCCACACCTGGCACGCGCCGGAGAAGATTCTGTCCCTGGCGGGCATTGTGGCTTTCGGCCGCACGCAGGAGGACATGGAAGCTCCCTTTGAGGTTCAGCGGGAGCGGCTGTACCGCCTGTGTCCCTCTGCCCGGATCTACACCATGAGCGTGCCCGGCGTACGCTCCGTTTCCTCCACCGAACTGCGCGCGTCTCTGCGCGCCGGCGGCGGCAGCGCGCTCCTGCCCCCCGCGGTTTACGGCTACATCCTGCGGGAGGGGCTGTACGGGACCTGCGCGGATCTCAGACACCTGCCGCCCTTCCAGCTGCGGCCCACGGCGCTGTCCTATCTCAAACATAAGCGGATCCCCCATGTGCTGGGCACGGAGCAGGAGGCGGTGCGTCTGGCGCTGCGGTACGGCGGGGACGTGGAAAAGGCCCGGACGGCGGCGCTGCTCCACGACTGCACCAAAAAGCTGGAGCTGGACGGGCAGCTTGCGCTGTGCGCACGCTATCAGATCCCGCTGGACGAGCTGGAGCGGCACGCGCTGAAGCTGCTGCATGCCAAAACGGGCGCGTATCTCGCCCGGGATGTGTTCGGGGTGGACGATGAGATTTTTACCGCCATCCTGTGGCATACTACCGGACACGCGGATATGACGCTGCTGGAGAAAATTATTTACCTCGCGGATTACATTGAACCCACCAGAGATTTTCCGGGTGTAGACAAACTTCGACAAGTGTGCTATGACAGTCTGGATGCCGGACTGGCCCTGGGGCTGAGCATGACCGTGCAGGAGATGCGGGAGCGGGGAAACCCCGTCCACCACGCCACGTCGGAGGCGCTGGAATATCTGAAAGGAACGGAATAATTTGAGCAGATATAGAGGAAAGCACGCGGGAGAGAATGAGTTTTACCCGGAGGATGCGTCGCCGGAGCAGGGGGGGCGGGGGAAAAAGCACCGCCGCCGTCTGACGCGGAAGCAGAAGGGCCTGGTGGCGCTGTGCGTGGTGCTGGCCGTGTCCATTGTGGGCGTGGCGGCCTGGCAGATGCTGTTTGTGAGACCGGATCTGCCGGGACTGAAGCCGGATTCCTCGGCGCAGACGGGGGACAGCAGTCTTGCGCCCCTGGCCTCCGGCGAGAGAAAATCCAAGGACTATTATACAATCCTTCTGCTGGGCCGGGATACCGGCGGCGGAGGCAACACGGATACCATGATGCTCTGCTCGTACGATGTGACCAACCAGAAGATGACGGTCATGTCCATCCCCCGGGACACCATGGTCAACGTCCCCTGGGACATCAAGAAGATCAATTCCGTGTACAACCAGAAGGGCGGAGGAGACAAGGGCATTCACGCCCTCTATCAGGAGATCGCCCAGCTGGTGGGCTTTGAGCCGGACTTCCAGGTGGTGGTGGAATGGGAGGCTGTGGGCAAGCTGGTGGACGCCGTGGGCGGCGTCTACTATGACGTGCCCCGGAATATGGATTATGAGGATCCGTATCAGGATCTGTCCATTCACATCAAAAAGGGCTATCAGAAGCTCAACGGAAGCCAGGCCATGGGCGTCGTGCGTTTCCGGGACGGCAAAAACGGCTACGCGGACGGCGACCTGGGACGGATTAAAACCCAGCAGGGCTTTATGAAGGCCGTCATCAAGCAGCTGCTTCAGGTCAAAAATGTGACAAAAATTGAAAAATTCGCCAAAATCTTCAACGAAAACGTCAAGACGGATCTGTCGGTTCAGAATCTTTTCTGGTTCGGCAAGGCCGCCATCTTAGGCGGACTGAGCATGGACAACGTCAATTTCGTCACCATGCCCAATGAGAACGTTTCCTGCTGGAGCCGGATTTATCGCCAGTACATGTCCTATGTGGTGCCCAAGGCGGACGAGCTGCTGGAACTGGTGAACAGTGACCTCAGCCCGTTTGTGAAGGCTTCGGTGATGAGCCAGCTGGACATTATGTCCGTCAACGCCAACGGCAGTATCAGCTCCACCACCGGGCATGTGGAGGATTCCAAGGCGACGGTGAAGCCCAGCGTTCCCGCCGGAACCAGCACCAAGCCCGTGGACAAGGAACCGGATGTCATTCAGCCTGAGGATCCCTCCAGCAATGAGTCCGACGGCACCTCCGGCGAGACCGGCACCGGCAATACCGGCGGCACCTCCGGCGAAACCGGCACGGGCACCGGCGGCGAGACCGGACCCGGCGATACCGGCAGTACCTCCGGCGAGACCGGCACGGGCACCGGCGGCGAGACCGGAACAGAGACCGGCGGCACCGCCGTACCGCCCGCCGCGACGGAGCCCACCGTGCCTCAGACACCCGCCGAGGTTGATCCGGCGCCGGCACAGGATGCGGCGCAATGATTGACAGAAAGGAAAAAACTATGACACCGAAAGAAATCGCACTGACAGCCGCAAAGGCTCTGGACGGGAAAAAAGGACAGGGGATCGCGGCCATTGAAATCACCGATCTGACCACGATTGCAGACTATTTTGTGATCTGCACCGGCACGTCCAACACACAGATCAACGCCCTTTGCGGCGCAGTGGAGGAGAGCCTGGATCAGCAGGGGGAGCATGTCCTCCGCCGGGAGGGCTACCGAAACGGAACCTGGGTGCTCCTGGACTACGGCTGTGTGGTGGTGCACGTCTTTTCCAAGGAGGCCCGGGAGTTCTACTCCCTGGAGCGGCTCTGGAACGACGGAAAACCCGTGGATCTCTCCGGCGTGCTGACGGCGGACTGAGCGGACGGGTTTGTTGATATTCCCCGGGGGAAAGCGGAGAATTTCCTTGACAAAATCCAGAAATCCTCATAGAATATCCACGTTAACGACTTTGAGGGGAAAAAAGACGAAGGATCCCGCCTTAAGAGAGCCGGCGGACGGTGTGAGCCGGCGGGGGAGCTTCGTGTATGACTGATCCCTGAGTTTTCCGCCCGATGCTTTTCCGGCACAGGGCGGGACGGCCTGGCTCCGTTATCGGCCGATGATCCGCAGGATCACGTAAGGGCCGCTCCGGGCAACCGGCGGCCGAAGCAGGGTGGTATCGCGCTTATGCGCCCCTGACCGATGGGTCAGGGGCGCTTTTTCAGCATTCCGCGCACAGGAAATACGGAGGAGAGGCCCAAGGTCAAACCGCACGTTTTTCCGCGCGCTTTTCCCGCCGCTTCGGCGGCGGGCGGACAGCCCGCACAAGGATGGCCATTTTTTCATGGTCGATTGTGCCTTTAAAGTGAACTGAAAGGAATGGTCATAAGCATGAAATACGATTTTACAGCGATTGAAAAGAAATGGCAGACCCGGTGGCTGGAGGAAAAGCCCTTTGCCGCCGTGACGGGTGATGCGGCCCGGCCCAAGTTCTACGGCCTCATCGAGTTTCCGTATCCCTCCGGCCAGGGCCTCCACGTGGGCCATCCGCGGCCCTTTACGGCTATGGACATCATCTGCCGCAAAAAGCGGATGCAGGGCTACAACGTCCTCTTTCCCATCGGATTTGACGCCTTCGGCCTGCCCACGGAGAACTATGCCATCAAAATGCACATCCATCCCGCCAAGGTGACCCACGACAACATCGAGAATTTCCGCGCTCAGCTGCAGATGCTGGGCTTCTCCTTTGACTGGGATCGGGTGATCAACACCACGGACCCCTCCTATTACAAGTGGACGCAGTGGATTTTCCTCCAGATGTACAAGCACGGCCTGGCCTATAAAACCACCATGCCCGTGAACTGGTGTACCTCCTGCAAGTGCGTGCTGGCCAACGAGGAGGTGGTGGAGGGCGTGTGCGAGCGCTGCGGCGCGCCGGTCATCCGCAAGGAAAAGAGCCAGTGGATGCTGGGGATTACCAAATACGCCCAGCGGCTCATCGACGATCTGGACGATGTGGATTATATTGAGCGTGTCAAGATCCAGCAGCGCAACTGGATCGGCCGCTCTACCGGCACAGAGGTGGATTTCACCGCCACCAACGGCGAAAAGCTGACGGTTTACACCACCCGCTGCGACACGCTCTTCGGCGTGACCTATATGGTGCTCTCCCCGGAGCACGCGTACCTGAACAAGTGGAAGGATCAGATCAAGAACTGGGACGAGGTGCAGCGGTATATCGGCGAGGCCTCCCGGAAGTCCGACCTGGAGCGCACCGATCTCAATAAGAACAAGACCGGCGTCCGGCTGGACGGCATTGAGGCGGTAAACCCCGTCAACGGGAAGAAAATCCCCATCTTTGTGTCCGATTACGTGCTCATCACCTACGGCACCGGCATTGTCATGGGCGTGCCCGGCCATGACCAGCGCGACTGGGATTTCGCCACGAAATTCGGCGTGCCCATCGTGGAGGTGGTCCGGGGCGGCGATATTACAAAAGAGGCCTTCACCCTGAAGGATGACACCGGCATCATGGTGAACTCCGGCTTCCTGGACGGCATGACCGTAAAGGACGCCATTCCCGCCATGAAAAAGTACGTGACCGACCAGGGCATCGGCCGGCCCAAGACGAACTATAAGCTGCGGGACTGGGTCTTTTCCCGCCAGCGCTACTGGGGCGAGCCCATCCCTATGGTGAACTGCCCCAAGTGCGGCTGGGTGCCTCTGAGCGAGGATCAGCTGCCGCTGGAACTGCCGGACGTGGAGAATTACGAGCCCACCGAGGACGGCGAGTCCCCGCTGGCCGCCATGACGGACTGGGTCAACACCACCTGCCCCAAGTGCGGCGGCCCCGCCC
>JALCRQ010000008.1 GCA_022652655.1 Oscillibacter sp. | reverse complement strand
CCGGAGGCCCACCTCAAAGTCGTTGGGGTCGTGGGCAGGCGTCATTTTCACGGCGCCGGTGCCGAACTCCAGCTCCACGTAGTCATCGGCCACGATGGGAATCTCCCGGTTCATAATGGGCAGGATGCAGGTCTTGCCCACCATGGAGCGAAACCGCTCATCGCCGGGATTGACGGCCACGCCCGTGTCGCCCATCATGGTTTCCGGCCGGGTGGTAGCCACCACCAGATCGCCGGAGCCGTCCGTCAGCGGATAGCGGATATACCAGAGATGGCCGGGCTTGTCCGTATACTCCACCTCCGCGTCAGAGAGGGCGGTGGTGCAGTGGGGGCACCAGTTGATAATCCGGCTGCCCTTGTAGATGAGGCCCTTGTCGTAGAGCGTGCAGAACGTCTCGCGGACCGCTTTGGAGCAGCCCTCGTCCATGGTGAAGCGGGAGCGGCTCCAGTCGCAGGAGACGCCAAGCTTTTTCTGCTGCTCCACAATGCGCTGGCCGTATTTGTTCTTCCACTCCCAGACGCGCTCCAGGAACTTCTCCCGGCCCAGGTCATAGCGGGTTTTGCCCTCCTTGCGCAGTTCCTCCTCCACCTTGATCTGGGTGGCGATGCCGGCGTGATCCGTGCCGGGCAGCCACAGGGCGTCGTAGCCCTGCATCCGCTTGAACCGGGTAAGAATATCCTGCAGCGTGGAGTCCAGCGCATGGCCCATGTGCAGCTGTCCCGTGACGTTGGGAGGCGGCATGACGATGGAAAACGGCTTCTTTTGGGGATCCGGCTCCGAGTGGAAGCAGCCGGCGTCCATCCACGCCTGATAAATCCGATCCTCCACGTCCCGGGGATCGTAAACCTTGGGCAGTTCTTTCTTCATACAGATTTCTCCTTCTATTCGCAGATCATTTGTATTTCTTCGCTGTTTTTCCCGTCCGCTCCTCCAGAAATTTTTCCAGCTCCACAGGCGCTCCCTGCGCCATGGTGCTGAGCGGCAAAATCAGCGCATGGCGCTGATCCAGAAATAAAAACCACCGGTTGGCATGGAAAACCGCATCGGTAAAGCTGGCGTATGGGTAATTGGAGATTCCCTTTTCCGTCTCCTCCGTCACGCCGTCCTCCCGAAGCGTAACGGTAAAACTTCCGGTCTCCCTGAGCATCTGCCGCCGGCTCCCCCAGGCATTGATCCGATAGTAAAAAACGCCGGAAAGCAGCCATACAGCTCCAACCGCGGTACTGACAATGCCGGGAACCAGGAGCCCCTCCTGAATACCGCCGCCCAGCAGGATCATAAGACCCGCGAGGAACAATGCGGCACCGCACAGGACCGATAAAATCCGAAAGAGATTCTTGCCCCAGCAGCGCAGCCGGCTGCTCCGCACATACACTTTGTTGAATTCCATCAGATCCTGACGCGTATACCGCTGGGGCATGTAAAACCGAAATTCCATAGTCTCTCACCTCTCTTGGAAAAAGAAACGCCCTGAGTCAATTTGACTCAGGGCGAACAAAGGTCCGTGGTACCACCTGGTTTCGGGATTTCTCCCGCACTTGCCGGCCGTCTCCGGCCGTCTCCCGATAACGGAGGAATCCGTTGAGGCTTACTTCGTTTCAGCTCAAAGCTCCGGGACGACTTCCCCGCCGGCTTCACGGGAGCTCGCACCTTCCGCTCCCTCTCTTTGCTTCCGTCCGACAGCTACTGCTTCCCATCCTCGCAGTTTCATATTGTCATTCAGTATAATATGAGGGTTAGAAATTGTCAAGTATGACGGAAAATTTTCAACTCATGCGGAGAATCTCCTTTTTAAGCCGGGAGATAATCCGCTTTTCCAGCCGGGAGATGTAGGACTGGGAAATCCCCAGCCGGTCGGCCACCTCCTTCTGGGTCTGCTCCCGGCCGCCGCCCAATCCGAAGCGCAGCGTGATGATCTGCTTTTCCCGGGGGGAGAGCACCTCCAGCGCCGATTGCAGCAGCGACCGGTCCACGTCCTCCTCAATGGGCCGCATCACGGTGTCCCCCTCGGTGCCCAGCACGTCGGAGAGCAGCAGCTCGTTGCCGTCCCAGTCGGTGTTCAGCGGCTCATCAAAGGACACCTCGCCCTTGCGGGACGCGTTTTTCCGCAGATACATCAGGATCTCGTTTTCAATGCAGCGGGAGGCATAGGTGGCCAGCTTGATGTTTTTATCCGGGCAGTACGTCTCCACCGCCTTGATAAGGCCGATGGTGCCGATGGAAATCAGGTCCTCCAGATTGATGCCGGTATTCTCAAACCGGCGGGCGATGTATACCACCAGCCGCAGATTGTGCTCAATCAGCGTCCTGCGGGCGTCCTGATCTCCGATCCGCGCCAGTAGTTCGGATTCCTGCTCCCGGGTCAGCGTAGGCGGCAGGGAGTCCCCTCCGCCGATGTAATGAACCGGCTCACGACGCAGAAGTCCGATTCTGAGAAGCAGCAGCCGAAGTTTTGATTTCCACTTGTTCATCTTCCCTTTGTCCTCCTCCCCAGAGTGCAGAAAACCCTCCGCCCAGCTCTGTCGGCGACAGCGCCACCAGCAGCCGCTCATACCGTTTTCCTCCGATCATCGTCCAGTCGCTGCGAAATGCCAGCAGCAGTCCGCCGGAAACCCCCACCGCGCTGTACGGCAGCAGCCGGAACCGGGCTTCCCGGCGATTGAGGCGCTCCAGCGCCTCCACGGGGGAGCGCAGCGCCTGGGCGTTCAGCAGCGCCCGATCTTCCGGCGGCCACAAATCCGTCAGCTGCGCCCCGACGGCCACCAGCAGGGGCCGTCCGGTTCCGGGATCCAGCAGCGTGTTGCCCGTATCGCGCAGCGCCGTCAGGGAGACGCTCTTTCCGTTCAGACACACCGTCACCGGCAAAAGCGCGCCCTGCACCCCGTGGCGGGCGGCAGCCCGGAACACCACGGACAAGGTGAGATACGCCGCCAGGGACGCAATCAGCAGAACACGGGCGTCAATATCCGTATAAAAGACACCGTTTTCCACCGGGACTCCGCCTCCCGAAAGCAGCCCCAGCCCCAGTACACAGCCGGCAAAGCCGCAGGAAACCAGAAAAAAGAGCGCCGTCAGCCGCAGAAAATGCGGCTGCGCCCCGAAGGCTGCCGCGGCCATGAGCACCCCTGCCGCCAGTTTTACGGGCCAGAGGGAGAGCACGCCGCAGCCGGGGAAAAAAACTGCCGCCGCGTATGTACCGCCCAGCACGGCGGCCAGCAGGTATCGCCTCCGGTGCAGCCGCTTCCCGGTCAGCCGGGCGGTGGAGAGCAGCAGAAGGTAATCTATCAGGGTATTGCACACAAACACGCTGTCGATATAGACCACTGTCACCGCGCTCTCCCCTTTCCGATGGGCCTATTATAAAACGGCGCGTCTGTAAAACCGGTCGCAAAAAAAGGGGGCGGACAGGAAATGTCCGCTCCCCAAAATTCTCAAGAAAGTGCCCAAGGCGCTTTTTCGACGCTCTCAGACGATGTACGGAAGGATGGCCGATGCCAGCAAGGCAACCACCATCACGACCACCAGCACCAGCGCCACGGTCCGCATGGTTTTATTCATGTTCACCCTCCTCCCTCAAGATTTTTCGGATACTTTTCTCCGCCCGGCTCCGGGGAAGCATCAGCTCATGGCCGCACCCCAGGCACCGGAGCTTGATATCCATGCCCACCCGCAGCACTTCCCAGGTCGTGCTGCCGCAGGGATGCTGCTTTTTCAGTTCCACCTTGTCGTGCAGGTGCAGGTCCATTGCAATTCCTCCTGTCAATCTGACGGAAAAGTAAGCATAAGATGGGAGTACAAAACTGATGCCGCACAGCGGCAGTTAGGAAGGTACCTATGCCGGAAAATAATATTTTTCTGCCGGAGGGGCTGCGGCCCAGGGAATGGATGCCGCTTCCGGCGCTCAGAGCCGCCATGGAGCAGAGGACTGTCCTGGAGGGCGTCGTCCTGCGCTGCGGGGCGGATCACACGCTGCGCGTGTCCCTGGGGGCCTTTGAGGGCGTCATTCCGCCCGGCGAGGCGCTGGCCCCCTGGATCAGCGGGGCCAACCGGGAGATCGCCCTGCTGGCCCTGGTGGGAAAGCCCGTCTGCTTTCTCATCACCGACATTCAAATCGACGAAAAGGGCTCCGCCCAAATCACGCTCTCCCGCCGGGCCGTACAGGAGGCGGCGAAGGCCTGGTTTCTGGAGCATCTGCGGCCCGGCGCCGTCATGACCGTCCGGGTCACGCATCTGGATTCCTTCGGTGCTTTTGTGGACATCGGCTGCGGGATTATCGCCATGCTGCCCATTGAAAACATCTCCGTATCCCGGATTCCCCATCCGGCAGAGCGGTTCCATGTGGGGCAGAAGCTGCTGGCCGCCGTAGCCGCCATTGACCCCGCCATCCCCCGGTTCACCATGACCCACCGGGAGCTGCTGGGCACCTGGATGGAAAACGCCAGCCGCTTTCAGCCCGGTGAGACCGTCCCCGGCATTGTCCGCAGCGTCCGGGACTACGGCTGCTTCATCGAGCTGACCCCCAATCTCTCCGGTCTGGCCGACCGGAAAGCGGGGATCGGCGAGGGCGACCGGGTCTCCGTCTATCTCAAGAGCATCCGGCCGGAGCGAATGAAAATCAAGCTGCAGATCATTGAAAAGCTCCCGCCGGACGCGCCTGTGCCGCAGCTGACCTATCAGATCACCGACGGCGTGCTGGAGTGCTGGACGTACTCGCCCCCCAATTATGAAAAAGAACCGGTGGAAACCGTATTCACTGCTTCCCCTTGATGTCCTCCCAGTACCGGCGGGCCGCCTGTTCGGTCTTATTTTCACCGTACCGGTAATACCGGGCGCCCCGAATGGCGTCGGGCAGGTACTGCTGGGCCACCCAGTGGTTGGGGTAGCTATGGGGATATTTGTAATGCTGGCGGTTGTCGAACCCGGTGGTGTCCGCGTGCACGTTTTGAAGCTGGCGGGGAATCTCCCCGCTTCTGCCCTTCTGCAGATCGGCCCAGGCCGCGGCGATGGCCTCGTTGGCAGAATTGGACTTAGGCGCCGTAGCCAGCAGAATCGCAGCCTCAGCCAGGGGAATTTGCGCCTCCGGCAGGCCCAGCTGGAGGGCGCTGTCCACGCAGGCCTTGGTCACCGCGATGGCCAGCGGATAGGCAAGGCCGATGTCCTCGGCGGCAATCACCAGCAGGCGGCGGCAGGGGGACAGCAGATCCCCCGCCTCCAGAAGCCGCCCCAGATAGTGCACCGCCGCGTCGGGATCCGAGCCGCGGATGGACTTCTGCAAAGCGGAGAGGATGTCGTAGTGGGCGTCTCCCGCCCGGTCGTAGCGCATGGCGCTGCGCTGGGAGACCTGACGGGCGTCCTCCGCCGTCAGCGTCAGCTTTCCGTCCAGCGGACGGGCGGCCTGACAGAGCAGCTCCACCGCGTTGACGGCCTTGCGCACATCGCCGCCGCAGGCTGTGGCGATCTGCAGCGGGACGCCGTCCTCCCAGGAAAGCGGCAGGGCCGCGCGCTCCTGCTCCACATGCAGCGCCCGCTCCACCGCGGGGCGGATCTCCTCCGGCGAAACTTCTTTGAACTCAAACACCGTGCTCCGGGAGAGCAGGGCGCTGTACACATAGAAATAGGGGTTTTCCGTGGTGGAGGCAATCAGCGTCAGCTTCCCGTTCTCCATAAATTCCAGGAGGCTCTGCTGTTGTTTTTTATTGAAATACTGGATTTCATCCAGATACAGCAAAATGCCGCCGGGAGCCGCCAGTGTATCCACGTCGGCGATGATGTCCCGGATGTCCTGCAGGGACGCGGTGGTGGCGTTGAGCCGGTAGAGGGTTCTTTTGGTTCGGTCGGCAATCAGATTGGCCACTGTCGTCTTTCCGGTGCCGGAGGGGCCGTAAAAAACCATGTTTGCCGAGGTTCCCGCCTCAATGAGACGGCGCAGCACGGCGCCGGGGCCCAGCAGGTGCTTCTGCCCCACTACCTCTTCCAGCGTTTTTGGTCGGATCTCGTCAGCCAGCGGGCGTTCCATTCGCTCCCCTCCTCCATCATCGGAATCTTTGTTATTTTATCATATTTTTCGTGGTTTTTCCAGGGCATTTTCACTCGAAATCCGCCGCGGTTTCTGATATACTTCTGTTATCTCAGAAAAAAGAGGGGTCAGAACATGAAATCAAAAGCCGCGGTCCGCCGGATTATTGAGGCACTGAAAGCGCGCTACCCCCAGGGCCTTTGCTCCCTGCAGTACGAAAAGGATTATGAACTGCTCTTTTCCGTCCGTCTCTCCGCCCAGTGCACCGACCAGCGCGTCAATCAGGTGACGCCCGCGCTTTTCGCCCGGTTTCCCACGCTGGAGAGCTTCGCCGCGGCCGATCCTGCGGAGGTGGGCACCTACATTCACTCCTGCGGCTTTTTCAACGGCAAGGCACGGGACCTGGTGGCCTGCGCCGGAAAGCTGCTCTCCCAGTTCGGCGGCAAGGTGCCCGGCACCATGGAGGAGCTGATCTCTCTGCCCGGCGTGGGACGCAAAACCGCCAACCTGATTCTGGGCGACATCTATCACCAGCCGGCCTATGTCTGTGACACCCACTGCATCCGGATCACCGGCCGGCTGGGGATAACGGACGGGTCGAAGGATCCTCTCAGCGTGGAGCGGCAGCTCCGGGCCGTGCTTCCGCCGGAGGAATCCTCCGATTTCTGCCACCGGATGGTGCTCTTCGGCCGGGATGTGTGCTCCGCCCGCTCTCCCGCCTGCGAGAGCTGTCCGCTGCAAAAGGAGTGCGATTATCACAAAACCCCGGCGGCAAAATAAGGTACGTGCCTGCGCACTGCGCAGGCACGTTTTTTCGTCTCCGCTCATATACTGCATTGAAACGGATCTTACCGCGCAATGAATGGAGGAACTGAGATGGATGAAAAAACGCGCCGGCTGATCGAGACGCTCCGCACGAATCCGGCATCCGTACAGGCACTGTTCCGCTCTCAGGACGGGCAGAACCTGCTGCGGCTCCTGACGCAGGACGACCGCGGCGCCGCGCTCCAGCGGGCGGCGCAGACCGCCGCCAGAGGGGACACCTCCGAAATGGTGCAGCTGGTCTCCCAGGTGATGAACAGTCCCGAGGGGGCGGAGCTGATCAGCCGGATCAACCAGACGATCAAGAACTGAAAGGAGCTGGACGGCGGCGTGTCGGAGTTCGATGAAAAACTGAATGCGCTGCTGTCCAATCCGGAGAGCATGGCGCAGATCATGCAGCTGGCGCAGTCGCTCTCCGGCCCGGCGGGCAGTCCGGCAGCAGCCGGAGCGGCGGAACCCGCAGGCAGCCCGGGTGAACCGAACCGCCCGTCCGCCGCCGGAGGCGCACCGCCCCCGCCGCCTCCGCCGCCCCGGCAGGCCGCCCCGGCGCCCGGATTCGCCGATTCGCTCTCCGCCCTGACCGGCGGGCTGGATCCCAAGCTGATTGCCAAGCTGCTGCCGCTGATTCAGGAGCTGGGCAGTGAAAAGGACAGCAACGCCGGACGGCTGCTGTACGCTCTGCGGCCGTACCTGAAGCCGGAACGTCAGGAAAAGGTGGAGCGCGCCCTGCAGCTGGCCCGGCTCATTCACATCGGAAAGCAGTTTTTGAAAAACTGGGAGGGGTGAGGGATGTACAATCGCTATATCCGCAATGACCGCGGTACATACACCCGCGTCCCGGAGGAGGAGAGCCGGACGGCGTCCCGGGAGCACCCGCCCTCCGGGACGGAACGGCAGGCGGAACCCCAGAGCCGCTCCGAACCCCGAAGCGCCCCCCGCCCGGGCCGCCCGCCCGACGACGGACTGTCCGACCTTTTTCGCAGGCTGCTGGACCGGTTTCATCTGGAAAATGTGGACACGGGGGATCTTTTGCTGCTCCTTCTGCTCTTCCTTCTTTTCGAGGAAGACGCCGACGAGGAGCTTCTCTTTGCACTGGGGCTCCTGCTGATTCTCTGAAAAGGGCGGCGGAATGATCTCTCATTCCGCCGCTCCGCGTTTTATTTGGAGGACTGAAGCACTGTTCCGTCCGGCAGCGTAAAATCCGCCGCGTCCGGCAGTGTCTCCGAGACGGGCTGTGCCGCCATCCGGTAAACCGCCGTGCCGTTTTCCAGCTTTTCCGCGCCGATCAGCAAGCCGGAGGCAACGCTGATCCAGTAGCGCATCGCATAGCCGCCGGCATCCGGCGCAGTCTCCACATAGATACAGTTTTCCTCGGAAAAGGCCCGGTAATCCGCCTGGGTGATCTCTTTGGAATCCAGTCCCAGCACATCCTCGTAGGTGGGAATGTGCTGCTCCTGATCCGCGGAGATATCCCCCGCCTTCCCGGAATAGACCGCGGCGGAGCTGTCGTACCAGATGTAGGTGGCGGTTCCGTCGGTGAGGACGTGGCGGATATGGCCGTTGGTCTGATGGAGATCCGTACGCGTCAGGCTGCCGCTGACCGCGGTCCGCACCTGCACGGAGCTGTTTCCTCCGCTCCAGATCGTCTGGACTGAGAGCGTGCGGAGATACTTTTCCGGCCGCTCCAGCGTGGCGACTGCGGTTTGCACCGTCTGAGGCGTGATCTCGATTTTTACCGCCGCGTCCGGCTGTGTCTGCGGCTCCGAGCCGGCGGCCGCGGAACCCGCGGCCACGTCGGGCAGAACAATATGGGACGAGCGGTGCAGGCTGTTGGCCATCAGCAGTGCCAGCACCAACAGAATCACAACGGCAAAGCCGATGGTACTGCCGCTGAGCTTCCGCTTATCCATCTCGTCCCTCCTTACCGGTAATCCTCCGGTTTCGGCCCGCGTCCAAAGTGCCAAACCACCGCGTCCGCAATTCTGCGGCAGGCGTTTCCGTCTCCGTAGGGATTGACTGCGTGCGCCATGGCGCGATAGGCGTCTCCGTCCCGGATCAGCCGCTCTGCCATGGTGACAATGTCATCCTGCACCACGCCGGCCAGCTTCACAGTGCCCGCCTTCACAGCCTCAGGCCGCTCTGTCTCCCGCCGCATAACCAGCACCGGCTTGCCCAGCGCCGGTGCCTCCTCCTGAAGGCCGCCGGAATCCGTCAAGACCAGATAGCAGCGGGCCATCAGGTTGTGCATTTCATCGGCCGGCAGCGGGTCGATCAGGTGTACCCGGGGCGCGCCGCGCAGATAGCGGTCCACGCTCTCCCGCACCACGGGGCTGAGATGGACGGGATAAACCAGCTCCACGTCCTGATTTTCCTCGGCGATCTGCCGGAGCGCCAGCATGATGTTTTTCATGGGCTCCCCGTAATTCTCCCGCCGGTGACAGGTCACCAACAGGATTTTTTTCTCCTGATACGGAAGCTGGTTCAGTTCCTCCGTCGAAAAGCGGTAATCCGGGCGCACCGTGGTTCGCAGCGCGTCGATCACCGTATTGCCGGTGACAAACAGCCCCTGGGTGATGCCCTCCCGAATGAGGTTCTCCCGGTTGTTCTCCGTAGGGCAGAAATAGAGGTCCGCAATGGCGGAGACCAGCTTCCGGTTCATTTCCTCTGGAAAGGGAGAATACTTGTCATAGGTTCTCAGTCCTGCTTCCACGTGCCCAACGGGCACCTGGTGGTAAAAGGCCGACAGGGCGCCGGCAAACGTGGTGGACGTGTCCCCATGCACGAGAATCATATCGGGCTTCAGGGTGTCAATCGCCTCGTCCATCCCCAGCAGGCACTTACTGGTAATGGTGGAGAGGGTCTGCCGGGGGGTCATAATGTCGAGATCCCAGTCCGGCTTCAGCTTAAAGACCTCCAGCACGCTGTCCAGCATCTGCCGGTGCTGGGCCGTGACGCAGCAGAGGCTCTCGATTTCGGGACGGGTTGCCAGCTCCCTGACCAGCGGCGCCATTTTGATGGCCTCCGGCCGGGTGCCGAATACGCTCATAATCCGCAGCTTGTCCATTTACTTCCGCCCGCCTTCCTGACGGCTGTCGTTTTTGTCGGAGGTCTGCTCCGGTTCGGCGGCAGGCTGCTCCGGTGCGGCGGCTGGCTGCTCCGTTTTGTCGGAGGTCTGCTCCGGTGCGGCGGAATCCGCCGGCGCCTCCGATTCCCCGTGGTGTCCGTGCTCGCGGATCTCCGCCATCTCCTCGTGCAGCTCCTCCTTCAGTTCCCTGGGGAAGGCCACCCGGGCGGCGACGCCGGCCACAATGCACAGCGCCACAAAAAAGACCATGGCCTTCAGCTCCGTGGTGGTGGTGAGCACCACGGCACTGAGACCCAGAATCGCGGAGATCACATACAGCGTGGCCACAGCCTGCTTCTGGCTCAGGCCCATGTCGATGAGCCGGTGGTGAATATGGCCCCGGTCCGCGTGCATGGGGCTCTGCCCGTGGGCGATTCGCCGGATAAACGCGAACGCCGTATCGAAAATCGGCAGACCCAGGATCAAAAACGGCACCGCGAAGGAGATCACCGCGTAGAATTTAAAGAGCCCCTGGACGGACATGGTGGCCAGAATATAGCCCAGGAATGTAGCGCCGGTGTCGCCCATAAACATCTTGGCCGGGTTCATATTGTAGGGCATAAAGCCAACGCAGGCGCCCACCAGGGCGGCCATAACGATGGAGACCTGGATCTCGGACACCATCAGCGCGATGACCAGCATGGTGGTGGCGCTGATGGCGGACACGCCGTTGGCCAGGCCGTCCAGCCCGTCGATGAGGTTGACGGAGTTGGTGATGGCCACGATCCACAGCACCGTGATGGGAACGGACAGCTTGCCCATATTCCAGTACGGATTGTCCGACACCAGATTGGGATTGGAGATCACGTGGATCAGGACCCCGTGGAGGGTGGGAATCAGCGCCGCCGCAATCTGAATCACAAATTTGAACATGGCGGGCAGCGGCGTGATGTCATCCACCACGCCCAGCACCACAATGATCACCGCGCCCAGCAGGATTCCCTGCATCTGGCGGTCGCCCCGCACATTGGCAAAGAGCAGGATGCTGAACATAAAGCCGATAAAAATGGCCAGCCCACCCAGCCGGGGAATGGGCACCTTGTGCATCCGCCTCGCGTCCTTGGGCACGTCGATGGCGCCCACCTTGTAGGCAAAGGTCTTGACCACCGGCGTCATCAGGAAGCTGACCACCATGGCGACAATCAGTGCCAGCAGAACAACGGCAACCAGTTGATTTTGAAGTATCATTCCGTTCACCGCCGTTACCTCGCGAGAAAGCCGATTTTGCGCTGCACCTTGGAAAGGGTCTTCTGTGCGATTCCCTGGGCGCGCCGGGCTCCGTCGCGGTAAACGCTCTCCAGATAGCTCTTGTCGGCGATCAGGCGCTCCGTCTCCTCCCGGATGGGACGCATCAGCTCGACCACGGCGTCCGCCACCGCGGGCTTGAATACGCCGTAGCCCTGGCCGGCAAAGGCCTCCTCGGCCTCCTGCACAGTCTTGCCGGAGGCGGCGCAGTAGATGGTCAGTAGATTGGAAACCCCGGGCTTGTTCACCTTGTCAAATTTCACGGCGGCCTCGCAGTCGGTAACCGCCCGCTTGAATTTGCGCTGGATGTCCTCCGGCTTGTCCATCATATAGACGCAGCCGTCGGGATCGGATTTGCTCATCTTGCTGCCCGGATCGCCCAGGCTCATAATCCGGGCGCCCAGCTTGGGAATGAACGGCTCGGGAAGGGTAAAGGTATCGGAGTAGAGGCCATTGAACCGCTGGGCGATGTCCCGGCACAGCTCCACGTGCTGCTTCTGATCCTCTCCCACGGGGACGAGATCCGCCTGATAGAGCAGAATATCGGCGGCCATCAGCACCGGATAGGTGAACAGGCCCGCCGTGATGTTGTCCGCGTGCTGCTGGGATTTCATCTTGAACTGCGTCATGCGGGAGAGCTCGCCGAACTGCGTATAGCAGCCCAAAATCCACGAAAGCTCCGCATGCTGCGGCACATGGCTTTGAATAAACATCACGTTTTTGCTGGGATCCAGTCCGCAGGCGATGTATTCCGCCAGCTGGACAAGGCTGCGGCGGCGAAGCTCCGCCGGAACCTGCCGCACGGTGATGGCGTGCATATCCACAATGCAGTAAATGCACTCGTATTCATCCTGCAGCGTCACCCAGTTCCGGATGGCTCCCATATAAGAGCCCAGCGTCAGCTCGCCGCTGGGCTGGATTCCGCTGAAAATCCGTTTCTTCTGATTCTGACTTTCCATGATCGGGCACCTCATATCCTTGGTTTGGCAGCGCCTGGAAACAGGCGCAAGATAACTTTTATAGTATAGCATGGTGCACGAAAAAGTGCAATCCGTTCTTCCTAATTAAGGTAGAATCTCTCCTTGACTTTTAAATGTGCAAAAGGGATAATATAACGTAATATTCACTGTGCCGCCCGCTTTCTCCGCTTTTTCCCGCAGCAGGCCCTGAAAGCGGCACCGGAAGCAGTGATCTTTTGGAGGTAAAATTCATGGCACTGGACATGAAATTTTTCAGCGAGCTGGAAGAGCGCATCCCCAAGGGGACGGTGCGGACCCGTTTCGCCCCCTCCCCCACCGGTTACATGCATGTGGGAAACCTGCGCACCGCGCTGTACACCTGGCTGATTGCCCGTTCCCACGGCGGAACCTTTATTCTCCGCATCGAGGACACCGACCAGAGCCGTCTGGTTCCGGGCGCGGTGGACGTCATCTATAAAACGCTGCAGGAATGCGGCCTCACCCACGATGAGGGCCCGGATGTGGGCGGCCCTGTGGGCCCCTATGTCCAGACGGAGCGGCGGGGACTCTACGGAAAATACGCCGAGCTGCTGCTGGAAAAGGGCGCCGCCTACCGCTGCTTCTGCGGCCGGGAGGACGAGGAGGACGTGGACGTGGGCGAGGGTGTGACCATCCACCGCCACCACTGCGGCTGCGCGGAGCTTTCCCCCGAGGAAATCGCGGAGAAGCTGGCAGCCCGCACCCCCTGCGTCATCCGCCAGAAGATTCCCAGAACGGGGAAAACCACGTTTCACGACGTGACCTTCGGCGACATTACGGTGGAGAATGAGGACCTGGATGACCAGGTGCTGCTGAAATCCGACGGTCTGCCCACCTACAATTTTGCCAACGTGGTGGACGATCATCTCATGGGCATCACCCATGTGGTGCGCGGCAGCGAATACCTCTCCTCCGCGCCCAAATACAACCTGCTCTATCAGGCCTTCGGCTGGGAGATTCCCACCTATGTCCACTGCTCCCCGGTGATGCGGGATGCCCACAACAAAATGTCCAAGCGCCACGGCGACCCCTCCTACGAGGATCTGGTGGCCCAGGGCTACCTGACGCCTGCCATTTTGAACTATGTGGCCCTGCTGGGCTGGGCGCCCCGGGGCGAACTGGCGGAACAGGAGATCTTCTCCCTGCCGGAGCTGGTTCGGGCCTTTGACATCGCAGGAATTTCCAAGTCTCCCGCCATTTTTGACATGGCCAAGCTGGACTACTTCAACGCCACCTATCTCCGGGCCCTTCCGGCGGAGGAATTTGCCCGGGTTGCGGAGCCCTATATCCGCAGGGCGGTCAAAAATCCCGAAACGGACGTTTCTCTCATCGCGGCTCTGCTGCAGGCGCGCTGTGAAAAGCTCTCCGAAATTCCGGAAAAGGTGGATTTCTTCGACCGGCTGCCGGAGTACGACGCCGCGTTCTACACCAACAAAAAATCCAAAACGGACAGCGCCGTCTCCCTCCGCATGCTGGAGGAGGCTCTGCCGGTTCTGGAAGCCCTGCCCGCATGGACAAACGATTCCATTCACGACGCGCTGATGGAGCTGGCCGCCGCCCTGGGCGTCAAAAACGCCACGCTGATGTGGCCTGTCCGCATCGCTGTCTCCGGCCGCCTGGTCACGCCCGGCGGCGCGGTGGAGCTGTGCCGTATTCTGGGCCGGAGCGAGACGCTCCGCCGCCTGCGAATCGGTATGGACAGGCTCCGGGCATGAGCTTTTTAAAAGCGCAGTGGACGCAGCTCCGGGAATTTTGCGCGGGGGATTACCGCGGAGAACTCCGGCGGGGCGCGGCGGCATTTGCGGTGCTGGTGGTAATCGGCTTCGTCGTCTGCCTGCTTTTCCCCCAGCTTCTGGAACAGCTGACCCAATGGATTCTGGCGCTTTTCGACCGGCTGAACGTGCTGGACGATTCCGGCAGAATCTCTGTTGCGGCGGTGCTGGGAAACAACCTGCGGGCCTGCGCCCTGTGTATTCTCTACGGGCTCATTCCCTTTGTCTATCTCTCCGCCCTCACCCTGGGCCTCAATGCGCTGCTTCTGGGCGTCCTGGCCGCCTACTACCTGCACAGCGGCCAGTCGCTTCTGCTCTATGCCGTCTCCCTGCTGCCCCACGGGATTTTTGAGCTCCCGGCGCTGGTGCTGTCCTTTTCTCTGGGCCTGTACCTCTGCGGACAGGTCACGCGCCGCTGCCGGGGCGGCGAAGACGCGCCCTCGGTGCGTCTGGCGCTGACAGGGGCGCTGCGGGTTTTCTGCATGCTGATTGTCCCCCTTCTGGCGGCAGCCTCCGTCGTTGAGGCCCGGATCACACCCGCCATTCTCTCCCTTTTCTCCTGATTTCCCCAATTTTTTAGATAAAGGAATGATTCAAATGAGTAAAGTCATCATCCCCGCCGATTATCGGATGCCGCTGAGCAACAACGAGCTTCAGCGCGCGATTGAATTCATCAAGGCCGAGTTCCAGAAGAATCTGTGTGCGGAATTGAATCTGCACCGCGTCTCCGCCCCCCTCTTTGTGGACGGCAAGACTGGCCTGAATGATGACCTGAACGGCGTCGAGCGGGCTGTTACCTTTGACATTCCGGACGTGGGAACCGACGGTCAGGTGGTTCACTCCCTGGCAAAGTGGAAGCGCCTGGCGCTGAAGCGGTACGATTTCTCCGCCGGCACCGGTCTCTATACGGACATGAACGCCATCCGCCGGGACGAGGTGGTGGACAATCTGCACTCCATTTACGTGGATCAGTGGGACTGGGAAAAGGCCATCGACCGGGAGGAGCGCACGCCTCTTTACCTCAAGGATACGGTTCGCCGCATCGTGACCGCCATCTGCGACACCTCCGAGCACCTGCGCCGCCAGTTCCCCGCCCTGGCCTACCGGCCGGATCGGGACGTCTATTTCATCACCACCCAGGAGCTGGAGGACCGCTTCCCCGAGCTGACTCCCAGCCAGCGGGAGAGCGCCATCTGTGAGAAGCACCACACCGTCTTTCTGATGCAGATCGGCGGAAAGCTGAACTCCGGAAAGCCCCATGACGGCCGCGCTCCTGACTATGACGATTGGACGCTGAACGGCGATATTCTGATGTGGAACCCCATTTTGAACCGCGCCTTTGAGCTCTCCTCCATGGGAATCCGGGTGGACGAGGAGTCTCTGGACCGGCAGCTCACCGAAAGCGGCCACGACGAGCGCCGCAAGCTGCCTTTCCACCAGCTGCTGCTGAGCGGCCAGCTTCCCCAGTCCATCGGCGGAGGCGTGGGCCAGTCCCGTCTGTGCATGCTGCTCATCGGGACCTGCCATATCGGCGAGGTGCAGGTCAGCCTGTGGGACTCCGAGACGCAGGCGGTCTGCGAGAAGGCCGGCGTCAAGCTGCTCTGAGCCGTCGAAAGCGATGTTTTAAAGGTGCCGCGGAACAGGTTTCTGTTCCGCGGCACCTTTGCGTCAGCTTTGTTTTTCCGCCGCCTTTAGTATCTTGTCCGCCGCGGCCGGCGCGCCGCCGGCCTCCCGAAAGGTGCGGCCCAGTGCCTGCGTCCGCTCCCGGTAGGCGCCGTCGCTCAGCACCTGCTCCACCGCCCGGCGGATGCGCTTCGGAGCGCCGCTTTTCAGCGGCACGCCCACGCCCAGCTCCTCCATCCGTGCGGCCACCGCCCCCTCCTCGCTCTGCTGGGGAAAGAGCACCGTGGGAACGCCGCAGTAAATGGCCTCGTTGGCGCTGTTCATGCCGCAGTGGGTGAGAAAAACGTCGGCGCGCCGAAGCACTGCCATCTGATCCACACGATCGTACACGGAAAAATTGGGCGGCAGCTCACCCAGCGCGGCGCGATCCGTCCGCTCTCCCACGGACATCACCACATCCGCCTCCGCGTCCCAAAGCGCCCGGATACAATTTCGATAAAACCCGGGGCGGCGGTTGACCAGCGTGCCCAGGGAGATATAGATCAGGGGTCTTGCGCCCGGCTGCCGCTCCTCCCCGCCGGGTCCGGCCACGGGCGGGCCCACGAAGGCGTACCGGCTGGAGAAGGTCTCCGCCATGGGCTGAAATGCCCGGGAGGTATACACCACGGTGTCGGTCTCGTTGTCGTTTTGCAGAAGGGCGATCAAATTCTTCGCCGGATAGCCGTACCGGCGCAGAAGCTCCATCTTCCGGCTGATTCGGGGCAGCCTCAGCAGCGACCGCCACAGCTCCCCCGGCCCCTTGTGGATCAGCCGGGCCGTCTGTCGGTTAAAGGCGAAGGTGGTGGTGGAGCAGACCAGAGGAATGTTCAGCTTTCCCGCCAGCAGCTTCCCCCAGAAGCAGACGGAATCGGAGACAATGCACGCCGGACTCCACTCCGTCAGCTGGGCGCAGAGCTCCGCGTCCATCCGGACCGTGGTGTCCGCCACCATTTCCACCAACATGGCGAAATCCTTTCCCACTTTCCGATCCAGAACCTTCGGGGGCTGCGGGGGCAGATACCGGTCGCAGGGCACAAACTGCGCCCCCGCATCCGTCAGTTTTTCCCGGAACATCTCAAAGGAGTAGTACCGCACCTCGTGTCCTCTGCGCACCAGCTCCCGCACCACCTCCACGGTGGGATTGGTATGCCCCTCCGCGGGAATGCTGAAAAAAGCGATCCGGCTCATCGTTCCGCCTCTCCTCCCAGGATGTCCTCAAACTGGCGGAACAGCACGTCGTCCTTGCTCACGGCGATGCCGCGGTTCTCATCCGCCAGAAGCAGCAGCGTGTCGCCGGGGAGAATGTGCAAAAGATCCCTGGCCCTCTTGGGGATGACAATCTGTCCCTTCTCCCCCACCCGAACCGTTCCGGCGAATTTTCCCCTGAACTCATCCATTTCGTCTGCCTCCTGAAAATTGATTTGATTTCCCGTCTGCCGGGCTGCACGAAAGTATGATTTGTACAACAAGTATGATTAGTATAACTAATTATACTTGTTGTTTTGAGTTTGTCAAGAGGCGGGTAAAAAAGTCCGGGCACGGAGAAATTCTCCGTGCCCGGGGCGTAAAATTATTGCTGCTGCACATCCGCCGCCAGCGCGTCCGCCAGATCGCAGAGCGCCTGACGCTGCGGATCCTTGACGGAGGAGTGGAGGCTCACCGTGTCGCCCAGCACCGTAATGTTCTTCATGGACTCCAGCAGCTCCCGGATCAGGCGGCCGGACTGAGGTGCCCACGTGCCGTTTTCAATGACCGCCGCCGTGCGGTTTTGCAGGGCATGGGCCTTCAGATCCAGCAGGAAGGTCTCCATCGGAGGGAAGATTCCCATGTTGTAGGTGGCGGACGCCGCCACCAGATGGCTGAACCGGAACGCGTCACTGACCAGATAAGACGGATGTGTCACGGAGACATCGTACATGGCCAGATTGGTCACGCCCTTTTCCGCCAGCCGGGAGGCCAGGATCTCCGCCGCGTTCTGCGTATGGCCGTATACGGAGCCGTAGACGATCAGCACGCCCCGCTCCTCGGGCGTCCAGGTGCTCCACAGGCGGTACTTCTCCAGAAGGAGGCCGATCTCCCGTCTCCACACCGGGCCGTGGAGGGGGCAGAGCGTCCGGATCTCCAACTTGGCCGCCTTGCCCAGCAGCATCTGAACCTGGGGGCCGTATTTGCCCACAATGTTGGCGTAGTACCGGCGGGCCTCGTCCATCCAGTCCCGCTGGAAATCCACCTCGTCGGCAAAGAGGCCGCCGCTCTGGGCGCCGAAGGTGCCGAAGGCATCCGCCGAAAACAGCGTCTTTTCCGTCTCGTCATAAGTAATCATCGTCTCCGGCCAATGCACCATGGGCGCCATCAAAAACCGGAAGCTATGACGGCCGGTGGAGAGGGTATCGCCCTCCTTCACCGTGACAAACCGCTCCGCCACATCCAGATCAAAGAACTGTCCGATCATGGTCAGCGTCTTGGCGTTGCCCACGATCTGCACCGCCGGATAGCGGCGCAGCAGTTCTCCCAGCGCGGCGCAGTGATCCGGCTCCATGTGGTTGATCACCACGTAGTCCAGGACGCGTCCGTCCAGGACATGCTCCAGATTTTCAAAGAACCGGTCGCCCACCGTCTGGTCTACCGTGTCCAGCAGGACGGTCTTTTCATCCAGCACCACATAGGCGTTATAGGAGATTCCCCGGGGGATGGGATAGGCGTTTTCAAACTGAGCGAGACGCCGGTCGGAGGCTCCCACCCAAAAAAGGTCGGCTGTAATGGGGCGGACACAGTACATACTTCTCTCTCCTTTTCGCCGTCCCGGCAAATCGGCCCCGACTCCCGGACTGGGAGGGGGCGGCGGTGCGCCAGACGGCGGTTTTCACATGCGGAACCGATCACCGGATCCAGCGTTCAGACTATTCTCATTTGGCTTGTTTGTCAAGACCTTCACATTGTCTTTGCGCCGCAGGGAGCGGAATCGCGCAGTTTTCCCGCTGCGCGGCCCCGCTCCCTGCGAAAATCGCTGTAAACTTCTCAGCCTCAGGAACCATCCGGACGCACTCAGGCGTCCCGGAACTTCTCCAGGCTGCTCTCATCCTGCCGTCTCCGCTCCTCAATGGCCTCCGCCAGGAGCATATCCTTCACCTTCATCAGCCGGGTTGTGGTGGCCCGGTCGTTCTCATCCAGCTTCATGGTGATATACCGGATGGTCTCCTGGGTGTCGGGAATCATCACATATTCCAGCGCGTTGACCCGGCGGCGGGTCTTTTCGATCTCCTCCGCCATAAGCTGGGCGGATTTTTCGATCTGCGCCAGCTTCAGCATCTTCTGAAACACCTTTCCCAGCGCGTCCACGGCGGTGTCCAGCTCGCCGGAGGTCGCCGCGAAGCCGTAGGGATAGATATCGGAGTCGGACTGGGTCTTTGTGTGGAACTCGTAGATGGGAACCTGCACCGACATGATGTTCCTGGTGGTCATGGTCAGCTCCACGCTCTGCTTGGGATCCAGCAGAGCCTGCTCCATAGCCTGGGAGGACATCAGGGCGGAGGCGACGGTAAACGATCCGTGCACCGTCATCAGCTCCTCCTCCACCTCGGCGCGGAGGGAGCGCACCTCCCGGACGGTGTCCAGAAACTGCTTCATCAGCTCGTCCCGCTTGTCTTTCAGCAGCTTATGGCCTCTCTGGGCGGTTTTCAGCTTTCCCTTGAGCCGGGTCAGCTCCATCCGGGTGGGGTTTACATTGATGCCTGCCATGACGCCCCCTCCTTACTCCTGCTCTTCCGCTTTTTTCGGCCAGTATTTTTCGATCAGCGCGGGCTTGATGCGCTTGAGCTCCGCCTTGGGCAGGATGCTCAAAAGCTCCCATCCCAGATCCAGCGTCTGCCCGATGGTACGGTTTTCATCATAGCCCTGATTGACATAGCGTTTTTCAAATTCGTCTGCAAATCTGGCGTACAGGAGATCCGTCTCCGTGAGAGCGCCCTCGCCCAGGATGGTCATCAGCTCCTTGTTGTCCTTGCCGGTGGAATAGGCTGCAAAGAGCTGGTTCATGGTGTCCGCGTGATCCTCCCGGGTCTTGCCCGGGCCGATTCCCTTATCCTTCAGGCGGGAGAGGCTGGGCAGCACGTCCACGGGAGGATTGATGCCCTTGCGGTACAGCTCCCGGCTGAGAATGATCTGTCCCTCGGTGATATAACCCGTCAGGTCGGGGATGGGGTGGGTCTTGTCGTCCTCCGGCATGGTCAGAATGGGGATCAGGGTGATGGAGCCGGGGCAGCCAAGGCGGCGGCCGGCCCGCTCGTACAGCGTGGCCAGGTCGGTGTAGAGATAGCCGGGGTAGCCGCGGCGGCCGGGCACCTCTTTTTTCGCGGCAGAGACCTCCCGCAGGGCCTCCGCGTAGTTGGTGATGTCCGTCATAATCACCAGCACGTGCATGCCCTTTTCAAAGGCCAGGTACTCCGCGGCGGTCAGGGCCATACGGGGGGTGGAGATGCGCTCCACCGCCGGGTCGTTGGCCAGGTTGGAAAAGAGCACCGTCCGGTCGATGGCGCCGGTGCGGCGAAATTCGCTGACAAAAAACTCAGATTCCTCATAGGTGATGCCGATGGCGGCAAACACCACGGCGAAGCTGGAGCTGTCGTCCCCCAGCACCTTCGCCTGACGGGCGATCTGTGCCGCCAGATTGGCGTGGGGCAGGCCGGATCCGGAGAAAATGGGCAGCTTCTGGCCGCGGACCAGGGTGTTGAGCCCGTCGATGGTGGATACGCCGGTCTGGATAAATTCGTTGGGATAATCCCGGGCCGCCGGATTCATGGGCAGGCCGTTGATATCCCGGTATTCGTCGGCCAGAATCTCCGGGCCGCCGTCGATGGGCTCGCCCATTCCGTTGAACACCCGGCCCAGCATATCGCCGGAGACGCCCAGCTGCAGGGGATGGCCCAGAAACCGAACCTTGGACTGGGCCAGGTTGATACCGGCGGCGGAGTCGAAAAGCTGCACCACAGCGGTGTCTCCGTTGATCTCCAGCACCTTGCCCCGGCGGACGGAGCCGTCGTGGAGCTCCACCTCCACCAACTCGTCGTAGGTGACGCCCTCCACCTGGCGAACCATCATCAGAGGGCTGACAATCTGCTCGACTGTGCGGTATTCCCGAATCATCAGTCCTCACCTCCCTGGGCGGTCACAGCCGCGATCTCGTCTTTTATTTCGGCGGCCAGCGCAGTGTACGCCTCCGCGTACTGATCGGCAGGCACGCTCTTGGCGCGGCCGATCTTCTCCCTGGCCGGAATGGCAAAGAGTTTTTTGGCCTGCGCCGACTTTGCGATGGCGTCCCGGCACAGCCGGTCATAGTCCAGAATCAGGCCCAGCAGCTTCTCCTGACGGTCGTAGCTGGAATAGCTGTCCACGTCCAGGAATGCGTTCTGCTGCAGGAAATCCTCCCGGATCATCCGGGCGGTCTCCAGTGTCAGCTGATCTGCCGGCGACAGGGAATCCTTGCCCACCAGCTGGACAATTTCGTTGAGGCTGGCCTCATTCTGCAAAATCCCCATGGCCTTGCCGCGGTTATCCATAAACGCGGCGCCCAGGTTTTCATTGAACCAGGGCCGCAGAGAATCCAGATAGAGCGAATAGGAATTGAGCCAGTTGATGGCCGGGAAATGGCGCTTGTAGGCCAGCGCCGAATCCAGGGCCCAGAACACCTTGACAATCCGCATGGTGGCCTGGGACACCGGCTCGGAGAGGTCGCCGCCCGGAGGCGAAACCGCGCCGACGGCGGTGAGGCTTCCCCGGCGTTCGTCGGAGCCAATGCACTCCACGCTGCCCGCCCGTTCGTAAAACTGCGCCAGGCGGGAGGCCAGGTACGCGGGATAGCCCTCCTCGCCGGGCATTTCCTCCAGCCGCCCGGACATCTCCCGGAGCGCCTCCGCCCAGCGGGAGGTGGAGTCGGCAATGACTGCCACGTCGTAGCCCATGTCGCGGAAATACTCCGCGATGGTGATGCCGGTGTAGACCGACGCCTCCCGGGCCGCCACGGGCATGTCGGAGGTGTTGGCAATCAGCACCGTCCGCTTCATCAGGGACTCGCCGGTGCGGGGATCCTTCAGCTCCGGGAACTCCCGCAGCACGTCGGTCATCTCGTTGCCGCGCTCGCCGCAGCCGATGTAGACCACGATGTCCACGTCGGACCACTTTGCCAGCTGGTGCTGCACCACGGTCTTTCCCGAGCCGAAGGGGCCGGGAACGGCTGCGGTGCCGCCCTTGGCGATGGGAAAGAGCGTGTCGATAATCCGCTGACCGGAGCACAGGGGCCGCTTGGGGGGATATTTGCGCTCATAGGGGCGCCCCACCCGCACGGGCCACTTCTGCGTCATGGTCAGCTCATGCTCCATGCCGGCGCCGTCCTTCACAACGGCCACGGTCTGCCGGATGGTATAGCTTCCCTGCTCCGCGATTTTCGTCACCGTGCCGCTCAGATTGGGCGGCACCATAATTTTATGGAGCACCACGGAGGTCTCCGGCACCGTGCCCAGCACGTCGCCGCCGGTCACCTGCGCGCCGACCTGGAGAACGGGCGTAAAGTCCCACTTCTTCTCCTCGTCCAGCGGC
Source organism: Oscillibacter sp. (assembly GCA_022652655.1). Taxonomy (GTDB): domain Bacteria; phylum Bacillota; class Clostridia; order Oscillospirales; family Oscillospiraceae; genus Oscillibacter. The sequence continues at coordinate 18,899 of JALCRQ010000008.1, read as the reverse complement.
GGCACCTGAATGCCGCGGGTGATGCAGTGGCCGGTTTTCTCCATGATCTTATTCAGCGGGCGCTGAATACCGTCGTAAATTCCCTCGATCATGCCCGGCCCCAGCTCCACGCTCAAAGGGCCGCCGGTGGTCTCTACCTCGGCGCCGGGGCCCAGGCCGGATGTCTCCTCATAGACCTGAATGGAGGCGGTATCCCCCTTCATGGTCAGGATTTCTCCGATCAGCCGCCGGGGACCGACGCGCACCACGTCGGACATATTCGCATCCTGCATCCCGGCCGCAACCACCAGAGGCCCGGATACCTTGATCACTTTTCCGCTCAAAAATAACCCCTCTTTCAGGTCCGGATTGTTTTAAAGAATATCCGCTCCCACAGCCCGTTCAATGGACTGACGGAGCGTACTGCTGCCGATTCCCAGAGATCCGGAACGCCCCGGGATCAAAATAATTGCAGGCCGCAATTCATCCTTGTACCGCTGCAAAACGTCGCTCAGTCCGGCGGCCAGCTGCTCCGTCAGATAGATGATGGCGCAGTTCTCCTTTGCCAGACGCTGAATCGTCTCCCGCGCCTCGCCGGCGGAGGCGACGGGATAGGTCGCCAGGCCCAGAGCCCGGAAGCCCATCACGGACTCCCAGTCTCCCACAGCCGCAATCTGATAGGTTGTTGCCATTGCTCCGGCCATTCCTTTCCGTATTTTTCGGGCTTGGGGGCTTTTTTAAAGGAAATGCTTCCCCCGCAGCCGCTGAACTGGTTTTTCCCTTTACAGACAGCTCTTGCGCAGTCTTGCGCGGATCGTCTCCGGATCCAGCCCGGCCCGACGGCCCATCAGCAGAATCCGCAGATTCAGATACTCCGTCTCCCGGGCGGCCAGATACGACACCAGCGGCTCCTCGCCGAAGGGCACGTACCGGCTGCGGGCAAGATATCCGCTCACCGCGTCATCGCAGAGCTTTTCAAATTCTGTGGGCGCCGCGCCCTGCAAAACGCGCTGGCCCTCTTCCGCGGCGGCGCGCAGCACAGACGTCTCATAGAGCTTGGCCAGCCCCTGGCCGTGCGCCTGGGATACCGCCAGCAGAGCCTCCGCATCGATCTCGCCGCCGGCAAAAAGCGCCCCGCAGGCAAAGGCCGCATTTTTTCCCATCCGCTGCGTTCTCACCAGAACGCGGAGATTGACCGCGTCAATCTGCAGCCGGACATATCCCCGCAGAAATTCGCTCCCCGGCCGCTCCGCCAGGTCGGCCAGCTCCCGGTAATACCAGGCGTCCGCCGCCATATCCGCCAGCTGCGGATCGCGGGTGGTCTCCAGCGTCTCCCGCATCTCCCGGGCGGCGGAGAGCAGCATGGGCGGCAAAAGCGCCTCATCCGTCTCCCCTTCCAGGGCGGTGCGCAGCGCGGCCGCCGGCACCCGGCCCAGATCCGTCAGCATGTGCTCCGGATCCGCGCCGACAGCTTCGGCCTTCAGCAGGGATTTGACGTTGTGATAATCGTACTTCAGTCTGAAAAGATCCAGATACAGAGAATCGGGAACCATATCGGCCAGATCCTCCAGCGTGTGCTCTCTGACCTGTGACAGCGCCGCGTCCAGTCCGGCCGGATTGGACGGATCCAGCTCCGGATAGCCGCTCTCCCGCAGCAGACGAACGACCTCCTCATCCGTACGGGCCGTCAGCATCTGCTCCATCTGGGCGGGAGAGAGCAGCCGTGTCTCCAAAATTCTGATGCGGGCCGATACCGTCAGGTAATCCGTCTGTCTTTGCTTATTCGCCACGTTCCGTCTCCCCCCTTGCATTCCGTTTCCGCTCAGTCATGCGGGAAAAGGCACCCGGCAACCTGAGCCGCCATCTCGCTTCTCTTGAGACGCACCAGCGTTTCAAAGCTGCAATTTACCTCAACCTTTCCGCACTCCAGGATAAACCCGCCCCGAATCGGCCTGGTTTTACGGCTTAAAGTCAGTGCGCCGCGCTCTCCCAGCAGACGGTTGGCCTCTGCGACAGCGGTGCTTCCGATTCGCTCCCGCAGCTCAGGATTGAAAATGACCTCTCCCTTTCCGTCCGGGGCCGCTTTTCTCAGCAGCGCCGCAGCCGTGGCAACATAGCGGTCATCCGGCAGGGCACAAAGCTTCTCCAGAGCCAGGTCGAACGCCCGCTCCACCATCTCCTGACGGGCCGCCAGCGTCGCTTTCCTAGCCTCCAGGCGGGCCGCGTTTACCATGCGTTCTTCCAGTCCCGCGGCTTCCTTCCGGCCGGATTCCCGGCTTTGGGTGCTGTCCAGCTCCGCCTGGGACTGATAACGGGCGGTGATCTGCGCCGCCTCCGCCCGGGCGTCTTCCAGCTGGCGATCAATCTCGGACTGTGCGTCCGCTCCGATCCGCTGCGCAATTTTTTCGATCCCGTTCATGTCCTTCCAGCCCTTCTGTCCCACGCATCAAAGGGAATTCATCAGCAGCAGAATAGAGGCCAGCAGGCAGAGGATCGCGTAGAACTCGACGATGACGCACAGGATGATGCCCTTGGACCAGTCGTCGGGCTTCTTGGCAATGATGTTAATGGAGGAAACCGCCACGCGGGCCTGGAACAGCGCGGAGGTGGGGCCGCCGATGGCCATGGGCAGGCAGGCGACAAAAATCGTCAGGCCCTGCATGAAGGTCAGGGGCTGGATGCCGCCGGAAAACGCGCCCATCACGTTCAGGGCAAAAAACCAGATAACCAGTCCGTACAGTCCCTGCGTGCCGGGAATGACCTGGAGAATCAGGCATTTTGAAAAGTGCTCCGGTTTTTCGCTGATGACGCCGGCGGCAGCCTCGCCCACCATGCCGGTGCCCTTTGCAGAGCCGATGCAGCTCAGTCCCACGGCCAGCGCCGCCCCCAGGAAAGCAATGATGATTCCGCCGTTCTGAATGAAGTTCATGTCAGTTTTCCTCCTTAATATCTACATACTTTGTTGCAAATGTCAGCGGGTGGAACGGCTTGCCGCCGTCCTTGTAGAACTTTCCGAAATACTCCAGGCACTGCAGCCGGAGATCGTGGACATAGCAGCCCAGAATATTCAGCAGAAAATTCAGCGCATTGCCCACCATGGAGATGACCACAAATCCGATCACGTTGTTTGTAACCGCGCCCAGGGAGTTGAAAACCTGGGCAATAATGCTGCCCGACAGCATCAGAGCCATCAGGCGGGAATAGGACATCACGTCGCTGAAAATACCGGTGACGCCGTTATAGACCGCGCCGATAAAGCCGCCGATTTTGCCGAAGCCCTTCTTGCCGCGGGTGGAACCGATCAGCAGCATCACCACGCCCACGGCCAGAACCACCGGTACGCCGCCCACGGTGCCGATCTTCAGGATGGCCAGCGCCGTGCCCGCGTATATGACCCACCAGGTGCCCTCATTGAACACGGCGTCCAGCGTCTGTCCGTCCCGGACCTTTTTGACAAAGCTGATGGCCATGCCGGTGACTACCTGGACAAAGCCCAGCGCCAGCGCCCCGATGAGAATGGCCATCGTATCGCTCAGGGGCGTGAAAAGGGCCGGAAGCGCCGTCAGCGTCGTATTGGGATTGATAATTCTGGCCAGCTGGGGGATGAAATCTCCGAAAAAGCCGCCGGTCAGCGCGCCCAGAATGAATGTGCTGACGCCGCACAGCTCCATCAGCTCGGCCAGGTTCCGCATGGTGCCCTTGGGCTGCGCCTTTTTGATCAGCAGCGCGCCCAGCAGCACCATCAGGATGCCGTAACCCATGTCGGCCATCATAATGCCGTAGAACAGCACAAAAAACGGCATCATCAGCGGGTTGGGATCCAGCCCGTCATAGGCGGGCAGCGAATACATCTCCGTCACCATGTTCAGCGGGCGGGTCAGGCGGTTGTTTTTCAGCTTCACTGGGACGGAGGGGTACTCCTCCGGCACGGGGTCGCACAGCTCCCACGCGCAGCCCAGCTGCTTTAAAAACGCCTCCGCCTTCCCGGCGGATTCCTCCGGAACCCATCCTTCAAAAAAGAGGACGGTACCGTCCGTCAGCAGATTGGACTGACCCACGTCCACCTCGTGCTGGGAGCGGAGCCGGTCGGCATAGCTTTTCAGCGCATCGGCGTACTCTCCGCACCCCGTAATGGCCGCTACCGCTTCCTCCCGGGCCTTTCGGCGCTCCTCCAGCTCCCTGTCCAGACGCTGGAGATTTTCCTGTGCCGTACCGCTCACATCCGGGAAGGTCACCACGCTGAAGCCGTAAGGCCGCAGAAACTCCATTGCCTCCCCTCCGTCGGCGCGCAGGCAGATCAAAAGGAGATAGCGCTGCTGACGGTCTGCTCCCGCCTCCAGAAGCTGGGCGGCAATCGACGAGGCGTCCAGCTCGGTTTTCACCGCCCCCAGATCCACAGCCGCCGGGCAGACGCCCAGGCGGTAGACCACATGCCTGGTGCCCGTCTCCTCCAGAGGCAGATCCAGGGCGGACCAGGGCAGAAGCGAGGCCCGTACGGCGCTCAGGCGCTCCTCCTCGCTGTTCAGCCGCGAAATCCGCTGCAACAGCTCGTTTACCTCCCGGGCGGTCTGCGCCGCGCGGGATGCTGCCCCCTCGTCCAAAAATTCCTGTTCGGAAACTGTCCGGCGCTGGGGGAAAAGCCCCTCCTTGAGGTGCCCGTACTTTTTAATCGCGCCCAGCGCGGTATCCACATCCGCAATCCGATTCCTGGTCTCCATCAGCGCGGAGCCCTCCCGCCGGAAGAGCTCCGTCCACTCCGGGTCAGACAGCCGATCGGCAGGCTCGCTGATCTGTACGCAGCCCAGATGCAGCAGCCCGCGCATCAGCTTCTCCCGGTCGGCGGCCATGGCCATTACGCGGAGCTTTTTCATTTTTACAATGGCCATTTCTACTCCACGACCCTTTCGACGATCAGCTCCGCAGCCTCCTCCAGCCGGGCTGAGGCCTGTGCACACTGGGCTTCATCCGCAGCCCGCGCCTTTTGCAGCAGCTCGCCGGAGCGCTCTTTCGCGCGCTTCTCGGCCTGCGCCAGAAGTTCTCTGCGATCCGCTTCCGCCTTCCGGCGCGCCTGATCCGCCAGCATGCGGCCGTTGGTTTCCGCTTCCTCCGTCATGCGCCGGGCCTCCAGCACAGCCTTGTCCCTGCGCTCCTGATTTTCCTTCTCCGCCTCAATCACTTTTTCAACCGCTTCCAGGGGCATCTCCGCACCCTCCTTCCGGGAAATTCATTAAAGATCAAATTTTGCCTTATTATACTTAATATTTCCTAAATACACAAGCTATATTTTGGATATTCTGACAGTTTATCGTTTTTGTATAAATATTTGTGTTAAAGTTTTCCTGTGCCGTGCTAATACTCTGCTGCTGTCTTTCCGCGGAGGACAGCCCGGCCGCTCCTCTTATTCTGGTCGAATTGCGGGAAGAAATACCATTGAAACCGCCGGCTGCCGGAAAAAACGGTTTGGGTGCAAAATTTGGGCTGATCCCGGGCCTGCCGCAGCAAATTGGGATGCCGCATTCAGGAAGATCCTGTGTCCTTCAAGATACAAGAAACCCCTCGGAGTCCTGCGGCTCCAAGGGGGGTTCTGCATATGCAGGGCGAAAAAAATATTCCGAAGCCTCGTCCTCTCAGACGCGAGCCCAGCGCAGCGGGTCGCGTCTGAAAAAGAGGAGCCCTGGCGCGGACAAAGCAAACAACCAGTCCGAAGACTGGTTGTTTACTGCGGGAGCGCAATGCGCTCCGACGTGGTACGCCATGAGGGATTCGAACCCCCGGCCTTCTGGTCCGTAGCCAGACGCTCTATCCAGCTGAGCTAATGGCGCGTACCTGCCCTTGCGGACAGCTTATTTATAGTAGCACAGTGATGTTCGGATTGCAAGGTTTTTTTCGGATATTTTCCGTTTTTTCGGGAGGGCTTGTCAATTTGTCGAAATTATGATAAAGTACTCTCAATACATTGTGGAAGCAGGTGGTGTCTGTGGAAAACAGCGCGTTTAAAAGCGTTGCTTTCGGCGGTTTTGACAAGCAAAGCGTGATCTCCTATATTGAAAAAACCGCCGAGGAGCATTCCGCCGCACTGGAAAAACTGGAGAAGGAAAACGGTGCTTTCAAGACGGACAACACCGCTCTGCAGGAGCAGCTGTCGGCGCTTCAGTCTCAGCTGAATCAGCTGACGGAGCAGCTGGCGGAGCAGGCCGCCTCCGGCAGCGCCCTTCAGACGGAGGTGGAACAGCTTCAGTCGGACAACGCCCGGCTGCGGGAGCTGGAGCCTCAGCTAAACTCCCTGCGCACGGAGGCAGACGCCCTGCGCCCGGATGCCGAGGCCTACCGCAGGCTGCGCTCCCGCCTGGGCGATATCGAGTGTGAGGCCCGCAAGCGTGCCGCCGATCTGGAGGCCGCCTCCAACGCCAGGCTGAGCAAGGCCGTCTCCGACTTCCGGGAGACCTATCGGACGCTGTCCGCCTCCCTGGATACCGCATCGGATTACATGACCGGGGAACTGCGCAAGCTGGAGGTAAATCTCTCTCAGCTGCCCCGGGCTATGGATCAGATCGGGACGGAGCTGCAGGAGGTCGAAAAATCCCTGAAAATCGAAAAATCCGAATAAACGTCAAAGAGACGCCCTTTTGGGGCGTCTCTTTTCAGCTTCGCCCGGGAAGCTCTCCCGGGCGGATTGCTCATCTCACAGTTTATCCATCAGCCGAATGCTGTCCTTTTTGTTGCCGGCAATAATAAGGTGTGTGCCGGCCATGAACACGTAATCCGCATCCAGCAGCGGTTCGATCTCATCCCCCTGCCGCACGCCCAGAACATTTACGTTGAAGCACTGGCGCACGTTGACCTTCGCCACGGTCTTTCCCACCCAGCTCTTGGGCGTCTCGACCTCAAAAATGGCGTACTGGGGCGTCAGTTCAAAATAATCGAACACATTGCTGGCGGAAAACCGGATGGCGGCCCGCACAGCCATGTCCATCTCCGTATGAATCACGTAGTCGGCGCCGATCTTCTTGAGGAACTTGGTCTGCTTTTCCCGATCGGCCCGGGCCACCACGCACTTGGCGCCCAAATCCTTCAGCGTTGCGGTGACCTCCAGCGAACACTGGAAATCATCGCTGACGCATACGAAACACACATCGTAATTTCCCACGCCCAGCGCGGCCAGCACCTGTTCGTCCTGACAGTCGCCCACGCAGGAGGCCGTTGCGATATTGGAAAGCCGCTCCACCCGCTCCTCGTCCCGGTCTACCACCATGACCTCGTTGCCAAGCTCCACCAGTTTGGTGGTCAGGTGCCGTCCAAATCTGCCGAGTCCAATCACCAGAAATGATTTCATAACCAATCTCTCCTATCTCTACTCATCCAATCAGAACTTTTTCACTGACGTTGTGCACGCGGGGATTCTGCCGGGAGCCCGTCACCGCCATGGCAACAGAAAGGCTGCCCAGCCGGCCGAAATACATCAGCAGAATAATCGTAAGCTTTGAAAGGACCGGAAGGTGCGGCGTAATGCCGCGGGTCAGTCCCACCGTGCCCATGGCGGAAAAGACCTCAAAAATGGAGTCCTCCATCAAAAAGCCCTGTGCGCAGAGAATCATGCAGCCCACCAGGCATCCGGCCAGATACAGACCCACTGCGGAGAACGCCTCCCGTGTGGTCTCGTCGTCCACCCGCCGGTGGAAAACGCTGATGCTGTCCTTTCGCTTAGCATACGCCAAAATGCACAGAACTACAACCGCAATCGTGTTGACCTTGATGCCGCCGCCGGTGGAGCCGGAGCCCGCGCCGACAAACATCAGCAGGATCGTCAAAAACGTGCCGCCGGGACTCAGGGCCTTCAGATCCACTGTATTGAATCCGGCGGTTCTGGGCGTCACCGACTGAAACGCGGCCATAAGCCACTTCTGCCCCTGGGACACACCCGCAAAGGCGTGGCCCCGTTCCAGGAAATAGAATCCCAGGGTTCCTCCCACCAGAAGGATGGCCGTGCCCGTGAGCACCAGTTTGGTGTGAAGCCGGTATTCCCGGAAATGCAGGCGGTGGCGAAAGAGATCGTCCCAGAGGAAAAAGCCCAGGCCGCCGACAATAATCAGCATCATAATGGTAAGATTCACCACCGGCACATCCGCCGCCGTCATAAAAGACGTGCCGGGCTTTACGATTCCCATGATGTCGAAGCCCGCGTTGCAGAAGGCGGAAACCGCGTGGAAAAGAGCCATCCACAGCCCCTGTCCGAATCCGAATTTGGGACAGAACCAGGTGGCCAGCAGCAGCGTGCCGGCTCCTTCAAAAATGGCTGTCGCCACCAGCGTGTGCTTGGTCAGACGGACAACGCCGCCGATTTTCAGCGCGCCCACGGACTGCATCAGAAGGGATCGCTCATAAAGGCCGATTCTCCGTCCGATCAGAATAGACACCAGACTGGCAACCATCATAAAGCCCAGGCCGCCGATTTGGATCAGGAGCATAATGACCACCTGGCCGAAAACCGTGAACTGTGAATAAGTATCGTAGAGAACCAATCCGGTCACACAGGAAGCCGATCCGGATGTAAAGACTGCATTCAGAAACGGAATCGGTTCTCCCTTGGATGCGATTGGAAGCGAGAGCAGGACGCCGCCTGTCAAGATCACCAGGGCAAGCCCGGTCGCCAGCACCTGAAACGCGTTCAGGCGTAAGGAATGTCTCATCAATTTCTCCCCCAATTTCCTGACAGGCGCCGCGTTTTCTCCAACTCTCTCTCCGGATTGGAAGGCGCTCTGCCGGCTGGATCGCAGCTGCCGCCCCGCAAAACCGCGGGGCAGCCGGCGCGTCCTTACTTGTTATAGCACAAAAGGCATGAATGGTGTGTAAAGAATCATCCTTTCCTGTTAATCTTCTCCCCCGTACCCCGGTTTAACCCGCTTCAACCCCGCTCTTTTTTTGAAAAGCCCTTGACAACGCTCCGCTTTTCAGTATAATAATATCTGTTCGCAAGAATTTGAGATTGCATAGCGGGTTTGTGTAAAGGTAGCACAGCAGACTCTGACTCTGTATGTGAGGGTTCGAATCCTTCACCCGCTGCCACATGGGAGAATCGCTCAGCCGACCAGGCGGAGCGATTCTTTTTTTGTCCCGGCCTCCGCCGGAGCGCCGGTCTATTTTTCCGGCGGAAACCCGTACAGCTCCGGGAAGGAGTACCGGCGGCCCCGGAATTTACAGCCGGCCAGCGTATCCAGCTGGACGTCGTGGACGGCGGCGAAAATGCTTTTTTCAATGTTGGGGTTGTCCCTTTTGAGGGTTCGGATCAGTGCCTTCATCTCCTGGCGCTTGCTGGCCCCCACACCGTCCGGCGCGGCGTCCCGCCCCTCCGTAAACCGGCAGGCGCACTGCAAAAAGCGCAGGCCGTTGTAATTCTTCCAGGCGATGATGTCATCCTCGCGGATGCAGTAAAGGGGGCGGATCAGCTCCATACCCGGAAAGTTCCGGCTGCGGAGCTTGGGCGGCATAGACTGCAGCTGTGCCCCGTAGAAAAGCCCCAGCAGCGTCGTCTCAATGACGTCGGACAGGTGGTGGCCCAGGGCGATTTTGTTGCAGCCCAGCTCCCGGGCCCTGCTGTACAGAAAGCCCCGGCGCATCCTGGCGCAGAGGTAGCACGGATTGCGGTCCACCGACGCCGTCACGTCGAAAATATTGCTCTCAAAAATCTGAAGGGGAATCTGAAGCCGGGCGGCGTTGTCCTCCAGCAGCTTCCGGTTATCCGCGCGATAGCCCGGATCCATGGCCAGGAAAACCAGTTCAAAAGGGCTTTGCGTGTGGCGCTGCAGCTCCTGCATAAGCTTGGCCAGCACAAACGAATCCTTGCCGCCGGAGACACACACCGCGATCCGGTCGCCGGGAACCACCAGTTCGTAGCGCTTCACCGCCGCGATAAACGGGTTCCACAGCGCCTTGCGGTATTTCTTAATCAGGCTCCGCTCCGCCAGCTCGCAGGGCGTCAGTTCCCTCTCCATGCGCGTTTTCCCTTCCTTCCGGCGGGCACGGCACGCTCCGCACGGTTTCTCTGCGTTAAAGCCAGATGGCGAAAAGCTTTACAAGGGAGGCAAACGCCCTGCGGTACCAGGGCCGTTTATTCCACTCCTCCAGCGTATAGAGGCGGCTTTCCCCCATGGTCTTTAAAAGGTCCTCCTCCAGCTCCCTCACCGCGGGCATGCCGTAGAGCAGCACGCCGCACTCATAGTGGAGCTGGAATGTCCGGTAATCCATATTGGTGCTGCCCACCAGGGCCACTTCCTGATCCGCCATGACGCTCTTGGCGTGGATAAAGCCCGGCGTATACTTGTAGATTCTGACGCCGTGACTGATAAGCTGTCCCCAGTACGTCTCCGCCACCAGATACGTCAGCTTGTGATCCGGCACCTCCGGAATCACCATGCGCACATCCACTCCGGCGTCCGCCGCGATGCACAGTGCCTTCTGCATGGACTCCTCCACCGCGTAGTAGGGTGTGGTGATATACAGTGTGCGCCGGGCTGTGCCGATCAGCTGCAGATACGTCTCCTCAATGGGGCTGTCCGGATTATTGACCGGTCCGTCGGTAAAGGACTGGCACCAGCCCTCCCCCGCCGTCTCCCGCCGGGGGCGGTAGTAGTCGTCCTCATTGGGCAGCGTCCGGCCGATCATCTTCCACATCTGGATGAACTGAGCCGCCAGCCCCCAGGCGCCGGCCCCCTCCAGACGGACGCCGGAGTCCTTCCAATGCCCGTATTTGTTGATCAGATTGGCGTACTCGTCGGCGATGTTAATGCCGCCGGTATAGGCCCAGCAGCCGTCGATCACCGCGATTTTCCGGTGATCCCGGTAGTTGAAATAGATGCGGTTGACATACCGGTGAACGGGGTTGAAAACCTCCACCTCAATGCCGGCGTTCTGAATCTCCTGGAGGGTGGTGTCGGAAAGGCGGGTAATATTCCCGAAATCGTCAAAGATGATCCGGATCTCCACGCCCGCGGCCGCCCGCTCCCGGAGCACACGGAACATTCTGTCCCAGACGCGGCCCTCGGCCAGGATATAGTACTCAATAAAAATATAGGTCTCCGCCCGGGCCATGTGGGCGATCAGATCCTCCAAAAATTCCAGTCCGTCCCCAAAATACCGGGAACTCGTATTGCCGTACACGAGAAAGCCCCGCTTTTTCAGATAGGCGGCCAGCCGGCCCCACTCTGGCAGCGTGCAGCGAAGCTCCTCCTCATTGGCGGCGCTCGTCCGCTGGGCTCCGGCATTTTCCTTGGGCGGTGCGACTCTTTTCAGGCTCAGCGTCTTGGCCTGATGTGTTCCGCCCCAGAGGCAGAACAGCAGCATGCCCGCCACAGGAAGCGCCAGCAGCAGGCACATCCAGCTCAGTTTATAGGAGGGACTGCCGCTGCGGGTATAGATCCAGACGGCGATGAGGGCGCCCACCAATTCCAGCGCGCCGTATACATAGCTGGCTCTCTGGTGGAGGAAAAACGTCAGCAGCAGGGTTGTGGCAATCTGAATGGCCACAACCATCACGCACAGCGCAATGCTGGCTGCGGCGGAAATGCGCCGCTCGGTCTTCTGCTGAATTTTTCTGGCCATATCTGCTGCCTCCCTCCATAATGCTGTATTTTCAGATTATAGCGAATGATCCCGCAGAGTGCAAGAGAAAAACAGCCCCGCCGCCGACGGGGCTGCTTTTTTACCGGTTTGCCCGCAAAAGCTCCTGCTTGATGTCCCACAGCTTCTGCGAAAGATCCACATAGTAGGCATGGGGATTGTCAAACCGCTTGACCTCGTCCCACAGCGTATCCAGCTGCGCGGCGCAGTAGCTCTGAATCTCCTGCAGGGACGGCCGGTGATAGACCAGCTTTCCCCCCAGGAAAACCGGAACCTGCAGCTCCCGCGCATGGAAATCCGTGATGGTCTTTCGCTTCCAGGTGGCCAGAGGGTCGAACAGCTCCAGCGGCCGGCTGTCGTCGGGCTTCTCGTCGCTGACGCACAGATAGTCCGCCTGCGCCTTTCCCGTGCGCCGGTCATAGAGGCGATAAATCTTTTTAAAGTGGGGAATCGTGATCTTGTCCACGTTTTCGCTGACCTTGATCTTCGGAATGATCTTCCCGTCGGCATCCTCCACTGCAGCCAGCTTGTACACCCCGCCGAACACCGGTTCGCTGCGGGCGGTGATCATCCGCTCTCCCACGCCGAACATGTCGATTTTCGCGCCCTGGAGCAGCAGATCCTGAATGAGATACTCATCCAGGGAGTTGGACACGGAGATCTGGCACTCCGGCCAGCCCGCGTCGTCCAGCATCTTCCGCGCCTGTTGGGTGAGATAGGCCATATCGCCGGAGTCCATCCGGATTCCGCACTTCCGGATGCCCTGGGGCCGCAGAACTTCGTTGAAAGCGCGGATGGCATCCGGCACGCCGGATTTGAGAATATTATAGGTATCCACCAGCAGCACCGCGTTGGTGGGATAAATCTCGCAGTAGGTCTTGAACGCCTGGTACTGGGAGTCGAACATCTGAACCCAGGAGTGGGCCATGGTACCGCCCGCGGGAACACCGTACAGCTGATCCGAGATGGTGCAGGCGGTTCCCTTGCAGCCGCCGATATACGCCGCTCTGGCACCTACAATGGCCGCGTCCGAGCCCTGGGCCCTGCGGGAGCCGAACTCCAGCACCACGCGGCCCCGGGCGGCCCGGACAATGCGGCTGGCCTTGGTGGCAATCAGGCTCTGGTGATTCACCGCCAGCAGCGTAAAGGTCTCGATGAGCTGCGCCTGAATGGCGGGCGCCCGCACCGTCACCACGGGTTCCCTGGGGAAAATCGGCGTGCCCTCGGGAATGGCGTAGATGTCGCCGGTAAAATGGAAATTCCGCAGATAATCGAGAAATGCCTCGCAGAAAATATTTTTGCTCCGTAAAAACGCCACGTCCTCGTCGCTGAAATGCAGATTTTCAATGTAGTCGATCAGCTGATCCAAACCGGCGCAGATGGCAAAGCCGCCCTTGTCCGGCACATCCCGAAAAAAAACGTCAAAATACGTAATCCGGTCCTTGAGTCCAGCCTGAAAGTAACCGTTTCCCATGGTCAGCTCGTAAAAATCGCACAGCATGCTCAGATTCAGTTTATCGTTGGAACTCATATCACACCTCAGAAACCGGCGCTGTCATCCGCGCCATTTTCGTCTATTATAGGGCGGCCCGCTGTCAAAAGCAATTCTTTCCGCCAAAAATGTCAAAAAATTGTCAATTTATTGACTTTTGGCCCGGTGCCGCCTATCATAATAGAACTACGTACCGAATTTCCACAGGAGGAGGACACACATATGGGTATTTTCCTGGGCATCGACCTGGGCACCTCCGCCGCAAAAGCCGCCGCCCTGGGGCCGGACGGCGCTCTGCTCTCCGCGCCGCGGGTTTTTGCGCCCGTCCCCCTGTCCGACACGGAGGGATCCTTCCGGCGCGTGCTGCAAAGCTGCGGCCTCTCCCCGGAGGAGCTGGAGGGGATTGCCGCAACCGGGAGCCGAAGCGATGGGATTCCGGAGCGCTTCTGCGGCCATTCCGTCCGGCGGATCGGCGAATTTGAGGCGGCGGCGGCCGGTGCGCTGGCCCTGTCCGGTGAAAAGTCCGGCGTGGTGGTCTCACTGGGCACCGGCACGGCTTTCCTCTATGCGGACGGCACTTCCGTCCGCCCTCTCCCGGGCAGCGGAGTGGGCGGCGGCACGCTCTGCGGGCTGTGCGCCAATTTGATTGGAACAGGGCGGTTCGAGGAGATCTGCACCCTGGCCGCCCGGGGAGATCTCAAGCGGGTGGATCTCACGGTTGGCAGCCTGACGTCCGCCCTCCCCCCCGCGCTGGACCCGGATATGACGCTCTCCAACTTCGGCCGCTCCGGCGGGAACGCCTCCCGGGCAGATCTGGCGGCCGGGGCCGTCAACCTGGTGCTGCAGGCCGTGGGAACCATGGCGGTGCTGGCCTGCCGCTGCTGCGGCTGCGGCACGGCGATTTTTACCGGTTCCCTGACGGAGCTGCCCCAGACGGAGCCGTGCTTCCGGCTTTTCCAGCGGCTCTACGGCGTCCGCTTTCTGATCCCCGGCGACGCCGCCTACGCCACCGCGCTGGGCGCGGCCCTCACCGCCCTGCGCCAGGATGCGGACGGGCGGACAGTCTGAGCGCTCCGCGGCCTGCCGCCGGGATGCCGCCTCCTTCAGACGCGGCCCGCGGGCCTTTCAGGTCAGCCGCTTCACCAGCCGCACGCCCGACGCCTGATACGGTTCTCCCAGGTCTTCTTCCTTCTCGATCCGATAACCGTGTTTCCGGTAGAAGGAGACGGCGCGGACATTCTCCCTGAACGCCCAGATCACGGCCTCCGGACAGCCGTGGACCGCCGCTTTCCGCTCGGCAAAGCCCAGCAGCCGGCTGCCGATCCCCCTGCCCTGAAAAGCGGGATCCACATAGATCCTCCATATTTCAAAGGCTCCCGCGCGATCCGCGTCCGCCGTTTTCCCCATGGAGAGCATTGCCGCGATCCGGTGATCCTCCTCCCAGACAAATTCCGACAGCCGTCCGGAGGCGAAATCGTCTTTCAGCCGCAGCGCCCTTTCCGCACAGCCCTCCGTATTCAGCAGCAGGGGGTTCACATAGCCCCGGTAGACCCTTTTCCAGCTCTCATTGACTAGCGCGCACACCGCGTCAAAGTCCCCTGTCTCCAGCTTTCGTATCATTTCCGTCCTTCTTCCCCGCCCCCGCAGCTTTCCAGATATTCTGAAAAATGCGCTGAGGCAGCCGCAATTCCTTGCGGCTGCCTCCTTTTCATGTTTTCATCCCCGCGGTCTCTCCGTCCGCGGCTGTGGGCGCTTATTCCGTATCGCCGCCGTCCTCCGGCTTTTCCTCATCCAGATCGGAGAGGTCAAACTCCAGCTTTTCGCCGCAGTTGGGGCACACGACGCTGCCCTCGTTCAGGACCGACTCGTCAAAATAGACCGTCTCCTGGCAGGTGGGGCAGGTGGTGGCATAGCAGTCCTCGGAATCCTCTTCTTCCTCGTCCTCGTCATCCTCGTCGTCCTCGGGGCCGTAGACCAGATCCTCCACGTCCTCCAGGTCGTCGCTGACCACATCCAGACCGTCGCCCAGCTCCTGGGCGTTGTCCTTGATGTCCTCCAGCTCCAGGGCAATGTCATCCAGAATGTCGATCATGGAGGAGATGATTTTGCCCTCCTTGGTTTCGGTATCCAGGCCGAGACCCTCGGCCAGGCCCTTGAGATACGCCACTTTTTCAGTGATTTCCATGGTTCCTTCTCCTTTCAATTTGGGGTAAGCGGAACGCCGTTCTCAATGGAACATTATTCCTTGCAGCGGGAGAGATATTCACCCGTGCGGGTATCAATGGTAATCTTGTCGCCCACGTTGATAAAGAGGGGCACCTTGATCTCGGCGCCGGTCTCCAGCGTGGCGGGCTTCATCACGTTGGTAGCGGTGTCGCCCCGCAGGCCGGGCTCCGTCTCGGAAACCTCAAGATCCATGAAGTTGGGCAGCTCGACCCCGAACACGCTCCCCTTGTAGCTCAGGAGCTTGCAGACCGTGTTCTCCTTGATAAAGCGGAAGCCGTCGCCCAGCACGTCCCGGTTCAGGGGAATCATGTCGAAGGTCTCGGGATCCATGAAATAATAGAGGTCGCCGTCCTGATAGCTGTACTCGGCATCCTTGCGCTCCACAAACGCCTGCTCAAACTTGGCGGTGGGGTTGAAGGAAGTCTCCGTCACGCCGCCGGTGACGACGTTTCTCATTTTGGTGCGGACAAAAGCCGCGCCCTTTCCGGGCTTGACATGCTGGAACTCCACGACGGTCATAATCTTGCCGTCCATCTCAAAGGTCACGCCGTTCCGAAACTCACCGGCAGAAATCGTAGGCATACTAACATCCTCCTTAAAATCTATGAGAAAACGACCCTCAGGAGGACATTTTCTCTTCCTCAATAAAAACAATTAAAATTGACCTGTCATATTTTATCCTATGTTGTGCGCCTTTGCAAGACTTTTTCATTTCTTTTGCGGAAAAAGCCGGGATCTTTCCCAAATTTGTGCCAAAGAACAAAAAATTTCCACTACGCGGGGTGCCGCGTCCCGTCCTCCCGGCGGCGGCAGGCGGCCTTAAACGGCGCCTGAAGGGCGTGGAGCACCTTCTGCCAGAACGTCACCGCCCCGCCCGCAGGCTCCACCATCAGGGCCAGGACCCCCGCCCGGTTGGCGGCCAGCACGTCGGTGAGCAGCTTGTCGCCCAGCATGGCGGTATGGGCCGGAGCCGTGCCGGCCCGCTCCATGGCCTGCCGCAGACCCCGGGTGCCCGGTTTGCCCGCATGGCCCTGGTAGGGAACGCCCAGCTCGGCGCAAAAATCCGTCACGCGCCGTCCGGAGCGGTTGTTGGACACGATCATCAGCGTGACGCCGCTGCCGCGGAGGTCTGCGATCCACCGCTTCACCGCGTCGTCCGGATGGCGGGTTTTCTTCGCCGCCAGCGTAAAATCCAGGTCGCTGAGCAGCAGCGTAATTCCCCGTTTTTTCAAAAAATCGGGGGTAATCTGTCCGTATCGGTCAAAAAGCAGCGTCGGAACCAGGGAAAAGCTCATAAAATGCTCCTCTTTTTCATAGATCTGGAGATAGCTGACAGGACTACTATATCAGCCCAGCCGGATTTGCACAAGGGGGTCTTCACTTGCAGCTCTATCTTGCCGTTGCTCCGACGGAAATCCGGGAGGCGTCCCGGTTCACCCGCTCCTTTGCCCACGTGGCCTATCGCATCGGCCCGGAATCCACGCTTCTGCGGCGGGATCTCCTTCTGGAGACCCGGGGCGGACTGCTCAGCGTCAGCGACCGGGACGCGCCCGCGGTGGATCAGCCGGAAAAGCTGGCCGCGGCGGTGGAGCGCGAATGCGGCCGGCGTAGCTATACCGGGGCGGTGCTGGACTTTGAGTCGCTCCCCACCCCGGACCGCAGGACCTTTGCCGCCATCCTCACCGCCCGGCTGCTCCGCAGCCGGCGCAGCGTCTTTCTGCCGGAATCCTACGGGGAAATCCCCGGCGCTGTCGCTCTCATCAACACAGCCGTGTCCGGCGGCACCTACCAGGAACGGCTTCAGGAGGCGCTGGCGCGCTGCGGCCGCGCCGCGCTGGACGTCCAGCGGCTGTCCATGGACTTTCCGCTGCCCGCGCAGTCGGGCGAGGGGCTTCCCCTGACGCGGGAACAGCTTCAGAAGCTGATAGACGCCCAGACCCCTTCCGTGTTTTTTTCCAAGGAGCTGTGCGCCCGCTACTTCACCTACAGTCTGGGAGGCACCGCCCACTTCGTTCTCTACGACGATGCGGAGACGCTGCTGCAAAAGCTCCGCACCGGAAGCTCCATGGGCTTTTGCGCGGCCTTCTTCATGTATCCGGAGGTCACGGATCTGCTGGAGAAGCTCTTTTTCAAGCCGGGCCGCGGCTAGAGGGCCGGAAGCACACCGCAAAGGCGGCGCCGCTTTCCATGCGCCGGCCAAAAAGAACTCCGTGCCGTACGGCACGGAGTTCTTTTTCTTAATAGAAACGCTTGTTCTTGTTCTTGCGCGCGGCCTCAGACTTCTTCCGGCGCTTGACACTGGGGCTCTCGTAATGCTCTCTTTTACGTACCTCCGCCAGGACGCCTGCCTTGGCGCAGCTGCGTTTAAAACGCTTGAGCGCGCTGTCGATGGACTCCCCATCCTTTACACGGATCTCAGACATCTATATTTCCCTCCCTCCAGAATGCCGGGAAAACCACAGCATTTAAGGGCCATAATCTATGGCTTTAACGTGAACATTATACAGAGTAATCGCATCGTTGTCAAGGAAAAAGGAGAAAAATCTGTTTTTGGAAAAATCAGGCTTCGGGCTTGACAATCAGATTGACCAGCCGGTTTTTAACGTAGATCACCTTGACGATCTTCATGCCCGCCACGGCCCTGGCCACCTTCTCCAGCTTCATAGCCGCGTCCACCACGCTTTCCTGTTCGCTGTCCATGGGCACGGTGACGGTGCCCTTCAGCTTGCCGCCCACCTGGACAGCCATCTCCGCGGAGGAGACGGCGGCCTTGCTCTCGTCATAGCTGGGCCACGGATTCTGGCAGGCCATCTTTCCGGTTTCCGCCGCAAAGCCCAGCATCTCCCAGAGCTCCTCAGTGATATGGGGCGCAAAGGGGCTCAGCAGCAGCAGCGGAGCCCGCAGATCACCCCGGGTGACGCCGTTGGCGGAAAGCTCGTTCACCATGGTCATCATGGCGGAGATGGCGGTGTTCATCTTCAGCGCGTCGATATCCTCGGTGACCTTTTTGATGGTGCGGTGGATGATTCCCTCGTTGGCAGGCGTCACCGCGCCGCTGTCCGAGGCGCTCTCCGCCAGATTCCACACGCGGTCCAAAAAGCGCTTGGAGCCCTTCACCGCCTCGTTGGACCAGGTGGCCGCCTTCTCAAAATCACCGATAAACATGATGTGCAGGCGCATGGTGTCCGCGCCGTACTGGGCCACAATGTCGTTGGGATTCACCACGTTGCCCCGGGACTTGGACATCTTCTCGCCGCCCTCGCCCAGGATCATGCCGTGGCTGGTGCGCTTCTGATACGGCTCCTTGGTGGGCACAACGCCGATATCATAGAGAAACTTATGCCAGAACCGCGAGTAGAGCAGATGCAGCGTGGTATGCTCCATTCCGCCGTTGTACCAGTCCACCGGGGACCAGTACTCCAGCGCCTCCTTGGAGGCCAGCGCCTTGTCGTTGTGGGGATCCATATAGCGCAGGTAATACCAGCTGGAGCCGGCCCACTGGGGCATGGTATCCGTCTCCCGGCGGGCGGGGCCGCCGCACTTGGGGCAGGTGGTGTTGACCCAGTCCGTCATGGCGGACAGCGGGGAC
>JALCRQ010000007.1 GCA_022652655.1 Oscillibacter sp. | reverse complement strand
ATATTAGCCGCTACGCGGCTTTTACGGCGCCGTGCGCCTGCGCCGTAAAGTTTTATTCCAGCGCGCCGCCGCGCAAAGCGGCGGCATGCGCAAATATTAGCCGCTACGCGGCTAATATAGCACAAAAACCGACGGAGCACAAGCCGGAAAGATGGATGGAAAAGCGTCCTGCGCACTTGTAAAATCGAAAAAACGTGGTATCCTACTCCTATTACCGACAAAGGGGGCTTTTTTCTATGCACCTGTGGCACGACGTGACGCCGGAACATATGCGTCCGGGGGATTTCTGGGCGGTGATCGAGATCTCCAAGGGCTCCAAAAACAAATACGAGCTGGACAAGGAGACGGGGATGCTGCGCCTGGACCGGATCCTCTACACCTCCACCCACTATCCCGCTAACTATGGGCTGCTTCCCCGCACGCTGGCCGAAGACGGCGACCCGCTGGATGTGCTGGTACTGTGCAGCGAGGCCATTCTGCCCATGAGCATTGTGCGCTGCTTCCCCATCGGCGTCATCACCATGACGGACGCCGGCGAGCGGGACGAGAAAATCATCGCCATTCCCTTCGGCGATCCGGCCTATCGGGAATACAGCGACGTCTCCCAGCTCCCCGCCCATATCTCCGAGGAAATGCGCCATTTCTTCACGGTCTACAAAAGTCTGGAGGGCAAAAACACCGACGCCGGCAACATCCACGGCCGGGCGGACGCGGAGGCCATCATCCAGCACTCCCTGAACGACTACGTGGAAAAATTCTGCCGCTGAGCGCCGCCGCGGATTTTCCGCGGATACGCCGCTTCTGCGCAAACGGAGCCCCGGACTGCCAGAGGGCAGTCCGGGGCTCTCAGCTTGTCGGAAAGACGCCGCAGGAGAGGCTTCAGCTCTCCCGGGGATCGGGATCGCCGTCCAGCGCGGCAAAATACCGGTAGAACGGCAGCAGGAACAGGCAGTCCCGCCGCAGCCGCTCCGCGATGGCCCGGCTGAACAGCTCCTCCGTCAGCTTTTCCTCGTGGGTCAGGGAGAAGTTTTTAAGCCCGTACCAGGGCTCCAGCAGCGGCGACGGCGCCGTGCCCCTGGGGCGGCGGTACGTCTCCCCCTCCAGTGTGAACTCGCTCTGCCGGTTCAGCTTCCGGGTCAGCTTTTCCATGGGCGCGGCGTCCGCGTCCATCCGGGCCCGGAGCTTGGCCATGGTCAGCGGCTTGGCGCAGTAATATCCCAGCCCCGCGGACCAGACCTCCGGCCCCAGCTCAAACCAGAAGCAGGGCGTGCCGGAGTAGTCCTCCGACGGCTGCTGCACGCTCAGCCACAGGTGATCCCGGTACGGCCCTCCCCCGTGGAGGCGGCGGGCGTCCCGGTAAATCCGGGAGACCTTGCAGTTCAGCGCATACCCCGGCAGAGCGTCGGAAAGCTGCCCGTAAAGCTCGTCCGCCAGCTCCCGCATAGGCGCATAGAAGCTGTCCAGATACTCCTGACGGTGGGCCTGAAACCAGTCCCGCCGGTTATTGAAGCGGATTCCCCACATGAAATCCACCGTGCTGTCGGTAAAACCCTGAAACATCGTTTTCTCCTGTCGGTCCGGGCGGAAGCTTCCGTCCGGAGTTTTTTTCATGGCTGCGACCCGCAGCCGCTTTCAAACCCTCACCCGCCGTACAGGGCGGCCTCCAAAATGCCCTTTTCGGCGTCGGAGGCAAAGGTCCACTTCCAGTCCGCCTCCCCGGGATAGCGGACGGCATACATCCGGTAAAACGCGGAGCGGTACGTCTCCTTGGCGGAAATCGCGGCGGAGGCCGGCGCGGCGGTGCCCGCGAGATCGGAGCGCTCCTCCCGGGGCACGTCCGCCCCGGCGCCCACCCGGTCCGTCATCTGCCGCAGGGCCTCAGCCTGGCCGTCGGCGTTTTTGAGATAGCCCTCCAGGTCGGCCAGATCCTGCCGGTCGGCACTCTCGCTCTCCATATCCCGGACAAAAGCGGTGAGCTCCGCCCGCCACGCGTCGCGCCACGCGGCGGACACGGTATTCCTGGCCAGGGTGCTCTGGGCGGCCTGCCAGTAGGGCTCGTAGAGCGCGTCGATGGGATTTCCGTCCTCCGCGTCCGGCTCCTCCGTCTGCGCCTCCGGCCCGGAGGATGCCCCCGAGGATGCTCCGGAGGAAACCGCCGGGGACGCTTCGGAGCCGGAGGCCGCCTCCCCGGCGGAGCTCTGTCCGCCTCCGGGCCCGCCGCAGGCGCACGCGCCCAGTGCCAGCGCCAGCGTCAAAAGCAGGGCCATGACCCGTTTCATACGCGTCTCCTCTCTCCCGTCCCGGGGACGGGCCGCCGCAGGCCGCCGCAGGCATTTTACGCCCGGGCCGCCAGCTTCCGCAAAACCTCCTGAAACTCCCGGGGCAGCGGGCAGGAAAGCTCCACCGTCTCCCCCGTCCGGGGATGGACAAACCGCAGTCCCACAGCGTGGAGGCACTGTCCCCGGAGGCCCGGCACCGGCTTTTTCGCCCCGTACACCGTATCCCCCAGAATGGGATGCCCGATGTGGGCCATATGGACCCGGATCTGATGGGTGCGCCCCGTCTCCAGCCGGCAGCGGACGTGGGTGAACCCGGGATAGCGGGCGATGACCTCCCAGTGGGTCACGGCCCGGCGGCCCTCCGGGACGACGGCCATCTTCTTCCGATCCGCGGGGCACCGTCCGACGGGCGCGTCCACGGTGCCGGAATCCTCCCGGAGGTTCCCCGTCACCACGCACTCATACGTCCGGGCCAGGGAGTGATCGGCCAGCTGGGCCGTCAGCGCCCGGTGGGCGAAGTCGTTTTTCGCCGCGATAATCAGGCCGGAGGTGTCCTTGTCGATGCGGTGGACAATGCCCGGCCGCAGCTCTCCGCCCACGCCGGAGAGGGAGTCCCCGCAGCGGCTGAGCAGGGCGTTGACCAGCGTCCCGTACGGATGGCCCGGCGCGGGATGCACCACCATCCCCTTGGGCTTGTTGACCACAATGACGTCGCTGTCCTCATAGACCACATCCAGGGGAATGTCCTGGGGCCGGACGTCCACCGGCTCCGGATCGGGAATCTCCACCTCCAGAACCTCGCCGCCCTCCAGCCGCAGGCTCTTTTCCACCGGCGCGCCGCCGGCGGTGACATGGCCGCCCAGCAGCAGGCGCTGGGCCGCGTTCCGAGTCAGCCCCTCCGCCGCGGAGGCCAGAAAGACGTCCGCCCGGGTTCCGGCGGCGGAGGCGGGCACCTGAAGCGTCAGCTTTTCCATCTCACTTTTTCACCCGGTCGTATTTTTCGTAGATCCACACATAGTAGATCACACCCAGCACCGCGCCGGTGACCACGCAGATGTCCGCGGCGTTGAAAACGGGATAGCTGGGCCAGAAGGTAAAGTGGAGCATATCCACCACATAGCCCAGACGCAGCCGGTCGATGATGTTCCCCGCACCGCCGGCGGCGATGAGGGTGCAGGCCAGCCGCCCCAGGGGATGGCGGACGCGCCCCGTCAGCGGCAGCAGCGCCACCAGCGCGATAATCACGGCGGTGACGCCCACCAGCAGCCAGCGCATGCCGGCAAAGCTGGACCAGGCCGCCCCGTAATTGTGAATCCGCAGCAGCTCCATAAAGCCGGGCAGCAGCGGCGCCGACTCCTCCAGGGCCAGATGGGACACCGTCCAATATTTGCTCCATTGATCCGCGGCCACCAGCACGGCGGCCAAAGCGGCATACCACATAGCGGTTTCTCCTTTAAAAATCGGAATATCCTCCGTCCCGGAGCCGGGGAAAAGGGGCGGGGCGGTTTAAATGAGCCAGCGGTTCACCCAGGGAATCCGCCGGGCCGCCAGCCATACGGCAAACCCGCAGGCGAACAGCGCCGCCGCGATGAGGGGCACGGAGACGGCCGGAGCGAAGGCGGCGGCCGTCAGCCCCCGTCCCGCCAGAAAATCCAGGAAGAACAGATGCGTGAGGTAGATGCAGAACGACGCCCGGGAGACCGCCGCAAGCCCCCGCTTTTCGGGCGCGTCCCGGAAATACGCCGTGCACCAGCCGTAGAGGCCCACCGCCTCGGCGCAGATTCCAGGCGCCATCCCGGAGAGAAAGCCGCCGTACAGCTCCCCCTGCCGGGCGGACATCCACAGCGTACCCGAATACGTGAATACAAATCCCACGAGATACAAAAGCGCATACTCCCGGGGACGGCGGTGCGCGCCGTATTTCCGGACGGCCCAGCCCGCCGCGGTATAGCCCACGGAGGCATAGGTCATGTTCATGGGCCACTGGGCGGGAATCCCGGTCATCTGCGAAAAGGGCGGGAAAGCCCGGAGCGTAGGCAGCGCCACGCCCAGCGCCAGCCAGGCCAGCAGGAAGTAGCGCAGCTGCGCCCGGGTGGCCCGGGCCGTGAAAGCCCGCGTCACCGGCAGCAGGGCGTAGACCAGCAGGACGATATGCAGGTAGTAGAGATGGGACTTGTGGTGAAACAGCACCAGATCCAGCAGCGTGCGCCGGATGGCCGCGGCCTCCAGCACGCCGGTGCGGTGCCAGCCCAGCAGCAGCGCCCACCCGCCGTATGCCGCCGCCCAGAAAAAGAGGGCCGCCAGGATATGGGGGATATAGTGCGTCCACACCCGCCGGGGGGACACGTCCTTCTCCGGATTCAGCAGCAGCGCCCCGGAGCACAGGAAAAAGACCGGCACCGCGCACCGCAGCACGCTGCCCCAGAAAAGGGCCGCGCACCAGGAGCCGCTGCCCACCGGAGCGGAAAAGCCGCCCACGGCGGAGGCATGGATCAGCAGCACCCCCGCGATAGCAAACGTTTTGGCTGCGTCCACCGGTACGTTCCGCGTCCCGGCGGCGGATCCGGGTATTGTCTCCATCATGCTCGTCGCGCCCCGCTTTTATATCAGGATAGCCTGATTTTACATCGCCGGAGCCGGAAAAGCAACCCGCAGCCTTTCCCGGCGGGGCGGGACGAAAAACGCGGGACGCGCTCTCCCCCGAAATTGGGGAGGGCGCGTCCTTTTCGCCGCCGCTCCGGCGGACGGAAGCATCAGAACTGGGGCAGCCTGGACACCACGTCCGCACAGCGGGGGCACAGCGTGGGATAGTTGGGGTTGTCGCCCACCCGGGGGGAGTGCATCCAGCAGCGCTCGCACTTGCCGCCCTGGGCCTCGGACACCTCCACGGTCAGCCCGGGGAAATTGACGCCCCGGCCCACCACGGAGTCCGCCGCGGGCTCGGTGTTGGTGATGTTGCAGTCGGAGACGATGAACACCTCGCTGAGACTCACACCGAAGGTGCCCATCAGGGCACGGGCCGCGTCGTCATCGTCCGCGTGGAGGGAGACATGGGCCTCCAGCGCCTTGCCGATCTTCTTCTCGGCACGGGCCGTCTCCAGCACGGCGTTGACGTCGCTGCGCAGGGCGATGACGGTGCTCCACTTGTCCATGTCCTTTTCGCTCAGGGCACAGTCCGCGAAGGGTTTGTTCATATCGTTGAACACCACATTGCGGGGATCGTCGCCCTCCCGGTGGGGCATGGCCTGCCAGAGTTCGTCGGCGGTAAAGGCCAGAATGGGCGCCATCAGCTTGGTCAGCGTGTCCAGAATCAGGAACAGGGCGGTCTGGGCGCTGCGGCGCTTGGCCCCGTCCTTCTCCTCGCAGTAGAGCCGGTCCTTGATAATATCCAGGTAGAAGTTGGACATGTCCACCACACAGAAATCGTTGACCGCGTGGGTGACCGCCAGAAATTCATAGTTCCGGTACGCCTGATCGCACTTTACGATGAGGTCATTGAGTCTGGTCACCGCCCAGCGGTCCAGCTCCTCCATCTGCCCCGGCTCCTCCAGATCGTCGGCGTTGAAGCCGTTCAGGTTGCCAAGGCAATACCGGGCGGTGTTGCGGAATTTAAGGTAGTTCTGGGACAGCTGCTTGAAAATCTCGTCCGAGCAGCGCACGTCGGCGTGGTAATCGGCGCTGGCCGCCCAGAGACGCAGCAGATCGGCGCCGTATTTGGCAAAAATCTCCGCCGGATCCATGCCGTTGCCCAGGGACTTGTGCATGGCCTTGCCCTCGCCGTCCACCGTCCAGCCGTGGGTGACGCACTCCCGGAAGGGGGCGCCCTGGCCCAGCGCGCCTACGGCGGTGAGCAGGGAGCTCTGGAACCAGCCGCGGTACTGATCCAGGCCCTCCAGATACATGGTGGCGGGCCAGAAGCCCTGGTCCCGCTTCATGGCGGCAAAATGCGTGGAGCCGGAGTCGAACCAGCCGTCCAGCGTGTCCTCCTCCTTGGTAAAGCCTGCGGATTTTCCGCAGTGGGGGCAGGTAAAGTCGGCAGGCAGAATCTCCTCCGCGTCCTTGGCGAACCAGGCGTTGGAGCCCTCCGCGGCAAAGAGGGCGGAGACGGCGTCGATGGTCTCGTCGGTGACGACGGGCTTGCCGCAGTCCTTACAGTAAAACACGGGGATGGGCAGGCCCCACCGGCGCTGGCGGGAGATGCACCAGTCGGAGCGCTCCCGGATCATGGAGATCATGCGGTCCTTGCCCCACTCCGGCACCCAGCGCACGTCGTCGCAGGCCCGGACGGCCTCCTCTTTGAAGGCGTCCACGGAGCAGAACCACTGGGGCGTGGCCCGGAAGATGATGGGGCCCTTGCACCGCCAGCAGTGGGGATAGCTGTGGACGATTTTCTCACTGGCGAAAAGCGCGCCGGAGTCCTTCATATCCTGCAGGATGACGGGGTTGGACTCCTCGGTCTTCATGCCGGCGTACTTGCCGGCGTAATCGGTGTGGCGGCCCCGGTCGTCCACGGGCACCACCATCTCCATGCCGTAGCGGCGGCAGGTCTGATAGTCGTCGGCGCCGAAGCCGGGCGCCGTATGGACGCAGCCGGTGCCCGAGTCCATGGTGACATAGTCCGCCAGCAGCAGCCGGGAGGTCTTGGGCAGGAAGGGGTGATCCGCCAGCATGTTCTCGAAGAACCTGCCGGGGTGCGTCTCAAGGATCTCATAGCTGTCAAACCCGCCGATGTGCATCACCTTTTCGGTGAGGGCCTCCGCCATGATATAGCTCTCGCCGTTGGGCGCCTTGACGATGGCGTAGGACTCGTCGGGATGCAGGGCGATGGCCAGGTTGCCGGGCAGCGTCCAGATGGTGGTGGTCCAGATCACGAAATAGAGCTTGCTGTGGTCCACATCGGGCAGCTTGCCCAGATCGTCGCGCAGGGGGAATTTCACGTACACAGTGGTGCAGGGATCGTCCTGATACTCAATTTCCGCCTCGGCCAGGGCTGTCTCGTCCCGGGGGCACCAGTACACGGGCTTGAGGCCCTTGTAAATATATCCTTTTTTATACATCTCGCCGAAGACCCGGACCTCCTGGCCCTCAAAGCCGGGGTCCATGGTCTTGTAGGGGTGGTCCCAGTCGCCCAGAACGCCCATGCGCTTGAAGCCGTCCCGCTGCACGCCGATATAGTGATCCGCAAATTCATGGCAGGCGGAGCGGAAATCCGGAATACTCATGGCCTTCCGGTTGAGCTTGTTCTGCTTGATGATGGCGGATTCGATGGGCATGCCGTGGTTGTCCCAGCCCGGGATATAGGGCGTATAGCGGCCGTTCATGGCGAAAAAGCGGGTGATGAAATCCTTCAGGGACTTGTTGAGGGCGTGGCCCATGTGCAGTCCGCCGTTGGAAAACGGAGGGCCGTCGTGCAGGGCGAAAAGCGGCTTTCCCTCGTTCTTTTTCAGCAGTTCCCCGTAGACGTCCTCTTTGTCCCAGCGCGCCTGGATCTCCGGTTCCCGCTTGGGCAGGCCCGCCCGCATGGGAAAGTCGGTCTGGGGCAGATTGATGGTCTTGTTGTAATCCATGGCTTTTCTCCTTCGTTCTTGTTGAAAAGGGCGCCGGGCCGAAATCCGGCAAAGCCCCTCCGGCATATGGTCTGAGGCGATAAAAAGACGCTTTGTCCCTTGAAATTCAAGAGACAAAGCGTCATGCAAACACTCTGCGGTACCACTCTTCCTTGCCGTCCGGTCTCCCGGCACGGCCGCTCGCGCCTGCGGCGGCAGGCCGACGGGATAACGTCCGTCACACGTCCAAAGCTTACTCGCGTCGTCTTTCAGCCGGAGGCTCCAAGGGGATGTTCGCCCTGCGCTGCCGGCCGCCTCGCACCAGATAGCGGCTCTCTTTGCGGTGCCCCAAGGGTTACTCGTCCTTTTCCTCGCCAAATGTTCAATTCACGCCTATTTTACGCAGGTATTCCCGGTTTGTCAAGGCGAAAGAAACAATTTTCGCTCAAACGCCCGCTATGGTCAGATAGCCCATGCACAGCGCCGCGGAACACAGCAAATATAAAAGCGCTTCGCGCCAGTTCCGTGACGCCGCGGACAGCACGATATTTAAAAGCCCCGTCACGCACACTGCCGCCGCGGCGATGGCCCAGGTAAACATGCCCCGGACAAAAACGAACTCCAGAACCGTCAGCGTACCGACGATCAAAAACGCGATTTCCGCTGCTGCCTTTGCTTTTTTCATCATTTTCTCCTTTACTGATCCTGATAATCCCCGCGCTTCTCCGGCCGCGGGCCGGGCGGGCCTTTTCTCCGCTCCAGCCTTACTGGTAGCGGTACTGCCGGCCGGTAAATCCGTCTATATAATTGAGAAACAGATCGTGGCTGCGAAACTCCATCATCTGGCAGCCCTCCGCCTCGTGAAAGGAGACGATCCGGTTTTGGGTATCCACCCAGATCCGCCACATCCTGTTCGCCGTTTTCTCCATGTCGCATCTCTCCCTTTCAAAAATCAAAACAGCGCTCCCGCTTGTTTTCTGATTATAAAGACGAGTCTGTCGTAAAAAAGGTTTCTGTTTTTTTCTTTTTTTAGTGGGACGGAAGCTCATTTTTTCTCCGTCTCCGCAGCCACATCCCGGCGGAACTGCGCCCACTCCTCGGGATTCTCCACGTAGTACTTGGGGCAGTTCTTTCCTGTGACGTCGTAGTGGCGGATCACATCCGTCTCCGGGTCCAGCCGGAACTCCCGGCACAGATCGGCCGTCAGCTCCACCGTCCGGCGGTAGGTCACGTCGGAAAACCGGCCCGACTCGTCCGGATGGCACACCTCCACGGCTATGGTGTCGCCGTTGCGGCTGTTGGAGGCGTAAGCCTCCTCGCTCAGCGGAATGCACTGGATCACCTCGCCCTCCAGTCCCACAATAAAGTGGGCGCTGGCGTAGACCTGATCCTTCCCGTCCTTCAGACTCTCGAAATAATTGCGGTTGGCCCGGGCCGTGGTGCCGGGATT
The DNA here is from genome assembly GCA_022652655.1 of Oscillibacter sp. GTDB lineage: Bacteria > Bacillota > Clostridia > Oscillospirales > Oscillospiraceae > Oscillibacter. Next base: position 38,975 of record JALCRQ010000007.1, on the reverse strand, counting down.
GCCCACATAGTGGATCACGATCCCGCGGATCTTCTGAAGCTCCGTCCCCGGCCGGGACCACGGGTTAACGGTAAGAAGATCCTGCTCCACATAGTCCGGCAGCTCCACCCCGGCGCCAGGGGGCGCCCGGTGGGTATGGAGATACCAGCCGCCGCCTGCCGCCAGGGTCAAAACCGCCAGCAGGCACACCGCCTTCAGGCCTCGTCCCCGTGTCCTTCTTTTTCTTCTGTGGGGAGTCATTTGCGCATTCGCCTTCATTTCCGTTTTTCGCTCTTTTTCAGTCCACCAGAATCTCCGTGGGCCCGTCGGCTCCGCCGATGACGGCGTGAGTCTCGGCTTCGGCGGGCGCCTTGCCGTTCCAGGCGTCCCTCTGCGCGTACGTCTCCAGTACGGCGCCGTTCAGCGCGCCGGTTTTTTCCAGTGCGGCGCGCAGATTGGTGCAGCGCACGGAAAATTCCACGTTGATGCTGTCCATCTCCTTGCCGCCGCCGTCCGCCTCCCGGCCCGGAATGCTGTAATAGAGTGTCAGGTTATTGCTGTATGTCTCCTGATCCCATCTGTCTTGGTCGAACTGATTGACGCCGAAGTGCCCCTGGTCGATGTCGGCACACAGCGCGTCATAGAGCTGCTGGGCGGCCGCCGCGTCAAACGCCGCATAGTCGCCGTATGCGCCGCTGCCCGAGGGACGGTAGGCGGTGAAGCTCATCTCGCCGCCGGTGATCCGGCCCTGCTGCTCCAGGAAGGTGCCCAGCAGGTTGGCCCGCTGGAACGCCGGCTCCGTCACCAGCTCCGCAAGCTTGGAAATCGCGGTGCCGGCGTCCTTCACCTCGTCCGGGGTATAGTAAATCTCATAATTCCGCCGGACGGAGGAGCCGTTTTTAAGCTGATACTCCAGTGTGATCCAGCTGTTCTGCTGGTCGGCGTCGGCCGCGTAGGAGCGCTTCTCCCGCTGCTGCATGGTCTCCCTCTCGCCGATGACGGCCCGGTGGACCTCCCGGAATTTTTCGATGAGCTCCGGATCCCGGATCCCGGCGGAGCAGTAATTCTGTCCGCCCACGGACACGATCAGCGTCCGGATGTCCGACGCGGCGGGCACTCTGGCCACCACGCCGGTGACATCGGCCCGCACGCACGCGCCGAAGATCAGCAGCGCCGCCGTTACGGCCGCCGCGCCCTTCCAGCTGCTGCGGAACACCCGGAAGGACTTGCGCAGCAGCATCTCCGCCGCGAAATAGCCCACCAGGCCCAGAAAAACCATGCAGGCCAGTATCCCGGTCAGGGAGTTCCCGCCCCGGCTCAGCTGGTTCCAGATCAGATAGTAGAGGCCCTGCCCCAGGCTCAGCGCGCAGCAGACGCTGACGCCGACGCGGAACAGCTTTCCGGCCCAGCCCACGGTGACGGTGTCCCCGGCGGTTTCGCTGCGGCGGACGCGGCAGACCAGCAGGGCCAGCGCGGCAAATGCGAGGCCCGCCGCCGCATAGACGGCCACGCTTTCAAGGCCCTCCACCCGGTAATTGATATTGGTGTCCAGCCGGCTGCTCCAGGTGCTGTTGGTGTTTACGTCCCGGCCGAGCTTCCAGGCCGGCGTCAGCCACCGCACCCAGGCGGGGGTCCCGCCGCCCGTGTAGCCGTACAGAAAGGCGGAGGCAAAGGACTGCACCAGCGTGTTCACGCCGGCCGCCAGGCCGTTGAGCGCCACATAAAAGGCCGGAATCGCCAGCAGCTGTCCCGTGAACATGGCGCAGAAAACCGCGAAGGAGTAGAAAAAGAGCATCATGCCCGCCGCGCAGGCAAACCAGATCAGCAGGTTCTTCCACACCAGCACTCCCGCCGCGCCCTGTACCGCCGCCGTCAGCGCGAGGGTCAGGACGTCCGCGCCCAGAAAGGCAGCGACGCCGGAGAGATAGTTTGTGACGAACAGTCCCTCCCGCCGGATGGGAAACGCGTGCATCAGGCCGGTGGCCCGGGGGGAACAGAGATAGGAGAACAGGGCCATGGCAAAGAGGCAGCCGAAGATAACGCCCATCCAGAGGCCGCCCTTTGTGCCCACGTTCAGAAGCTGTCCGGCGGCATCCGCCGCCAGCCGCTGCTGTGTCCTGCCCTGGGCCGAGGCGCCGGAGAGCAGCATCAGCTGCATCAGCGGCCCCATAATGAGCCACGCCGCGGTATAGACCGCCCACAGCGGCCAGAAGCGGGTCAGGTTCTTCCCCAGCAGCGTCCGGCTGAAGCCCCCGCCCTTAAAGGACGATGTCTTTGACCGCATAGTCGGCACCTCCCAGTTCATAAATGAAGATCTCCTCCAGCGTCAGAGGCACGGCGTCCACCAGCAGGGGGCTGTACTGCGCCACCAGACGCTCGGCCTCCCGGGCGCCCATGCGCATAATCAGCGTATGGATCCGTCCGATCCGGGACGCGTGGAGCACCGGCAGCTCCGGCGGCACCTCCGTGACGCCGTCCGGGAATACCACCTGGAGCTTTACCATATTGTCCTGCAGCTGGGCCAGGCTGCGCTCCAGCAGCACCTTGCCCCGGTCCATAATGCCCACGTGGTCGCACACGTCCTCCAACTCCCGCAGGTTGTGGGACGAAACCAGCACCGTGGTGCCCCGCTCGGCCACATCGCCCATCACCAGGGACCACACCTGCCGGCGCATCACCGGATCCAGGCCGTCCACGGGCTCGTCGAGAATGAGATAGTCCGGCATGCAGCTGAGCGTCAGCCAGAAGGCGGCCTGCTTCTGCATTCCCTTGCTCAGCCGCCGGATGGTCTTTTTTTCGTCGATGGCGAAGGCCTCCCGCAGCCGGTTGTAGCGTTCCATGGAAAACTGGGGATAAAATCCCCGGTAAAAGCGCATCATATCCGCCGTGGTGGCCTGCAGGAAATAATACCAGTCGTCCGGAATGACCGCCATGCGCGCCTTCAGCGCCGGATTCTCCCACACCGGCTCCCCGCCGATGAGGATCTCTCCCGCATCCTGACGGAAAATCCCCGTCAGGTGGCGCAGCAGAGTGGTTTTTCCCGCGCCGTTGGGGCCTACCAGCCCGTACACGCCGCCTTTGGGCACCGTCAGCGTGGCGCCGTCCAGCGCGGCAAAGCCGTCAAACCGTTTGACGACATTCTTTACTTCAATCACTGGGCTCTCCCTCCTCAACAAGCGAAAGCAGCTCCTCCCGGGTGACCCCCAGCCAGCGCAGCTCCCGCATCAGTTCCCGCAGTTTTTCCAGCAGCTCTTTCTTCCGGGCGGCGCCCGCCATGGCGTCGGCGCTGGCAAAGCTGCCCTTCCCGGGGACGGAGCAGATGTAGCCCTCCTGCTCCAGCTCGTTGTAAGCCCGCTGAATCGTATTGGGATTGATGGCCAGCTCCGCGGCCAGCGACCGCACAGACGGCAGCTTCTCCTCCGAACTCAGCGCGCCGGTGACGATCAGCTTCCGCAGCTCATCCCGGATCTGTTCATAGATCGGCCGGGCATCCCGGTAATTGAGACTGATCACGTCCCCGCCTCCTTTTCCGGTCTTCGCGGCCTTGGTTCGTTGTCCGCGTCTGACCGTATTAACCGTATTAGTACAGTTAGGATAGCATGCCCCGGCAGTCCTGTCAAGGGATATTTTTTAGCCCCGCGGCGCATTTTTTATCTGATATTTACCCGAATCTTTGGAAAAACCGCAAAAAATTCTTTACATTTTCCGGGCATTGTGGTACTCTTACAGAGCACGCAATCGTGCAATACGTCGCCCCGATGCTTCGTTCCGCGGACTTTTCACCGGCCCGAAACGCAGTCTCGCGGGTTTCGACAGGAAAGGTGGAAAAACACTATGCTGCGCAAAGAACAAAAATCCGAGATCATCAACGCCAACCGCACCCACGAAAACGACACCGGCTCGCCGGAGGTCCAGGTGGCCATTCTCACCGAGCGGATCACCAATCTGACCGCCCATCTGCAGAAGAACCCCATGGACAACCACTCCCGCCGCGGCCTTTTCAAGATGGTCGGACAGCGCCGCCGTCTTCTGGACTATCTCCAGAAGAAGGACATCGAGCGCTATCGCGCCCTGATCTCCAAGCTGAACATCCGCAAGTAAGTGAAAGAAGGGCGGTGTAGACTTCTGCACCGCCCTTCCTTTCATAATAAAAACGAGGCAAAGGAGCCGCTCATCAGCCTTTAGCAGTTGAAAAAGGGGTCGGATTCCGGGCTTTTTCCCCGGCGCAGGCAGGCCGAATCTTTTTTCAAGTGCTAAATGGTTGCGGCTCCCGCGCACATCTGTGCAAAGGAGAATAATATTATGTCAACAATCATTACCCACCGGCAGTTCCCGAACTACAAAAAGTATGAGATGGACCTGGCGGGCCGCCCCCTGACGCTGGAGGTGGGCAAGCTGGCAGAGCTGGCCAACGCCTCCATCATGGTGGGCTACGGCGACACCCGGGTTCTGGTCTGCGCCACCGCATCCCCCCGTCCCCGGGACGGCGTTGATTTCTTCCCCCTGAGCGTGGATTTTGAGGAAAAGCTCTACTCCGTGGGCCGTATTCCCGGCTCCTTCAACCGCCGGGAGGGCCGCCCGGGCGAAAAGGGCATCCTGTGCTCCCGCCTCATCGACCGGCCCATCCGTCCCCTGTTCCCGTATGATTTCCGCAACGACGTGTCCATCATGTGCACCGTCATGAGCGTGGATCACGACTGCTCTCCCGAGATCGCGGCCCTCATCGGCACCTCCGCCGCCCTGGCCATCTCCGACATTCCCTGGAACGGCCCTGTGGCCGCCGTCAAGGTGGGCCTGGTGGATGGAAAGCCCGTCTTTAACCCCACCTCTGAGCAGCGCAAGGTCTCCGATCTGGACGTCACCGTGGTCTCCACCGGCAAAAAGGTGGTTATGATTGAGGCGGGGGCCAACGAGGTCTCCAACGACGTCATGTACGATGCCATCAAGGCGGCCCACGAGGAAAACCAGAAGCAGATCGCCCTCATCGGCCGGATGGTGGCCGAAATCGGCAAGGACAAGTTCGAGTATCCCCACGCCGACTTCAATCAGGAGCTGTTCGACAAGATCGTGGCCGCCACGACGGACGAGGCCAAGGCCGCCATGGACACCGACGACAAAAACATCCGGGAGTCCCGCTGGAACCAGCTCATTGAGAAATGGCATCAGCTGTTCCTGGCCGATTATCCCGACATGGACCAGTACCTGGAGGAGATTACCTACAAATTCCAGAAGAAGATCGTCAAGGCCTGGCTTCTGGAGGGACACCGGGTGGACGGACGCAAGCCCAACGAGATCCGTCCTCTCAGCGCCGAGGTGGGCGTTCTGCCCCGGGTTCACGGCTCCGGCCTCTTTACCCGCGGCCAGACGCAGGTTCTCTCCGTGTGCACCCTGGACACCCTCTCCGCCGCCCAGAAGCTGGACACCATCTGGGAGGAGACGGAGAAGCGCTACATGCACCACTACAACTTCCCCGGCTACTCCACCGGCGAGGCCAAGCCCGCCCGCAGCCCCGGCCGCCGCGAAATCGGCCACGGCGCTCTGGCGGAGCGCGCCCTGCTGCCTGTTCTTCCCCCTGTGGAGGACTTCCCCTACGCCATCCGCGTGGTGAGCGAGGTCGTCTCCTCCAACGGCTCCACCTCTCAGGGCTCCATCTGCGGCAGCACGCTGGCGCTGATGGACGCGGGCGTGCCCATCAAGGCCCCCGTGGCCGGCATCTCCTGCGGCCTCATTCAGGATGACGACGGCTCCTTCCAGACCTTTATCGACATTCAGGGCGTGGAGGACTTCCACGGCGAAATGGATTTCAAGGTGGCCGGCACCAAGAAGGGCATCACCGCCATCCAGATGGACCTCAAGAACGACGGCCTGACCATGGAAATCATCAAAAACGCGCTGGACATCACCTACGACGCCCGGTGCGAGATTCTGGATCAGGTCATGCTGCCCGCCATCGCAGAGCCCCGCAAGGAGGTCAGCCAGTACGCGCCCAAGATGCTGACCATGCACATCAACCCCGACCGCATCCGGGAAGTCATCGGCTCCGGCGGAAAGGTCATCCAGAAGATTGTGGCCGACACCGGCGCCAAGATCGACATCAACGACGACGGCTCCATCTTTATCTCCGCCCCCAACCCCGCCAGCTGCGACGCCGCCAAAAAGTGCATCGACGACATCGTCTTCGAGCCCGAGGTGGGCGCGCTGTACTACGGCCGCGTGGTGCGGCTGATGACCTTCGGCGCCTTCGTGGAGCTGGCTCCCGGCAAGGACGGCCTGGTGCACATCTCCAAGCTGGCCGATCACCGGATCGAGAAGGTGGAGGACGCCTGCAAGATCGGCGATATGATGTGGGTCAAGGTCACCGAGATCGACGAAAAGGGCCGCGTAAACCTCTCCCACAAGGACGCCGTCCGGGAGATCGAGGCCAAAAAGGCCAAGGGCGAACTGGTAAAATAAGCTTTGAACCCATGCGGGGCGGGCATCAGCCCGCCCCGTTTTTTGTATCTGCGGGCCGGAGCCTCCGCGTCCCCGGCCCGCGCGCTGAGAAAGGAGCGTATCCATGGAACTCATTGCCGCCATCGCCACCGGCTCCGCCGCCTCCGCCATCGGCATCGTGCGGCTCTCCGGCGACGGCTGCGGGGAGGCCTGCGGCCGGGTGTTCCGCCCCGTCGGCGGCGCCGCGCTGACCGCCCGGCCTCCCCGCCGGCTGGTTTACGGCGACCTCCTGGGCGCCGACGGCGCGGTGATCGACCGGGGTCTGGCCGTCTTTTTCCCCGGCCCCCGCAGCTATACCGGCGAGGACTCCGCCGAATTTCACTGCCACGGCTCCCCCATGGTGCTGCGGGAGCTGCTGAGCGCCCTGTTCGCCGCCGGCGCCAGGCAGGCGGCCGCCGGCGAGTTCACGAAGCGCGCCTTTTTAAACGGCCGGATGGATCTCACGGAGGCGGAGGCGGTGGCCGACCTCATCGGGGCCGAGAGCCCCGCCGCCGTCCGCAACGCCGCCGCCCAGCTGGACGGCGCGCTCCGCCGCCGCCTTCTCCCCATTCAGGACGCCCTGCTGGACGTGACCGCCCGGTTTTACGCCGTGGTGGACTATCCCGACGAGGAGATCGCCGACGTCCGCCCCGGGGAGATCGCCCAGGCGCTGGAGGAGGCGGAGCGGGGCCTGGGCGCCCTGCTGGCCACCTGTGCCCGGGGCCGGGTGCTGAAATCGGGCGTCCGCACCGCGCTGGCCGGCCGGCCCAATGCGGGAAAAAGCTCCCTGCTCAACGCGCTGGCCGGGTTTGACCGGGCCATCGTCACCGACGTCCCCGGCACCACCCGGGATACGGTGGAGGAATCCGTCCTCTGCGGCGGCGTCCTCCTGCGGCTCATCGACACTGCCGGCATCCGGGAGGCGCGGGACGCCGTGGAAAAACTGGGGGTGGAGCGGGCAAAAGCCGCCCTGGAGCACGCGGATCTGGCTCTGGCCGTGGTGGACGGAACGGACTCCGCCGGCGCGCCGGAGATTCTGGAGCTGGCCAGCCGCTGCCCCCGCTGGATTCTGGTGCTGACCCGGCGGGATCTGCGCCCTGGCGCTCCGGAGGGTTTGCAGCTGCCGGGAACTCTTTGCCGTCCCCCCGACGCCCGGGTCAGCGTCTCCTGCGTCACCGGCGAGGGGCTGGACGAGCTGGAATCCGCCGCCGCGAAGTGCTTTCCCGCCGGGGATCCGGGTGACGCCGGCAGTCTCCTCACCGACGCCCGGCAGGAGGACGCCGCCCGCCGGGCCACGGAGGCCGTCCGCCGGGCAAAGGACGCCCTGGCTGCCGGCTTCACCCCCGACGCCGTCCTCACCGACGCGGAGGAAGCCCTAGCCGCCCTGGGCGAGCTCACCGGCCGCACCGTCCGCCAGGATCTGGTGGAGCGGATTTTTTGCCGGTTCTGCGTCGGAAAGTAGGCGAAATGCGTCATATCTGGTTCCTCTCCTTCCAAAACGTGGTTTACAAAATCACATCGCTGTGCTATAATAGCCGCATAAGCGGCTATTATATGCGCATCTGCGCACTCCGTGCGCAGGCGCTGCGATTTCAGCCGCGGCGCGGGACGCGCCGATGGCATATTCCAGTATCATGGAATGATGCTGGAATAGCCGCATAAGCGGCTATTATATGCGCATCTGCGCCTCCGTGCGCAGGCGCTGCGATTTCAGCCGCGGCGCGGGACGCGCCGATGGCATATTCCAGCGCGGTGAACGGTTGATGCTGCCGTTCCGGCATCACCGCTCCGGAAGATTTCTTACTACAGGAGGCCTGCCCCATGGATGAACTCTCCGAACTGTGCGAACGGATCCGCACACAGCGCCCGGTGGCATGGGATCAGCTGCCGGATTTTTCCCTCTATATGGATCAGGTCCTCTCCTATATGGACCGCCAGGTTCTCCGGTTTGAGGACAACGACGGACTGACCTCCGCCATGGTGAACAACTACACAAAAAGCGGTCTTCTGCCCCGGGCCGACGGCAAAAAATACACCCGGGAGCATCTGGCCTATCTGACCGCCATCTGTATTCTCAAGCGGGTCATGTCCACCCGGGACATGGAGCTGCTCTTTTCCGCCCAGCTGCGTCAGCGGGAGTCGGTAAGCGAGGGCTACGAGGTGTTCTGCGAGAGCCTGGACAAGGCGCTGAATCTGGTCTCCGACATTATGGAGGCCTACGCCTCCCCGGAGGAGGCGGCGGACGCGGCCGTCCATTTTGCCCTTTTGAGCTACGCCGCGGGCCTGGCCAGCAGCCGGTATGTGGAGCTGCTGCGCCGGGAGGACGCAGACAGCCGGGAAGAAACTGAGAAATCCCCCAAAAAAGCGCGGGCTTCCCGCACGAAATCGGCAAAGGAGGAAAAGTAATGCGCGAGTATGTGATTATGACAGACAGCTGCTGCGATCTGACCGCCCGGATGGCGGAGGATCTGGAGTTGGACGTGGTTCCGCTGAGCCTTCACATGGAGGGCGCGGACTATAAAAACTATCTGGACGGCCGGGAGATCGGCTTCAAGGATTTTTACGACCGGATCCGCCGGGGGGCTACGGCCACCACCGCCGCCGTCAGCGTGGGGGAATTCCAGTCCCGCATGCGGGAGCATCTGGAGCGGGATGAGGATATTCTGTGCATCTGCTTTTCATCCGGCCTTTCCACCACCTACCAGTCCGCCTGCATTGCGGCGGACGATCTGCGCCCGGAATTTCCCGAGGCGAAGCTCTGCGTGGTGGACTCCCTGTGCGCCTCTCTGGGGCAGGGGCTTTTGCTGTATCTCTGCGCCCAGGAGAAAAAGCTGGGCCGCTCCATCGACGAGGTGCACACCTTCGCCGAGGTCACCAAGGGCCACATCTGCCACTGGTTTACCGTGGACGATCTCATTCATCTCAAACGCGGCGGGCGCATCGGCGCCGCCACCGCTCTTTTCGGCACCATGCTGTCCATCAAGCCCGTGATGCACATGGACCCCAGCGGCCATCTGGTGCCGGTGAGCAAGGCCCGGGGCCGCAAATCCTCCCTCCTGGCCCTGGTGGACCGGATGGAGGAGCTCAGCGTGGAGCCGCAGAAGCAGACCGTCTTTATCTGCCACGGCGACTGTGAAAACGACGCCCTGTTCGTGGCGGACGAGGTGCGCCGCCGCTTCGGCACCGAGCAGATTTACATCAACTACGTGGGCCCCGTCATCGGCAACCACACCGGCTGCGGCGTCATCTCCCTGTTCTTCATCGGCACCAAGCGCTGAAGTCGGCGGAGACGTTTCCGGGACGGCCCGGAGTTCGGAGACCGGCGGGAAGGAATGGGCATATCATGAACTGGCTGGAAATTCACATTGACACCAATCACACCGGACTGGAGCGGCTGGAGACGTTTCTCTCCGTCCGGGGCATTGACGGCATCGTCATCGACGACGAGGAGGAATTCCGCGCCTTCGAGGCGGAAAACCGCGCCCAGTGGGGCGACGCGGACGACGCGCTCCGGGAACGGGAGCGGGGAAAATCCCGGGTCACCTTTTACCTCCCGGCGGACGAGGACGGCTTTGCCTCTCTGGCCGCCGTCCGGCTGGCCCTGTCCGGCTTCAGGCGGGAAAACCCGGACTGCGGCACGCTGCTGATGACGCTGGACACCCGGCAGGACCAGGACTGGGAAAATGCCTAGAAAAAATACTACCATCCCATGGAGATCGGCCGCCGCCTGCTGGTGATTCCCAGCTGGGAGCACGCCGATCCCGGCGGACGCGTCCCCCTGATTCTGGATCCCGGCCTCACCTTCGGCACCGGCTCCCACGCCACCACGCGGCTGTGTCTGGAGGCGCTGGAGGAGCGGATTCGCGGCGGCGAGCGGGTTTTGGATCTGGGCTGCGGCAGCGGGATTCTGTCCGTGGCCGCCCTGAAGCTGGGGGCGGAGCACGCCTTTGCCTGCGACATCGACGAGAAGTGCGCAGACGCGGCGGCGGAAAACGCCGCGCTCAACGATGTGGACGCGGGACGGTACACCGTCCGCTGCGGCGACATCCTGCACGACGCGTCCCTGCGCCTTGAGATCGGCGGCGATTACGACGTCGTGCTGGCCAACATCGTCTCCGACGTGATCATCGGCCTTGCCCCGGCGGTGCGGTCCCTGCTGCGCGCCGGCGGCGTGTTTATCACCTCCGGCATCATTTCCCAGCGGGAGGCGGAGGTGCGGGAGGCCCTGTGCGCCGCGGGTCTGGAGATTGCGGACGCCCGGGAATCCGACGGCTGGCTGTGCTTTTTGTGCCGCTGAGCGGCGCTGCCTCTTTCGAAAACCGACTTCTTTCTGCGGCGCGGGGTGTCTGGCCCCGCGCCGGACTTTTTTCTCCCTGCCCTTTCTGACGCCGCCTCGACGGATTTCCCCTTCTTTTTGCGGGTACAGGCTGTAAGATAACGGTCAAGGGGGTGATCCCATGGAGAAACAGCCGCCCAGTCGGCGGGAAGTGCTCCAGCTCCCGGTGGAAGAGCTGGTCCCCAATCCCATGCAGCCCCGGCGTGTGTTTGACGCCGACGCGCTCCGAAGCCTGGCGGATTCCATCCGCCAGCACGGGATTCTGCAGCCGCTGACGGTGCGCAGATCGGAGCTGGGCTGGGAGCTGGTGGCCGGGGAACGGCGTCTGCGGGCGGCCAAGATGGCCGGTCTCTCCACGGTTCCCTGTCTTGCGGCGGAGGTCAGCGACAGCGACTCCGCCCTGCTGGCGCTGCTGGAAAATCTGCAGCGCCAGGATCTGCACTATTTGGAGGAGGCGGAGGCGCTGGCCGCCTTCGTGCGCAAAACCGGCATCAGTCAGGAGGCGCTGGCCGCCAAGCTGGGCCGGTCGCCCTCGGCGGTGGCCAACAAGCTGCGGCTGCTGCGGCTCTCGCCGGAGTGTGCCTCCGTTCTGCTGAACAACCGCCTCTCCGAGCGCCACGCCCGGGCCCTGCTCCGTCTGGAGAGCGAGGACGAGCGCCGGGCGGTGCTGCGCCATGTGGTGGCCGCCGGTCTCAACGTGGCCCAGACGGAGGCCTACATCGACCAGCGGCTGCGGACGATCCAGCAGACCCGGGCCCGGATGCGCCGAACCTACGTCATCAAGGACGTGCGCCTGTTTCTCAACAGCGTGGACCGGGGGCTGCGGCTGATCCGCGATGCGGGAGTGGCGGCGGAGAGCGGCCGGGAGGAGACGGACGACGCCATCCTGCTGACCATCCGGATTCCCAAGCAGAACCGTACATAGGGCCATCTGTAACGGGATTGTAATGCTTTTCCTTCAAAAATCGTGCTATAATGCAGACTGTGTATTTTATCCGCCTCATACGGCGGAAGTTCAAATTTTGGAGGAAAAGTCTCATGGAAAATCTGCAGACGGATCAGACCGGCGGGAAGCGGGCGCTGCCCTCCCACCGATCCGTCGCCGTCGTTTGCATCGTGCTGGGTGCGCTGCTGGCCGCTTACCTGATTCTCTGCGGCGTCGCCGCCAGCCGCAAGACCTTTTATCCCGGCTACGAGCTTAACGGCATAGAAATCGGCGGCCTCACCGCCGCCCAGGCCCAGAAGCAGCTGGAGCGGGAGCTCCCCAAAAAAACCGTGGAGCTTGTCACCGACGACACCGACGCCAAGCAGCCCGCCGCCTCGATCACCCTCCGGGAGCTGGGTTACACCGGCCAGGGTTGGGACGGCACGGCGCAGCGGTTTCTCACAGCCCAGCGCAGCGCCGGCTTTTTAAGCGGCGGATTCCGGTTCGTCAAGGCCCTCACCGGCTCCGCCGGCGGCGGCTGGGAGGATCGGCTGTCCCGGAGTGAGGAGACGTTTTCCGCCGCCGTATCGGCGCTGTCGGAAAAACTCTCCCGGAAACCGGTGGACTCCGCTTTTGCACTGAAGGACGACACCATCGTCATCACCAAGTCCAAAAACGGCGTCAGCGCGGAGGCATCCGCGGTTCAGCAGGCGCTGGAAACCGCCGTCACCGACCCCGCGGCAGGATATGAGGCGGATGTAAAGCTCACCCCGGCTCCGGCCAAAACCATGACCGTGGCGGAAATCCACAAGGCGGTGGCCGCCGAGATGAAAAACGCCGGCTACGACGCCGCCTCCGGAACCATCATTCCGGAGCAGGTGGGCGCCGAGTTCGACGCCGACGCGGCGCGCAAGGCCCTGGATGACGCTCAGGACGGTCAGGAGATCGAAATCCCGGCCAAGCTGGAATATCCCCGGGTCACGGCGGAAAAGCTGAAGGGCGTCCTCTTTCGGGATGTGCTGGGCACCGCCAGAACCCACGTAGGCGGCACCTCCGCCCGCATCAACAACGTCAAACTGGCCTCCCGGGCCGTCAACGGAACGGTGCTGAACTCCGGCGACATATTCTCCTACAACAGCACCGTGGGCAAGCGCACCAAAGCCAAGGGCTACAGCGAGGCTCCCGCCTACGTCCAGGGTGAAACGGTGGACGAGGTGGGCGGCGGCGTGTGCCAGCCCTCCTCCACGCTGTATCTGGCCACACTGAACGCCAACCTGGCCATCGTGCAGCGCTCGGCTCACCGCTACGCGCCCAGTTACATCGAATGGGGAATGGACGCCACCGTCTCCTGGGGCGGCCCGGACTACCAGTTCAAAAATGACACCGACTATCCTATAAAAATCGTGGCCACCTACTCCGGCGGCTATCTGACCATGCGCCTTCTGGGCACCAAGACGGACGCCACCCGGGTGAAAATGACCAAGAAGGTCCTCTCCACCACCAACTGGAAAACCGTCACCAAGGACGACCCCACGCTGCCCTCCGGAACGCAGAAGGTGAAGGTGACGCCCTACACCGGCTACAAGGTGGAATCCTACCGGAATCTCTACGACGGCGACGGCTCGCTGCTGTCCAGCAAGCTGGAGGCAGTCAGCAACTACAAGGTTCGAGACAAGGTGGTGCTGGTGGGTACCAAGAAAGTGTCCGTTCCCGCCTCCGGCAGCAGCTCGGGAGAGATTACGGAGCCCGTGCCTGTGGAGCCCGCGCCGGCAGAACCGGAACCCGTGGAACCCACGCCGGAGCCGGAACCCGTGCCCGTTCCCGATACAACGCCGGAGACGGCCGCCTGAAAAAGGAACCGCCCCGGCGGCGCGCCCGCTTAAAAAAAAGTGAAATCGGAGGATGGCCCCTGAAGGCCGTCCTCCGGTTTTTTTGATTTGCCCGCCGGTATTCTCCGCGGCGGGTTTTTCCTCCGGGCGCCCCGGTCTTTGCTCCCCCGCGCAAGAATCCGCCCTTTTCCGCATACAATACCCGGGGGAAAGCGAGGCGGTGAAGTGCGGAGAAATTTTTGGAGATGGATTTGGCCGGTGCTGATTCTGCTTCCGGCGGCGCTTTTCCTGGCTCCGCGCCTGCAAAATGTCCGGGCGGCGGATATTTTGTGCCGGGCTCCGGCCCATCCGCTGGGCGCGGCGGTGTTTCTTCTGGCGCTCTACGCCGGAAAGGGGCTGTCCTTTTTTCTGCCTCTGGCGGTGCTGGAGGCGGCGTCCGGACTGCTCTTTCCCATGCCCTGGGCCCTGGCGCTGAACACGCTGGGCATCGCCTGCGCCACCTCCCTGCCCTTTTTCCTGGGCCGGCGGGGCCGGAGCAGGGCGGACGCCCTGCTCCGGCGCTTTCCCAAGCTCCGCCGGGTGCGGGAGCTGCGGGCCCAGAGCGGGGATTTCCTGTGCGTGCTGCTGGTGCGGCTGGCCGGAGGGCTCCCCTGCGACGCGGTGAGTCTCACCCTGGGCGCGGCGGGACTGGATTTCCGCCGCTACCTTCTGGGCGGGCTTTTGGGCATGACGCCCCACATGATCGCCGCCACCGTGCTGGGCGCCGCCCTGTGCGACCCGGGCAGTCAGGCGTTTTTCATCTCACTGGCGGTCAATGCCGCCATCTCCGTGGCGGCGCTGGCCGTCTGGCGGGTGCGGAGCCTGCGCCGGGCCGCCGGTCGCCGTCCCCCGGACTGAAAAGAGCGAAACCGGCCTTCTTCAAAGGCGGTTTCGCTCTTTTTTTATTGCCGCTCCCGTTTCAGCGCCCGAATATCCCGGCCCCGAAACAGCAGAATCTCAAACTCGCCCTCCACCCGGGAGGCGATCTGCGGGGAATACCGCCGGGACAGCTCCTCCGGCGGAAGGTTTGTGTTGAGAATGGTGGCCCGCCGGGCCATCAGCCGGGAGTTGATGATCTCGTAGAGGGCGCTGACCACCAGCGCCGTGGTCATCTCCGTCCCCAGGTCGTCCAGAATCAGCAGGTCGCAGCGGAGCACCCGGGCGACATCGCCCTCCGCGCCGTCGCCCCGGCCGAATTTTCTGGCTTCAAAGCGGTCGAAAATATGGGCGGCGGTGTCGTAAACCACGGAAAAGCCGCCCTCGCTGACCTCCCGGGCGATGCAGGCGGAGAGAAATGTCTTGCCCAGGCCCGGCGCGCCGGTGAGCAGCAGGCTCCCGCTGCCCGGGCCGAAGTTCTCCGCGTAGCGCCGGCAGGTCTTTTCCACCCAGGCCATGTTCTCCCGGGGAGAAAATTCATCCCCCGGCAGAGGCGTCTCCGAATACCAGTCCAGAGAAAAGGTGTCGAAGCTCTGGCTGCCCAGATCCAGCATCTGGGACAGCTCCTTTTTCTGCTCCCGGGCGTAGTATTCCCGCAGGCAGCGGCAGATCCGGCCGTCGCGATAGCCGGTATCCCCGCACAAGGGGCAGTTGGGCTTCTCCTCCAGGCAGTCCGGCGGCAGGCGGAGCCGGGAGAGGATTTCGGCCCTCTCCCTCTGAAGGGAAAGATTCCGGCCGCGCAGCGCCTCCAGCGGAGGCCGGGGGTCCGTGCCCCGGCGCAGAGCCGAGGCGATGATTCCGCTCATGGTGGCGCGCAGCTCCCCGTCGATCTCCCGCAGCCGGGGCTCTTTTATAAAGATCGTCTCCCGCCGCTGGGCAAACCGCTCCTCCCGGAGCTTTTTGTCCTCCTCGTACCGATCCAGCGCGCGGCGCAGGAGTTTTCCGTCGCAGGCCATCCTTACTCCTCCCTCTCCTTACGCAGATTCCGGGTATACCGCTCCATCCAGCGGCCGGCATCAGGCCGGGGCTCCTGCCGGGCCGGCTCCCGGGACGCCGGGCGATCCCCGGCGGCGATCTGTTCCGGCGTGTGCAGTCCCGCCTCGTGCCACTTTTTCAGGATCCCGTTGAGATACGGCCATTTCAGCTCATGGCAGCGCAGGACGGTTCGGTCATAGGCCAGCGCCGCGCTCTCCGGCGGAAAGCCCATCTCCGCCCAGGACAGAAGGTACTTCTCCTCCGACGCCGACGGCGCCCGATCCCCCAGCTGCAGTGCGTGCATGTACTGCGGCAGCGCACCCTGGCGCTCCGCCCATTTTTTGAGATACGCGGCGGCCTCGGCCTGGGTGTCGATGCCCATCCGGGCCCAGGCGTAGCCCTCTTTTTCGATCTGCCGCATGCCCGGCCGGCGGCCCGGCCCCAGCCGGCGCTCCGTCCGCTCCGCGCAGTGGCAGACCAGAAGGTAGATGACGTCCGCCGGCAGCCCCAGAAAATCATAGAGGCCCAGCAGCGTGCTGACGTCCGGGGTGGTAAGCCGACGGCCCAGGCGCCGCTCCACCTGGCCGGTCAGCGCCCGAAACTCCCCGCTGCCCTCCAGCTTTTCCGCCACCTCGTCCGGGCCGTAGCCCGGCCGCTCCTCCGGCGGAAGCGGCGGCGCCTCCTCCTGGGGGGCAATGAGCCGCAGTTCCCGCAAAACCGTCTCCGCCCGCTCAATCCGCTCCCGGTCCCAGCGCAGCTCACCGGCCAGAGAGCGGGGCTGCACCGTGCCGTGATGACGCAGCAGCGCCAGGTAAAGCAGCGCCGCGTCTCCGTCGCCCCGCCGCAGCAGCTGCGCCGCCACGGAGCCGGGGATGGTCACGCTCTCATCGCCGGTGCGGATCAGACAGTCCGCCATGCTCTCGCCCCCCTTCCCGTTTTATCACGCCTATTCTACACGAATTTCCCCGGGAGAACAACCCAAACTTCTCTCCGGGGCGAAAAACTGCCGGAAAAAAGCCGCCCAAAGGCGTAAGAAAAGTTGCGCTTTCCGGTAGCGAAGGGTGGGAATCTGTGGTACAATAGCCGCAAAGCGGCTGTTGTGCCTGCGCAGCAAAGCGCGGTGCGCTTTGGCGCATTGCAATCGTCCGCCGCCCCGCCTCTTTCAGGGGCAGCTTGCGTGGATACCGGAGTACCATAAATTGCGGGCAATTTATGGTACAATAGCCGCAAAGCGCGGTGCGGCCGAAAAGAGGAAACTCCCTTTCGGCAGACTGTGCCGCAGCCTTCACCCCGGCGGGCCTCCGCCGGATCAAAAAGAGAATCGGATTTGCCCGGCCGCCGGGCGGGAAAGATAAAAAGGAGGGCCAGACTATGGAAAATCGCGTGATCGTCAATATCTGCGGAGAGGACTACACCTTCGTCACGGACGAAAATGCCGCCTATATGCAGAAAATCGGCTCCTATGTGGATCAGAAAATGCAGGAAATTCTCAGCGGCTCCCACGTGGGGCGCAGCGACGCCGCGGTGCTCACCGCCGCCAACATCGCCGACGATCTCTTTAAGGAGCAATCGTCGTCCGAGCAGCTGCGGGGCCAGATCAAGCAGTATCTGGACGAGGCCGGGAAGGCCCAGAACGAGGTCAGCGAGCTGAAGCGCGAGGTGTTCCGCCTCCAGCAGAAGCTGGACGCCGGCCACGGCGGAAACCGCGGGGGCAGCAATCATTGATGGAGCTTCTCTCTCCCGCCGGTTCCCCCGAATCGCTCCGCGCCGCCGTGACCTGCGGCGCAGACGCGGTCTATCTGGGCTGGGGGGAGTTCAATGCCCGGCGAAACGCCAAAAATTTTACGGATGAGGAATTTGCGCAGGCTCTGCGCTTTTGCCGGGAGCGGGGCGTCCGGGTCTATCTGACGCTGAACACGCTGCTCTCCGACCGGGAGCTGCCCACGGCGCTGGAGACGGCGCGGCGGGCGTCCGACTTGGGCGCGGACGCGGTTCTGGTGCAGGACTGGGGCCTTTTTACCCTGCTGCGCCGGACGCTGCCCGACCTGCCGCTTCACGCCAGCACCCAGATGAGCATCTTTACCTCCGGCGGCGCCCGGGAGGCTGCGGCCATGGGCTGCCGGCGGATTGTGCTGGCCCGGGAGTGCTCCCGGGAGGACGCGGCCGCCGCCCGGGACTGCGGCGCGGAGATCGAGCTGTTCGGCCACGGCGCCCTGTGCATGTGCTACTCCGGCCAGTGCGCCATGAGCGCGCTGATCGGCGGACGCTCCGGCAACCGGGGCAAATGCGCCCAGCCCTGCCGTCTGCCCTACGGGATCGACGGCCCCGCCAAAGGCGGCCATCCCCTGTCCCTGAAGGACGCCTGCCTGGCCTGTTCCCTCCGCCAGATGGAGGAGACGGGCGCCGCCTGTCTCAAGCTGGAGGGCCGGATGAAGCGCCCGGAATATGTGGCGGTGGTGACGAGCATCTATGCCCGCCTCCTGCGGGAGCGCCGCCTCCCCACCGGGGAGGAAACCGCCGCGCTGGAACAGGCCTTTTCCCGGCAGGGCTTTACCGACTGGTACTGGCGGGGCAAAAAGGGACCGGGCATGTTCGGCTCCCGGCCGGAGGACGCGCCGGAGCCCAAGGCACTTTTCGCCGCCGCCCGGGCCGCCTATGAAACCGACTGCCCTCCCACCGTGCCTGTGCGCCTCTCCCTCTCTGTCCGGCAGGGCCGCCCGGCGGAGCTCACCGCCGACGACGGCTGCGGCCGCTCCGTCACGGTATCCGGCCCCGCACCCGAACCTGCCCGCACCCGGGCCGTCACCGGGGAGGAGCTGGCCGCCCGGCTCTCCAAAACCGGGGGCACCCCCTATTTCTGCCCCCACCCGGAGGTGACGGCGGAGGAGGGGCTCTCCCTCTCCGCCGCCGCGGTGAACGCCCTGCGCCGGGAAGCGCTCAGCGCCCTGAGCGACGCCCGCTGCGCCGTGCCGCCCCGCCGGGAAAACCCCGTCCCTCCCCTGCCGGAGGCGGACTGCTCCGCCGCCGCGCCGGAGTGGACCGTTTCCGCCGCCTCTTTCTTTCAGATCACGCCGGAGCTGCTGGCCCTGGGCCCCGCTCGGGTTTTTCTGCCGCTTTCCGCTCTGGCGTCTGTGCCGGCCCTGCCGCAATTCGGCGGGACATGGTGCGCCGTTCTCCCCCGGGTCTGGCGGGACGGCGACGAGCCGGCCCTGCGCCGAGCGCTGGAACGGGCGCAGACGCTGGGCGTCCGCGCCGCCGCGGTGGGTAATCTGGGTCACCTGCCCCTGGTCCGGGGCACCGGCCTGGCCCTGTACGGGGATTTCGGACTCAACGTCTTTAACTCCCGCTCCCTGGAATTTCTGGCGGAGGCGGGGCTCTCCTCCGCCTGCGTCTCCTTCGAGCTGCGCTTTGCCCAGATCCGGGATCTTGCAAAGCTCCTCCCCGCCGAGGCCATCGTCTACGGCCGCCTGCCGCTGATGATCACGGAGAACTGCCTCATCCAAAACGCCCTGGGCTGCGCCTGCGGCGCCGGAGGCCCCGAGATTCCCGCCGCCGGACGCTGCGCCGGGAGCCATTATCTCTGCGACCGCACCGGGGCCCGCTTTCCCCTGCTGCCGGCCTACGGCCACCGCACGGAGATTGAGAACAGCCTGCCCCTCTATCTGGGCGACCGGCGCCGGAGCTGGAGCTCCCTGGGCCTGGCCTTTGCCCGGCTTCGGTTTACCTCCGAATCCCCGGAGGAGTGCGTCCGGGTTTTCCGGGCGTACCGGGACGAAACCGCTCCCCGGGGCCCCTTTACCCGGGGGCTTTACCAGCGGGGCGTGGAGTGACCTCGCTGCCGGATTTCCCAGTCCGGGGTCTGAATTTTGATTCCTAATAGTAATATTTACAATATATAATACAAATAATAATCACAGGAGTGCGTATGGAAACCCTAGAAGTAAAATATTTTTCCCCCGACCTGCCGGAGCTTCAGTATGTGGAAGGCAAGTCGGACTGGATTGATCTCTATGCCGCGGAGACGGCAGTTCTGAAGGCCGGAGAGTTTCGGCTGATTCCGCTGGGTGTGGCCATTGCCCTGCCCGAGGGCTGGGAGGCCCATCTGGTGCCCCGCAGCTCCACCTTTAAAAATTACGGGCTGCTGCAGACCAACTCCATGGGGGTGGTGGACTGCACCTACCGGGGCGACGGAGATCAGTGGTTTTTCCCAGCCTACGCCACCCGGGACGCGGTGATTGAGAAGGGCGCCCGGATCTGCCAGTTCCGTATTATGCAAAACCAGCCCCGCCTGACCTTCCGCCGGGTGGAGCATCTGGACAGCCCCGACCGGGGCGGCTTCGGCTCCACCGGCCGGTGACGAAACAGGGAAATTTCCGCCGCGGCTCTGACGGCATCTGTTGTAAAGGTATTTTACTTGCGTCCGTATCTGCCGCGATGTGTTTGAGAGGTTGAAAAAATGGCAAAGCTCGTACTGTGCTCCGGCTCGCCCCGGCGGCGGGAGCTGCTCCGCCGGATGGGGCTGGAGGACTTTGAGATCCGGGTGCCGCAGACGGAGGAGACCTGTCCTCCGGGACTGACGCCCCGGCAGGCGGTGGAGCACATCTCCCGGGAGAAGGCCGACGCCGGCCGCGCCCTCTGCTCGGCGGAGGAGATTCTCATCACCGCGGACACCATGGTCTTTCTGGACGGCGCCCGGCTGGGCAAGCCCCGGGACCAGGCGGACGCGCTGCGGATGCTGACGGCCCTCCAGGGCCGCTGCCACACCGTCTGCACCGGCGTCACTGTCCGCCAGGGCGACCGGGCGCTGACCCAGAGCGAGTCCACCGAGGTGCGCTTCCGTCCCGCGTCGGAGCGGGAGCTGCGGGGCTACATCCGGACGGGCGAGCCCATGGACAAGGCCGGGGCCTACGGCGTTCAGGGCCTGGGCTCCCTTCTGGTGGAGGGAATCCGGGGGGATTTTTACAACGTCATGGGCCTGCCGGTGCTCCGTCTTTCCCGGATGCTGGCGGAGTTCGGCGTCACGTTTTTTGATTGAGGGGTTCGCTTTGAAAAATTTTCTGAAACGGCACGGACTGTGGGTCCTTTTTGCCGCCGCGGTCATCGCGGTGGCCATGGCCGTACTGTCCTATTTCAGCAATACCTCCTCCCCGCTGGCCAATCTCACCGGCGTGGTGGCCTCCCCCTTCCGGACGGCCTATACCGCCGTTTCGGACTGGATCGGCGACAAATGGGCCTACTATCAGGACTATCAGGAGCTGAAAAAGGAAAACAAGGCGCTGAAAAAGAAGATCGCCGAAATGGAGTCTCAGGTCCGGCAGGGGCAGACCGCCAGCGATGAGAACGACCGGCTGCACAAGCTGCTGAACCTGCAGGAAAAGCGGCCGGAGTTCCGGTACGAAACCGCCGCGGTGACGGAGCGCTCCAGCTCCAACTGGACCTCCTCCCTGACGCTGAACAAGGGCACCTCCCAGGACGTGAAGGTCAACGACTGCGTCATCACCGAGGAGGGCTACCTGGTGGGCATTGTGACCCGGGTGGGGCTTAACTGGTGCACCGTTCTGACGGTGCTGGACACCGACGCCTCCCTGGGCGCCCAGGTGTTCCGCACCAGCGACATCGGCGTGGCCCAGGGGGATTTCAACCTCATGCCCCAGGGCAAGCTGAAGCTCAGCTATCTGCCCGCCAAGAGCAGCCTGCTCAACGGCGACCTGGTGGTTACCTCCGGCCTGGGCGGCTACTATCCCTCGGGCCTGGTCATCGGCTCGGTGGATGCCGTGCAGCTGGACGACGCCGGCGCCACGGAGTACGCCACGCTGACGCCGGAGGCCGATCTGGCCAATCTCAGCGAGGTCTTTATCATCAAATCCTTCACGGCCGCCGGATAAACTCCGCCCGGCCGCTTTGGGCGTCAAAAGGGAGGCTGCTTCTCTTGATCGGACGATCTGAAACCATGATTAAATGGGCCCTGTACGGAGCCGCCACGCTGGCGGCCCTGCTGTTCCAGGGCTTTGTGCTGCAATTTCTGCTGCTGTGGGGCGTCATGCCGTTTCTCTATCCGGCGCTGACGGCGCTGGTGGGGATGTACGAGGGGCCCGTGGCGGGCTCCGCGTACGCGCTGGTGCTGGGCGTGGCCTGCGATCTGGCCCTGGGCGGCCCCATTCCCTGCTTCTACACGCTGATTTTTCCCGCGGCGGGACTGTGCGCCGGACTGATGGCGGAGAGCTGGCTTCCCGCCGGCGTCCTCTGCGCCCTGGCCGCCTCCGCCGCCGCCTTCGTGCTGACGGACGCCTTTCACCTGCTGATTCTGGCGCTCACCGGACAGCGCGCCTTCGGGACGGCCGCCCTGGTGGCCCTGAAGGAGACCGGCGTGACCCTTCCCTTTGTCCTTCCCGTCTTTTTGCTGTTCCGGGCGGTCAGCCGCAAGTGCCATTTCTACGACTGAGCGCCGCTGCCAAGGAGGAATTTTTTATGGACGAACGTGAACCCAAACGCATCAGCCGCAGACGGCTCCGCCTGCTG
This sequence comes from Oscillibacter sp., assembly GCA_022652655.1. Classification (GTDB taxonomy): domain Bacteria; phylum Bacillota; class Clostridia; order Oscillospirales; family Oscillospiraceae; genus Oscillibacter. Next base: position 16,966 of record JALCRQ010000007.1, on the reverse strand, counting down.
GGCGGCTTTCTGCTGGCCGTCCTGCTCTGCTATACGGGGCTGCTCTACAACACCCAGGTCGTCCACGGCAAGGAGTACCTAGAGCAGTCCGTCCGGACGATTACCACCCAGCAGACGGTGGAGGCCTCCCGGGGCGTCATCACGGACCGCAGCGGCACCGTGCTGGTCTCCAACCGGCAGACCTACAATCTGACCTTCGATCCCAGTCTCCTGGGCAAGGAGGACGACGAAAACGAGGCAATCGCGCGGATTATCCGCCTCTGCCGCCAGCAGAATCTCCCCTGGCAGGACAATCTGCCGGTGGGCTCCGCCGCCCCGTGGAGCTATACCTACGATCAGACCTCCACCACGCAGAAGCGCCGCTTCGTCACCTTTCTCCAAAAGCGGATGAAGCTGGTGGCCGCGGACGCCTCCTACCGGGACGTGGATGAATCCACTCTCATCGCCGCCGGACTGACGGCGGACGTTTTGATGGCCGATATGCGCAAAGAATTTTCCATCCCCGCCGACTGGCCGGACGCGGACGCCCGGGCGGTGCTGGGCATCCTCTATGAGCTCAGCGTGCGGGAGCTGATCAACACCACCCCCTACGTCATTGTGGAGGACGTGAGCTCCTCCCTCATCTCCCTGGTCAACGACGGGCGGTACCAGGGAGTCAAGGTGACGTCCTCCTCCGCCCGGGAGTACAACACCTCCTGCGCGGCCCACATCCTGGGCACCGTGGGCAACATCTTTGAGGTGGAGGCCGACGAGTACCGGAAAAAAGGCTACTCTCTCAATGAGCTGGTGGGCAAAACCGGCGTGGAGAAGGCCTTTGAGGAGTATCTCCGGGGCACCGACGGCAAACGCGTGGTCTCCACCAACGCAGAGGGCAAGGTCACCAGCGAGCTCTATTCCGTGGAGCCCAAGCCCGGCGACACGGTGGCGATCACCATTGATCTCCGCCTGCAAAAGGCGGTGGAGGACGCCCTGGGCGCCACCGTCTCCCGCATGACCGCCAAGGACGGCATTATCCGGGGCGCCGGCGCGGCCGTCATTCAGGTGGGCACCGGGGATATTCTGTCCCTGGCCTCCTACCCCACCTACGACCCCGCGCTGTACAAGTCCAACTACGCGGCGCTCAGCACCGACCCCGCCAAGCCCTTCCTCAACCGCGCCACCCAGGGCACCTACGCCCCCGGCTCCACCTTTAAGCCCTGCACTGCCGTGGCGGGACTGGAGGAGGGCGTCATCTCCACCTCCACCACCATCCGGGACACCGGCTACTGGGTTTATCCCACCAGCAAAAAAGACGGCCAGCGGTGGGGCTTCTACTGCTGGAATCACTCCGGCCACGGCTCTCTCAACGTCACACAGGCCATCACCAACTCCTGCAACTATTTCTTCGGCGAGGTGGGCTACCGCCTGGGCCTCGACAAGCTCAACGAGTATGCCGCCGCCTTTGGTCTGGGCAAGCACACCGGCATTGAGATCGGCGACCGCGCCGGCACGCTGGCGACGCAGGATGCCGGGCAGGATCTGGCTCCCTGGGCCGCCTTCGGCCAGGCCAGCTACACCGCCACCCCCCTCCAGCTGGCCAACTACATCGCCACGCTGGTGTCCGGCGGCAAGCATTACGACGCCCATCTGCTGAAAACCGTCAAAAACGCCGACAACACCCAGGTGGTGTACGCCGAGTCCCCCAAGCCCAGCAACAATCTGAACATCAAGGAATCCACGCTCAGCGCGGTGAAGCAGGGCATGCACAACCTGACCACCACCGGCGCCCTTACCTCCTACTTCCGCTCCTGCGTGGTGGAGGCCGGCGCCAAAACCGGCACCGCCCAGGTCTCCAGCCAGAAGGTCAACAACGGCGTGTTTGTCTGCTTCGCCCCCTACGACGACCCCCAGATCGCCCTGGCCATCGCCATCGAAAAGGGCGGAACCGGAGCGTCTCTGGCCTCCACCGCCGTGGACATTCTCAACGCCTATTTTACCGCCGATCAGGTGGGCACCGCCGTGATCACCGGCGAAAATCAGCTGCTGCAATAAGGAGACGCTCCTTTTTGAATCCGCCGGAACCCGTCCGGCGGCGCGTCTTTCACGCTTTGGGGAAGGAATTGTCCATGAGTGAACCGTTTGTCTTTGATTCCCGCTGCGAATACTGCAAAACCCCCTACGGCGCCGTCCCCTGCGGCGGCGCCGTTCTTCTGCGGGTGCGGCCCCTGACCTCCGAAGGCTTTACCGGCTGCACCCTGGCGCTCCGGATGGAGTTCTCCGGCGTCAGCCGGGAGCTGGCGCTGACCTGCCGGGGGCCCGAGGGCGACCGGACGTGCTTCGCCGTGTCCTTTTCCGCTCCCCAGACGCCGGAGCTGTGCTGGTATTCCTTCCGGCTGAGCCGGGACGACGGCTCCGGCTGCACCCTGGACCGCTCCGGCTACCGCAGCGGCGGCTCGGAGGAGGATTGGCAGTTAACCGTTTACGATTCCGCGGAAAAGACGCCCGGCTGGTTTGGCGCCGGGATGACCTATCAGATTTTTCCCGACCGCTTCTGCCGTCTGGCGGTGCCGGATCCCGCCGGGATGCCGGGCAGCCGCCGGGTCCATGACCGCTGGGACGAGGAGCCGGACTGGCAGCCCGACCCGGACGGGACCTTTCGCTGCCGGGACTTTTTCGGCGGCTCCCTGGCCGGAATTGCGTCCAAGCTGGACGAGCTCCGGGCCCTGGGCGTCACCACCCTGTATCTCAATCCCATTTTTCTCTCCGTCTCCAATCACCGCTACAACACCGCTGACTACCTCCGAATCGACCCCATGCTGGGCAGCGAGGCGGATTTCCGGGCCCTGTGCAGCGAGGCCCACCGCCGGAACATGCGCGTGATGCTGGACGGCGTTTTCAACCACACCGGCTCAGACAGCGTGTATTTTAACGCCCGGGGCCGTTTCCCGGAGCCGGGCGCGGCCCAGAGCCGGGAGAGCCGCTTTTATCCCTGGTACCGTTTTTCCCACTGGCCCGACCGCTACGACTGCTGGTGGGGCATCGACACGCTGCCCGCGGTGGACGAGGGGAATGAGAACTACCGCGCCTTTATCTTCGGCGATGAAAACTCCGTGGTGCGCCGCTGGCTTCGGGCGGGGGCGGACGGCTGGCGGCTGGACGTGGCCGATGAGCTGCCCGACAATTTTATTGCCGGGATCCGCCGGGCCATGGACGAGACGAAACCCGGTTCCCTGCTGATGGGAGAAGTCTGGGAGGACGGAACCACCAAAATCGCCTACACCCTCCGGCGGAAATACCTGCTGGGCCGGGAGGTTCACGGGCTGATGAACTATCCCTTCCGCACGGCGGCCATCGCCTATCTCCGGGGCGGCGACGCCGCCGCTTTCTGCGAGGCCATGGAGACGCTGCGGGAGCATTATCCCCGCTCCGCGTTCTTCTCCGCCATGAATTTTTTGGGCACCCACGACACGCCGCGGATTCTCACCGTGCTGGGCGCCCGGGCGGTTCCCGACGACCGGGCCGGCCGGGCCGCGTACCGGCTGGACGCGCCGGAGCTGACCCGGGGCCGACAGCTGCTGGCGGCGGGGGCCGTTCTGCTCTTTGCCTTCCCCGGCTCCCCCACCGTGCTCTACGGCGACGAGGCCGGGATGCAGGGCTTTGAGGACCCCCTCAACCGGGGGACATACCCCTGGGGCCGGGAGGATTCCCTCCTCCGGGAGCGGTTTCGGCTGCTGGCACGGCTGCGGAACACCCGTCCCTCCCTGCAGCGGGGCTCCCTGCGCTGGCTGTACGCCGCCGGCCCGGGTCTGGCCTTTCTCCGGGAGGAGGGCGCTGAGCGCACCGCCGCGGCACTCAATGCCGGGGACGCCCCCCTCTCCCTGGAGCTTCCCTGGGCGGGCGCCTCCGCCCGGGAGCTGCTCTCCGGCGAAGCGTTTGCCCCGGAAAACGGGATTTTGGCGCTGACGCTGCCGCCCAGAACCGGATTTCTCCTGTCCGAATGACCCTTCGGGGGATGTTTCACGTGAAACATCCCCCGTTTTTTCGCGGATTGGGCGCTGCTTTGCCGCCTGTCCGCCTTTTTTGCGGTTTTTCCTTGCATGTCCGGGGCCGTGTTGTTATAATGATTTTTGTACTATCAGACCCCGCTCCGGCGGCGGCTTTTGCCCGTCCCGGGCGGCCGCGGCCCGGGAACCCCTGCGCCGGGGCGGAAAACTCAGAAAGCGGGTGCCGGTTTGGCAAAAATCGTTGCGATTGTCAATCAAAAGGGCGGCGTCGGCAAGACCACGACCTGCGTCAGCCTGACGGCGGCGCTGCGGGAGCTGGGAAAGCGCGTCCTCCTCTGTGATTTCGACCCTCAGGCAAACTCCACCTCCGGCATGGGCGTGGACAAATCCGTCTCCCTGGGCGTCTACGACGTGCTCATCGGAGAAACCGCCGCGAAAAACGCCGTGGTACAGACGAAATTCGGCGATGTGCTCCCCTCCAACAAGGCTCTGGCCGGCGCGGGAATCGAGCTGATCGGCATGGAGCACCGGGAGTTTCTCCTGAAGGGCGCCCTGGATCAGCTGTCTCCGGAGTACGATTTTATTTTCATCGACTGCCCCCCCTCCCTGGAGCTTTTGACCCTCAACGCCCTGTGCGCGGCGGATTCCATTCTGGTGCCGGTGCAGGGGGAGTATTACGCGCTGGAGGGGCTCAGCGACCTTATGAACACCGTGCGGATCGTCCGCCGCTCCCTCAATCCCGCTCTGGAGCTGGAGGGCGTGCTGCTGACCATGTTCGACGGGCGGACGAATCTGGCGCTCCAGGTGGCCGAGGAGGTCAAGCACTACTTCCCCGGCAAGGTCTACGCCACGGTCATTCCCCGGAATGTGCGCCTCAGTGAAGCGCCCAGCCACGGCAAACCAATTTTTACATACGACCGTACCTCCCGGGGCGCCGAGGCCTATGGCGCGCTGGCCCGGGAGTTTCTCAGGAAAAACAGTTGACGGATTCCGGAAAGGAGATCTCTGCCATGTCATCCAAAAAGCCCTCCGGTCTGGGCCGGGGCCTGGGTGCCCTGCTGGGCGACGACGTTTTAAAAACAGAGTCCACCGGCGTTTTGTCCGTGCCCATTTCTCAGGTTGAAAACTGCTCCTCCCAGCCCCGCAAGCAGTTTGACGGCGAGTCGCTGCAGGCGCTGGCTGACTCCATTCGGGAGCACGGCATCCTCCAGCCCCTCACCGTGCGCAAGCTCCAGTCCGGCTATTACCAGATCATCGCCGGGGAGCGCCGCTGGCGGGCGGCCCGCCTGGCGGGTCTGGGCGAGGTGCCGGTAATTGTCACGGAGGCCGACGACCGCAGAGCCGCAGAGCTGGCCATGATTGAAAACCTCCAGCGGGAGGACCTCAATCCTATGGAGGAAGCCGGCGGCTATCAGACGCTGATCACCACCTATCACATGACCCAGGAGGAGGCGGCCCGGCGGGTGGGCAAGTCCCGCAGCGCCGTGGCCAACGCCCTGCGGCTGCTGACGCTGACCCCCGCGCTTCGGGAGGCGGTAGAGAGCGGAAGCCTCTCCGCCGGCCACGCCCGGGCGCTGCTGCCCCTCTCCCCCGCCCTGCAGGAGAGCGCCGCCAAATCCGTTTTAGCGGGCGGGCTGTCCGTGCGTCAGACCGAAGCGCTGGTGAAGCGGCTGACCGCCGCCAAAAAAGCTCCGAAAAAGGAGCCCGGCGGCGTGGACTACGCCGCCGATGCCCAGCGGCAGCTGGCCTCCCGTCTGGGCCGGGGCGTGAAAATCGTCTCCGGCAGGCGCAAGGGAAAAATTGAACTGGAATACTACGGGACGGAGGATCTCAACGATCTTCTGGACGCGCTGGCGCTTCTGCGGGTAAGCAGGCTCCCGGGCAGTCATCAATCATCATCGGGCAGCTTAAGCCCGTCTGAAAGGAACGATTCCATTGAAACTGGTAAAACGCAGCAATGAGCCGGAGGAGACCCCCTCCGGAGGGCCCCAGGATTCCGCCGGCGGAAAAAAGCCGGTGGTGGTCTATATCATCATCCTCTTTCTGGTGGCCTTTATTCTCATTGCTTTCTCCTTTGCCATGCACCAGCGCAGCAACACCAAGGAGATCGGCAAGCTGCAGCACTCCGTCTCCGCTCTGCAGGAGGTACAGGCGGCCCAGGATAAGAATATGAAGCTCCAGGAGCAGCTGGACGCGCTGCAAGCCGAAAACGAAAAGCTCCAGAAGGAGCTCACCGACACCACCTCCTCCGCGGACTCCGCCGCCGGCCGGGCCGACGCGCTGGAAGCCCTGTACACGCTGATACAGCAGTACGCCACCGCGGATTACAGCGGCTGCAAGGCCACCATTGCCTCCATGGAGGGTGCCGGTCTGGACAAGCTGCTCCCCGCCGAGACGGACAGCGGCGTCACGTCCCCCGCCCAGCGGTATCTGCAGCTGCGCCAGGCGGTTGAGAGCAAATAATTTTGGATTGTTTCACATGAAACATTCCGAAATCTCCCATACTATTCATTTGAGGTGAAAACCATGCTGGACATGAAATTTATCCGGGAAAATCCCGACGCCGTCCGGGAAAATATCAAGAAAAAGTTTCAGGACGCCAAGCTGCCCCTGGTAGACGAGGTACTGGCTCTGGACGAGCAGCGCCGCGCCGCCATTGCGGAGGCGGATCAGCTTCGCTCCGCCCGGAACAGCCTCTCCAAGCAGGTGGGCATGCTGATGGGACAGGCCAAGAAGGATCCCTCCAAGCAGGCGGAGGCTGACGAGGCCAAGGCCCGGGTGACGGCCAACGCCGCCCGGCTCAGCGAGCTGGAGAGGAAGGAGACGGAGCTGGACGGGGAACTCCATTCGCGCATGCTGCTTATTCCCCAGATTATCGACCCCTCCGTCCCCATCGGCCCCGACGACACCCACAATGTGGAGGTGCAGCGCTTCGGGGAACCCCGGGTTCCGGATTTTGAGATTCCCTATCACACGGAGATCATGGAGTCCTTCCGGGGCATCGACATGGACGCCGCCGGGCGGGTGGCCGGCAGCGGCTTTTACTACCTGCTGGGCGACATTGCCCGGCTCCACGAAGCGGTGCTGGCCTACGGCCGGGACTTTATGATCGACAAGGGCTTCACCTACTGTATTCCGCCCTTTATGATCCACGGCAACGTGGTGGAGGGCGTCATGTCCCAGACGGACATGGACGCCATGATGTACAAAATCGAAGGCGAGGATCTCTATCTGATCGGTACGTCGGAGCATTCCATGATCGGCCGGTTCATTGACCAGGTGGTGCCCGCGGGAGAGCTGCCCCTGACCCTCACCTCCTACTCCCCCTGCTTCCGCAAGGAAAAGGGCTCCCACGGCATTGAGGAGCGGGGCGTCTACCGTATTCACCAGTTTGAAAAGCAGGAGATGATCGTGGTCTGCCGGCCCGAGGAATCCCGGGACTGGTACGAAAAGCTCTGGCGCTACTCCGTGGAGCTGTTCCGCAGCATGGACATTCCCGTGCGGCAGCTGGAGTGCTGCTCCGGCGATCTGGCCGACCTCAAGTGCAAATCCTGCGACATCGAGGCCTGGAGCCCCCGGCAGAAGAAATACTTCGAGGTCTGCTCCTGCTCCAACCTGGGCGACGCCCAGGCCCGGCGCCTGAAAATCCGCTACCGGGATGAAAACGGCAAAATGCAGCTGTGCCACACCCTGAACAACACCTGCGTGGCGCCGCCCCGGATGCTGATCGCCTTCCTGGAGAACAACCTTCAGGCGGACGGCACCGTCCTGGTGCCCGAGGTGCTCCGCCCCTATATGGGTGGAAAATCCGTGCTGACACCGTATAAAAAGTAAATCAGCTTCGGTTCGGCAGGTTTCGGCAAACCGAGGCCGCATCCCGAAATTTGCGGGATTTTCCAAATATTGGGCCCGTCTGGAGCCCGTGAAGGGGGTGCGGTATGAGGAAAGTCTTTTTGCGGCGCTTTTATCGGCTCCATTGCTGTTTTTTCTCTCAATCCCTTGTGCCGCAGCGGATACGGCGGTCAGCCGCGTCCGGGATTACCCGGGATCTCCGATGTGCCGGACACGCTGTGGTGCGCCGGGGCGGTAAAGCTCTGCTATAAGACGGGGCTTTTGAACGGCACCGCCATCGTCTCTCTGAACGACGGAAATTACTGCCGACTGCAGGCGGAACAGTGACTGCCGCTCCGAAAAACCAAATACTTTTTGGATTATAATACTTGTTTTATACTTGGAGGAATCGCATATGGCAAAAGAAACCGGCTTTTTTGCTGAATTTAAGAAGTTTATCGCCCGGGGCAATGTGATGGACATGGCTGTCGGCGTCATTGTCGGCGGCGCGTTCAAGGCCATCGCCGACTCCCTGACGGCGGACATCATTATGCCCATCGTGGGAATTTTTGTGCAGGCGGAGAGCTTTTCCAAGCTGTCCCTGACGGCGGGCGGCGCGGTGATTACATACGGAAATTTCATTCAGGCCGTTTTGAACTTTTTGATTATGGCACTGGTGGTATTCTGTATGGTAAAGGCCATCAACCGGTTCCACGCGAAAAAGGACGCGGCGCCTCCCGCGCCGCCGGCCCCCTCCAAGGAGGAGGTCCTGCTCACGGAGATCCGGGATCTTTTGAAGGAACGGCGGAGCTGAAGATGGAAGAACTGCTTGCCCGGGGGCTGCGGGCCCTGGGCCTTTCCGACGGCGGCGCCGGCCCCCTGGCGCGGTACGGCGCGCTGCTGCTGGAAAAAAACAAGGTGATGAACCTCACCGCCATTACCGATCCGGCGGATGTGGCCGCCCTCCATTTTCTGGACAGCGCCGCCCTCTTGACCCTGGAGGATTTTCTGGGCAAATCCGTGGTGGACGTGGGCACGGGGGCCGGATTTCCGGGCCTTCCCCTGCGGATCCTGGAGCCCTCTGTACACCTGACGCTGCTGGACGCGCTGGGCAAACGGGTATCGTTTTTACAGGAGGTCTGCGCGGCGCTGGAGCTTTCGGATGTGGACTGCGTCCACGCCCGGGCGGAGGAGTTTGCCGCCGGACACCGGGAGCGCTTTGATCTGGCCGTCTCCCGGGCGGTGGCCGCCCTGCCGGTGCTGTGTGAGCTGTCCCTGCCGCTGGTGCGGGTGGGCGGAGCGTTTCTGGCCATGAAATCCGTGGAGTCCGACGAGGAGCTGCGCTCCGCCCGGCACGCCGTGGAGCTGCTGGGGGCGGAGGTGTCCGACGTGCGGGACTACGCCATCCCCGGCACGGAGGTGACCCACCGGCTCATTACGCTGAAAAAGGTGCGGCCCACGCCGGTCAAATACCCCCGGGCCTTTGCCAAAATCAAAAAAGCCCCGCTGTAAGGGGAAAGGGAGGTGCTGCGCCTTGAACGGCCTGCACGGACAATGTATCGCCATCGTGTCCGGCAAGGGCGGGACGGGAAAAACCTCATTCACCGCCGGAGTAGGCGCCGCGCTGGCCATGTCGGGGCTGCGCACGCTCTGTGTGGACTGCGACACGGGGCTGCGGAATCTGGATCTGGCGCTGGGCCTTTCCGACCGGGCGCTGATGGATTTTTCCGACGTGGCCCAGGGCCGCTGCACCCTGGCCGACGCGGCGGCGGAGCACCCGCAGATCCCCAACCTCTTTCTGCTGACGGCTCCCGCGGGAATCCGGGGAAAACCGGTGACGCCCGGGGAAATGGCCTCCCTTCTGGCGGAGGTGCGCCGGCAGTTCGACTACTGCCTGCTGGACGCGCCGGCGGGCCTGGGCTCCGGCTTTGCCCTGACGGTGAGCTCCGCTGACCGCTGCGTGGTGATCTCCACGGCGGAGGCGCCCTCCCTCCGGGACGCCCAGCACACGGTAATGGAGCTTCGCAGCTTTTCCGGAGGCTCCCTGCACCTGGTGGTCACCCGGATCAACGCCCGGCTTCTGCGCCGGATGCACGCCACCATCGACGACGCCATCGACACCGCGGGGCTCCCCCTGCTGGGCGTGGTGCCGGAGGATCAGCAGCTCCCCCTGTCCCTGAGCCGCGGCGTTCCGCTGCTGCTCTGCAGCTCCGGCCCGGCGGCGTCCGCCTACCGGAATATTTCCCGTCGCATCCGCGGGCAGAGAATCCCTCTGCTCCGCATCAGATAGAAAGGAGACTTTACTTCCATGAATATTGCCCTGATGGCCCACGACAACAAGCGGGATCTTCTGACCCAGTTCTGTACCGCCTACGCGGGAATCCTGTCCCACCACGATCTTTACGCCCCCAACACCACCGGCCACGCGGTGACGGAGGCCTCCGGCCTGAACATCCACTGCTTCCTCTCCTACGCCCACGGCGGCAGTCAGCAGATCGGCGCCCGGATCGCCTACAATGAATTTGACCTGGTTTTGTTCTTCGTCGATCCCACCGACGAGCATATGGCCCAGGACGTCACCTACATTTCCACCCTGTGCGACCAGAACAATATCCCCTTTGCCAGCAACATCGCCACGGCGGAGATGCTGATTCTGGGCCTGGCCCGGGGCGATCTGGACTGGCGGCTCATCGTCAACCCCCACACCAAGCCCCTGGCCTGAAAACCCGAAGGAGCCGCCGCGTCCCGGAGGCTCTCCCGGACGGCCGGGCGTATTGACTTTTCCGTGTTTCCGGCATATAATTTAAATACTGCAACGAGGGATTCAGAGTCCCCTACACCCCCGCACAGAGACGGGCGTCCCGGCTGAAAGCGCCCCGCGGCGAGGAATGGGATCAGACGAATCCGGAGCAGGGACGGAGACGTCCCCGGCTGGCTTCCCGGATCAAACGGAGCCGACGAGGGCGCGCGGACGAACTGCGCGCTGAACTTGGGTGGTACCACGAAGCGGAATGTTCGCTCTCGTCCCAACAGCCTTGGGACGAGAGCCTTTTTTTATCGATTTCCCGCCGTCCCCTCGGCGGCCCATCAACTTCATTAAAGGAGCAATCGCCATGTCCAAACTCACTCCCAGAACCCTCTCCGGCTTCATGGAGCTGCTGCCGGCGCCGCAGCAGCAGATGGAGCGCATGATGGAGATTCTGCGCAAAACCTACTCCCTCTATGGGTTTACCCCCCTGGACACCCCCCTTATCGAAGCGTCGGAGGTCCTGCTGGCCAAGGGCGGCGGCGAGACGGAAAAGCAGATTTACCGCTTCACCAAGGGAGACGCCGACCTCTCCCTGCGCTTTGACCTGACGGTGCCGCTGGCCAAATACGTGGCGCTCCACGCCGGCGACCTGGCCTTCCCCTTCCGCCGCTATCAGATCGGCAAGGTCTACCGGGGCGAACGGGCCCAGCGGGGCCGCTTCCGGGAGTTCTATCAAGCCGACATCGACATCATCGGCGACGGCAGCCTCTCCATTGTCAACGAGGCGGAAATTCCCGCCATCATCTATACGACCTTCCGCTCTCTGGGCCTCCGGCGCTTCCAGATCCGGGTGAACAACCGCAAAATTCTCACCGGCTTTTACGCCCTGCTGGGACTGACGGAAAAATCCGGGGATATTATGCGCACCGTGGACAAGCTGGACAAGGTGGGTACGGAAAAGGTGCGGGAAATCCTGACGGACGACTTCGCCGTGGCCCGGGCACAGGCGGAGGAGATTCTGCGCTTTATCTCCACCTCCGGCACGCCCGAGACGGTGCTCTCCGCGCTGGAGGGCTACCGGGGCCGGAACGACGTGTTTGACCAGGGCCTCCTGGAGCTGGGAACTGTGGTGCGGTACCTCTCCGCTTTCGGCGTCCCGGCGGAGAATTTCGCCGTGGATCTCACCATCGCCCGGGGACTGGACTACTATACCGGCACGGTCTACGAAACCACCCTGCTGGATCACCCGGAGATCGGCTCCGTCTGCTCCGGCGGCCGCTACGACAATCTGGCGGAATACTACACCGACCGCAAGCTCCCCGGCGCAGGCATTTCCATCGGCCTCACCCGGCTTTTCTACGTCCTCAATGAGCAGGGTATGCTGAATCCGGAGCTGCCCACCGCTCCCGCCGACGTGCTGATCCTCCCCATGACGGAGGATCTCTCCCCCGCCATCGCCCTGGCGACGACGCTTCGGGAGAACGGCATCCGCACCCAGCTCCACTGTGAGGAGAAGAAATTCAAGGCCAAAATGGCCTATGCCGACAAGCTGAAAATCCCCTATGTGATCTTCCTGGGCGAGGACGAGCTGGCCGGCGGCGTGGTGGCCTGTAAGGACATGGCCACCGGCGAGCAGACCAAGCTGGACGCCGCCGCCACCATCTACCGCATCAAGGCCGGCCTTGCGGAGCGGGAGCGGGGCAGCGTGATTTTGGGCTGATTTGATTCCTGTTTGTAATTTTAATATAAAAAATACTTTTAGGAGTGAAGCTTGTGGGGAAAATCCGGTTTCTGGCGCTGGTTATGGCCCTGGCAATGGTGCTGTGCTCCGTCCCCGCCTTGGCGGCGGAGGCCGGAACCCACCGCGCCGACGCAGGCGGGGAGACCTGGCTGGTACCCCGCAAAAAGGGCGCCCCGGCCTTTTCCGACGTGCCGGCAAACCACCCCTTTGCCGCGGCGGTGGCCACGGCCTGCGAAGCCGGCCTGCTGGAGGGTTATCCCGACGGCAGCTTCCGCCCCGGCGGAACGCTGACCAACGCCCAGCTCACAGCGGCAGCCTCCCGGCTTTCGAACCTCCTCGCCGGCGGCGACGGGATGATTCCCCTGGTCTATGACGACGCGCCGTGGTATCAGGGCTATTACCAATATCTGGCCCCGGTGCTGGGCTTTTCCGACTGGCAGGCCATGACCCAGGCTGTCCGGCCTGACACCAGCGGCTCCCGGAGCGGCTTTGCGGAGCTGCTCTCCGCCGTTCTGGATCAGGCGGGCCTCACTTTGCCGGCGCGGAACGCCGTCACCTGCATCCCCGACGCCGCCCCCGGCAGCATCACCGGACAGCTGGACGGGCTGACGCCCAAAAAAGACTGCTATGCCGCCGTCCTGGGCTTCTACAACGCCGGAATTTTGCAGGGTGTGGACGCCTGGGGGACCCTGGATGACCGGGCCGTCACCCGGGGCCAGGCCGCGGCCATGCTGGCCCGGCTCATTGACCCGGCCCAGCGGCTGACGTTTACGCTCAAGCCCTTCGACCTGTGCCGGGACGTGCTGGGGCTGGCGCCGGAGACGGCTGTGGCCTTTGCAGACGGCGTGCCGGTAACGGCGGAGCAGTTCTGCTACGCCTTTGCCGTCCGCTTTACCAGCGCCATTCTGCTGCGGGAGGACGGCAGCTTCACCCCCCTGGCGGAGGCGCTGCCGGAATCCGCCGAAAACGCCCTGGCCTTCCTGGCGCGGGAGTCCTGCGCCGCCCGGCTGGGCGTGAAGCACGGCTACGCCCCCTCCCCGGAGGAGACGGCCGCCCTTGAAAAAGAGGCGGCCGAAAAGGCCGGCTGCGGCGGGCTCAGCCAGCAGAGCTGGCTCTATGAGCTGGAACAGACCGCCGCCGTAAACGCCGCCTATGACTACTATGAAAAAACCTACGGCGCCACCCAAAGCCCTCTTTTCCAGATTGACGGCGGCGGGGAGGCCCATTTTCTGGACGATCTGAACGATCCGGCGCAGTCCGTTTCCTGGACCGCCGCCCCGGCTCTCAGCGGAATGGACTGGGCCGCCGCGGCCGCCCGCATTGCGGCCTCCCCCTACGCCCATCAGGAGATTCTCTCCCGCCCCAGGCTGTGCGGCTGGACGATAAGCGCATGAGCCGCGCCGTTTTCCGATTGCCGTCTATCCCCTGCTGTTTGTCTGCTTTTGGAAAGAGAGAACACCGAAAAGGAGTGTTTTGATGAAAAAAGCCCGTTTCGCCGCCCTTTTCCTGGCGCTTGCCCTGCTGCTGGGCTCCGTCCCCGCCTATGCCCTGGGGAAAAATTCCCTGCTCCCCCAGAAGCGCGCGTATTCCGCGCCCTTTGCTGACACCGCGGGCACCTGGTGCGACAGCTACGTGCAGACCTGCTATGAGGCGGCCCTGCTGGACGGCAAATCCGCTGGGAAATTTGACCCCTCCGCCGCCCTGACCTACGCCCAGATCACTGTGATCTCCGCCCGGCTTTTGAGTTTCCTCACCGGAGGCATTCTCGCCCAGCCCGCCTCCGGGGAAGCGTGGTATGCCCCCTCCGGGCAGAGCCTCCTCTCCGCGTTTTCAAAGGCCGGCATCACGGAGTATCCCCCCTTCCTGGGCGGCGGGTATCTGACGGAGCTGGCCGACTCCGCCTGCGAGCGGGCGGATTTTGTGTTCATTCTCTCCTGCGTACTGCAATGCGCCAAGGTCACGCTGCCCGCCGTCAATCAGATCACCGTGCTGCCCGACAGCGCGGATGACGGCGTTCTGGCGTTTTACAACGCCGGAATCCTCACCGGCTCCGACGCATACGGCACCTTCCGCGGCTCCGACGATCTCACCCGGGGTCAGGCCGCGGCCATGCTGGCCCGGCTGGCCGATCCCAGCCAGCGGGTAAAATTCACCCCCAAAACCCTCTCCTACGCAAAAGAGCTGCTGGGGCTGAACAACGGCGACCTTGTGATGACCATCGACGGATTTTCCGTCACCGCGGAGATGTATGCCGCCGCGCTCATGGGGCAGATTATCACCGCGGAGCTGGAGCGTTCCTTCGCCATTTATGAAAAATACCAGGACTACTATGAGGCGTACTGGGCCCTGGAGGATTCCAGCGCCTACTCCTCCTTTGCCGACTACCTCCAAAAGGTCCACGGCGTGGACGCCGACGCCGAGAGCACCGTCAGCTGGAATACGCCGGACAAGGCCGGGCTCACCCCCGCCCAGAAGGCGGAACAGTCCGTCCTGACGGACCTCCGGCGCACCGCCGTGCTCTTTAATCACGCCGCGGACTATCCGCTCACCGCCCAGCAGACGGCGGAGGCGGCCCTGGAAATCAGTGAGCGCCGCCCCGCATATTTCGGCTTTTCCGACAATCTCATCGCCGCGGCGCTTCAGGCCCAGGCGCTGAGCGCCAACATGGCCCTCAAATACGCCCCCGCCGCCGGGGACATGGCCGGGATACTGGATGAGGCCGGCTATTTCTACGGCCGGTGCCTCGGCGTGGGCTACGACCTCTCCGCCTCGGAGGAGGATGCCTGCTTTGAGCGCACGGAGGCCCAGGCGAAAGCCCTGGCCCAGACCGCCCGGCAGTCCGCCGCGGAGCACCTCTCCGATCCGGACTACTTCAGCTACCTCTGCTGGAAATACGGCGATTCCTCCAGCGACACCTCTGACCTGATCAGCACGGACGAGTTGTCCGCCGCCGACCGGGCCGTTTTGAAGGGTCTGCGGGTGGGGGAGCTCAGCCCGGTTCTGGACCAGCCCGCCCTGGATGAAAATACCGGCCTGTGCTGCGTATTCCTCCGGGACGACCCCTCCGGCGACCAGGACGTCATAACCACGCTGGGCGCTCAGGCCGCGGAAGCGCAGCTGGCCGTCTGGGCGGAGACTATCGCCGCGGCGCCCGGCGCCAAGCACTTTGACGTGGCGGCCGCGGCCGCGAAGCTGGAGCAGCTCTCCGGCAGTCTCTCCGCACTTCAATAAAAGAGAATCCCGCCCCTGGCCTTTCCGGCACAAGCCGCGGCGCCCGGCGGCGAAGAATCCGTTTAACACACAAATTACAGAGGAAAGAAAGGGAAATCATATGATGCAGTCCAGAACTCACACCTGCGGCGAGCTGCGCATCGGCGACGCGGGCAAGCGCGTCACCATTGTCGGCTGGCTGGAAAACGTCCGGGAGGTCGGCCACGGCCTGGCCTTCGCCGTCATCCGCGATTTTTACGGCACCACTCAGGTGGTGGCGGAACATGAGGAGACGCTCAGCGCCCTCAAGGCCATCAACAAGGAATCCACTGTCTCCGTCGCCGGCGTCGTCCGGGAACGGGCCAGCAAAAACCCAAAGCTCCCCACCGGCGACGTGGAGGTGGTGCCGGAGAAGATCGAGGTGCTGGGCCGGTGCCTGCACACCGAGCTGCCCTTCCAGATCAACCGCAGCCGGGAGGCCGACGAGTCCGCCCGCCTCAAGTACCGCTATCTGGATCTGCGCAATCCGGCGGTGAAGCAGAATATCATTCTCCGCTGCCAGGTGGTGGCCGCCATCCGCAAGGCCATGACCGACCACGGCTTTCTGGAGATCACCACCCCCATCCTCACTGCCTCCTCCCCGGAGGGCGCCCGGGACTATCTGGTGCCCGCCCGGAACCACCCCGGCAAATTTTACGCCCTGCCCCAGGCTCCCCAGCAGTTCAAGCAGCTGCTGATGACCTCCGGCTTCGACCGGTATTTCCAGATCGCCCCCTGCTTCCGGGACGAGGACGCCCGGGCAGACCGCTCTCCCGGCGAGTTTTATCAGCTGGATATGGAGATGGCCTTCGCCTCCCAGGAGGATGTGTTCGCCGTACTGGAGGACGTGCTGCCCCCCATCTTTGCCCAATACGGCACGTACAGCCGGGCCAGCTCCGCCCCCTTCCTGAGAATCCCCTACACCGAGGCGATGGAGACCTTCGGCTCCGACAAGCCGGATCTGCGCATCGACCTGCGGGTGCAGGATGCCACGGCGCTTCTGGCGGACTGCGGCTTTGAGCCCTTTGCCGGAAACACGGTCAAGGCCGTGGTGGTGCGCGACTTCAAGGAAACCCGCAAATTCATCGACAAGACCCTGGCGGACGCGGAGGTCGTCTCCGGCGGCAAGCCCTACTGGTTCCGCCTGGATGAGTCCGGGGAGCTCGTAGGCGGCATTGCCAAGTTCGTCTCCCCCTGCAAAGAGGCCGTCGTCTCCGCCCTGGGCCTGAAGCCCGGCGACTTCGTGGCTCTCTCCGCCGGCAAAAAGGAACTGGCGCAGAAGGTGGCCGGCGCGCTGGTCAAGACCCTGGGCGCCGCCGTCCCCGGCCATATGGACCGGGAGCAGTACGCCTTCTGCTGGATCGTGGACTTCCCCATGTACGAGATCGGCGACGAGTCCGGCGAGCTGGAATT
>JALCRQ010000006.1 GCA_022652655.1 Oscillibacter sp. | reverse complement strand
CTTTTGCGTCCGCAGGGATTATTGGGAGGCTTCTGCGCCGGCCTCCGCCATCTTTTCCCGGATGAAGGCGGGAAAATCCTCGGCGCTGCCCACGGTAAAGCAGTCCCGGGGCAGGCGCACCACCAGATCGGCGTCCCGCCAGAGGTAGAAGCAGCCGTCGGCTTCGGAAAATGTCCGAAAATCCCCGTAGTGGTAGACGCTCTCGCTGTTGGCGTCCCGGAGGCGGATCACGTCGGAAAAGGACGCGGTGCGGATCCAGTCCTCGGTGGTCTGGGCCTGGCGGATTTTCTTGTACTGCTTGGAATTGGCGGCCTTGCGCTGGCAGAAGAGCTTGTAGGCAAAGACCAGCGTGAAAAACACGAACAGTCCGGAGGCAGTCTGCTGTCCGGCCAGCGCCGAGAACAGGAAGGCGATGGGCATCAGCACGAGAAAGACGGTGTTGACCGTCCGCCAGCGGCGAAGCTGCTTTTTTGCCCCGGCGCCTACCGGGTGATCGCAGAAATAGAGGTATCGATCCAGCGTCATGGGGAAGGAATTTTCAAAGAGCGGTTCCGTAAAAAACACTTCCTTCTTTTTTTAAATGCTCCGCAGAGCGGGCTTGAAAAACGGCCGGTTATTCCCGCCCTACGGCGGCGGCGCTGTCCAGAGAGCTTGCCAGTCCCGTCACCCGGACCACGGCGCCGGTCCTATCCGCCAGACTCAAAAAGGAGAGCCGGTAGCGGCAGTAGTTTTCACCGACGTAGCGGGCCTGATATTCGCAGAAAGCCTTTCCGGGCCGGGCGCAGGCACGCCGCAGAGCGGTGAGCACCGCCTTGCGGTCGTCCGGGTGGATGAGGGGCGAGGTGGACAGGGAGAGACGGTAGTCCTCCACGGTGCGGGACTGCCGCCGGCCGCTGCGGATGGAGGTCAGCTTCGCCACGTCGGTATGGGGATCGTAGTCGAGGCACAGGGAGCCGGGCCGGGAGAGAAAGAGGTCCATCAGGCTGGAGTGCAGCTGCAAAGTCGCCTCCACGTCCTGCTCCCGGGTACTGTCGGAGCAGGTGCCGCATGCCAGAAGATCGCCGTTTTCCTGGGGGGCGGCGGTGATCACCGCGCCCAGCCGCAAAGGCGCGCCGCCGCCGCGCCGCTGTACGCGAAAGACGGTGCGGCAGGGCAGAGACGAGGCCAGGGCCGCCTTCAGCGTCGCCCGGAGGCCCGGGAGATCCTGGGGTAAGACGACTTTCAGGGGATCCCCGCCGATTTCCTCCGATAGCTCCCGGCTGGAACAGTGCAGAAGCTCCGCGAAGCTGCCGCTAATGTGCAGCAGCGTCGGATGCTGCAGCTCCGAATCCAGCCGCACAATCCAGCCGCCCGGCAGGCAGTCCATCAGCTGGCGCACCTGGGTGCGGAAGGAGTCCAGCTCGACCTGGGCGGCGTCCAGCTTGAACTGGAGCTTTTTTTGCAGGTCGATGTCCAGAAAGGACGCGGAGAACAGCGCGCCGGAGTCTTTCCCGGAGATGGGGCCGGCCCAGAGGAGAGCCCACCGCTCCTGTCCGCCGGCGCACAGGAGCCGAAGCTCCCGGCTGATGGTCTGCCCGCTGCGGGCGGAGTCCAGCAGGCCCTGCAAAAGCTCCGGCCAGTCCTCCGGGACGATGAGGGGGGAGAGATCCGGCGCCAGCCGGTTGAGAAGCTCCCGCTGGGGATAGCCGGTCAGCACGCTGAATCCGGGGCTGAAGGCGAGACAGCGGACGCCGCCCCGGCCCACCTCCAGCACGGCGGTGCAGCCGGGCTGCTCCGGAACCGGCAGCACCGCCTGCCCTTTAAAGCCGGAGGGGGACGGCCCGTCCAGAAGGCAGGCAATCAATCCGTACATCAGCTGGTAGCAGGTGACGGTCAGCTTCTTCCCCCGGACAGTGGTGTAGGAGACGGAGGCGGCAGAGCCGGAAAACGCCACCTTTCCCAGGGGCGCCAGCCCCTCCAGCCGCTCCGCGGGGAAGGAGCGGCAGAACCGCCGGTTTTTTAAATCCGCCGGCGTTGTGCTCAGCAGCGAAGCCGCCGCCGCGTTGGCGTCCCGGCAGACGAGATCCACCATTTTTCCGCTGCCGTCGGTGAGCACCTCCGCCAAAAGAAACGGAATTTGGCTGTGGGCGTATGGATTTGTAAACTTCTCGTACCGGCTGGCCATGCACAGTCTCCTCTCCGCCCGGGACGGATTGCCCGGGGCCTTTTGATGGACGCCGGGCTCTCCGGCGGAATGTCCTTTCCATTATAGCGGAGGAGGGGGCCGCTTGCAACAACAAGAAAGAGGCGCCGGCTTTTTAGCCGGCGCCTCTTTCGGAAGAGTGCGCGCAAAAGGGGGATTACTCGATTTCCAGATGGCGGGTGGTCTCCACCCGGGTATCCTGCTTGGGAAGCTGCAGCGTCAGCACGCCGCCGTCGTACCCGGCCTTGATGGCGTCGGCCTTGATGCCGGATATGTCGAAGCTCCGGTTGTAGGAGCCGTAGGAGCGCTCGCAGCGGACGAACTTGCCGCGCTTGTCCTTGTCCTCATGCTCCGAGTGGCGCTCCGCCCGGATGCTCAGCGTGTCGCCGTCCAGATCCAGGTGAATGTCCTCTTTCTTGAAGCCGGGGAGATCGGCCTTCAGCTCGTAGTGGTCGCCCTCGTCGGTAATATCGGTCTTAAATTCCGCAAGTCCGCGGGAGGAGAAGAAGTCGTTGTCGAAAAAGCGCTTTTCCATCGCCTCCATGTCGGAAAACGGATTCCAGAGACTTCCCTGATTTCTGCGATACGGACTCATTTCAAACATAACAATTCCTCCTTGAAAAATTTTGCGCGGGCCCGGGTTTCAAGCGCGGAGACCGGCGGCCCGGCCGGGTGTCTCCGCGCCCGGGGCCCTCACGGGCCCAACTCTTTTTTACGGCTTTACTATAACGCGCAATTTCCTCTTTTTTGTGTCCGGAATTTGAAGAAACTGTAAATATTAGCACTCACATTACGAGAGTGCTAATGTTCCGCCTGCTTCCTGCGGACAAAAGACGGCTCCCCCGCGGATTCCAGGCTTTAAAATCCGCAGGGGAGCCGTATTCTATGCTGTATGCCGGAGCGGCGGGAGATTACTTGGAGTTTTTGATGGCAGCCTGCGCCGCGGCAATCCGGGCGATGGGCACGCGGAAGGGGGAGCAGGAGACATAGTCCAGGCCCGTCCGGTCAAAGAACTCCACAGAGGAGGGATCGCCGCCGTGTTCGCCGCAGACGCCCAGGTGCAGGTCGGGGCGGGTCTGGCGGCCCAGCCGGCAGGCCGTCTCAATGAGCCTGCCCACGCCCTTTTGATCCAACTTGGCAAAGGGATCGCTCTCGTAGATCTTCTTGTCGTAATAGGCGCCCAGGAACTTGCCCGCATCGTCCCGGGAGAAGCCGAAGGTCATCTGGGTGAGATCGTTGGTGCCAAAGGAGAAGAACTCCGCTTCGGCGGCAATCTCGTCCGCGGTGAGGGCGGCTCTGGGGATCTCGATCATGGTGCCGACTTTGTAGCGCATGTCGGAGCCGGCGGCCTTCAAAATGGCGTCGGCGGTGGAGGTGACCACGTGCTTGACATAGGCCAGCTCCTTGACCTCGCCCACCAGCGGAATCATGATCTCGGGCACCATCTTCCATTCGGGATGGCGCTTCTGAACGGCCAGAGCGGCCTTGATGACGGCGGTGGTCTGCATCTCCGCGATCTCGGGATAGGTGACGGTCAGACGGCAGCCGCGGTGGCCCATCATGGGATTGAATTCGTGGAGATCGGCGATGATCAGCTTGATGTCGGCCACCGATTTGCCCATATCCCGGGCCAGATGCACGATGTCGCCCTCCTCGGTGGGCACAAATTCATGCAGGGGGGGATCCAGGAAGCGGATGGTGACGGGGCAGCCCTCCATGGCCTCGTAAATGGCCTCAAAGTCGCCCTGCTGCATAGGAGCCAGCTTGGTGAGCGCGCGCTTGCGCTCCTCCACCGTGTCGGAGCAGATCATCTCCCGGATGGCGGGAATGCGGTCGGCGTTGAAGAACATATGCTCGGTGCGGCACAGGCCGATGCCCTGGGCGCCGAATTTATAGGCCTGGGCGGCATCGTGGGGCGTATCCGCGTTGGTGCGGATCTGCAGGCGCCGGTACTTGTCGCACCAGCCCATCACGCGGCCGAATTCGCCGCCGATGGTAGCCTCCACCGTGGGGATCAGGCCCTGGTAGACGCAGCCGGTAGAGCCGTCGATGGACAGGCAGTCGCCCTCCCGGAAGGTCTTGCCGGCCAGTTCAAACTTCTTGTTCTCCTCGTCCATCTTGATGGCGGAGCAGCCGGACACGCAGCACTTGCCCATGCCGCGGGCCACCACGGCGGCGTGAGAGGTCATGCCGCCCCGAACGGTGAGAATGCCCTGGGCGGCTTTCATGCCCTCAATATCCTCGGGAGAGGTCTCCAGACGGACCAGAACCACCTTTTCACCCCGGGCGGCCCAATCCTTGGCGTCCTCGGCGGTAAAGACGATCTTGCCGGAGGCGGCGCCGGGAGAGGCGGCCAGCGCCCGGGCCAGAGGCTGGGTGGACTTGACAGCCGCGCCGTCAAACTGAGGATGGAGCAGCGCGTCCAGGGAGCGGGGTTCGATCATCAGGACGGCCTGCTTTTCGTCGATCTGTCCCTCGTCCACCAGGTCGCAGGCGATTTTCAGCGCGGCGGCGGGGGTGCGCTTGCCGTTGCGGGTCTGGAGCATATAGAGCTTGCCGTTTTCCACGGTGAACTCCATGTCCTGCATGTCGTGATAGTGATCCTCCAGCGTCTTGCACACGCCCTCAAACTGGGCGAAGGCGGCGGGGAATTTCTCGGCCATCTGGCTGATGGGCATGGGCGTCCGGACACCGGCCACCACATCCTCGCCCTGGGCGTTGGTCAAAAATTCGCCGAAGAGCTTCTTCTCGCCGGTGGCGGGATTCCGGGTAAACGCAACGCCAGTGCCGCAGTCGTCACCCATGTTGCCGAAGGCCATCATCTGCACGTTGACGGCGGTGCCCCAGGAGTAGGGGATGTCGTTGTCCCGGCGATAGACATTGGCCCGGGGATTGTCCCAGGAGCGGAACACGGCCGTGATGGCGCCGGTGAGCTGAGCCTTGGGATCAGAGGGGAATTCCTGGCCGATCTTGTTCTTGTATTCGGCCTTGAACTGGCCGGCCAGCTCCTGAAGATCGGCGGCGGTGAGCTCCACGTCCAGAGTGACGCCCCGGGCGGCTTTCATTTTGTCGATGAGCTGTTCAAAATATTTCTTTCCGACTTCCATGACGACGTCGGAATACATCTGGATAAACCGGCGATAGCAGTCCCAGGCCCAGCGGGGATTCCCGGATTTTTTGGCCAGGACTTCCACCACCTGCTCGTTGAGGCCCAGGTTCAGAATGGTGTCCATCATGCCGGGCATGGAAGCCCGGGCGCCGGAACGGACGGATACCAGAAGGGGATTGTTGTGATCACCGAACTTCTTCCCGGTGATCTGCTCCATCTTCTCAATGTACTCCATGATTTCCGACAGAATGCCGGGGTTGATCTGACGGCCATCCTCGTAATACTGGGTGCAGGCTTCCGTGGTGATGGTGAAGCCCTGGGGGACAGGAAGTCCGATGTGGGTCATCTCCGCCAGATTGGCGCCTTTGCCGCCCAGCAGCTCCCGCATGCCGGCGTTGCCCTCAGTGAAAAGATAGCAGTATTTTTTGCTCATGGTTGACCTCCGTACTTTTTTTCTGCAGCCCTGCAGAAATAATTGTTAAACGTTTACAATTTTAGCATAACGATTATAATGTGTCTCTGGTAGAAAAACAATACATGATTTAGATAAGAAAAAGCAAATTCCCTTGGTGAAAATACACCTATTTTATAAAACAGTAAATATTTCAAACTTTTTAACGGAAAAAGCATGGAGCGTTCTTCCTTTTTTTATTCCTTTATGATATAATTTTAAAAAATTTTCACAGGGAGGACTGCACCGATGTGGACGCTGAGCGGAAACGAGTCCGCCGCTGACCGGCTGCGGGAGGCGGCGGCGCGGGGCGCGCTGGCCCATGCCCTGCTGTTTACCGGCAGCGGCGATCTGGCCGCGGCGGCGGAGTTTGCGGCGGCCGCGTTTGTGTGCACCGCGCCTGGGGAAAAGCCCTGCGGGGCGTGCGGGGACTGCCGGAAGGTGCGCCGGGGCATCCACCCGGACGTGGTGAGCGTGCGGGACGAGGAGCACAAAAATGTGGCGGTGGAGATCATCCGCTCCGCCCGGGCGGACGCCTATATCCGCCCCAACGAGGCCGCGGGGAAGGTCTATGTGTTCCCCGACTGCGCCTTGCTGACCGAGCAGGATCAGAACGTGCTTTTGAAGATCGTGGAGGAGGGGCCGGCCTACGCGGCGTTTATCTTCTGCGCGGAGAACCCGGCGTCGGTGCTGCCCACCCTCCGCTCCCGGTGTGTGGAGGTGCCGCTGCGGCCTGCGGCGGAGGCGGACGCCGAAACGCCGGAGGAAACGCTGGCGCTGTGCCGCAGCCTGGCCGCGGGAAAGCGCTGCGGCCCCACGGAGGTGCTGATCCGCATGGAACGGGCCAAGGCCTCCCGGGAGGACGTGCTGCACATGCTGGACGGGGCCTACCGCCTCTGCGTCGGTGCGCTGGCGGAAAAATGCGGGGTCCCGGCCAAACCGGAAGGGGACAAAACAGCGGCGTATCTCGCGAAAAACTTGACAAAAAGGCAAATTGTGCGCACAATAGAACTGCTGCAAAAATACCGGCAGGACTGCCGTTACAACGTGAACTCCGGCCAGACGCTGGGCGCGCTGGCCGCCGAATTGGAGGGTATCCTTTGACTGAAGTAATCAGCGTCCGCTTTCGCAGCGGATGCAAGAACTATTTTTTTGATCCCGGCGGCAATCAGGTGAAGCTGGGCGACCAGGTGATCGTGGAGACGGCCCAGGGGCCGGAATTTGCCATCTGCACCGAGGCCAACCACGAGGTGGAGGACAGCGCCGTGGTACGGCCCCTGTGCTCCGTGGTGCGCATGGCCACGGCCGCTGACCGCGCCGCGGCGGAGTACAGCCGCAAGCGGGAAAACGAGGCATTTGACATCTGCGAGAAAAAGATTGCGGATCACGGCCTGGAGATGAAGCTGGTCAGCGTCAGCTGCAGCTTCGACGGCAGCAAGATCATCTTTTTCTTCACCGCCGACGGCCGGGTGGACTTCCGGGAGCTGGTGCGGGATCTGGCGGGGGTGTTCCGCGCCCGGATCGAGCTGCGCCAGATCGGCGTCCGGGACGAGGCCAAGATGATCGGGGGCCTGGGCATCTGCGGGCGGCCCTTCTGCTGCTCGCAGTTTCTGGACGGGTTTCTGCCGGTCTCCATTAAGATGGCCAAGACCCAGAATCTCAGTTTGAACCCCACCAAGATTTCCGGTACCTGCGGGCGGCTCATGTGCTGCCTCAAATATGAGCAGAATGCCTATGAGGACGCCGCCAAGCGGATGCCCAAGAGCGAGTCCTTCGTCCTGACTCCCGACGGGCCGGGAAATGTGAAGAGCGTGGATCTGCTCCGGGAGCAGGCCAAGGTGAGCCTGGATTCCGCGCCGGAGCCGTTTAAATGCTACCAGCGGTGCGAGCTGTGCGTTCTGCGCAACGGCAAGGGCACCAGGGAGGGCATCGACATTCCGGCCGAGCGCCCGGCGCGTTTTATTCCCGAGAAAAAAGAGGACAGCGAACTGATCCCCCCGGCGGTGGGCTTCGGCTTTGGCTTTGACACCGCCCCCGCCCCGGAGGAACGGCCGGCGGCGGAGACGCCTGTTCCGGCGGAGGGGGACAAGCCCCGCCGCCGCAGACGCAGCCGCGGACGCCGGCCCGGCGCCCGCACGGAGGGAGCCGCCCCCCGGGAGACGGATCGCCGTCCGGCGGAGGATCCCGCCCGGAAGCAGCAGGAGCCGCCCCGCCCCGTCCGGGAGAAAAAGCCTGCGCCGCCCCAGGAGGCGCGTCGGCCCGAGCAGGACGAGGGGGACGCCGCCAAGCGCCGCAGACCGCATCACCGGGGCGGCCGCCGCCATCGCGGCAGCGGCGCCGGACCGGAGACGCCGAATTCTCCGCCCAAGCAGGAGTGAGTCCGCGGGGAGAGGAGCAGTCCTCTCCCCGTTTTTAAAAACCAGACGCAATCGATTATCACCAAGGAGGATCCATGGGAAAATTTGACGGTGTTTTACTGGCCAGCGATTTCGACAATACGCTGATCTATACGGAGGATGCGCTGCGCAGCGGGGCCGAAGTGCCGCCGCTGTCCCCGGGAAACCGCGCCGCGCTGGAGTATTTTATGGGAGAGGGCGGCCGGTTCGGCCTGTCCACGGGCCGGGCGCTGGCCGCCGTGTCCAGGTATGCGGCGGGGATTCCCATGAATGCCCCCGGCGTGGTGTGCAACGGCGCCGCCATTTACGATTTTGCCAGGGGGGAGTATCTGGAGTTCGCCCTGCTGGACGAGCTGGCCCTGGAGCGGGGTCAGGCGGTGCTGGATGCGTTTCCCTCCGCCGCCTGCGAGGTTTATCACACCGACAACGTGATTCACGCCGTCCGGCCCAACGCGTTTACCCGGCAGCATCAGCACATCACCCATGTGGGCGTGGCGGAAGTGCCGTCCCTCCGGGAGGTGCCGCTGCCCGTGGGAAAGCTCCTTTTTGAGGCGCGGCGCCCGGTGCTGGAGGAGATTCGCACGTTTCTGGACGAACAGGGCTGGGCACAGGACTATGAGCTGGTGTTCTCCGGGCAGTTTCTGCTGGAGCTGACCCGCACCGGCGCCAACAAGGGCTGCATGGTCCTCCGCCTGGCGGAGCTGCTGGGCGTGGCGCCGGAGGGGCTCTACTGCATCGGCGACGAGTCCAACGACCTGCCCATGCTCCGGGCCGCCCGGGAGGGCTTCGCCCCGGCCAACTGTATTCCCCTGGTGCGGGACAGCGGTGCCACCATCGTGGCCGACGCCCGGGAGGACGCCGTGGCCGATGTCATCGCCCGTCTGGATCAGCGGTATTAAACCGGGCTTCAGGCGCCCCGGGACCTTTGCCGGAAGCGCGGCGGGACGATGCTCCCGCCGCTTTTTTTGTGTCTGTGCGAAAAAAATCCGTCCGCCGCAAAAATTTTTTTAAAAAAGGGATTGACAAATCTCAGAACTGTGCTATTGTATTAATTGCTTAAGACAACAACACAGAAACGGGAGGCTAGACGAATGGAGTGGGGTTTTAACGCCGATGCGCCGATTTATTCCCAGCTGATCGACCAGATCAAACAGGGAATTATCGCCGGCGCGTTTCCGCCCGGTGAGCGGCTGCCGTCGGTGCGGGAGATGGCCACGGAGGCAGGGGTCAATCCCAACACCATGCAGCGGGCGCTGGCAGAGCTGGAACGGGACGGATTGGTATACAGCCAGCGGACTGCGGGAAGATATGTGACGGAGGATCAGACGATGATCGAAAGTGTGAAAAAAACCCTGGCGGAGACACAGGTGCAGGCATTTTTGGACGCCATGTCCCGCCTGGGGTTTAAAAAGGGCGAAATACTGGAGCTGGTGCGCCGGGATACCGCCCGGGAGGAGGACTGACATGGCAATTTTGGAGTGCAGAGATCTGAGCAAACGCTTTGGAAACACGCCGGCCCTGAATGGGATCAATCTGAGCGTAGAGCCGGGGCGGATCGTGGGGCTGCTGGGCCCCAACGGCAGCGGGAAAACGACCCTCATCAAGCTGGCCAACGGCCTTTTGACTCCCAGCGAGGGACAGATTCTCATCGACGGCGCGGCCCCGGGCAAGCAGACCCGGTCGGAGGTTTCGTACCTGCCCGACCGCACGTGCCTTCCCACCTGGATGACGGCGGCGCGGCTGCTGGATTTTTACGGCGACTTTTACGCGGATTTCCGCCGGGATGCGGCGGAGCAGATGCTGGAGCACCTGAACATTCCCCAAAAGCAGACCATCAAGCAGATGTCCAAGGGCACCCGGGAAAAGGTGCAGCTCATCCTGGTGATGAGCCGGGCGGCCCGGCTGTACCTGCTGGATGAGCCCATCGGCGGCGTGGATCCCGCCACGCGGGACTACATTCTCAACACCATCATCAGCAACTATAATCCAGATGCCGCGGTGGTGATTTCCACGCACCTGATCTCCGATGTGGAGAAGGTGCTGGACGACGTGATCTTTATCAATCAGGGCCAGGTTGCGCTCCAGTCCTCCGTGGATCAGATCCGGGAGGAGAAGGGCATGAGCGTGGACGCCCTGTTCCGGGAGGTATTCAAATGCTGAGGAAACTTTTGAAGCACGAATTCCGCGCCACGGGCCGGATTATGGGCCCGCTGTATCTCATTCTGCTGGTGCTGAGCATCTGCGCCAACGTATCCGTCCGGCTGCTGGGCACCTCCGGAAGCACCATGCTCAACATTTTCGGCGGCCTTGTGATGGTGCTGTTCTTTGTGGGCATCATGGCGGTGTGCATCGTCACCCTGGTGCTGATGATC
Organism: Oscillibacter sp.; assembly: GCA_022652655.1. GTDB lineage: Bacteria > Bacillota > Clostridia > Oscillospirales > Oscillospiraceae > Oscillibacter. Next base: position 42,203 of record JALCRQ010000006.1, on the reverse strand, counting down.
AACCGCTTCCGCACCAATCTCCTGGGCGACGAGGGCTATGTGATGTTTACGCTGCCTGCCTCCGTCCACCAGCAGGTCTGGAGCAAGATCATCGTCTCCACCGTCTGGAGCATTGCCTCCGGCGCCGCGGTTTTCCTGGCGGCGGGCATTACGGTTTTCCGGGTGGACTATGTGAATGACTTTTTCCGCTGGCTGGAAATGATCTTTCGTCAGATCACCAGCTACTATGCCATCAACGGCGCGGCCTTCGCACTGGAGGCCCTGGCGCTGCTGCTGATCTCCTGCGCGGCCTTCTGCCTGCAGTTTTACGCGGCCATGGCCGTGGGCCACAGCTTTGTCGGCCACAAGAGCCTTCTGAGCGTAGTGTTCTTCTTCGTGTTCCAGTTCGCGCTGCAGTTTCTGGGACTCTCCGGCGCCTTTTCCTTTGAGGGCTTCAACTTCGGCGGCGCGGCGGCGATCCATGCCGCACTGTGGATCATGATTGCCTCCTGCGCGGCGGTGGGCGTGATCTTCTATCTGATTACCACATTTATGCTCAAGCGCCATTTGAATCTGGAGTAAAAAACCGGGCAGCCGGGGCGGTTTTGCCGTCCCGGCTGCCCTGCGGGCGTGCCGGGGAGGGCAGTTCATGGCATTTTTGGAGACAGTTGCAGGACGATGGCTGATGACCGCGGGGATTGCCGCGGTTCCGGTTTTGGAGCTGCGGGGAGCAATTCCCATTGGAATTTCCGCGGGGCTGTCCCCGTGGGAGGCGTATACGGCGGCGGTGATCGGCAATATGCTGCCGGTGCCTCTGGTGCTGCTGCTGGTGCGGCAGGTTTTTGACTGGCTGCGGAAGGGAAAGCGCTGGGGCCCCCGGATTCAGCGCCTGGAGCAGCGGGCGCATCTCAAGGGACAGATGGTGCGGAAGTACCGCCTGCCGGGGCTCATTCTGCTGGTGGCGATCCCGCTGCCCGGCACCGGCGCCTGGACGGGCGCGCTGGTGGCGGACATTCTGAATATCCGCGCGCGGAACGCCGTCGGGGCCATTTTCACGGGCGTTCTCATCGCGGGGGGAATTACGCTGGCCGTAACCTGCGGCGTCGTGTCGCTTTTCTAGCCGCACGTGTGAAAAGAGCCGTTCCGGGCTTTACCCGGGACGGCTCTTTTTTTTGCCCCGGAGTGGGGCATTAATCCGGGGAACGGGAGAAAACCTTCCGCCCGTCGCTCCACACGGCCCGGATGGCGCCGCTCTGGCGGCGGTACACGCACCGTTCAAACCGCTCCGCCGCGCTGAGAGGATGGGGGGAGGGCGGCAGGCGGGAGTCGTCCACCGCCATGGCGTGAAGCCGCTGGCCGGGAACAAAGCCCGGCGCATCGCCGAAGAACGACGCTCCGGCGGAGGTGCCCAGATACCATGCCTCTGCCACGGACAGGGCCTCCGTCTTCCAGCCGTCCAGAATACGCCGGTCCTTGGAGGCCCGGACGGCGTCCGCCACCGCGTCGAACATGTGCACGCTGTCGCCGCCGGCAATGTCGGTGCCCAGCGCCACCTTCACGCCCTCCGACAGCATCACCCGCACCGGCGCCACGCCGGAGCAGAGGTTGCGGTTGGAGGCGGGACAGTGGACGGCGGTGACGCCGGCGCGGATCATAGCCTGCCGCTCCGCCGCGTCGGACCAGACACAGTGGGCCATGGCGGTGCGGTCTGTCCACAGGCCGTACTCGTCGTAAGTCTCCCAGTACCGGGCGCACTCGGGGTGAAGGGTGCGCACCCACTGGAGCTCGCCGGTGTTCTCGGAGAGATGGGACTGAACGGGGAGATTCCGCTCCAAGGCCAGCTTTCCCAGAAAGCGCAGCAGCTCATCGGTGCACGAGGGGGTGAACCGGGGCGTGAGAATGGGCCGGATGTGGGGGAAAGCCTTCGATTGATCCAGCCAGGCCAGAGTCTCCCGCCGGGATTCCTCTGTGGTCTCCTGCAGGTCGGGGGAGCCGTTGCGGTCCATGTTGACCTTGCCCACAAAGCCCGTCACGCCGGCGCGCTCCAGCTCCTCCATCAAAATCAGCGTGGCGGGGCGGTGGAGGGAGGAGAACATGCACACCCGGGTGGTGCCGTTTTCGATGAGCTCCCGGGCCAGCGCCCGGGAGACGGTTCGGGCGTATTCCGCATCCGCGAACCGGGCCTCCGCCGGATAGGTGCAGGCGGAGAGCCACTCCAGCAGCGGCAGATTCATCCCCGTGCCCAGCATGGGATACTGGGGCGCGTGGAGGTGGAGATCCGTAAAAGACTGGAGAATCAGGCACCGGCCGAAATCCTCCAGCGGGGCGTTTTGATACCGCTCCGGCAGGCGGGGGTAGACGCCCTCCACACAGCCGTCCTCCACCGCCAGATAGCCCCCCTCCAGAATGTCCAGCTTCCCCGGCGCGGGAGCGGAGATCAGAGTTCCCTTCAGAATCAGCGTGCTCATCGCTTGCACCTCATTTCTTCAATCTGCCGCTTTGGGCGTGTCCGCGGAAAAATAAAATGAGCGCCCGGACGGAGACTTCTCTCCGTTCAGACGCTCATAGCCGGGACCTTGGGCGGCCCCGTAGAAACTTCCGCGCCGCGCCGCCCCGGAGGGCGGACCTTCAGCGGAACTATATGAGCCTGACAGCAGTCGGGCGGACGCAGACTCCGCCGCCTCCGCGGCGGGCGGAACGCGCCGCACTTTTTACAGTATACCGCGCCCTGCGGGCGATTGCAAGCCTCGGGAGAACTTTTCCCGCCCCGGGTCAGAGCTCCTCCACGGGAATGCCGGTGAGATACCGGCGGAGCATGTCGAAGGCGTGGTTCACGGACACGCCGCGGATGCGGTCCCGGCGGCGCTGTCCCAGCTCCAGCCGGCGGCAGAAGGTGTTCTCCGGCGCGGCAAGGCCCACAAATACCAGCCCCACGGGATTGCCCCGCTCGTCCCGGTCGGGCCCCGCCACGCCGGTGACGGAGACGGCCAGATCGGCGCCGGTGATCCGCCGGGCGGACTGGGCCATGGCCCGGGCCACGGGGTCCGACACGGCGCCGTACCGGTCCAGAAGCGATTGCTCCACCCCCAGCACGTCGTGCTTGACGCTGGTCCAGTAGGACACCACGCCGCCCCGGTAGGCGGCGGACGCGCCGGGCAGGGCGGTAAATTCCGCGGCGATCTGCCCGCCGGTGCAGCTTTCGGCGGTGGCGAAGGTCAGCTGCCGCCCGCTCAGCAGGCGCAGGCACTGCTCCGGCAGGCCGGACACGTCCGTGCCGTAGACATAGCTGCCCAGCGCGGCCCGCACCTCCGCCTCCACGGGAGCCAGCATGGCCTCCGCCTCTTTTCGGGAGGCCGCCCGGGCGGTGGCCCGGAGCCGGACCTCCGCGGATTTGGCGTAGGTGGCCAGAGTGGGATTTTCCATCTCCGTCATCCGGTCGTGAAGCAGCTCCTCCACCGAGGACTCCCCCAGACCGAAGCACAGGATGTCCCGGGAGACGATGACCTCCCGGGAAAGGCCCCGGAGATAGGGCTCCGCGCAGCGGCGGTACATGGTTTTCAGTTCAAAGGGCGGGCCGGGGAGCATCAGCACCCGGACGCCGTCCTTTTCAAAACCGCAGCCCGGGGCCGTGCCCACGGCGTTGGGAAAGACGGTGCAGCCCACGGGCAGCATGGCCTGGCTGACGTTGTTCTCCGGCATCTCCCGGTGCAGAGATTCCCGGTAGAAAAGCCGGATGCCCTCCAGAATATCCTCATGCAGCTCCAGCGGGAGGCCGAAGGCCTGACAGAGTACCTGCTTGGTGAGATCGTCGTAGGTGGGGCCCAGCCCCCCGGTGACGATCAGCAGGTCGGCCCGGCTCCGGGCCACGGCCAGCGCGTCCCGGAGGCGGCGCGGGTTGTCGCCCACCACGGTGTGCCAGTAGACGCCGATGCCCAGAGAGCTCAGCTCTCCGGAGAGATACTGGGCGTCGGTGTTGGCGATGTTGCCCAGCAGCAGTTCGGTGCCCACGGCGATGATTTCAGCCTGATGTGCCATAGAGATTCCCCTCCAGTCCGCTGCCGACGCCGGCGGAACACTTATTTCTGATCCTTTTTATCCTCCTGCTCCCTGCCGCATTTCCGGCAGTAGAGCACATTGACGGCGGCCGCCGCCAGGCAGGCCACGCCCACCGCGCCGGAGAGCACCTGACGCGCCAGCGCGGCGTCGGCCAGCCAGAAAACCGACGCGACAAAGAGGATGACCGCCGTGACCTTATAATCCAGCTTGCCCTTTTTCATCAGCTGATGCTCCCGTCGCTTTTGATGCGGTAGCGGCGCCTGCCCGCCAGGGCCGCGTCCGTCAGCGCCTGAACGTCCAGAGCGCTCTCCGCCGCCCGGACGGCCTCCGGGACGGGCCGGGTGTTGGGATGGCGGGGCGTAAAGACCGTGCAGCAGTCCTCATAGGGGAGGATGGAGGTCTCGTAGGTGCCGATCCGGCGGGAGAGCCTGACGATCTCCGCCTTGTCCATACCGATGAGGGGGCGCAGCACGGGCAGCGCCGTCACCTCTCCGGTGACGGCCAGGGAGAGCATGGTCTGACTGGCCACCTGACCCAGGGATTCGCCGGTGACCAGCGCCCCGGCTCCGGCCTTCCTAGCCACGGCGTCGGCCAGACGCATCATAAACCGGCGCATAATCAGGGTGAAGTACTCCTCGGGACAGCTCCGGCGGATCTCCTCCTGAATCTGGGTAAAGGGAATCACGTGCACCACCAGCTGCCCGCACCAGGGAACCAGCAGCTTCGCCAGCTCCAGCACCTTGTCCAGCGCCTGCTGGGAGGTGTAGGGCGGGGAGGCAAAGTGCACCATCTCCAGCCAGACGCCCCGGCGGGCCATCATCCAGGAGGACACGGGGCTGTCGATTCCGCCGGAGAGCAGCGACACGGCCCGGCCGCCGCAGCCCACGGGGAGCCCCCCTGCGCCCTCCGCCGGGGGCATGTGAACGTAGGCGGCCCGTTCCCGGATCTCCACATAGACGGTGAGATCGGGGTGGTGGACGTCTACGCGCACATTGGGAAACGCCTCCGCCAGGTCGCCGCCCACGGCCTGGGAGAGCTGGATGGAGGTCATGGGGAACTGCTTGTCCGCCCGCCGGGATTCCACCTTGAAGCTCCCGGCCCGGGCAAAAGCACCGGCGAGATAGGTTCTGGCGGTTTGGGAGATGGCCTCCACGGTTTTCTCGCAGGGGAGCGCCCGGGCCACGGCCACCGCGCCGAACACCTGGAGACAGGCCCGGTACGCCCCGTCCAGATCGCACTCCGGGCTCCGGGGCTCCACGTAGATGGTGCTCTGCTTCGTATAGACCTGAAAGCGCCCGAAGGGGCGGACGTGCCGTCCCACGTTGGCCACCAGCTTGTCCTCAAACACATTGCGGTTGAGGCCCTTTAAAACCACCTCGCCCAGTTTCAGAAGCAGGATTTCCTGCCGCTTTTCCTCCGCCATTGCAACCTCCGACCATCGCGCGGAGCAATCCGCGCGGATTTCTTTCCATTTTCGTGATGTTATCATAGCACACCCCCCGGAAAAATAAAAGCGCCGGCTGCCGGCTTGACAAAAAATGCCGCGCCCGATACAATTAAAAAAACAAAAGCGCTGCGCCGAGCACAGCGCCCGCAAGAGCCGACAGAAGGACACGCGCCCGCTGCCCGGCTTTTTCTTTTTACGGGAGGGAAGGATATGCGCGAAGAACAGAATCTCACCGAGGGCCCGATCCTCCGGCATCTTCTGCGCTTTGCCCTGCCGGTTCTTCTGGCCGTGTGCCTGCAGGATCTGTACGGCGCGGCCGACCTGGTGATTGTGGCGCGCTTCGGGACGGCTGCGGATGTGGCGGCGGTTTCCACGGGAAGCCAGATTATGGAGCTGCTCACGCTGATTACCGCGGGACTGACCACGGGCACCACCGTGCTGCTGGGCCGGATCGTAGGCCGGGGCGAGGAGAATCGGGCCGGGCCGGTGATCGGCGGCGGAATGTACCTTTTTCTGGCGGCGGGCGCCGCGGTGACCGTGGTACTGACGGTATGCGCCGGGCTGGTGGTGTCGCTGATGCGGGTGCCGGCCGGGATCTTCCGGCAGACCGTAACGTATGTGCGGATCTGCTCCGCCGGCTTTGTGTGCACGGTGGCCTACAACTTTCTGGGCAGCGTGTTCCGCGGAATGGGAAACGCCCGGGTCCCGCTGGCCGCGGCGGCGCTGGCGTGCATCTTCAATATTGCCGCAGATCTGTCCTTTGAGCACTTTTTCGGGCAGCCGGTTTTCAGCGCCGCCTGCGCCACGGTTTTGGCACAGGCGGTCAGCGTGGGGCTGTGTCTGCTCTGGGCGCAGCGGAAAAAGCTCCCTCTGCGCAGAAGGGACGTTCGGTTCCGGCGCCGGATCGCGCTGCAGACACTCCGGCTGGGAGCGCCCGTGGCCCTGCAGAACGCGCTGTCCGGCATGGCGTTTATGGCGACGCTGCCCATTATCAACACGCTGGGCGTAACGGCGGCCGCCTCCGTCGGCGCGGCGGAGAAGCTCTGTACCTTTGCGGCGCTGGTGCCCATGGCCTGCGCACAGTCGCTGTCGGCCTTCACCGCGCAGAATGTGGGCGCGGGGCGATATGACCGGGCGCACCGGGCGCTGTGGATGGGAATGGGAATTTTCCTCCTGGCGGACGCCGCGGCGTCCTGGATGCTGTTCTTCCGGGGCGACGGCCTGATCGCCCTTTTTGGAAAAACGGCCCCGGCTGTTACGGCGGGCGCCTGGGAATATCTCCGGGCCCACGCGGTTGATCTGCTTCTCTCGTCGATCCTGTTCAGCTTTATCGGCTACTTTGACGGCTGCGGCCGGACGAGATTCCTTCTTTTGCAGAGCATCGCGGGGATCGCCGCCGTCCGCATCCCCGTTACCCTTGCCATGAGCCGGCGCTGGCCCGTCTCCCTTCTTTATCTGGGGATGGCGGCTCCCTGCGCCACGGCGGTGCAGATTCTGCTGTGCGCCTTCTTTTTTGCGCGGGCGTGCAAAACCCGCCGGGAGGCGGCAGAGCTTCCCGACGGCGTATAACCGCCGTGCGCCGGAGCGGAGAAGATTTCCGCCCCGGCGCAAATAATTTCTCGCCCGCTGTCACCTTTGCCGGGGGGAATCCATCTATAAGTATGACCGGTCAGAAAGCCGCGCCCCAGGCGCGGCGGAAACACGAAGGAGGTGCGGCCCTTGCCCGCCATGACGAGAGATTGGTTCAGCGGCCAGGTTGTGCGCTGCCAGACGGCTCTGTTCCGTACGGCGCGCACAATTCTGAAAAGCGATCAGGACGCCGAGGACGCCGTCCAGGAGGCAATTCTCTCCGCTTACGCAAGTCTTGCGGCGCTGCGTGAGCCGGAGAAGTTCAAGCCCTGGATTCTGCGGATTCTCACCAATAAATGCTACGACGTCTGCCGCAAATCCCACCCATCCGTGGCCCTGTCCGACGTGGAGGAAGTAATTCCCGCGTCCGGGACGGACTGCACGGAGCGACTGTCTCTCTGGCAGGCGGTGGAGCAGCTTCCGCCGGATTTCCGCACCGTGATTACCCTTTTTTACTATGAGGACCTGAATATCCGGCAGATCGGCGGCGTTTTGGGGCTGAGTCAGGCGGCGGTGAAAACCCGCCTGCACCGGGGCCGCGAACGGCTGAAAATTCTGCTGGGAGAAGAGGGGACAAATGATGGATCAGTTTGATGAAAGAATCAGGAGAATGGCGCGGGAGGAGGCGTTTCCTCTGCCGGAGGACTATGCCGGGAGAGTGTTCGCCACCTGCGCCGCCCTGGAGGAAAAAATCGTGAAAACAAAAACGCACAAGACTTTCGGGCGCGCCCTGATCGGCGTGGCCGCCGCACTGGCCGTATTTGTGGCCGTGCCGAATCTCTCTGCCCCGGCGGCCGCCGCCATGGCCAGGATTCCCGTGCTGGGCCCCATTGTGGAGGTGATTACCTTCCGCCGCTACACCCATGACGACGGGCACGCCCACGCGGACGTATCCGTGCCGGAGGTGCAGGGGGGCGGCAGCGCGGCGGCCTCCGTCAACGCGGATGTGCAGCAGTACACCGACCAGCTCATCGGCCAGTTCAAAGCCGACTGCGCCCAGCTGGGCGAGGCATACGAGGGCCTGAACGTATCCTATCGGACTGTCACCGATACGGAGGACTGGTTTACGCTCCGGGTGGACGCCCTGGAGACGCAGGCCAGCGGCTACCAGTTCAGCAAAATCTACAACATCGACAAAAAGACGGATCAGGTTGTGAAGCTGGACGGCCTTTTCAAGGCCGGCTCCAACTGGCAGGCCGTTCTCACCGACGAGGTGAAGCGGCAGATGGAGCATCCGCCCGAAGGGGAGACCTACTTTGCGGAGGACTTTACCGGCGTGGCCGCCGACCGCAACTATTACTTCGACGCGGACGGCAATCTGGTGCTGGCCTTTGACGAGTATGAGGTGGCCCCGGGCTCCATGGGCGCGGTGGAGTTCACCATCGCAAAGAGCGTCTATCAGGCGCTTCTCAAATAAACCGAAAACCGCTCAACCCAAAACCAGCGCCGGACGCAAGTCCGGCGCTGGTTTTATGATTCTGTGCCGGGATCCGGCGGCCTTACCGGCAGTCCAGGTACAGCCAGGCCAGTTCGATGGTGGCGCGCATGCCGTCCAGGTGGGTGCGCTCCATGCCGTGGGAGGCCTGGACGCCCGGCCCGATGAGAGCCGCCCGGACGTCCTGCCCGGCCTTCCAGGCCACGGCGGCGTCGGAGGAATAATGGGGATAGACGTCCACGGCGTAGTCCACACCGTTGTCCCGGGCCAGCGATATGAGCCGGGAAACCAGTTCATAGTCGAAGGGGCCGGAGGAGTCCTTGGCGCAGATGGAGACCTGATGCTCCGTGCAGGTGAGCTCTCCGCCCACACAGCCCATGTCCACGGCCAGCAGCTCCGTGAGATTCCGGGAGAAGGTTGCGCCGCCGTGCCCCACTTCCTCATACACGGTAAAGACGATTTCGGTATCGTACCGGGGGACGGTGTTCGTATCCCGCAGCAGCCGCAGCAGCGTCAGAAGGCAGGAGGCGCTGCCCTTGTCGTCGATAAAGCGGGACTTGAGAAAGCCGCTCTCGGTGATCACGGTCTTGGGATCGTAGCAGATATAGTCTCCCGCCTCGATGCCCAGAGCCCGGACGTCGGCGGCGGAGGCCACCGTCTCGTCAATGCGGACATACATGTCGTCCTCGTCCCGGGCGCGGGTGGAGGCGTCGCCGAATACGTGGGCGGCGGGAGAACGGGAGAGAATCGTGCCGGTGCAGACCCGGCCGTCCCGGGTGTAGATCCGGCAGTACTCGCCGTCCAGCGTGGGGAGGATGGGGCCGCCGATTTTGGTGATATACAGCTCGCCGTGCTCCGATACGGAGCGGACCATCAGGCCCAGCGTGTCGATGTGGGCGCAGAGCCCCACCGTCCGGCTGTGATCCCGGCCCGGCACGGAAATGATGACGGAGCCCTTGTTGGAGCGGGACACCGCATAGCCCAGAGACCGGGCGATCTCCCCGGCGGCGTCCGCGGCCCGGGAGGTAAATCCGCTGGGGCTGTCGGCGGAAAAGAGGGCGTGGACGGTTTCACGCAGAAAGGACTGGGAAATGGCAAGATTCATGGCGTTCTCCTTTTTCCGGGCAGCGCGTGCCGCGGATTGTGCTCCCCGGGACGGAATTTTCGGGGGCTTTTACGCGCCCCATTATACAGAAGATTCCCAAAAAAGCAAGGCTGCCGGCTGAAAAATTCCGGCGCCGCCGCGCTGCCGGAGGAGGTGTGATCCGAAGCAAAAGACGCCCTGCGCCCCGGGCATCGGAAACAGGACTGTGCAGTTTATCCAAAGTTAACAGATGTTTATCAGAGGAAACGGGGAAAATTATTTAGCGGCTTGACAGCGGAAAATACCGCCCTTATAATTAAGTAAACTAAAACGTTATACATACGTTAAAAGTTGCAATTTGTCGGAGCATATTTTTTTTAAGCGAATAATAAAACGTTTTATATTTTGTGAGGTGATCGTGTGCAGAGAAAGACAACTGTCCTTCTCGTGGGGGAGTCCTGCTTCGCAACGATGAGGGAATTCAAAGGACTGGACTGTTTCACGGAGACAAATTACCATGAGGCGGCGGAGAGCTTCATCGCGAAGCTCACAGCCAGGGGATACGAGGTTACGCACATTCCATGTCATCTCGTCGCCCGCTGCTATCCCCGCACGCTGGAAGAACTGCAGCGGTATGACGCGGTGCTGTTCAGCGACGTGGGCAGCAATTCCTTCCTGCTTCTGCCCGAGGTGGTCAAGGGCGGCAGCCGGGCGGTAAACCTGCTGTCCCTGACCCGGGAGTACGTGGAGGCCGGCGGCGGCTTCTGCATGATCGGCGGATACATGACCTATCAGGGCATGGAGGGAAAGGGCAAGTGGAAGGATTCCCCGCTGGAGGAGATACTGCCTGTCCGGCTCCAATATGGAGACGACCGCTGCGAGGTGCCGGAGGGCGTGGATCTCACCTGTGTTCCGGATTCCCATCCCGTGCTCCGGGGCCTGCCGGCCCTGTGGCCGTATATTCTGGGCTACAATAAGACCCAGGCCCGCCCGGAGGCGCAGGTGCTGGTGCACCGCGGGGAGGATCCGATTATTGCCGTGAGACAGTGGGGGAAGGGCCGTACCATGGCCTACACCACCGACTGTGCGCCCCACTGGTCGCCGGCGGCCATGTGCGAATGGGACGGCTATCCCCAGCTCTGGGACAATATTGTCAGCTGGCTGGCGGGGAGCAACTGAGACGATTTTATAGCCCTGTTTCCCCGGTGCGCCGGCGCAATTTTTAAAAAATCTGATGGAGAACATGCCATGAGTATTCGAAAGATTGCAAAAATGACAAATCTGTCTATCGCAACGGTGTCCAACGTGCTCAACGGCACACGCCCGACATCGGAGAGCAGCCGGCAGAAGGTGATGGAGGCAGCGGAGCAGATCGGCTACCGGCCCAATCTGGCGGCACGAATGCTGCGCACTCAGAAATCCAACACCATCGCGTACATCATTCCCACCGACGAACACGACCGCAACGCCAACTTTTTCTACATGGACGTCCTGTTGGGAATCCACCAGAAGCTGCGGGAGACGGGATACAGCGTCCTGGTGGCCAATTACAGCGCGGCCAACGAGGGAGAGCGGAGTCTCAGCGCGCTGGAAGTGTTCAAAAAGCAGTGGGTGGACGGCGTCATTTTTGTCCCCTCGTCCAGAAACAGAGCACAGCTGGACGCCCTGCGGGAGATGAAGGTACCCTTTGTCCTGGCCGACCGGCAGGTGGACGGGGACGACTACAGCTCCGTCACCTCGGACAACGAGCAGGGCACCTACGACGCCGTGCAGCTGCTGGGCAGCTGCGGACGCAGGCGCATCGGCCTCATCGGCGGCGGCGTGCAGAATTCCTCGGGATACGAGCGGTGCCGGGGCTACACCAGGGCCATCGAGGCCCTGGGGCAGGACACCGGCACAGACCTGATGGTGCTGGTCAGCGAATTTTCCACGGACCGGGGCAAAAGCGCCACGCGGACCCTGCTGGAACGTGGCGTCGACGGCATTCTGGTGGCGGACAACGCGCTGATGGTGGGCGTAGTGGAGGAGCTGCAGCACAGACAGGTGCGGATCCCCGACGATGTGGGCATCGTGGGCTACGATGATTTTGACTGGATGAAATTCACATCTCCGCCGCTGACCACGGTCTGCCAGCAGGCACACCGGATGGGGTACGCGGCGGCCCAGATGATGATGGACCAACTGGCCGGGCAGACCGAAAACCGCCGGGTCAAGCTGGAGACCTCTCTGATTCTCCGGGCATCTCACGGGACGCCGGAGGATTTCGGGGGCTGACCCCTTTTGTGTGAAAAGCTGTAGGGCCCTGCAGCTGTTCATAATGAGAAGAGACTATGATAGGAGGAATATTGGTGAAAAAGATTGTGTCAGCGATGTTAGCAGTCGCAATGTCCCTTACGCTTTTGGCGGGATGCGGGACCAAAACGACTTCCGGGTCCTCTGCGGCCGGCTCGTCCGCCGACGCGTCCGGGAACACCCTGAAGGTCGCGCTGAAAACGGAACCTATTTCCATGGATCCCCATGTCGGAAACGACTCCAACACCTCCACGGCTCTGTCCCTGGCGCTGGAGGGACTGCTGAATGTGGTAAACGGCGAAGTGCAACCGGGTATGGCGGAGAAATATGAGGTCTCCGACGACGGCCTGGTGTACACCTTCCATCTGCGGGACGCCAAGTGGCAGGACGGCAAGGCCGTCACCGCCCAGGACTTTGTGGACACCTATGTCCGCATGCTCACCCGGCAGGACGCCATGGATCTGGCGTACCTGATTTTCCCCATTAAGAACGCCGCCGCCGTCAACGAGGGAACCAAGGACGCGGCTGAGCTGGGCTGCCGGGCAGTGGACGAAAAGACCCTGGAGATCACCCTGGAAGCCGCGTATCCCTTTATGGTGACCCTGTTCGCCTCCTCCGCCATGCTGCCCATGCGCTGCGATCTGGTGGAGAAGTTCGGCACGGCCTATGGCTCCGAGGCAGATAAATTCGTGGGCAACGGCCCGTACATTCTCAAGAAGTGGTCCCACAGCGACCGCATGGAATTTGAGAAGAACCCCGACTACTGGAATGCCCAGGCCATCAAGCTGGAAAAGATCACGCTGCTGCTGGTGTCGGACGACAACACCATGAAGAACATGTACGATACCGGCGAGATCTATTTCATGGATCTCACGGATCCCGCCATGGTGCCCAGCTATGAAAAGGACCCCAATTTCAGCTACTACGTGTCCGGCGGCGTTACCTTTATCGTGCTGAGCCACAAGGGCTCCAGCGCCGAAACCGCCAAGATCACCTCCAACCGCAATTTCCTGATGGCCCTGTCCTCCTCCATTGACCGCGAGGCGCTGGTCAAGGCCATGTTCCCCACCTATCAGCCCTTTACCGGCGTCATCAACCCCGGCATTGCCGACGGAATGGGCGGCAAATGGGGCGACAACTACGACGTCACCGATCAGTATCACAAACTGAAGGCCGATCCCGAGGCGGCGAAGAAGTACATTGCCGCGGCCTGCAAGGAGCTGGGCTACGCCTCTCCCGCCGACATGCCCGCCTTCGATTTCTTCACCACCTCCGGCGAGCAGCAGCGCACGCTGTGCGAATACTTCCAGAATACCTGGCTGGAGACACTGGGCATCAAGGCCAACCTGCGGCAGCTGGAGTTTGCGCAGTACTATGAAAACCTCTACGGCGCGCCCTACGACATTGCCCGCACCGGCTGGGGCCCCGACTACGACGATCCCTTCACGTATCTGGATATGTGGGACAGCCGCGGAGGCTGGAACAAGACCGGCTGGGTCGGCGAGAACTACTACACGCTGATCACCAAGGCCAACCAGCAGAAGGATCCCAAGGCCCGGGACGACATGTTCTTCGAGGCTGAAAAGATTCTCCTCACCGAAGCGCCCATCATCCCCCTGTACATGTCCCGCGGTGCCTGCGTGGTCAATCCCGCACTGAAGAACGTGTCCATCAACACCTTCGGTGCCCGGTTCGATTTCCGCTACGCCTCGTTCAGTTAAACGCAGCTCCCTGCGCCCCGCGGGGCGGGGCGCAGGGACATTTTAAGATTGGAGCGTCGACATGAAGCTGCTCAAGTTCATATTAAAGCGGGTTGTTGTGTCGGTCATCATGATTTTCTGCCTGGTGACGATCTCGTTTTTCCTGGTGAAGCTCATTCCCGGAAGCCCCTTTACCAGCGAGAAAATGCAGGCGGGCAACAAGGCGGCGATCTACGCCTACTACGGACTGGACAAACCGGTTTACGAACAGTATTTCACCTACATGAAAAATCTTCTGCACGGAGATCTGGGCACCTCTTACAAGATTCGCGGCGTCACAGTCAACGAGATCATCCGCACGGCGTTTCCCTATTCGCTGGACCTGGGGATGCGGGCGGTGGCGTTTGCTCTGACCATGGGCCTTCTGTTGGGAATTGTGGCGGCTTACCAGCGGGGGAAGGCCATGGACACCTTTACCATGATCGTCGCCATTATCGGCACCTCCGTACCGTCCTTTATCATGGGCTTTTTCGTTCAGTACCTCTTTGCGGTAAAGCTCAAGTGGTTTCCGCCGGCGGAGTATACATCCTTCGCCCACACGGTCTTGCCTACCTTCGCGCTGGGGCTGGGCATGCTGGCCACCATCGCCAAATACACCCGCACCAGCATGCTGGAGGTCATCTCCTCCGACTATGTCAAAACGGCCGACGCCAAGGGCCTGTCCAAGTTCCGCATCATTGTCGGTCATCAGCTGCGCAACGCGCTGATGCCCATTATCACGCTGCTGGGTCCCATGATCGCCAGCGTGATCACCGGAACCTTCGTGGTGGAAAATGTGTTTGCCATTCCCGGCCTCGGACGGCACTATGTGACCTCTGTTCAGGGCCTTGACTATACGCTGATCACGGGCCTCACAATCTTCTTCGCGGCGTTCCTCGTGCTGATGAACCTGCTGGTGGATATTGTGTACGCATTGATTGATCCCCGAATCGGACTGGTGGAGTAAAAAAGATGGAATTGATGGATCTCAATGGATCCGCGGTTGCGGATCCCAACGCGTTTGCCTTTGTGGGCGAGCAGCCGGATCAGGCCGACCGCCTGGGCGGGCCGGGGCAGACCTATCTGCAGGACGCCATGCGCCGGTTCCGGGAAAACAAGGCGGCCGTGGCCGGTGTGATCATTCTCTGCTTTTTTGTAGTGATGTCCTTTCTGGGGCCGGTGTTGAGCGGCTACCAGTACAACACTTCCAATCTGCTGGCGGCCAACCAGGGCGTCTCTGCCCAGCACTGGTTCGGCACCGACGACCTGGGCCGCGACATCTGGGCCCGGGTTTGGAAGGGCGGACAGATGTCCATTCTGATCGGCGTGGTGGCCGCGCTGCTGCAGGGCGTCATCGGCGTTCTCATCGGCAGCATCGCCGGATTTGTAGGCGGACGGGTGGACAACATCATCATGCGGATCGTGGAATTTTTGATGGCGTTTCCCTATCTCGTGTGGGTCATGCTGCTGATGATGGTGACAGGCTCCGGCGTGTTCCCCATGATCCTGGCTCTGACGCTGACGGGCTGGCTGTCCATGGCGCGTTTGGTGCGCGGGCAGATTCTGTCCCTCAAACACGAGGACTATGTGGTGGCTGCCTCCTCCATGGGCGGCGGCAGCCGGCGGATCATTCTCAAACATATGATTCCCAACATGATGGGCATCATTATTGTCAACATGACCTTTGCCATTCCTGGAGCCATCTTCTCCGAGGCGTTTTTAAGCTTTATCGGCATCGGCATCAGCTCGCCGCAGACCTCCTGGGGCCTTTTGGTCAACATGGGAATGAAGCAGATTTACGCCTACCCCACCCGGCTTTTGATCCCCTGCGTGTGCATCAGCCTGACCATGCTCTCCCTGCAGCTCATCGGGGACGGCCTGCGGGACGCGCTGGATCCCAAGCTGCGCCGATGAAGGAGGTAGCAAAATGAGCGAACAGATTCTCAAGGTGGAGCATTTTTCTGTCTCCTTCGATACCTACGCGGGAGAGGTGCAGGCCGTCCGGGACGTGTCCTTTGCCCTGAACCGGGGAGAAATCCTCTCCATCGTGGGTGAATCCGGAAGCGGCAAAAGTGTGATGACCCAGTCCCTGGTAAAGCTGCTTCCCGCGCCGCCCGCCCGGATCAAATCCGGCAAGGTGATTTTTGACGGGCAGGACATCTCGGGGTACCGCTTCAAACAGCTCCGCCAGATCAAGGGACAGAAGATCGCCTATATTTTTCAGGACCCCATGACCAGCCTCAACCCCACGGTGAAAATCGGCAAGCAGGTGACGGAAGGGCTGCTGGCCCATGCCTCCGTCAGCCGCCAGGAGGCGAGGCGCAAGGCGGTGGAGCTGCTGCGCAGCGCGGGTATTCCCAATCCGGACAAGCGGATGGAGCAGTATCCCCACGAGCTTTCCGGCGGCATGCGCCAGCGCGTTATGATTGCCATTGCCATCGCCATGCAGCCCCAGCTGCTGGTGGCCGATGAACCCACCACCGCACTGGATGTGACCATCCAGTCCCAGATTCTCGGCACCATCAAGGATCTCAATCGGAGCCTCGGGATGGCGGTGATTCTCATCACCCACGACATGGGCGTGGTGGCCGGCATGGCTCAGCGCGTCATGGTGATGTACGGCGGACGCGTGGTGGAAAGCGGCGCCGTGCGGGATATTTTCTATCACTCCGCCCACCCCTACACCAGAAGCCTGCTGGCCGCGGTACCCCGGCTGGACGCCGACAGCACCGCGCCGCTGGAGCACATCGTAGGCTCTCCGCCCGACATGCTGGCGCCCCCCGCGGGCTGCCCCTTCGCACCCCGCTGCCGGTATGCCATGGAGGTGTGCCGCAGCCATATGCCCGGACGGACGGAGCTGGGAGACGGACACGACACATACTGCTGGCTCTGTGATTCCCGGGCCGGCGAGACGGCCCAAGCTTTTTTGCGCGGAGAGAGGGTGGTGCACAGTGGCACAGAATGATTTAATCCTGGAGGTGGAGCATCTCTGCCAGCATTTCTCCGTAGGCGGCGGCGCCACACTCAAGGCGGTGGACGATGTGAGCTTTTTTATCCGCCGCAGGGAAATCGTGGGCCTTGTGGGCGAGTCCGGCTGCGGCAAGACCACCCTGGGCCGGACGGTAAAACAGATCTACAAGCCCACCTCCGGCGAGGTGCGCTTCAACGGCAAGGCCTTCTCTCAGATGGATAAAAACGACCGAAGGGAATTTTCCCGGCGGGCGCAGATGATTTTCCAGGACCCCTATTCCTCCCTGGACCCCCGGATGACGGTGGCGGAGATCGTGGCGGAGGGCATGGAGATCCACGGCATGTACACGGAGGCCCGCCGCAGGGAGCGGGTGATCGAGCTTTTGAATCTGGTGGGCCTTTCCAAGGAGCACGCCAACCGGTTTCCCCACGAGTTCTCCGGCGGACAGCGCCAGAGAGTGGGCATCGCCAGGGCGCTGGCTCTGGAGCCGGAGTTTCTGGTGTGCGACGAGCCCATCTCCGCGCTGGACGTGTCCATTCAGGCCCAGATCGTCAACCTCTTTAAGGAACTGCGGGAAAAACTGGGCCTCACCTATCTCTTTATCGCCCACGACCTCTCTATGGTCAAATACATCTCCGACCGGATTGCCGTCATGTATTTGGGCCGCATTGTAGAGCTGACCACCTCGACGGAGCTCTACCGCAATCCCTACCATCCGTACACGGAGTTTCTGCTCTCCGCCATCCCGGTGCCGGATCCGGACTTGGAGTCCGGCCGGGAGCATGTGCGTCTGGCCAAGGAGATGCCCAGTCCCATCAATCTGCCGGAAGGCTGTTCGTTTTACGACCGCTGTCCCTACGCCTGCGAAGCGTGCAGGAAAAACAAGATGGAGCTGAGGGACATGGGCGGCGGCCACTGGTCGGCCTGCGACAAGGCCAGAAAGGAATCGTAAGCAATGGATATGTTGATTCGGGAACAGCGCATTGCCCGGGGCATTCAGGCCATGCGGGATCAGAACGTGGATATGTGGATTGCCCTGGGGCGGGACCTGCAGCACAAGGGCGAACCTATGCTCAACTATCTCGTCACCTTCGAGATGGGCGGCCCGCTGGCCATTATCCTCACCCGGGACGGCCAGCGCGTGGCGGTCAACGCCCCGCTGGAGACGGAGGAACTGGAAAGCATGGGGATTTTCAGCCGCGTGGTGGTGAACAAAGACGGCTACGACGGCGTCCGCCGCGTGATCGCCGACATGATCCGCCAGCAGGCGTCCCATACCATCGCGCTGAACTACTCTGAAAAAGATTCTACCTCCGACGGCCTCTCCTATACCTGCTGGAAGCTGGTGCAGGGAGCTTTTGCCGACGCGGGCTTCACGGGAGAGGTAATCTCCTCCCAGATGCTGATGAAGTATCTCAGAGCCAACCGCAGTGCGGAGGAAGTGGCCGCCATTGGGCGGGCGGTGCAGGCGTCCATGGACATCTATCAGGCCGCGCGGCCGCAGATGCACCTGGGCATGAGCGGAATGGACATTCAGCGTCTGTTCCAGTCCATGGCGGACGCCAAGGGCTACGGCTATTCCTGGCCCAAGTACGGCAATCCCTTCAACTCCATCGGGACCCGCTCCTCCTATCTGTGCAAGCGGCCCCCGGAGGATGTGTACATCCAGCCCGGCGACGTGGTGAACGTGGATTTCGGCATCATCGTGGACGGCGCCTCCTCGGATAACCAGCGGACGTTTTACGCGCTGGCTCCCGGCGAGACGGAACCTCCCGAAGAAGTGCGCCGGGCATTTGAGACCATCGGCGAGGTCAACTCGGCGCTGTGCGCCCACATGAAGGCCGGAGTAAAGTCCGGCGATATTCTCCGGTACGCCAATGAGATCTTCGTGAAAAACGGATACCCCGAGCGCACCGGCGGCTTCGGCCACGAGATTGGTTTCTACGCCCACGACGGCGTGGTATCTCCCGGTACCTCCCGCTGCGAGCCGGAGATCGACGCCGCCTTCCTGGAGGGTATGACCTTTACCCTGGAGCCGGCGATCATTACCTCTCACGGCCGGGTATGCCGGGAGGAGGTCGTTGCGGTGGGCAAGGACGGCGGCCGCTTTTTGAGCACGCTTCAGCCCGAGATCTGGCTGATTCGGGACTGAGACAGCTGCGCTCCGTCTCCCGTCCAAGGGGAGACGGAGCGTTTTCAATCGGATGAAAACGACACGGGGCGGCCGGAGCTTCCGGCCGCACACCGGAAGGGAGAAACAGCATGGGCAAAAGGCCGCGGATTCTGGTGGTAGGCAGCCTGGTTATGGATCTGACTGTGGGCACGGAGCGGTTTCCCAAAAGCGGGGAGACAGTGCTGGGCAGGACGTTTTCCACGGCCCCCGGCGGAAAGGGAGCCAATCAGGCGGTACAGGCCGCCCGCCTGGGGGCGGATGTCTCCATGGCGGGGGCTGTGGGCGAAGACCTGTTCGGAAGGGAGCTGCTGGCGTCCCTGGAAAAATCCGGCGTGGATACCGACCGCGTCGCCATCCGGACGGACGCCCCCACGGCGGTGGGCAATATCCTGCTGGAGGCAGTGCCGGGGGAGGCGGTGCGCAACCGGATTATTGTGGTGCCGGGTGCGAATCACACGCTGACAGCGGCGGACACGGCGTTTTTAAAGGAAGAAATCGGCCGGTATGATATGATGATCCTCCAGTTGGAGATCCCCATGGAGGTCAACGAGGCGGCGGCCCGGTACGCCTTTGACGCAGGCGTGCCGGTGATGCTCAACCCCGCTCCGTACGCGGCTCTGTCCCCGGAGCTGCTGCGCTGCGTCACCTATCTCTCGCCTAACGAGCACGAGGCGGCGGGACTGACGGGCCTGCCTCTGCGGACAGGAGAGCGGGGGCGTCTTTTATCCGACACTCGGGCCGCAGCCGAAAAACTCCGCCTGGCGGGGGCGGAAAATGTACTGATTACCCTGGGGGAAAACGGCGCCGTACTGTGCGGAGCGGACGGATTTGCCCACGAGCCCTGCGTGGCCGTGCCGGCGGTGGCGGATCCCACGGCGGCGGGAGACAGCTTTGTGGGGGCCTTTTGCACCGGCCTTTGCGCGGGGCTGCCTCGGAGGCAGGCGCTGCAGTTTGCCGCAGCCGCGGCGGCGCTTACCGTATCCCGCCCCGGCGCCCAGCCCAGCCTTCCCATGCTTTTTGAGGTTGTGGAGCTGCTGCGGACGCGGGCCCTGGAGGAATTTGACTGGGCGGCGCTGCAAAACCTGGAGCCCGCCGAACCGGAGGAGAGGAACGGAGGCAGAGCATGATCGACGAACGGTCCAACGCCGCGCTGGAGCAGTTTCTAAAGACGGCCAGACGGGAATTTGACGCCTATTCTCAAACCATCGGAGCCGACACCTGCGACGCGGCAGCAAATCTGATTCTGGCGGCCGAGAAAATCGGCGGCCGGGTGCATGTCACGGGAATCGGCAAGCCCGGCCATGTGGCGGCGTACACGGCGTCGCTGCTGAGCTCCACTGGCACACCCGCATACTTTCTCCACGGGACGGAGGCGGTGCACGGCTCCTGCGGCCAGCTGATGCCTGGAGACGCGGTAATCTGCATCTCCAACAGCGGCGAGACAGAGGAGCTGAAAAGCACCGTAGCCGCGGTTAAAAAGAACGGCTGCCGGGTAATCGCCGTCACCGGCAATCCCCAAAGCTGGCTGGCTGGGCAGGCCGACGCCTGCCTCTTTGCGGGCGTGGGGGAGGAGGGCGGCCCCCTGGGCCGCGCGCCCCGGGCGTCGGTTCTGGCGGAGCTTTTGGCGCTGCAGGCGCTGAGCGTGGTGCTGCAGGCCCGGCGGGGACTCTCTGTTCAGGAGTACGTGCTTCGCCATCCCGGCGGTAAACTGGGACAGCTGCGGGAGGAGCCGGCCGGCTGAAAATTCCGGCGCCGCCGCGCTGTCGGAAACCGAATAAAAAGGGTCCCCCGGCTCAGCCGGGGGACCCTTTTTATCATCCTGTACCGGCCGGAAGCCGGACGAAACGGATTTATTGGTGATCCACCTTGTACATGTGGGTGATGAGATCCAGCAGCTTGTTGGAATAGCCCCATTCGTTGTCGTACCAGGCGATGAGCTTCACAAAGGTGTCATCCAGCATGATGCCCGCCGTCTCGTCGAAGATGCAGGTGTGGGCGTCGCCGGTGAGATCGGAGGAAACCAGCTGGTCGCTGGTGTAGGAGACGATGCCCTTCATGCTGTTGCGGGAGGCGTTCTCCATGGCCACGCACACGTCGTGGTAGGAGGCGGGGTGATGGAGCTGGGCCGTCATGTCCACCACGGATACGTCGTTGGTGGGGACGCGGAAGCTCATGCCGGTCATTTTGCCGTTCAGTTCGGGAATGACCATGCCCACCGCCTTGGCGGCGCCGGTGGAGGAGGGGATGATGTTGCCCATCACCGAGCGGCCCGTGCGCCAGTCCCGGCCGGCCCGGGAGTCCACGGCCTTCTGCTTGGCGGTGGCGGAGTGGATGGTGGACATCAGCGCCCGCTCGATGCCGAAGGTGTCGTTGATGACCTTGGCCATGGGAGCCAGGCAGTTGGTGGTGCAGGAGGCGTTGGAGACCACGTTCATCTCCGGCGTGTAGAGCTTGTGGTTGACGCCCATAACGAAGGTGGGCGTCAGTTCGTCCTTGGCCGGCGCCGAGATCACGACCTTCTTCGCGCCGTGCTTCAGGTGGGCCAGGGCCTTGTCCGTGGTGCAGTAGACACCCGTGGATTCGATAATGTACTCCGCGCCGCAGTCGTCCCAGGGGATATTGGCCGCGTCATCCTCGCTGTATACGCGGATTTTTTTGCCGTTGATGATCAGATGCCGGTCGTCGTGCTCCACGGTTCCCTGAAAGGTCTTGAACACCGTGTCGTATTTCACCTGATAGACCATGTATTCCAGATCCGCCTTGCGCAGATTGATCCCGCAGATCTGATAGGAGCTGCAGCCCCGCTCCACCATGATGCGAAGGGCGACCCGCCCGATCCGTCCGAATCCGTTGATGCCCACTTTTATAGCCATATGTAGGTCCCTCCAGTTTTGAAACTTTTACGCCTCTGGCGTTCAGCACCCTCATTATAGCACGGCGGGCCGCGCTTTACATCATCTATTGCGCAAAATTAGTTAAAAATTTAAGTAACGCTTTTATGCGTTTCGACATGCGAATTTCGTCGAAACCGCCCCGACCCGACAGAAGCTGCCGTTTCGGCAGGAAATTCGATCAAAAGGGGAGAGCCATCCCGCCGCGGGGCGGCCCTCCTCTTTCAGGTACCGGGGCGGCCCTTAAAAGTCGGCGCTGCCCCAGAGATACAGCCCCAGCCCCAGAGCACAGGAGCCCGCCCCCAGCAGCAGAGCCAGGGGAAGCGCCCGCTCCGCCGCGGCCCCGTAGATGAGGTTGGTGGCGATGGCCGTGCCGTCCAGCAGCAGAGCGTTGACGCTCAGCGCCGTGGCCCGGTCGGCGGCGGTTACCCGGCGGTTTTGCAGCTCGGTCTGCAGGGGCTGGAACAGGCTGAAGGCGATCCGCAGCGCCAGGACGGCCGCCGCGGAGAGGAGAGCGCTGCGGGTCAGGGCCAGAGCGGCGCAGGCCGCGATGCAGCAGAGATAGGCCGCCGCGCCGCCCCGGCGGAAGCCCAACCGCTTCGTCAGCGGGTGGGAGAGAACGCCGGTCAGTCCCGCCAGAGTGACGAGGACGCACACTCCGCCGATGGCCCGGGGGCCCATGCCGCAGCGAACGTACTGCAGCTGGCTTAGAAAAACCGTGATGGTCTGGTGCGCCTCGTTGAGAAGGGCCGTGCTGATGAGAAACAGCAGAAGGCGGCGATCCCGAACTGTCTCCCGAAGGATGCGCCGCAGCGCTCCGGGGCGGCGGGCACGGCTCTCTGCCGGGCGAACCTCCCGGAGAAACGGCACCGCTCCGGCGGCCAGGCCGTAGCTGATTACGGTGAGAAACCCGGCCAGACGGTAGTTGCTGCCGATGAACAGCGCGTAGACCCCGGAGGCCAGCAGCAGCCCCCCGGTATTCAGCGCGTTGTAGATCCCGAAGATCCGCTGGGAGCTGCCGGGCTCGCAGGAGAGGTAGAGGATGCTGACGTCCACGCCGGAGATTCCGGCGATGACCACGCTGAGCATGACCCGCTCCAGCAGGAACATGGCGAAGCCGTCGGCCCGCCAAAAGACGATCTTGGAGAGGAAATACAGCCCCGTACACACCAGCATGGTGTTCTTGTAGCCGATCCGGTCGGCCGCGATTCCCCAGGGGAGCTCCAGCGCCACGCACAGCGCCAGGGAAATGCTCTCGATCAGTGTAATCTGGAAAACGGAGATACCGGCGGAGAGCCGGTAGAGCGTGGCAATGGGCCCGTAAAAAACCATTCCCTGCAAAAAGGAGACCCAGCAGAGAAGGTACACGTTGCGTTTCAGCGAACAGTGCATAAAAAATCGGTTCCTTTCGTTTCATCAAAAAGCACAGCTTCCCCAAGGGGCAGGCGGCGGGCCTGTCCCTCTCAGGGAAGCTGCTGCTTTTTAAATCGAACCGGACATGTGGCTGTCTCCCTTTTCTTTTTGTGAACCGGGCCGGCAGAGACCCGGTGAACCGCGCTTTAAAGGGGCCGGGAAAGCCCCGGCACCGCTCAGCCCTTGAACAGCTCCGTGCTGCGGTACTGGATGGCCTCCGCCAGGTGGGGCGGCGCGATGCGCTCCGCGCCGTCCAGGTCGGCGATGGTGCGGGCTACCCGGAGAATCCGGTCGTGGGAGCGGGCGGTGAGGCCCAGACGCTCAAAGGCGTTTTTCATCAGGGTTTCGCCCGCGTCGTCCAGAGTGCAGAAAGTACCGATCATGGCGGGGGTCATATGGGCGTTGCAGGCGATTTCCGTGCCGGCAAACCGGCGGGACTGCACGGCCCGGGCCGCGTCCACCCGGCGCTTGATCTCCGCCGAGGACTCCGGCGTCTCCCGGCGGCGCAGGGCGTCGTATTCCACACTGGGCACGTTGACGTGGAGATCAATCCGGTCCAGCAGAGGGCCGGAGATTTTTTCCACGTATTTGGCCACGTCCCGGTCGGAGCAGGTACACCGCCCAGAGGGGTGGCCCCGCCAGCCGCACCGGCAGGGGTTCATGGCGCACACCAGCTGAAACCGGGCGGGCATGCGCAGCGTTCCGCCGGCCCGGGCCACGGTGACTTCGCCGTCCTCCAGGGGCTGGCGCATGGCCTCCAGCACGTCCCGGTGAAATTCCGGCAGCTCGTCCAGAAAGAGGACGCCGTTGTGGCTCAGGGACATCTCCCCCGGCCGCAGGGCGGGGCCGCCGCCGGTGAGGGCCGCGGAGGATGCGGTGTGGTGGGGGGAGCGGAAGGGCCGCTGGCTGAGCAGGGGATGGCTGCGGTCCAGCAGTCCCGCCACCGACCAGACGGCGCTGGCCTCCAGCGCCTCCTGCCGGGTCATGTCCGGGAGAATGGAGGGCAGCCGCCGGGCCATCATGGATTTTCCGGCGCCGGGGGAGCCGATGAGCAGCACGTTGTGTCCGCCGGCGGCGGCCACCTCCAGGGCGCGCTTGACGTTTTCCTGGCCCATCACATCCCGGAAATCCGGCAGCTCCTCCGTCTCCGTCTCCGGCGTCCAGTCCGGCGCCGGGGGCAGCGCTGTCTCGCCCCGCAGGTGTGCCGCCAGGGCGCCCACATCCGGCACGCCGTAAACGGTAAGCCCTCCGGCCAGAGTGGCCTCCCGGGCGTTTTCCACCGGGACGAACAGCGTCCGGATGCCCCGGGCCCGGGCGGCCAGCGCCATGGGCAGCACGCCGTTGACGCCCCGCAGCGCCCCGGTGAGACTCAGCTCGCCCAGAAACGCCGCGTCGTCCGGCAGGTGCTTCAGCTCTCCCGCGGCGGCCAGAAGCCCCACAAAGATGGGAAGGTCGTACAGGGTGCCCTCCTTTTTCCGGCCGGCCGGCGCCAGATTGACGGTGATCCGGCTGACGGGAAATTTGGCGCCGCAGTTTTTCACGGCGGCCCGCACCCGCTCCCGGGCCTCCCGGACGGCCGCGTCGGGCAGCCCCACGATGTCGAAGGCCGGCAGTCCGCCAGAGAGAAAACACTCCGCCTTCACCTCGTAGCCGCTCAGGCCGGTGAGCCCCAGCGAGCGTACCGTTACCACCATGTCCGACTCCCCCTTTTTCCGCCCCCGCGGGGCGGCAGACATCTTACAGAGTTTCGCTGCCAAAGCGCACCGCGCTTTGCTGCGCAGGTACAACCAGCCGCTTTGCGGCTATTGTACCACAGCCCGGAAAAAAACGGAACAGGAAATTGCCCCGCGGCATGGCCGGCAAAATACCCGCGGGCGGATTGAACAGATTGCCCAAATAATCACAAACTGCCATTTACAGGACAGATTTTCGGTGTTATAATGTCTTCACGCAAAATTAGCGGGCATTTCTGCGGAAAAACCGCAGATTTTGTGAACTTGTGAAATCGCTGCCTCGCTGGCGGCAAAAAATTGGAGGTAAGTTTATGGCAAGAAAGTTCAAGTCCATGGACGGCAACAACGCGGCAGCGTATGTCAGCTACGCGTTTACCGAAGTGGCGGGAATTTATCCCATCACTCCGTCGTCCCCCATGGCAGACCTGGTGGACCAGTGGTCCGCAGCCGGTCAGAAGAACATTTTCGGCACGCCCGTCCGGGTTTGCGAAATGCAGTCTGAAGCCGGCGCGTCCGGCACGGTGCACGGCTCTCTGGCCACAGGCGCTCTGACGACCACCTATACGGCGTCTCAGGGCCTGCTTCTGATGATCCCCAACATGTACAAGATTGCCGCTGAGATGCTGCCGGCCGTGTTCCACGTGTCCGCGCGGACCGTTTCCACCCACGCGCTGAACATTTTCGGCGATCACTCCGACGTCATGGCCTGCCGTCAGACCGGCTTCGCCATGCTGTGCGAGAACGACGTTCAGGAGATCATGGATCTGGCGCCGGTGGCCCATCTGGCCGCCATTGAAGGCCAGGTTCCCTTTATCAACTTCTTCGACGGATTCCGCACCTCCCACGAAATTCAGAAGGTCGCAGTCTGGGATTACAGCGATCTTGCCGAGATGTGCGACATGGACGCCGTGACGGCGTTCCGCGCCCACGCCCTGAATCCCGAGACGCCCGCCATGCGCGGCAGCCACGAGAACGGCGACATCTTCTTCCAGCACCGCGAGGCCTGCAACAAGTACTATACCGCTCTGCCCGACGTGGTGGAGAAGTACATGGGCAAGATCAACGCCAAGCTGGGCACGGATTATCAGCTCTTTAACTACTATGGCGCGCCTGACGCCGACCGCGTGATCATCGCCATGGGCTCCATCTGCAACGTGGCAGAGGAGGTCATCGACTACCTCACCGCCAAGGGCGAAAAGGTGGGCATGGTCAAGGTGCACCTGTACCGTCCGTTCCGGGCGGACAAGCTCATCGCCGCCATTCCCGCCACCTGCAAGAAGATCGCCGTTCTGGACCGCACCAAGGAGCCCGGCTCCCAGGGCGAGCCTCTGTATATGGACGTGGTCACCGCCCTGGCCAACGCCGGACGCTGCGACATCCGGGTCACCGGCGGCCGCTACGGCCTGGGCTCCAAGGATACGCCGCCCGCCTCCGTGTTTGCGGTGTACAGCGAGCTGCAGAAGGCTGAGCCCAAGCACGAATTCACCATCGGCATCATCGACGATGTGACCCATCTGTCCCTGACCGAGGAGCCCGCCCCCGACGTGGCGCCCAAGGGCACCATCGCCTGCAAGTTCTGGGGCCTGGGCGGCGACGGCACCGTCGGCGCCAACAAGAACTCCATCAAGATCATCGGCGACCACACCGACAAATACGTTCAGGCGTATTTCCAGTATGACTCCAAGAAGACCGGCGGCGTGACCATCAGCCACCTGCGCTTCGGCGACAAGCCCATCAAGTCCTCCTACTACATCAAGAAGGCCGACTTTGTGGCCTGCCACAACCCCTCCTACGTGATCAAGGGCTTCAAGATGGTGGAGGATGTCCGGCCCGGCGGCACGTTTATGATCAACTGCCAGTGGACGCCGGAGGAGCTGGGACAGCATCTGCCCGCCTCCGCCAAGCGGTACATCGCCAAGAACAACATCCAGCTCTATACCATCAACGCCATTGATCTGGCCATCCAGATCGGCATGGGCAAGCGCAACAACACCATCCTTCAGTCCGCCTTCTTCTCCCTGGCCAAGGTCATGCCCGAGAAGGAAGCCATCCAGTACATGAAGGACGCCGCCACCCATTCCTACCTGAAAAAGGGCCAGGATATCGTGGATATGAACCACAAGGCCATCGACATGGGCGCCACCGCCTATCAGAAGATCAATGTGCCCGCCGACTGGGCCACCGCCAAGGATCAGCCCGACACCCGCGTCCTGAAGGGCGCGCCCGCGCTGGTGGAGCAGGTGAAGAACATCCTGCTGC
This sequence comes from Oscillibacter sp., assembly GCA_022652655.1. Taxonomy (GTDB): domain Bacteria; phylum Bacillota; class Clostridia; order Oscillospirales; family Oscillospiraceae; genus Oscillibacter. The sequence goes on along the minus strand of JALCRQ010000006.1, from coordinate 15,102 downwards.
CTGTGGACAATATGGACGGCGACGAGCTGCCGGTGTCCGTGTTCTCCAAGCATGTGGACGGCCAGTTTGAGCTGGGCGCCTCCGCCTACGAAAAGCGCGGCGTAGCCGTCACCGTGCCCTCCTGGGATTCCCAGAAGTGCATCCAGTGCAACAACTGCGCCTACGTCTGCCCCCACGCCACCATCCGCCCCTTCGCCCTCACCGAGGAGGAGGCCAAGGCCGCTCCCGTGGCCGCCAAAATCGTTCCCATCAAGGCCGGCAAGGGCAAGGGCGTCTATCAGTACACCATGGCCATCTCTCCGCTGGACTGCATGGGCTGCAACGTCTGCGTGGGCCAGTGCCCCGTGGGCGCGCTGAGCATGAAGCCTCAGGCCGAGGAAGCCGCCCAGCAGGATGTGTTCGACTACTGCGTCGCCAAGGTCTCCGACAAGGCGGATATGCAGGATCTCACCGTCCGGGGCAGCCAGTTCCGCAAGCCTCTGCTGGAGTTCTCCGGCTCCTGCGCCGGCTGCGCCGAGACCAGCTATGCCCGTCTGGTGACCCAGCTCTTCGGCGACCGGATGTATATCTCCAACGCCACCGGCTGCTCCTCCATCTGGGGCGGTCCGGGCGCCATCTCCCCGTACTGCACCGACAAGAACGGCCACGGCCCGGCCTGGTCCAACTCCCTCTTTGAGGACAACGCGGAGCACGGCCTGGGCATGTATCTGGGCCAGAACGCCGCCCGTCAGCGTCTGGCGGGTCTCAGCCGCCAGCTGATCGCGGTGCCCTATGCGGTGACCGCACTGAAGGAAGCGGCTCAGAAGTGGCTGGACACCATGGACGACGGCAAGACCAACGGCGACGCCGCCAAGGCGTACATCGCCGCCCTGGAGGAGAACATCCTGGGCGTGGACGAGGGCATTGCCTTTATGGGCAGCCCCGCCGGCAAGGCGGCTCTGGGCGCCGAGGCCGACAAGATGCTGGCGCATATGAAGGAACTGAAGGCCGCCGGCAAGACCACCTGCGACTGCGAGGCCTGCACGCTGGCCAAGCAGATTCTGGCGGACAAGACCTTCCTGGCCAAGAAGTCCGTGTGGGTCTTCGGCGGCGACGGCTGGGCCTATGATATCGGCTTTGGCGGCGTGGATCACGTCCTGGCCTCCAACAACGACATCAACGTCTTTGTGTTCGACACCGAGGTTTATTCCAACACCGGCGGACAGGCGTCCAAGGCCTCCAACATCGGCCAGGTCGCCCAGTTTGCGGCTGCCGGCAAGGAGACCAAGAAGAAGTCCCTGGCGGAGATCGCCATGTCCTACGGCTACATCTATGTGGCCCAGGTGGCCATGGGCGCCAACCCCGCCCAGACCCTGAAGGCCATTGCCGAGGCGGAGGCCTATCCCGGCCCGTCCCTGATTATCGGCTATTCTCCCTGCGAGATGCACTCCATCAAGGGCGGCATGCAGAACTGCCAGAAGGAAATGAAGCGCGCCGTGGACTGCGGCTACTGGAACCTGTTCCGCTTCAATCCCCAGGCGGAGGGCCCCAAGTTTACCCTGGATTCCAAGGAGCCGGCCGGCGGCTATCAGGAGTTCCTGATGAACGAGGCACGGTACAGCCGTCTGACCCGGGAGTTCCCGGAGCGGGCGACGAAGCTCTTTGAGCGCTCCGAGGAGGCTGCCAAGGACCGCTACGCGCATCTGATCAAGCTCAAGGCCATGTTTGCGGACTGAGCCTGTTCCCACGATTGAAAAACCGGCCGCGGGAGAAATCCCGCGGCCGGTTTTTGCCGCCGGAGAGAAAAAATGCGGACGCGTACCGCGGGCAGCTGGCCGCAGCGTAAATTCGCCCGGCGGCGATTTGGTCTGAAAGAAATCCTCAAAGCGCAAAATCGGCGCGGATCCCAAAAAGATTGTAAAAAGCACTGGAAAAGTGAGAGGTAATAGATTATAATCATTTGACGTTCGGGGAAGGCTTTTCATCAGTGCCGTTCCCTTTTCGCTGAAAGTGAGGATTTCATGAAGATCGGGTTTCATTTCTCCGCGGGTGCCCCCAAAGTGCCGGATGCGAGGCGCTTGAAGCTGCCTGCATTTGTCTGGATTCCAATTTTGGCGCTGGTGGACACCGTCGTCATTGAGCTTTTCAATCATAAGGCGTTTACGTCTGGCCTTGCGTCGATGATCCGGTTTTTCCGGTATTTTCCCCTGGCCTTTCTGGTGAATTTTTTCATGGTGCTGGTGACCCTGGCGCCTGCGTTTTTTCTGCGCCGCCGGGTTTTCTGGTGCGCGCTGGTCTCCGCTGTCTGGATCATCGCAGGCGGCGTCAACGGCTTTATTCTGATGAGCCGCATGACGCCCTTTACCACGGCCGATCTGACGGTGCTCAATACGGGCCTGGACACGCTGCCCAACTATATGTCCACCGGCTATATTGTTCTGCTGGGCATCGCGCTGGTGGGACTGCTGGTGGGGCTGGTGCTGCTGGCCATCCGGGGGCCCAAAAGCCGCGAGCCGCTGCGCCGGCGGATGGTGACGGGGCTTTTGGCCCTGGCGGTCTCCGGCGGCGCGCTGGCCGGCGTGTGGGTTACGGCGCTCCGGGTGGGGCAGCTGTCCACCACCTTCCCCAACCTGGCCTTTGCCTATGAGGACTACGGGTTTCCCTACTGCTTTTTGGAGACGTGGCTCAACAAGGGCATCCGGGAGCCGGTGAACTATTCCTCCGCCGACGTGACCCGGATCCGCCAGGAGATCGAAAAGAGTGCGCCCCAAAAGACCGATCCCCAAACGGACGTCAACGTGGTCTATGTGCAGCTGGAGTCCTTTATGGATCCCTCCGAGATTCAGGGACTGCAGCTCAACCAGGACGCGGTGCCCACGTGGCACGCGCTGGAGAAGAATTTTACCTCCGGCTACCTGCGGGTGCCCGTGGTGGGCGCGGGAACCGCCAATACCGAGTTTGAGGTGCTTACCGGCATGTCCAGCCGGCTGTTCGGCCCCGGCGAATACCCCTACAAGACCTGCCTCCAGGACAACGCCATCGAATCCATTGCCTACGACCTCAAGGCCCTGGGCTACGCGGCCCACGCCATTCACAACCACCGCGCCACCTTCTATACCCGCAACACGGTTTACGCCAATCTGGGCTTTGACGACTTCACGTCGCTGGAGTATATGCCCTGGGTGCAGAGAACGCCCAGAGGCTGGTGCAAGGACTATGTGCTTACCGATCAGATCGCCAAGGCGCTGGACTCCACGGAAAACCAGTCCGACGTGGTCTTTACCGTCTCCGTGCAGGGCCACGGCAGCTATCCCACGGAAAAAGTGATCGAGGATCCGGCCATTACGGTGGAGGCCTGCCCCGGCACCATTAACGCCAACGCCGTGGAGTATTACGCCAATCAGATCTACGAGATGGACCAGTTTATCAGCGAGCTGATCAAGGCGCTGTCAGACCGGGGCGAAAAGACCATGCTGATTCTCTACGGTGACCATCTGCCCTCTTTGAATCTGGAGGGAACGGACATGAAGTCCGGCAGCCTCTACAAGACCAAGTATGTGATCTGGAACAACTTCGGCCTTCCGCAGAAGGATCAGGATATCAACGCCTATCAGCTCTCCGCCGAGGCGCTGGGCGAGATCGGAATTTCGGACGGGCTGATGCTGAAATTCCAGAAGTACTGCCGAAAGGATCCCACCTACCGCGCCGATCTGCAGGAGCTGCAGTACGACGTGCTGTACGGCAGAAGCTACCTCTACGACGGCGAGAGCCCCTATACGCCGGCGGATATGAAGATGGGCTTTGCCAAGATCAAGATTCAGGGCATGTATCAGCGGGACGACGTCTGGTATGTCCGGGGCGAGAATTTCAGCCCCTACTGCAAGATCACGGTGGACGGGAAAATCCTGGATACCACCTATGTCAACCCCGAGCTGCTCCGGATCGACGAGGATCCCGGTACGTCGGATTATCAGGATCTGGTGGTCAGCGTGGTGGATATGCACAAGGAAGTGCTCAGCGACACCGAATAAAAACCCCGCCGGTTCCGGCGCGGGTGCCAGAATGCCGCCCCTCCGGGTAACCGGAGAGGCGGCATTCAAAGCGTCGGACGGCCCGGACGGGGATAGGTTCCTCCGTCCGGGCCGCATTTTTTTCGCTCAGTGTTTGCTTTCGCTGCGGAGCTTGAGCTGCTGGGCCGTAATGGCGTAGCCCTGCTCCTCGTACGGATAGGACGGGAGCTCCGCCGGCAGCGGCTGGCCCCGCCGGGCGTAGACGGCGGAGAGGACCGCCGCCAGCATCAGGGGGTTTTTCACCAGCAGGGGGCCGGTGAGCTCCGAGGCGAACACGCTGCCGGCGTGATAGCCCTCGGGGCCGCACTCCCTTTCGTTGCCGAAGCCCATGTTCAGGGAGGTCAGCAGCGGCGTTTCCACGCCGGAGATCACGGCGCACTTGTTGATATAGCCCACCGCGGCCGGAGCATAGAGCTCCGTAAAGCCGTACACGTCGCCCGTGTAGCGCCGGGAGCCCTGGACGGAGGTAAAGTCCGCCAGGCCGATGCCGTCGAACTGCGTGCCGTCGGCGGCGGTGACGGAGCGGCCCAGCAGTTCCATGGCGGTTCCGGCAAACAGCATGGCCGTGCCGTCCGCGGCGGCGGATTTGACCGCCGGGCCGAACCGGGCGAAGTCCCGGGCGGCCGCCTGCTGGCTCCGCTCGGTTCCGGCGCCCATAAAGAGAAAATCCGCGTCGGAGAGCTCCGCGTCCTGTCCGGGGCGCACGGCGTCCACCCGGACGGCGCAGCCCAGATCCTCCAGGTGCCGCCGGAGCAGCGATACGTTGGCGTAGCTGCCGTAGAGGCTCATCAGGTCGGGATAGAAGTGAACGATCCGGATGTCCATTTTCACATCGCCTCCTTTTGAACCTGCGAGAGAACCTTGTCCCGGTCGGAGAAGCAGGTCACCACGTAGAGCTCCTCGTCCCCGTGCTCCGCCAGGGCGGCGCAGGCCTCCCGAATGTCCGGGAAAATGCGGCTCTTCCACTTCTCACCGGGGATCCCGGTGAAGCTGAAGCGCACCGCCAGATCGTTGGCGTACCGTCCGGCCAGGAAAATTTCCCGGACGTGGGGGAAGTTCAGCCGGTCAAAATCAATGTCCCAGAGCCAGCTGGTTTCGCTGGTAAAGTATTTCCGCGAAATGGCGTCCACCACCACCAGCACCGCGCAGGGGGCCTGGGAGGAGGCGATATACCGCAGGTTGGTGTCGTAGGCGATGGAATTTTCGTGCTTGGAGGTCAGGAGCGTGCCGCGGTGCGCCCCCAGGGTAAAGCGCTGCATTCTCCCGTTTTTGAGGATATAGTTGTTGATGACGCCGGCGATGGCGGCGCTCTCCACGCCGCACTCCCGGCAGGCGGCATAGGCCGCCAGAATGTTGTAGACATTGTAGATGCTGCGGAAAGCCAGCTGGACGGAGACGTCCCCGTCGATGGTCAGCCGGCCGCTGTCCAGATCCACGTCGGTGGCGGTGTAGTCGGTTTTGGGCTTTTGATGGCCGCAGCCGGTGCAGCGGTAGGCGCCGATGTGGTTGTAGTGGAAATAGTCGTACTCCATGGGGGCCTTGCACACGGGGCAGTAGGCCCCGTCGCGGTACGCCCCGGAGGGGGCGTGAGTGTCCCCGGGAATCTCGTCCATGCCGAACCATTTGACCTTCTCGTGGCCGATGGCGAAGCAGGAGGACAGCGGGTCGTCCGCGTTGAGCACCAGCAGCGTCTCCGGATAGATGGCGGGCTTCAGGGCGTTGTATACCCACTCGGGATGGCCGTTGCGGGTGAGCTGATCCCGGTAGAGATTGGTGATGACGAACTCCGTGGGGTGGAAGTACCGGAAGCTGTGGGCGGCATAGCGCTCGTCGGATTCGATGAGCAGCACGTCGGCCTTAACGGTTCCGGAAAAATTCGAGTGGGTGAGAACCATGGTCGCCACGCCTTCGATCTGGTTGGAGCCCTCCTCGTTGTAAACCACGGTTTTGTCGTTGGCCCGGAGGATGGCGGCGATCATCTCCACGGTGGAGGTCTTGCCGTTGGAGCCGGTGACAGCGATGATGTGGGCGGGGAGCGTCACCCGGCTGAGGATGTCGGGGCAGATCTTCAGCGCGGCCTGACCGGGCATGGAGCTGCCCTTCCCGATGAGACGGCCCACCCAGCGGCCCAGCTTGCACACCAGGATGGCCAGGAACTTTCTCATTCGGCTTCCCCCTCGTCCCCGTCGGGCTCGGTGAAGTCCCGGAACTCCGCCACCGCCCGAACCGGCGCGCCGTCGGCCTCGCCGAACTTCAGGGGCAGGGAGAAGAACATGACGTCCTCCCGGCCGATGATCTTCCGCAGGCACAGGCACTCCACAATCACCAGGCCGCCGCCCAGCAAGACCCGGTGGACGGGCAGGTCCCGGCTGTCCAGAGGATCCACGGACAGGGCGTCCGTGCCGATGCCCTTCAGACCGCAGGAGACCAGATACCGGGCCGCGTCCGTGTCCGGCACGGGGAACTTCCCGAAGTAGTCTGGGCTGTCCCATTTTTTCTCCCAGCCGGTGTAGAACAGTACAAAGTCGGCGGAGAGGAGATCCTCGTTGCGGGCACGGAGGAACTTCTCGGTGATGACGCCGCCCTCTCCCAGCTCGGACACATCCAGCACGGCGGCCCGGCCGTAGAACTGCGAAACGGGCACCACGTCCAGGGAGAAGCCGTTTTGCAGCAGATGGGAGGGCGCGTCCATATGGGTGCCGGCGTGAGAGGACAGCTGCATAAGCGTCTCGTGATAGCCGTTGCGCAGCAGGGTGGCGGTGGTGGTCATCACCGGGGCCGGGGAACCGGGATACATGGGCATGTCGGGTTTAATGGTGTGGGTCAGGTCAATAATCATATTCAAACCTTCCTTTTTGGGAGTGTAATAATGACAGCCGATACCTTGTGCGCCGGACATTCCGTCCGGAAAAAATCCACCGGGGCAAAATCGCGCCCTTTTGAAAACCGGGCCCTTTGCAGGATCATTTGGCGAGATAGACCAGCAGCGCCGTCAGATCCGCCGGCGACACGCCGGAGATGCGGGAGGCCTGTCCCAGATTGGCGGGGCGAACCGCCCCCAGCTTTTCCCGGGCCTCCAGCCGCAGTCCGGCCACGGCCCCGTAGTCCAGCGTCGGGGGGAGGGGGCGCAGCTCCATCCGGTCGAACTCCGCCACCTGGCGGAGCTGCCGGCGGATGTACCCCTCGTACTTGATGGCCAGCTCCACCTCCTCCGCGGCGTCGGGGGAGAGAGGCGGACGCTCCGGATCGAAGGGTGTCAGCTCCCGGTAGCCCAGCTCCGGCCGCCGCAGAAGGTCGGCCAGAAGGCAGCCGTCGGGAACGTCGGCCGAGCCCTTTTGCGCCAGGAAGGCGGTCAGCTCCGCCGACGGGGCCACGCCGGTGCGGCCCAATCGCTGTGTCTCCCGCTCCACGGCGGCGTACTTTTCCTCCACCGCCCGGAGCCGCGCTTCATCCACCAAGCCCAGCTCATAGCCCCGGCGGGTCAGCCGCCGGTCGGCGTTGTCCTCCCGCAGCAAAAGCCGGTACTCGCTCCGGGAGGTCATCATCCGGTAGGGCTCGTTTGTGCCCTTGGTCACGAGATCGTCGATCAGCGTGCCGATATAGCTCTCGCTGCGCCGAAGGATCCATTCGCTCTGCCCCCGGAGCTTCCGCACGGCGTTGACGCCCGCCGCGAAGCCTTGGACAGCGGCCTCCTCATAGCCGGAGGAACCGTTAAACTGCCCGGCCCCGTACAGGCCGGGGACGGCCTTGACCTCCAGCGTGGGGCGCAGGGCCAGCGGATCAATGCACTCGTATTCGATGGCATAGGCCGGACGGGTCATCTCCGCCCGGCGCAGGCCGGGAATACTGTGGAGCATCTCCAGCTGCACGTCCTCCGGCATGGAGGAGGAAAGACCCTGGATATAGAGCTCGCCGGAGTCCAGCCCCATGGGCTCCACAAAAATCTGATGGCGCTCCTTGTCGGGAAAGCGCACCACCTTGGTTTCAAAGGAGGGGCAGTACCGGGGCCCCACGCCGGTGATTTCGCCGGAGTACAGGGGGGAGCGGTCCAGATTGCGCAGGACGATGCGCTTCGTTTCCTCCGTGGTCCAGGTCAGGTGGCACACGGCCCGGTTTTCCGGCGGCGCCGCCGTGGAAAAGGAAAAGGGCAGGGGCGTTTCGTCGCCCCGCTGCAGCTCCATCTCGGAGAAATCCACGCTGCCCGCGGCCACCCGGGGCGGCGTGCCGGTTTTAAACCGCCGCAGGGGCAGGCCCAGCTTCAAAAGGGAATCGGTAAGGGCGGCGGCCGCGTGAAGCCCGTCGGGGCCGGAGGCCTGGGTGTACGGCCCCACAATGGTGCGGCCGGAGAGATAGGTGCCGGTGGCCAGAATTACCGCCCGGGCGGCAAAGACCGCCCCAGTGGAGAGCACCGCCCGGAAACCGCCGTCCTCCGGAAGAAGCTCCGTGACCTCGCCCTGGCGGACGCTGAGCCCGGGCTGGTTTTCCAGGACGCGCTTCATGCGGTCCTGGTAGCGCCGCCGGTCCGCCTGAGCCCGCAGAGACCAGACGGCGGGGCCCTTGCCCCGGTTCAAAAGTCGGTACTGGATGCAGCATTCGTCCGCGGCCCGGGCCATCTCTCCGCCCAGAGCATCCAGCTCCCGCACCAGATGGCCCTTTCCGGTGCCGCCGATGGCGGGATTGCAGGGCATGTTGCCCACCGCGTCCAGGTTGATGGTAAAGATGATGGTGCGCATGCCCAGCCGGGCGGCGGCCAGGGCCGCCTCGATCCCGGCGTGGCCGGCGCCGATCACCGCAATATCAAATTGTCCGGCCGGGAAATTCTTCATAACCAGCTTGCGCGCCCGCGTCCGCCGCGGCGGCAGGCGGGGCTATCCTTTTTTCAGTGTCAGAACCGCCACCTGCGGGCGGTTGAAAAGGCGGAAGGAGGGGCCGGAATTTCCCAGTCCCCGGGAGACGAACACCGTGTGCCCGTTGGCCCGGTAAAATCCGGCGGTGTAGGAGGGAAACCAGTCGCGCCGGGTTCCGATGAGCCCGTCGGTGCCCGGCAGGCGGATCATGCCGCCGTGGCCGTGGCCGGAAACAGTGAGATCCGCGCCCAGCAGGCTGTAACGGGTTTCAAACCGGTCGTTGCGGTGGGCCAGCAGAATCCAGAAGGGGTTGCCGTATCGGGCGTGCACCTCGGCGGCCACCGTCTCCGGCGTCTTTTGATCGGCGTAGCCGTTGGGATCGTCGATCCCGGCCAGCACCAGTTCCCCGCCGCCCCGCCGCACCGCGGCGGACTCGTTGGACAGAACCGTCCATCCGGCGGCGGTCAAAAGCGCCTTGATCTTCGCCGCGTCGCCGGTGGCCCATTCGTGGTTGCCTGTGACATAGTAGACCGGCGCGATGGCCGAAAGGCCGTCCGCCAGGGTTTTCAGCTCCTCCCAGTCCACGCCCCGGAACCGGTCCACCAGATCGCCCGCCGCGGCAATGGCGTCGGGCTTCTGCGCGGTCACGGCCCGGAGAAGCCGCCGGTTGTCCTTCCCAAAGGATGCCCCGTGGAGATCGGAGAGCACTGCCAGCCGGTAGCCGTCAAAATCGTCCGGCAGGCGGGGGGAGGAAAAGGAGAACGATTCCACCTGTAAAACGCAGTTGCTCCAAAAAAGAGCGCCGGCCGTCAAAAGCAGGAGGGCGGTGAGCACCGCGCCCGCCCCGCGGAATCTGTGCCGTTTGCCGCCGGTCGTCATGTTGTCTTCCGCCTCCCTTACCCGCGGCTGCGGGTTTTGCTGCGGGCCGCGCCGAAACGCGAAAGGGCAGGGGCGTTTTGCTGCCCGGATACCAAAGCCGCTTTGCGGTTATTGTATCACAGGAAGCGGCGGCCTGACGAGTGAAATTTTGCACAAAGAAAGGAAAAAACAATAAAAAATCTGGAAAGATACCCGAAAAAATCCCTAAAACCCTCTCTCAAACAGTCCTGAGGGCCAAAGAAAAAATATGCACAAAAAAGATATACAGAAACTGCAATTATTGTGCAAAAACCGCGTTGCATTTTTAAAAAAATTTCACTATAATAAGCAAGATAAAAGAAAATGAGAGGAGGGATAGCGTAATATGACCTACAAGTTCACAGCTTGCGATCTGGACGACCTGATTTACGGCGGATGCGTTCTGGTTCCCAGTGATCGGTAAGCGGAAAGACAAGACCACGCTATCGGGTTAGCGTGGGTTTTTTGTTTTTCTGGAGGAAAATCCACAGGCCGCGGAAGCGGCCCGCACCGAAGATAACGGCGCTTTGGCGCCGAGAATACGCCCGGGCGGCAAAAACCCGGGTATAGAGGAGACCCGTCGGCGAAAGCCGGCGGATTTTTCTACAAAAAATCCACTTTTTTGCAGATTTTTGTGGATTTTGATGAAGGAATATGATATTTTAAAGTTAGAGAGAACAAAGAGCCCTCACCTGCGGCGGAAAAACGGAGAGGAGACGTTTCGGATAGAGGGGGAGAACAGATGGAAAGAAGGCTGTTCGCCGTCCTGCTTTTGGCGGCGATGCTGTTTTTGAGCGCCTGCGGCCAGAGAAAAGCGGCCTATGACACGGCTGCGTCCTCGCCGGCGGAGGCGGTGGTTTCCGCGCCCGCGGAGAGCGGGCGAACCGGCATTATGGAGGCAAAGAGCACCGTAAACGACTGCAAGCCTCTGACAGAGGAGGAGATCCTCCTGACCTATGACCGGGCAGTGAAGGCTTACGGCTGGTTTGAAACGGCCGCCATGCCCTGCTCCGGTAGCGGCGTCAAGGTGGACGGAACGCTCTATCAGCGGGTGGACTATCCCGGCGTCGCTACGCTGGATGAGCTGCGGGACTGCCTTTCTGAGCTTTTTTCCGAACCGGTGGTGACGCGGCTTTTGGACAGTCCCGTGCAGCCGCCGCTCTATATCGACGTGGACGGCGCGCTTTATGCCCGGCCCGTGGGCGGGAGAGAGAACGCCACCAGGGGCAGGGAGACCAGAACGGTGGAAAAGCTCGGCGACACCGCCTATCAGGTAAACGTCTCCGTGGAGGACCTGGGGGAGGATCTTCAGACGGTCACCGGCGTGACATGCTTCTCCTTCCCCTACGAGCTGGTGGACGGGCACTGGGTCTTTACGGATTTTGCGCTGGTGGGCTGACAGCCGCCAGAGGGCTTTCTGCGTTTTTTTAGCTGCGCTGCAAGAACTGCGCGGCCGCGTCTCCGGGGGGGGACGGCCCTGGGGCGCGGGTGCGCCCGGGGGGGCTTGAATACCGGGTGGGAATGAAGTTCTCCCACGGCTGTGCCAAAACCGCTTTTTAGCTGACGACTTCTGCCGTTCCGGCAGAGCCGCCGGCTTTTTTTGCAAAAATAAAAAGATGCGGAGGATTCAAATGTTTGTAAACTGTGTGTTCGTGGGACTGGGCGGTATGCTGGGCGCTGCCGGCCGGTATCTGATGGGGTTTTTGCCCCTGCACCCGCAAAACGGCTTCCCGCTCTCCACGCTGCTCATCAACCTGCTGGGCGCGTTTGCCATCGGACTCATCGCCGCCTGCGCCGCCCGCCGTCCGGAGACGGATCCCCGGCTGCTGCTGTTCCTCAAGACCGGCGTGTGCGGGGGATTTACCACGTTCTCCACCTTTTCTCTGGAGGCACAGGGCCTGATTCAGGCGGGAAAGCCCGACCTGGCCGCGCTCTACGCCCTGGTCAGCGCGGCGGCGTGCATTGCGGCCGTGGCGCTGGCGCAGCTGCTGGTGCGCTGAGAGGCGCAGCCCCCGCTGAAGCGCCGCTGATTTTTTTCGGACAGAAAACGGGCCCGGACGGAAGGAACCGTCCGGGCCCGTTTTTATGTATGATGGAGGGGGCGCTCAGTCGTTCAGCAGGCCCGCGGTGATGATGGCCATGGAGTAGACCTCCTGCGCGTTGCAGCCCCGGCTGAGGTCGTTGATGGGCGCGTTCAGGCCTTGGAGAATGGGGCCGTACGCGTCAAAGCCGCCCAGCCGCTGGGCGATCTTGTAGCCGATGTTGCCGGCGTTGATGTCCGGGAAGATGAAGGTGTTGGCGTGCCCTGCCACCGTGGACTGGGCGCACTTGGTCTGCGCCACCTTGGGAGAGACGGCGGTGTCGAACTGCATCTCGCCGTCAATGGACAGATCCGGCGCGGCGGCCTTGGCCTTGGCGCAGGCGTTGCGCATTTTGTCCACATCCTCGCCCTTGCCGGAGCCGAAGGTGGAGTAGCTCAAAAACGCGATCTTCGGGTCGATGCCGAAGATTTTGGCGGTCTCGGCCGTCTGCAGCGCAATTTCCACCAGATCATCCTCGCTGGGCTTGATGTTGATGGCGCAGTCCGCCATGGCCAGAACCTCGGCGTCGCCGGTGGCGGAGGGGCGTACCAGGATAAAGACGGAGGACACGATTTTGCTGCCGGGCTTCGTCTTGACGATCTGCAGCGCCGGACGCACAGTGTCGGCGGTGGAGTAGGTGGCGCCGCCCAGAAGGGCGTCCGCATAGCCCATCTTGACCAGCATGGTGCCGAAGTAATTGCCGCGTTTGAGATTTTTGCGGCAGTCCTCCTCCGTCATCTTGCCCCGGCGCAGCTCCACCAGCGTCTGCACCATCTTCTCCATCTCGGGGAAGGTATCTGGGTCGATAATCTCCGCGCCGCGAATGTTGAAGCCGGTTTTCTCGGCGATGCCGCGGATCTGCTCCGGATTGCCCACCAGTACCGGGGTCAGGAAATTGCCGGACAGCAGCAGCGCCGACGCCTCCAGAATCCGGGGATCAGCGCCCTCGGTAAATACGATCTTACGGGGATGCGCTTTCAGTTTGTTGATGAGAAAATTAAACATAGCCATTCCTCCGATAATTTATAGGGTTACTGCTTTAAAAGTATACACCCCCAGGCAGAAAATTCAACAGAAATTGCAAAAACGGAGCATTTTTGCCAATATTGTTCCAAATTTAGCCTTTTTGAGAGGACAAATGTGCACGAGACGCAAAATCGACAGAAAAAACCTTGACGCGGTCATAAAAACATTGTATCATGGTAAATCGGTAACAAAAAGTTACAAAGGCATAACAATCTGATCTCACTTCAAAGGAGCCGTGTATGGACGACACACTGAAAAGAGGGAATCAGGAGGGAAATGATACCGCTCTCCGGCCCGGCCGGCGGACGCCGGTGCAGCAGCTGGAGAGATGGGAGACCGAGGCGCGCCTGCTGCATCGCAGGACAAAACTCCGCTGGGCCCAGGCCGGGCAGGGAGCTGGGAAAACGGCACTTTCCGCTGCGGCGGGGGAGCCGGCGCCCGAAGCCGCCAGCGGCCGCCGGACGTGGAGCAGACCCGGCAGCGCGGCGGAGCTGTGGCGCGCCGCCGGGCGGGAACTGCGCCGCGCCCGGGCGCATCTGCACCGCCTCCGGCACGAGCAGAAGAACCAGCGTTTTCCGGAGTCTGACCGTCTGCCGGCGCAGCTGCTGCTCTTTGCGTGGGGCATGCTGCCCATGCTGGGCGGCCGGGTTCGGGAGAAAACCTGGGGCCGCCGCAGGCAGGCCATCAGCCGTTTCGGCCACATTCGGGCCTGGTTTGAGCGGAAACGCGGCCATCCGGCGGGCTTTTTGGCCGCCGCGGGCGCCATTGCGGTCATCGCGCTGCTTTCCTCCTTTTATACCGTGGGAACCACCGTCACCTATAAGGGCAGCGTGGTCGCCAAGGTCAGCTCGGAGCTGGCCGCCAGAAACGCCTGCCGGAAGCTGGAAAACGTGACGAGGCAGACGCTGGGCAGCAGCTATACCCTTGACTCCGACCTGATCCGGTATGATTCCGGACTGATGCCCCGCAAGGACGTGGTGGACGGAAACACGTTCGAGGAGGAGCTCTCCGGGGACATCGGCCTGGTGACGTACGGATACGCGCTGTATGTGGACGGCGAGCTGGTGGGCGCCACGCCGTACCAGGGCGCGCTGGATGAGCTTTTAAAGCAGCTCAAGGCGGGCGTCACCGACGCGAATACCATCTCCTGCGATTTTCAGGAGCAGGTGGAGATCAAGGCGGAATACGTGCCCTCCGACAAGATTATGAACCTGGGCTATCTGGCCCAGATGCTGTACAGCACCAAGACCGAAGAGGCCACCTATACTGTGGGCAAGGGCGATACCTGGTCGGAGATCGCGGAGGATCACGACATGACCTCCGCGGAGCTGCTGGCCATGAACCCCGGCTACAACATCGACCGGGTCAACGTGGGCGAGGTGCTGACGCTGTCAGCCGCCGTACCCTACCTGACTTTGACGGTGACGGAGCGGGAGCGCTACGTGGAGGATGTGCCCTATGACATCGAATACGTGGACAGCGGGTATCTCTACAAGGGCGACACCAAGGTGATTTCCGCCGGAAAAGACGGCGCGGCGGACGTGGTGGCCAACGCCACCTATGTCAACGGCGAGGAGACGAAGCGCACCGTGCTGTCCTATGTGACGCTGGTTGATCCGGTGACGGAGACCCAGGCCCGGGGCACCAAGACCCGGCCCACCTGGACGGCTACCGGTTCGTTCCGCTGGCCCTGCTCCGGACACGTCACCTCCCGGTTCGGCTACCGGAACCTCTCGTACAGCTATGCCTCCAAATACCACGAGGGCATTGATATTGCCAACCGGCGCGGCACGGCCATCTATGCCGCCGACGGCGGCACCGTCACCTACGCCGGATGGATGAGCGGCTACGGCTATCTGGTGCGCATCAGCCACGGCAACGGCTATGAGACGTATTACGGCCACAACAGCAAGATTCTGGTATCGGTGGGCCAGCATGTCTACCGCGGCCAGCAGGTGGCAAAAATGGGCTCTACCGGCAATTCCACCGGCAACCACTGCCATTTCGGCGTTTACTACAACGGCGTGGCCAAAAACCCCATGAACTATCTGGGCTAGGCCGGCAGACACAAAGCATGCAAAGAGGAGCGGAGCCCGCGGGCTTCGCTCCTCTTTTTTGGCCCGGAGAGCCTTTACAGCCGAAAAGCTCCGGCTTTTTTGCCGGATTGCGCGTTTTGGCTCTTGCCTGCCGCCCGGAGCCATT